>NZ_DAMAUN010000003.1:8156-160963 GCF_032078915.1 Lacrimispora sp. | reverse complement strand
AGCCAGGCGATGTTCTGCCAAACGGACAGACCGCTGATCCCAATACCAATATGGAAGCCTGCCTTGACGCTGTAAAGGATATTTATTATTCCAATCCTTACGCAGGAATTGCCTGCGGCTTTAAAAATGCAGGAACCGGAATGGGTAAAATGGATGTAGGCCGTGTTCTTCTTTCCATTGAAGAGGAAAAGGTTCATATCCGTACCTCTGCCTCCTGTATGGGCCAGGGAATCGGTCAAATGGTTTTAACCGAAATCTGTCATGCATCAGGACTTGATCCTGCCCTTTTTATCTTTGAAGCGGCAGATACCATAAGGACTCCTAACTCCGGAACCTCCACTGCTTCCCGTCAGACGGTTGTTACCGGGGAAGCAGCCCGCAGAGCCGGCGAAAAACTAAAATGCGCCTTAGACAGCGGAAACAGTC
Organism: Lacrimispora sp.; assembly: GCF_032078915.1. GTDB lineage: Bacteria > Bacillota > Clostridia > Lachnospirales > Lachnospiraceae > Lacrimispora. The sequence goes on along the minus strand of NZ_DAMAUN010000003.1, from coordinate 160,537 downwards.
TGGCAGACTTAGAAGGACACGAATTCTTCGGAGAATATTCTGCTCAGACAGATCCTCTGGGAGCCATTAAGGATAATCCCGTGAGCCACGTATCTTATTCCTACGGAACTCAGGTAATTATTTTAAATGAAGAAGGAAAAATCACCAAGGCAGTATCTGCCTTTGATGTGGGAACTCCAGTAAACATTGGGTCCGTGGAAGGCCAGATTGAAGGCGGTATGATCATGGGAATCGGTTACGGCGTCACAGAAGAGTTTAAATGTGAAAACGGATATCCTGCCAGTAAATTCGGTACCATAGGATTTATGAGAGCAGACGAGGCACCTGAACTGGAAGTAATTCTCTGCCAGCCTAAGGAAGAGAATAAACTGCCTTACTCCTTTGGTGCGAAAGGATGCGGGGAACTGTGCATGATCCCCACCTCCCCCGCCTGTGCTCATGCTTACTACAGGCTGGATGGAGTATTCAGGCAGAGCCTGCCTTTAAAGGACACGTATTATAGAAAGAAATAATGGGATTTAAAACTCCCCGCTGTGAGAGACAGATGCAGTTTCTCACAGCGGGGAGTTTTTTCATTATTGCAGCAGCAGTTTTGCATAAAATGCGGTTTGATTCTGATTGACCATGATCTTTGCGGCAGTTTGAAGCCTTTCCTGAGCTTCCTGGCCTAATTTCATGGTTTGAACAGCCGGTTCCATGGTATTGCCTGCGTTTATATAAGACATGCCACAGGGTATGGTCGTGGTAACCAGTTTGGCTGTTTCATAGCAGTCTCTCAAATATCTTCCAAGATTTTCTCCAGACAGCCCTTTCGTATTGCCCCGTATGAAACAGCCGCGTATGGATATGAAACGCAATGTTCTGGCTTCTGCGGCTAATTGGGATAATTCTTCCACCCGGAAGCCAGGCATTGTTCCATTGTCATAAGCTTCCGCAATCACGGAAATTCCTATCACTTCCAGATGTCCCGGAGCCAGATATCCGGCTGCCGCTTCATTGATAAGTTCCATCTCTTTCAAACTGGAAGCAACGAACCTGCATGTCCCAATGGCTGCTTTTATGGCTGCCGGCTCTTTATCAAGAGCCGAGAAATAAATGTCGTTCCTGTCCATTCCGGCCAAAGATGCCAGATGGACAGACCCCCGGTCTTCCGCCTCCAGCGCCCAGCCTTTCTTTATCAGATACTTCACAGTTTCTGTATTCACTTCTCCTTTATAGAGATATTGAAAGCCGGGAAGCATCTCTAAAACTGATTCGGCCTTTTTCATTCGATTATTCATATGGGTCTTCTCCTTATCCATTTATATTACTTTCAGAATAACCGATTTGGATCTTATTTCAAGTTCTTTTTCCATAGATATCGGGGTATCGGAAAAACCTCCTGACCAAGGGCCAAGAGGTTTCTTTTGCTTACATAAGCGATTGATAGAGTTTCATGATATCTTCCAGACTGGCTTCCCTGGGATTTCCCGGAGCGCAGGCATCCGCCGCCGCGGATTCTGCCAGGAACTGCACATCCTCTTTTTTTACTATCTGAGTCAAATCAGCCGGTATCCCTACATCTGCAGACAATTTTTTTACCGAATCAACCGCTGCCTTGCGGTATTCTTCTTCCGTCATTTTCTCGGTTCCTTCCACTCCCATTGCTCTTGCAATGTCACGGTATTTCTCGCCGGTTGTACCGGCGTTAAACTCCATGATGGTAGGAAGCAGTATGGCGTTTGCCACCCCATGAGGCGTGTCATAAACAGCGCCAAGTGCATGAGCCATGGAGTGCACGATACCAAGGCCGCAGTTTGAAAATCCCATTCCCGTAATATACTGGCCCAATGCCATGCCTTCCCGGCCTTCGGCGGTATTTTCCACGGCTCCTCTTAAGCTTTTTCCTATTAATTCAACGGCCTTTAAATTGAACATATCTGTGATGGGGTTGGCACCCTTTGTAATATAACCTTCGATTGCATGGGTCAAGGCATCCATACCCGTGGCGGCAGTCAGGCCCTTTGGCATGCTGGACATCATGTCCGGGTCAACGATGGCAACGATGGGAATATCATGAGGATCCACGCAGACAAATTTGCGTTTCTTTTCCACATCAGTGATCACGTAGTTGATGGTAACTTCCGCTGCCGTACCTGCTGTGGTAGGAACGGCGATGATCGGCACGCTTGGTTTTTTAGTGGGAGCCACTCCTTCCAAGCTTCTCACATCTTCATATTCCGGATTTGCAATGATGATGCCGATGGCTTTTGCAGTATCCATGGAAGAGCCGCCGCCGACCGCTATGATATAATCCGCTCCTGACGCTTTAAATGCCTCTACCCCTGTCTGGACATTTTCTATGGTCGGGTTTGGCTTGATATCCGAATAGATCTCATAATCCATTCCATTTTCTTCCAGGATCTTTGTGATCTTTGAGGTTACGTTAAATTTAATTAAGTCGGGATCAGATGCAAGAAATGCCTTTTGAAATCCTCTTCTTTTTACCTCGCCTGGAATCTCCTGAACTGCGCCGGAGCCGTGGTATGATGTTTCGTTTAATACAATCCTGTTTGCCATGATAACCTCTCCTTCTCCTTATAAATGACATGTTTCTTATGTTATAATTTTAACAACATGCAGGCAAAAAATAAAGTTACAATCAGTATCTTTTGTAACAAATCTTACAAAAAACACAAATTGTAACTTTTATTATATGGCAATCATACCTAAATCAGGCCTGTTTCCGAAAATACTGTTTCCAGTCTGGGAGGCATGGCTTCTGTCAGACTCGCCGCCATCTCGCCCGGAGTCTGCTTCATGCCCGAAAGGACCCATTTCACCGTCATGTATACGGAGCCTCTGCAATACATCTCAAGAAGAAACTGGATTTCCTCAGAAAGCATTTCCTGTCTCTTCCGGGTAATGAGTTCCGTATAAAATCCCATGATCAGTTCAAAATCATGTTCTTTTAAAGAATTATAATCGTCGGAACGGAACGCCTCCGTAAAGAATACCTTTTCCTTCTTGATGAATTCGAATTTTTCCTTCAGGCTCTGACGTACGGTTTTATCCACCCCGATCTGGGCAAAGGATTCCAGCACCAGCTTGTCAAAATACCAGTTGATCAAATCGTACTTATCCTTAAAATTCCGGTAAAAGGTTTGTCTGGTCATCCCGCACCCGTCCACAATGTTCTGGACTGTAATTTTATCCACGGGCTTGGTTTTCATGCAATCCTTTATGGAATCGGCCAGACGGTATTTTGTTTTTTCACTTTTCCTTGGATTGTCAGTCATGTTCCGCTCCTGTCCTGTTCATTCTATTTCCTCTATTTTACCACAGGTTTCCAGGTTTGTGAACACACTCATCTTTCGGCTGATTTCGGGCCATGGCCAATTAAAGCTTTGTAATGTCCATGGTATACACAGGTCCTCCATACGTATAGTAACTCCTTAAATCCACCTCATGAAGAACTCCGTCAAGCTTAACCACAGCCGGAATATCCCGTTCTATATATTCCAGGCTCAAGCGGTTTTTGATGCAGTAATTTTCCAGGACAGAGAAAAATTCTTCTTTAGTGCCTGGCTTTTCATTTAAATCAATGACAAGGGTACGTCCTCCCTTTGCTTTATTCAGTTCATTGGCAGTACGCTTTGCATAAAGGTAATTTAACGCCCATCTCCCAACAAGCACCACAGCATCCGATAAGATGATGTATCTTAAATAATCCGGAAGAAATGCAGCAAGAAACAATAAGAGAACTAATAAAATATCAAACCAGTACATAAAAGCCATGCCCCGCAGCCAGCTTAAATCCATTTCAGGCAGCTGTTTTAAGAGCTGGAGGAGGCAGCCTGCCGCAAGATAAATGAGAAAAAAAAGGCCCAGGCGGTCCATGATAATCTCCAGCCCCTGTCTGCCGGAGAAAAGCCAAAGTCCCATTAAAGCACCTACAAATAAAATCATCCCCAAATCGGCTCCGGAAAACATAATTTCCCAAAAAAGCTCTCTTTTTCCCTCGTTTCTATTCATAATGCCTCGCCTCCAAAATCCTGTCTTTTACCTCTTTTAAATATTTCCTGGAAATATAAGTCACCTGGGAATTTATCATAGAGACCTTCATAAGCCCATTGAGCATAGGAGTATAGGTCCTTACCTTATCTATATTCATGATCACAGACTTGGATATCCGGATGAAATTAGACGGAAGAAGCCGCTCCAGTTCGTAAAGTCTCTTATTTGTCTCAAAGGTTTCCTCTTTCGTATGGACCACCTGTTTTTCCATTACCGTTTCAATCAAATAAATCTCAGGGCTCGGAACCCGGCAGATTTTTTCTTCCTTCTGGCACAAGAGCGTTACCGACCGGAACAAATCCTGTTCTAAATATTCTGCAAGACGGTCCACCGCCTCATCCCTCTCATGGATGTACAGCTCCGCAGATTCTTCCGCATCATGGCTGACTGTTTTAATATTGACCTTCATACTGCTTCCTCCTGACTGCCAGTTCATCATATCATATTCAAACCGGTTTTTACAGGGATTATGGGTAAGTGGCCGGTTATAAACGGTAAGAAGCTAAAACAGGGTATTTTGCCGCCGCCTTTACGGCGGACTGCAAAATACCCTGTTTTTTATTCCCACAATACGATCTTTCCCATATCAAGGGATTCCTGCACTTTAATGATCCTCTGATTGGATGACCCTTTAAACCGCAGCTTTAAATCCTTTTTTTCCACTTCAAACTTTCCGTCTACCATGACATCCAGACAGTCTAAGATCCGTCTTGTCTCTGGAATCTTTCCTGCCATGTCTCCCAGAATATCCTTTTCAAAATCATAGCCGGTGTAGCACCAGATCGTCTTATCCGGAAAACGCTCTTTTACTTTCTCTACCAAAGACAGGATGCCTTTCTGATTATTGGGATCCATAGGTTCTCCCCCCAGAAGGCTTAAGCCGGCAATATAGGTATGGTTTAAATATTCCAGTATTTTTGATCCGGTTTCCGGACTATATTCCTGGCCGTAATGAAAATCCCAGGCTTCGGAATTAAAACACTCCTTGCAGCGGTGATTGCATCCGCTGACAAATAAAGATACCCTGACCCCCGGGCCGTTCGCTACATCCGTAGGCTTTATGGTCGCATAATTCATGGCACACCTCCTATAAATGAAGGACTCTGGATTTGATCTCCTTTGTCTTTCCGGCATTCCAGAAATTCTCTCCCAGATAGCCGCAGGTTCTTCTGGTCACATTCATCCGCCTCTTATCCTTGTTATGGCACTGAGGGCATTCCCAATCCATATCTTCGTTGATAATGATCTCACCGTCAAAACCGCATTCCTGGCAATAATCTGATTTGGTGTTAAACTCTGCGTACTGGATGTTATCGTAAATGAATTTCACCACTTCTTCCATAGCTTCCAGATTGTTCTGCATATTAGGAACCTCCACATAGGAAATGGCCCCGCCCGAGGAAATAGTCTGGAACTGGCTCTCAAAGGTGAATTTGCTGAACGCATCAATGGATTCCCGCACATCAACGTGATAGGAGTTGGTGTAATAGCCCTTGTCCGTCACATCAGGTATGTTTCCGAACCGCTCCCGGTCAATTTTGGCAAACCGGTAGCAGAGAGATTCCGCCGGTGTTCCGTATAAGCCAAAGCCGAGTCCGGTCTGCTTTTTCCACTGGTCTACAACCTTCCGCATATAATTCATGACGCGGAGAGCAAACTCTTCTCCTACCGGATCTGTCTGGCTGACCCCCTTCATAAGCTTTGTCGTCTCATAAAGGCCGATGTATCCTAACGATATGGTAGAATAGCCATTTTGAAGGAGCGGGTCGATCTTTTCACCTTTTTTAAGCCTTGCAATGGCGCCGTACTGCCAATGGATCGGACTTACATCGGAAAGGGTGCCTTCCAGTGACTTATGTCTGCACATCAGAGCCTCATAGCATAGATCCAGACGTTCATCCAAAATCTTCCAGAACGTATCTTCATCTCCCTTTGCCTGAATACCGATCTGCGGCAGGTTAAGACTTACCACTCCCTGATTAAATCTTCCCTCAAACTTGTAATTGCCATTCTCATCCTTCCAGGTAGAAAGGAAGCTCCGGCAGCCCATGCAGCTGAATACATTCCCTTCGTAATTTTCCCTCATTTTCTTAGCAGAAATATAATCCGGATACATGCGTTTCGAGGAGCATTTCACTGCCAGCTTCGTTATGTAATCATATCTTCCGCCCTTTAAGCAGTTATTCTCATCTAAAACATAGATCAGTTTAGGAAATGCAGGAGTGACATATACGCCTGCTTCGTTCTTGATCCCCTCAAGCCTCTGTCGGAGGACCTCCTCCACGATCATGGCATTTTCCTTTAAGTATTCGTCGTTTTCATCAAGGCATAAGAACAGGGTCACAAAGGGGGCCTGCCCGTTGGTTGTCATTAAGGTGTTGATCTGGTACTGAATGGTCTGGACACCGGATTTCAGCTCATCTCCCAGGCGGATGGCAGCCATCTTTTCCACCATCTCAGGAGAAACCGTATCACCGAATTCCACACGGATCTGCTTATGGAATTTATCATTGCTTTTTCTTAAATATTTGCCCAAATGCCGGATATCTACGGACTGTCCGCCATACTGGTTGCTTGCAACAGCCGCTATGATCTGGGTCATGACCGTACACGCCACCTGAAAACTCTTAGGACTCTCGATCATTTTTTCATTCATCACGGTGCCGTTATCCAGCATATCACCGATATTGATCAGACAGCAGTTAAAAATCGGCTGTACGAAATAATCCGCATCGTGAAAGTGAATGGATCCCTGGTCATGGGCTAGAGAAATCCTCTCCGGAAGCAGCATTCTTCTGGTTAAGTCTCTGGACACCTCTCCAGCGATGTAATCTCTCTGAGTCGATGCCAGAATGGTATTCTTGTTGGAATTTTCCTCTGCCAGTTCCTTGTTCTCATTTTTAATCAGCTTTAAGATAGACTCATCGGTTGTGTTTGCCTTCCGAAGCAGAGCCCTTTGGTAACGGTAAATGATGTATTTTTTGGAAAGCGTATATTTGTTCTTATTTACCAGACTGCTCTCGATCATGTCCTGAATGGCTTCCACACTGATCACGCCGTCGTTATCTCTCTCCACATGATCCAGTATTGTATCAATCATTTCCTCACCAGCCCGCTCAAAAGCTTCCACCTCTGCATTGGCTTTCCGAATGGCTGTAATGATTTTATCCCTGTCATACTCCACAATTCTGCCGTCACGTTTTTGAACTTTAATCATCCCTGTCACCTTAACCTCTTCTATATTTTGTATCTCTAAGTTTTGAATCACTACATATAGTGCCTATCTCATTATACACCACAACCAAAAAAAGTAAAGGGAATTTTTTCTTGTTTATCGTATGAAATTTGTCCTTGGGATTTCTTCCCAGGCGGGAAGGCTGATTCCTGCGGCCTTTCCTACCTCAAGACATTTTAAAAGCCATGCCATATTTTTTCCGAGAGCTCTCATGGTGTGAAGCCCTTCCAGATCCTGCTCCACCTCCTGAGGCGTAAATCCGTGAACCATGTTCCAGTAAGTGGAAGAAACCACCGGCATCTGGGCAATGGTGAAATATTTGTTTAAAACATCAAGAGAAGCGGTGGTTCCTGCCCTCCGGGCGGAAACAACCGCTGCTCCAGGCTTAAAGGCAAAATCCCTTCCCGCATAAAACAAACGGTCCAGGAAGGAAAGCACGGTGCCGTTGGGAGAAGCATAATGAACAGGGGAACCTACGATCAGCCCTTCCGCTGTTTCCATTTTATCAAGCACCTGATTAACCAAATCATAAGTAAATACGCATCTTCCTGTTTCTGAACATTTCTGGCAGGCAATACATCCATGGACAGACTGGCTCCCTACGTGAAGGATTTCTGTCTCAATGCCTTCCTCATTCAAGGCCCATTCCACCTCAAGAAGGGCACGGTTGGTACAGCCTCTCTCATGAGGGCTCCCATTTAACATTAGTACTTTCATCACTTATCCATCCTTTCATTCAATGAACTATATATCCAAAAGCCCCAATAAATCCTCTTTGGTCAGATTACTTAAGGACACGGTTCCCTCTGTTATAATCTGTTCTGCCAAATCCTTTTTGGATTCCTGAAGCTTTAAAATATTTTCCTCAATCGTACCCTTTGTGATCAGCTTGAATACACTCACCTGCTTCTCCTGGCCGATCCGGTGGGCCCGGTCCGTGGCCTGGTTCTGAGCTGCCACATTCCACCATGGATCAAAGTGTATGACCACATCCGCCGCAGTCAGGTTAAGTCCTGTACCGCCTGCCTTTAAGGAAATGAGGAACAGGGGAATCTCATCATCTTTAAAGGAATTTACCATATGGAGCCTGTCTTCTTTTGGAGTTGCCCCAGTCAGCATATAGAATGGAACCGCCTCTTTTTTCAGCCGTTGTCCGATCACAGCAAGCATAGAGGTAAACTGGGAAAAGAGCAGGATCTTGTGCCCGCCTTCTACCCCGTTCCGAACCAGGTCAATGCAGGTTTCCAGCTTTGCGGATCCCCCTTTGTAATTCTCATAGCATAAATGAGGATCGCAGCAGATCTGACGGAGTCTGGTAAGCGCCGAAAGGATCTGGATGTTATCCCTTCCCGAACTGCCATCTAAGCTCTCAAGCTCCTGCTTTAAGCGGAATGCGTTTGCGGCATACAGTTCTTTCTGCTCTTTGTCAAAAGCGGAATAAACAATGGTTTCCAGCTTGTCCGGCAATTCTTTCAGCACATCTTTCTTAAGCCGTCTTAAAAGAAAGGGGCCGATCAGGCGGTGAAGGCTCTCCAGCGCCGGTCTTTCCTGGTCCCGGACAATGGGAAGTTCATATTCTTTTTTAAATTTCCGATAGGAGAAGAGAAATCCTGGCATCAGGAAATCAAAAATGCTCCACAGCTCTGATAAACGGTTTTCAATGGGAGTACCGGTTAAAGCAAACCGGTTTCCTGCATCAATGCTTTTTACCGCTCTTGCACTCTGAGTGGATGCATTTTTGATGTACTGGGCCTCATCAATGACCTGAAACCGGAAGAACTTATCCTTATAAAGATCAATATCCCGTTTTAATAGGTCATAAGACGTGATCAGCACATCTTTCTCATCTGTATGCATTAACAACTCTTCCCGCTCCCCTGCCTGGCCGGTGATCGTCGCAACTTTAAGAGAGGGAGCAAAGATGTGAAACTCATTCTCCCAGTTGTATACTAAGGATGCAGGGCAGACGATAAGGGATGTTGTATGTTCCTTTTTACCTGCTTCATCAAGGAGCAGGGTTATGATCTGGATGGTCTTTCCAAGTCCCATATCATCGGCAAGGATTCCCCCAAAGCCATAGCTGTCCAACGTCTTAAGCCAGCGGTATCCAGTCTTCTGATACCCTCTCAGCACATGGCACAGGGGCTGGGGGACCTCAAAATCACTGTCCTCCACAGACTTCATTCCCCGAACCACCGCCTTATAGAGCTGGTCCCGGTAAAGGGTAATGCCGCTTCCCTCTTTCAGAATGCTGTCCAGATAAAGCGCCCTGTACTTGGGAAGACGGAACGACTTGCCCAGCTTATCAGGGTCAGCAGATAAGCCCTCAATCAGCTTTGCAACCGTCATAAGCCCGTTGTCGTCAAGACTTATAAATTCCCCGCTTTTTAAGCGGTAATACTTCTTTTTCTGACTGTATACTTCCAAAAGCCGGCTTAAATCCTCCCCTGACAGCCCAGCCGTATCCACGTCCAGTTCCAGCCAGTTCCCTACGCTCCGGACTCCGATGGATACCTTGGGAGGAGGAAGAACTTTTAACTTTTTAAAGGATTCTGAAAAATAAACCTCTCCCAATGCCATGAACTCACTCATCCCTGAAGTAAGCAACCGGTATACCGCTTCCTCATCATCCCGAATAGCAGGATATTCCGATTCATATTCTTTATATTTAAAGTAGCGGGTTATCAGGCGGCTGATGCGGAACTCTCCCGGCACATCCCGGCACACGGTACGGGGAAGGCGCTCATCTTCTACCGGCTGGAACGAATAGTCTCCATAGGAAAGGGTCGGCTTTAAAATCAGCCCGCCCTGCCCATCGGAATCAAAGTCAAACCTTGCCTTTAACTCCTCCGGTTTATAAGCTTCCAGATCCAGTTCTTTGGAATCAATGGTGCAGTAGGCAGCGATCCTTTTTAAAACCCGTTCATAAAAAAGAGGCATATCCTTGTCATTGATTTCCGTTTCATAAGAAGGTTTGAACCCTTCCATCATCTGCCCCAGAAACACGGAGAGGGCCTCACTGCAGGGCTGGTCACAGCAGTACAAGTATTTCATATCTGCAAGATATAAGCGGTGTTCCCCCTCAAAGGTCAAAAGCTCCCGGTCAACGGACACTAAAACCCCATCCCGTCCCTGGCGCTTTACCGTAACCTTTAAGTTGGGATTGCGGTCAACGATCATCAGCTTCCGCTTCTGCCCCTTGTAATCTTCAAATTCCAGGGTCTCTCCCATCATGATTCCAAAAAAACGGTCCCGGTTTGCGCGGCTTAAATTTAAAAACCGCAGGACAGGTTTCGTGGAAAAGGAACTTTTCTGAAACTGTTCATAATGCTCACAGTATGCATTTACAATCTCCAGTACAAATTCCAGAAGAGGGCGGCTCTCCTTCGCAAAGGCGGAAGGGCTGTGATGGAACGCCAGATTTTTGCCGTATTCCACATAGGTGCCGTTTTCTACCGCATTTGCAAATGCAGCCAGATCCTTTACCATGTAAAGCCGGTCTTTTCCAAGCTTAAACTCCAGCTTTACTTCTCTTCGGCTGATGAGGAGGGATAGGGAAAGTTTCACCTGCTCCTCTTCTCCCTCGCTCATGATCCGGGACACCTCCCGGTTGGTATATTCCCGGATCATGGCCCTTGCCTGCTGGGAAGTGAGTACAGGCCTTCCAGGGTTTGACTCCTGCTCTTTATACACCTCAAACAGAGCTTTGCAGTGAGGACACATCCCCCGGTAGGAATTTCCCTGGGCACAAGAACAAGAGTAGTCAAAAACCTGACTACCCTTGATATGCAAATTTGCCTTATATTCCTTTCCCTGATCCTCCACCAGGGCACTGACACCTGATTCACCCTTCCAGAAGGTATTTGTCGTCAAGTGTAATACTCTCATAGTTCCTCACATCCGTTCACCATTACATTCGTTCCGGCGCCTCGATTCCCAGTACGCCAATACATGCATTTAATACATCCTTGGTAAGCCTGATCAAACGGATCCAGGATGCCTGCCGTTTTTTATCCTCTTCGGATATGATCTTGGTATCATGGTAAAAACGGTTAAATGCATTGGCAAGTTCATAAATGTACTGGCATATCTTATGGGGCGCAAGCTCCGTAAAGCCTGTTTCCATGATTTCGTTATATCTGGAAAGCTGGAGCATCAGATCTTTTTCCGCCTCCGATGCAGCTGCAAGAATCTGCTCCTCACCCTGGTATTTATCTTCAAGGCCCTGGTATTTTGCCAGAATGGACTTAATTCTTACGATCGTATAAAGGATGTAAGGGCCGGTATTTCCCTCAAAGGATACGAAACGGTCCATGTCAAACACATAGTCCTTGGATGCCTGATTAGACAGGTCCCCATACTTTAAGGCTGCCATTCCCACGATCTTTGATGTTTCATCCGCTTCTTTCTCAGAAACGGTACGGTTCTCCATGATCTTTTCATAAGCTGCCTGGCTGATGTCAGATATCAGTGTTTCCAGACGCATAACTCCGCCGTCCCTTGTCTTAAAGGGCTTACCGTCTTTTCCATTCATGGTGCCGAAGCAAAGATGAGACATCTTCTTATCCTGTGATACAAAGCCGGCCTTTTTCGCTACACGGAACACCTGGACAAAATGCAGTTCCTGACGTTTATCCGTAATATAGATGTACCAGTCAGGCTTTATATCTTTCTCCCGTTCAATGATGGTTCCAAGATCAGAAGTGGAATAAAGGGCAGCACCGTCAGACTTTCTTACAATACAGGGAGGAAGTTCTTTGGTATCCCCCTCTTCTCCAATATCCACAACAAGGGCTCCCTGGCTTTCATAGGCAAGGCCCTTATCTTCCAGTTCCTTTATCAAATCGGCAATATAGGGTTCCGCATCGCTTTCCCCTTTCCATAAATCAAAGGAAACATTGAGATTTCCGTAGTTTTTCTTTAAATCAGAAACAGATACTTCTATAATATGGCGCCAGATGGCACGGTAAGGCCTGAAACCGTTTTGCAGTTTCAAAGTGGCATCATGGGCTCTGGTACTGAATCCCTCATCTGATTTGGCTTTTGAACTGGCCGCAGGGTATATCTCTTCCAGCTCACTGATGGTAAAGGGTGCTTCCTTTGGATACTCCCCTTCAAAGGACTCGTCAAAATAAGGCAGCTCCGGTTTTCTGTCCTTAAGCTCCTCAATGATCAGTCCCATCTGAAGGCCCCAGTCTCCCAGGTGAACATCTCCAATGACATGATGTCCAAGAAAACGGCCCATTCTCTTAATACTCTCCCCGATGATCGCGGAACGAAGATGGCCTACGTGCAGAGGCTTTGCAACATTGGCTCCGCCGTAATCCACCACAATTGTCATGGGATTTTCTGTTTTTTCACAGCCGGACTGTTCTTCATCAGCCATGCCGTTCATATAGTCTGCCAGATAATCTGAGTTAAGTTTTAGATTGATAAATCCCGGCATCACTGCATCCACCGCAGCAAATACATGACTGGCCGCAAGCTTTGCCACTACTTCCGATGCAATATCAAATGGTTTCTTTTTATAGGCCTTGGCTGCCGCCATGGCTCCGTTGCACTGGTATTCGCAAAGGTCCGGGCGATTCGATAAGGTTACCTTTGCATAAGCCTCATCATATCCGCAGTCCGCAAATGCTGCCTTCATCTCTGCTGTAATCAAATCAAGAATCTTCTTCATCAGTTCCTGGTCTCCTTTTTCTATTCCAGATATTTCTACGCTAAATATTAATTATATTACAAGTGACCTTAAAAATCAAATTCTTTTCCCTTTTCTTTTCCAAAACTGTACTGCTCCATGATCTTCAGCCACATGGACAGGAATCAGTGATCCGGTAATAAAATAAGCGCCTTTTTAAGTTATGAGGATCCCGCAATCCTTATCTTTTCCCAAAAAGGTGCTTTCTTTTTACTATTTTATAATATTTACCTTCTATGCCTGCAATATTCTCTTATTGCATTTCCCCGTATTTAAATATTTTCCCGTATTATTCTGCACGGATTGCCATATGCAATCTGATGATCAGGTATAAAAACAACGCAGGAATATTTGAACGATCCTTTCTACGTTGCTTTCTCAATACCAAACATAAATCATATATAATTAATAAAAGGACCTTGCAGATCGCCCGGTCCTTTTCCTTTTATACTCTGGACAGGTATTCACCTGTACGTGTATCAATCTTAATCTTGTCACCCTGATCTACAAACAAGGGAACATATACCACTGCACCGGTCTCAACCGTAGCTGGCTTAGTCGCTCCCTGAGCGGTATCACCCTTGAATCCCGGCTCTGTATCTGTAATAACCAACTCCACGAATAATGGAGGCTCTACGGAATATACCTTACCATTATAAGAACATACCTTAACCGTCTCATTCTCTTTTACAAACTTTAACGCATCACCGATTACATCTGGAGTTAACGCTATCTGCTCATAGGTATTCGTATCCATAAAGTTATGAAGATCTCCATCAGCATACAGATACTGCATGTCAAATCTATCGATTCTTGCCTGTGGGAACTTCTCTGTCGGGCGGAATGTGCGCTCGTTAATGCCGCCGTTTAACACATCTTTAATCTTAGTTCTTACGAATGCAGCACCCTTTCCAGGTTTTACATGCTGGAACTCCATAATCTGATAAAAAGTACCCTCGATCTCCAATGTGATACCGTTTCTAAAATCACCCGCTGATATCATAAATGATATTCCTCCTTGAATTTCTCTTCTTAACCTTTTATATTCTATACTATAACAAATACATTTTCAACAGTTTTTTACAAATATCTCCCATTTCTTGAATCGGAGCAATTATTTTCCTGTTAAATAATCCATTGCAAGAGCATATCCCTTAAGCCCCAGACCAACTACTTGTCCGGTACAAACAGGCGCAGTTACCGATGTATGGCGGAACTCCTCTCTCTTATGGACATTGGATATATGGACTTCAACCTTGGGAATCTCTACGGAACCCAGGGCATCTCTAACGGCATAGCTGTAATGGGTAAACGCTCCGGGATTAATGATAATCCCTTCTGTTCCATTGTGATATGCCTCCTGAATTTTGTCGATGATTCCGCCTTCATAATTGCTTTGAAAGACTTCCAGCTCATGACCTTCTCTCTGCGCTTTTTCTTCCAGCATGGATACCAGCGCATGATAATCCTCTGTTCCGTATATTCCCTTTTCGCGGATTCCTAAAAAGTTTAGATTCGGGCCGTTTAATACAAGAATTTTCATATCCCTTTTACCACCTTTTCTCCCATGCCTTCCGGGCAAAGCATCTTCTGTATGCCCCGGATCAGCCGGCTTGTCCGGACCGTCTCATCCGTATTATAACCTGTCAGGCTGTCTTTTACCCGTCAGAAATGTTCTTTCACCTGATACTGTTCACTTTTTTCTTTTCTTATCTCTGTGATAAAAATACAGTACAACTGCTTCTAAATATCTCTTTAAAACAATTTGGATTTCTTCTTTTGGATGAATCGGCCTGACCAGAATGCTGTAGATTCCGGCTCTTTTGGCCCCATAAACATCGGTAAAGAGCTGATCCCCCACGAAAACCGTATGTTTCGCATCCGTTTTCATGAATTCCATCGCTCTTTGATAGCCTTTTCTCCAGGGCTTGTTTCCTTTATATATATAATGAGGGCTGCCCGCAGCCCTGGCAAAGGAAGCCACTCTCGGCTCTTTGTTGTTGGAAAGGAGGCAGGATTCCATCCCAAGCTTATGCAGATGTAAAAACAATTTCTTAGCTCTTTCATCTGCGGGCGCATCATGAGGCACCAGAGTATTGTCAATATCAAAAATCACACCTCTGATCCCATTCTTATATAATTCTTCGAAGGATATGTCGTATGCTGATGCCGCATCTTCATCCGGATAAAATACTTTAAACATATATCTCCTACTTTTTCAATAGTTTTCCTATTTCTTCCATAAACGTACTCACATCTTTAAATTCCCTGTATACGGAAGCAAAGCGCACATAAGCAACCTCATCCACTTCCTGCAGCTTTTTCATGACAAGCTCTCCGATCACCGTGCTCTCCACTTCTTTTTCTTCACGGTTGAAAACCTGGGTTTCTATCTCATCTACCATGGAATCAATCTGCTGGGATGATACCGGCCGCTTATGGCAGGAATGAAGAATTCCTGATTCTATTTTTGAACGGTCATAAACTTCTCTGGAATTATCCTTCTTAATAACCATAAGGGGCATGGTCTCAAGCTTTTCATAGGTGGTAAACCTCTTTCCGCATTTCTCGCATTGTCTGCGGCGTCTGATGGAGCTGTTGTCGTCTGCTGGTCTGGAATCAATGACCTTGGTGTCTGCTTCATTGCAAAATGGACATTTCACGTTTCTGGTCCTCCTGTCTACGGACTGTAATTATAGTGTCACAAATCGAACTTCGTTTTATATATCATAGCTTACAATCCAAAGATCCGCAAGCCCATCCTCCTTATATCCCGCATCTTTCCGTTGCCTTTTCCAAATCCACATTTACAAGGATGATGTCCGGACCCACCTGCCTTATGTCGCAGAAGGGAATTACAAACTCCTTTTCCCTGACTAAAAAGCCGCAAAAGCACCCTGGTCCTGGTACAATTATGGCTAAAAGGCATCCTGTTTCCATGTCAAAATCCACATCACCAACATAACCGAGGCGTCTGCAGTCACAAATATTAATTACCTCTTTTTGTTTTAGTTCACAAATTCGCATAGGATACACCTCCTTAGTATATTCTATGCGCATACCTCATGCATGACACGGCTCTACCACTGATTTTCCTGGTTCCACATGGATTCAAAGGAAACCTCCTCACCTCTTCCAGGGGTGTTCCGGGAAAGCCGTTCCTTAAGATCCAGATAATATTCTGTCATAGTCGCTTGAATATAAGGGATGACCCAGAGTAAACCAATACCCATGGAGCAGTATCCCAAGACTACCATACCGATGAAGCTTATGAAAAGGTAAAAATAGCCTCCCTTATTGCCCTTCATCATGGCTGCACTATCCTTAAGACTCCCAATTACCCTCTGATCCGGAGACTCGATGAGAAGGAACATGGACTGGGATAAATACAGCGTTGTTATGATATTTCCAATAAGCAGAAGCAGGTACGTAAGCACCAGCAGTACTATCATGATCGGGATAAATTCAGTGATGACTGCTACAATGAGTACTACAAAGTACGGAATCCCCCAGGCAAATCCAATGAGAAGATTTATAAAATAAAGTCCTAAAAACCTATGTGGCTTGTTCTGAAAAGCAAAGAGCAGATCAGACAATTTGGCGGTGTGGCCATTGCACATATCCATATAAATCTTAAGTACTCCCGGTTTTAAAAGACTGTAAACAGAGAGAATGATCAGGAATGAGATATAAACCCCTGCCTTCAGGATCACATTTCCTGCAGATACGCTGCCGCCATTAAAAAGAGGATCTCTTACCAGTCCCATAGAAAAGGATGTTAAAATACAAACCAGTGTTATAGCCAGAAGAATGGCGAACTCTATAAACTGGATGCCGATACACAAGCCGTATCTGCCTTTCAAAGAACGCTTGGCACGACTTTTAAGTTCTGATGATGAAGTTTTCATGAAAACACACCTCCCAGCCCCAGGCCGCTCATCGCCGCAGTTCCGACAAATACGATTATTACCAATACAACAAGCACAATGGCAATGGATGAAGTAATAAGGCCTGCCTTTGCATAGCCTTCAAACCTGTCTTCTGTCCTGGAAAGCAGGGCAAACAGAATTCCAAGGCTTCCGAAAATCAATCCTCCGTAACAGCAGCAGGAGGTTATAATTCCAAGAATCCCCATGACCAGAGAGGCCAGGGCCATGTTGCTCTGTACCGGACTCTCCGGCTGTTTATATACGGCATCGCGATCCCAATCCTGGTTTTCCTGCCAGGAACCATCTTGATTATCCTGATCCATTTCTATCATCTCCCTTTCTGTCATAATATATAACTTATTCGAACTTGCATAGCAAGTGAAGATAAAAGGGCTGCTTTTCAGCCCGTTCATCTGATTATCGAAAGGGCTTTTACTTTCGATCATATGGCAATTATACAATATTTTCCATTATCTGTAAAATCAATATTTAATTTGTCGAAAAACCTGGGAATGAAATTCTGTAAGGACAACCCCTAATAAGGCGTTTTATAATTCAATAAAAAGAACATTCTTCAGCGGATACCCGTTTAAGAATGTTCTTTTTCCTGCTTTTAAAAAAACTCTATTCCTATTCGTTTATCGAAGCAATCCCTCTTCCTTAAGAATCAGTTCAAGCCGCCTGGTCTCTTCCTCCGTAGCTTCCTGCATGGGCCGGGCGCATACGGACTTCATGGGTACCCTGCAAAGCACCATGGCTTTTTTTATAATAGGTACAAACTGCTCTCCCACATCGTATACCGCCATAAGCCGGTCGATCCTCCTCTGGTATTCCCTCAGCAGCCCGAAATCCTCCCTCCTGGCCGCCTCAGCAAGAGCAGAAGCTGTCTCCGGTGCAAAATTGGATAACCCGGCGATACAGCCGTTTCCTCCGATTATCACATTATGGGAAAAGAATTCATCAAATCCCGAATAGATCAGGAATTCGGGAAATTCTTTCTTCACTGTCTGAATCAAAGCTCTGGTATGCCCCATGACATCAACTGTGTCCTTAATCCCTACAATATTCTTCCTCCTGCGGGCCAGCTCAAGAACTATCTGGGGCTTTAGGTCATACCCGGTTCTTGCGGGGAAATTATACAGCAGCAGCGGGCCTTCTATCCTTCCGGCCAGAGTATCATAAAAGTCCAGAACAGCGCTGTCCGGCAGATTAAAGTAATAGGGAGGGATGACCATAACTCCGTCTGCGCCCTGCTCCAGGGCATAGCGGGACAGCTCTACACATTCTTCAAAAACCGTTCCACCGGTGCCTGCATAAACCGTTACCCGATGATCCACATAAGCAAGCGCCTCTCGGATCATCCGTTTCTTCTCTTCCTGCGGAATGGCAAAAAACTCTCCGATACTTCCAAGAATCAGAATTCCATCCATTCCTCCTGCTATGAGATGGTCGTATATCTGCCTATTGGCCTCCATGTCCACATGATAGTCTTTTGTAAATGCCGTCACTGCCGGTGTTATATATTTTGCATTCATCGAATCAGCATCCTCCCTTTCTCCTTGAGTACGGTACGCATCAGGCGGGCCCGGATATCTCTTCCCGCTTCCCCTCGTTCCTTATTCTTCATATCCGGCCCCTTCCATGGCTGAAAGGGCATCCCTGGTGTATCTTGCCAATATCCCTTTCCGCTTCGGTCTGGGAATGATCCCCTCTTTTTTTCTTTCTTCAAGCACCTTCTCAACCTCCTCAAGCGTCCGTTCCTCCCCCTGGATTCCTGTCAGATCCAGGGTCCTGTCCTTCACACTGTAGGAAATGATGTCGCCGTCTCTCACAAAGGCAAGAGGCCCTCCTGCTGCTGCCTCCGGAGACACATGGCCGATGGCGGGTCCTCTGGTGGCTCCGGAAAACCTGCCATCCGTAACCAGGGCCACGCTTCCATTGAGCTCATGATCACAGACAATTGCCTCTGTAGTCATAAGCATTTCCGGCATGCCGCTGCCCCTTGGCCCTTCATAGCGGATCACAATGATATCACCTCTGCGGATCTCTTTTTTCACCACTGACTGGTAAGCATCCTCCTCACAGTCAAAAACTCGTGCCCTTCCTTTATGCTCCCACATCTCCCTGACGCATGCGGCATATTTAATGACAGCTCCCTCGGGTGCAAGATTGCCCCGCATAACAGCGATAGAGCCCTTTTCATCTGCTTTACTGACCGGAAAGATAACCTGTTCCCGCTTCAGTCCGTAATTGCTTAAATAGCCTTCATATCGCCGGAAAAAGCCGTCCTTCTCCAAATCTTCCAGATTTTCTCCCAGCGTCCTGCCTGTGACTGTCATTACATCAAGATGCAGCAGATTCTTTAATTCCCGTTCCACCATGGGAATTCCGCCTGCGAACCAGAAGGCCTCTGTCAGATGCTGTCCGCTGGGGTTGATATTTCCGATGTGGGGGATCCGGTGATTGATTTCGTCAAATTTTTCCGGTGCGACCAGGAGCCCGAGCTCCCTTGCCAGGGAAGTGAGATGGATGACTCCATTGGTGGACCCTCCGATTGCACTATGTATCATGATGGCATTCTCAAAAGCTTCCTTCGTCATGATCTGGCTGGGGCGGATATCCTTCTCTGCCAGCTTCATTATGGTTTGGCCTGCCCTGCGCGCCCATGCCAGGATATCCCGCATGGTGGCCGGAATCAGCGCAGAGCCATGCCCAGGGCTTCTGCCATGCATTGCATGGTACTGGCCGTTCCCAGAAACGTACATGCGCCGGCTGAGGGGCATCCCGTCAGCTTGTAATCCCTTATTTCCTGCGGAGTAATAGCCCCTTCCCGCTTCTGGCGCAGGGATATGTCTCCTGCCACCAGGGAAGTCGTCATCCCCGGCCCGTTCCTCATGCTCCCGCCGGGTATAAATATAGAAGGAATGTCAAGCCGGGCCGCTGCCTTTAATTGGGCGGGTATGGATTTGTCACAGGATGACGCAAGTACCATACCGTCCCATGGATACACGGAACCGTGGAGTTCTATCATATCGCAGATCGCCTCTCTGGAGGCCAGTATGTAATTCATTCCGTTATGTCCCTGGGCACAGCCATCGCAGATATCCGTAGTATGATACCCTGCAGGATACCCGCCTCTTTCAAACACGCCGTATTTTACCTGTTCCATCAGTCCCGAAAGATGTACGCTGCCCGGATGGCTGTCCCCATAGGCATCCTCAAGCAAAATCTGAGGCTTCTTTATATCTTCCTCATCCCAGCCGCTTCCCATCTGCAGGGCGTCAAACTGAGCCCACAGCTCCCGCTGGGGCGCGCTTTTCTGCTTTATATTCATTTAATTACCTCTCCGATTTCTCTCCATACGCTTTTATATCCTTAGCTTCCACCCATGTCACGTCAATTAAGTATTCCTTCTCAATCTCCCTCCCCTCCACTGCGTCCGCCAGTTTGTCCACAAGTGTCCTGCCAATTACCTGGCAGTTCTGGTCCACAATGCCTGTAATCAGGCCCTCATCCACACCGGCTGCCAGTGTAGGGGAATAATCGAATCCATAGTGGTACAGGGTTCCCTGCAGATTCTGGAATTTGATCGCCTCCATGGTCCCTGTAATGACAGACTCTGTTCCCAGAGTGAACACTGCCTTTAAGTCAGGATATGATATGATCTGTGTCTCCAATTGCTCTTTTGCCCTGGATACGCTTAGGTCGTTTATAATCCAGGTACACCAGGTAAACTGGGCGGCATCCTGATCCATCGCCTGGTTAAAACCCTCCTTAAGCCCTTTGTAACGCTCGGTCATGTTCTGAGCGGAACCACTGTAGGTAACGGCCGTCAGTCTCCCCCCGGTAATTCCCCGGGCTTTTAAGTCTTCGGCCCCCCGTCTTCCCAGTTCCATTCCGGCTTCATAATTATTGGTTCCGATATATGCCAGCCGGTTGCTGTGAGTCCTGATGTCCGTATCATAGGTGACTACTTTGATTCCATTGGCCATTGCCTCCGCTGCTTTTATATCAAACATCTCCGGTTCTAAGGCTGCCATAGCAATGCCGTCTGCTTTCTGATCGATCGCCTCCTGGACCATCTCAATCAGCTTCTGGGGCCGTGAGGAATCCCCAGGCAGCCCGGCTTTTATGATCAGAGAACACCCCCGCTTTCTGGCCTGATCCTGCGCGCTTTGAATCAACGGCTTCCAATAAGGTCCTTTTTCATTCAATGCAATCAGATACAGAGTCTTCCCCTCCTGCCGTTCAATAGCGGCGGTGGGCTGCCTCCCGCATCCGGACACAAAAAGGCATACCGCCATTCCGATTACCCAAATTTTAAACATTCTCATGCCGTTTCTTCCCTCTTCTTCCGAAAATAGTCCATCACGATAGCCGCCAGAATCATAAGCCCTGTAACTGCCTGCTGCCCGTAAGTATTTATTCCGGCCGCATTCATACCGTTTTTAAACACTTCTATAATAAGCAGCCCCAGAACCGCACGCACGATGCCTCCTGCCCCTCCTTCAAACCGGATCCCGCCGATAATCACAGCAGCGATGGCATATGCTTCCAACCCCATAGCTTCACTGGATGCGCCCACGTTCAAGTAGGACATAAGGATGATTCCCGCAATCCCCGCAAAGGCCCCTTCAATAAAATAAACCTTGAGAAGATGCCGTTTTACCTGGATGCCGGCCAGACTGCTGGCTTTCTTACTGGAGCCTACGGCATAGCAGTACCGGCCGAATATGGTACATTTCATAACAAGGACAACTGCCACAGCCAGGATCAGGAAGATAAGAAAATTGGAATAGAGGATATTGCCCAGCAGGTGGGTGTTGGAAATGTGGTAGAACCAGCCTGGCAGGCCGCTGATCAGAATGCCCCCTGTGAACATCTGGGTCAGCCCCCGGATCATATAGTTGCTTCCTACGGTCACTATAAACGGCTTAAGCTCAAACCGTGTAATCAGAAACCCGTTGAGAAGTCCCCAGGCACCGCCGCAGAGGATACCAAGAGCCAGGCATGCTGCCGGATTCATTCCCCGCACCGCCAGATAAGCAGCCGTCGTTCCTGCGCAGGCCATGATGGCCCCGCAGGATAAGTCAATCCCGCCAGAGATCATGAGCATTGCCACTCCCAGTGTGGCAATTCCCAAAATAGGCATGGAACGCAGGAAGCTGGCAAGGTTCCCTCTGGTGGCAAATACCGGTAACATATAAGAGAACACAGCCACCAGGAAGAGTAAAAGCCCAATCATCCAGTATTCTGCCATTTTTTCTTTCCAGACTATCTTTTTCCTCATCCCAAGTTCTCTCCTCTTTCCGTTATTCCCGGCTGCTTATTTACATATTTTCACATCCAATTTTAACAGAACAATGGATATTTATCAATGCAGCATATGTTTCAGAAGATTCAGATAAGGCTGGTTCTTCACACAGTTTTCCAGCTTGAAGCCTCCGGCGATGCGCTCTAAGTCATCCTCACTGTATCCGGCAAAACGCCTGGCGTAAGCCGGCTGCAGCATAGCGCCCGCATAGCCGTTTAGCACCCCGTAATTCATCACAAAAGCATTGGAAGCTTTGTCAATCCTGGTTTCTCCCATCACATCCAGGATATAATCGGCAAGCGCCCGGGATTTCTTTCTGCCCTCCGCCACCCCTGCATAATCTGCGACAAAATTCTCAGCTCCCAGGATGCGTTTTTGTTCCTGGACCGGCTGGATGATCTTCATATATTCGCTCTCCGGATCTAAGAATACCCACCCCATAATCCCGGGGTCCTTATAAGTCCAGGTGGTCCAATGGACTCCATACGCGTTGTAAATATCCAGCTGGTCCTCCATAGATGCCAGGCGGTATGGAAGCTCCTCCGGAAAACCATGATACTGGGAACCGAACTCCCCTACCCACAGGGGTACCTGGTGCTTCAAGGCAAACTGTGTCCCCTGGTGGTTAAGGAATTCAGTCCTCTGCTTATTCTTATCCCAGTACACCCCGTTATAATATCCCGGGTACGTCCCCGGCCCATATCCCGGCGGTATATAGTTGTGGCTGCTGTACACCAGATTATCCTCAAAAGGTATCTCAAGCCCTTCAAAATTCCTGGAATAATTATCCCCCTCCAAAAACAGGATGTGCTTTTTATCAATTCTTCGAACCGCATCTGCGATCTCCCGGTACAGTTTGTTGATTGCTTTCCAGTCGGACTGATAGAACTCATAAAAGTCATAGGCATGTTCGCCGGTGGGCGTTCCTGTGGATGGCTCATTCATCAGGTCGTAGCCTGCCACCGCATTTCTGTCCCTATACCTTTGTGCAATCGCCTCCCAAAGTGCTATGATCCGTTCCTGAAAATGGCGGAAGCTCCAGAGAAGAGCCGCCCCCCGCTCGTTATCACTGTGCCAGTGGCAGTTCTGCCATCCGGACAAGGCATGCATATCCAGGATTACGTAGACCCCCTGGCGTTCACAGGCATCCAGTAGGGCATCCAGCCGCTTAAATCCCTCTTCCTTATATATAAAAGGATTTTGGTCATCCTCAAAATGCCGGTAACTCAAAGGAATGCGGATGCAGTTGGCTCCGGTTTCCCGGATCAGCCGGATATCCTCCTCAGCCAGGAAGTTGTCAAGGATGGTCCCAAAGAACAATTCTGCCTTGCCTGCACCAATGGCCTTGGCCATCTCCCTCTTCATTCCGCTCTCAGTACCCGGATATCCGTTGATAAAATCTTCCATGTTCATCCAGCCACCCACGCAGGTTCCGCGAAGGTACACAGGATTTCCTGATTCATCCACGATTTTACCATTTCTTACCTGTAATAAATCCATTTTATCTCTCCTTCTTCAGCTTTCTTTCACACAGTCCCCTTTACAGCACCACCCGGACGTTTAAGGGTTCGGAGCCTGTAAGCAGACAGCTCCTTCTGTCAGGCTGGCTGCCGCCCGCATAAATATCGTACCGATGCCCATCCAAGCGGCGGTCCCCGTCCTGGTCCACCACACAGAAGGCCAGACCCGGAAGACAGAAGCTTACCTCCCTCTCCTGCCCCTTTGCAAGACTCACCCTGGCAAAGGCGCACAGGGAATGATTTCTCACTGCGAGAGGAGAATCTAAGTTCTTTACATACACCTGAACCACTTCCTCACCATCTGCCGGTCCTTCGTTCCTGACCTTCACAGATACGGACACGCTGCCGTCACCTGCAGGGGCGCACTCTAAATCCCTGTACCGGAAGCTGGTATAGGAAAGGCCGAATCCAAAGGGATAAAGGGCTTCTTCCTTCATATACCGGTAGGTCCGGTTTTTCATGCTGTAGTCCTCATAGGGAGGAAGCTCCTCCTCAGACCGGTAGAAGGTGACTGGAAGCCTGCCTGAGGGGCTGGTCTCCCCAAAGAGGACTCTGGCTACTGCCGTTCCGCCCTCAGCCCCGGGATACCATGCCTGCAGAATTGCTTTTACGCTTTCCGCCTGATCCAGCCACGCTAAGTCCATGGCGCTTCCAGACATATTTATCACCACCAGCGGTATGCCAGTCTCTATGAGTGCCGTCAGCAGGCGGCGCTGGGATTCAGGAAGGGCCAGAGTGGGCTTATCCGCCATACTGACCGCCTCATCAAAACGGTTACCCAGATCCTGCTGTTCCCCCTCATACCGCTCATCCAGTCCCACGCATACAATGGCCAGCCCAGCCTTAAGGGCTGCAGTCACCGCCTCGCTTATGCGGTCTCCCGGCAGTGCCAGCCGTTCTACACGGTCCTTCATGGTATGGCAGCCTTCCGAGTAAAAGATTCTGGTATTCTCATCAAGAAGATTCTCTATCCCGTCCAGTACCGTCACATACCGGGGCGCTGTGCCGTGGTAATTGGCGATGAGCGGCCAACGGCTGTCCGCATTTGGCCCGATGACAGCCACCTTCTTAAGCTTCCTGTCAAGAGGAAGAAGCCCGTCATTCTTTAAGAGGACCATGGATTTTTCCGCCGCGCGGATAGCCAGTTCTCTGTGTTTTTTGCATCCCACCGTCTCATAAGGAATCTGGTTGTAGGGGCAGTCCTCATCAAACAGCCCCAGACGCATCCTGGTACGCATTGCATGCACCGCTGCCTCTGTAATCTCCTCCTCTGTCACCAGGCCCTGTTCATAGGAACTTAAAATATGCAGGTAAGTATTTCCGCAGTTGATGTCGCAGCCATTTCTCAGGGCCATGGCTGCGGACTGGGCGGCAGTATCCGTCACATGATGATTTTCATGGAAATCCTTGATGGCCCAGCAATCCGACACAAAATACCCGTTAAACTTCCACTTCTCTTTCAGAATATCCTGTATCAGCGTTTTGCTGCCACAGCACGGCTCTCCGTTGGTCCGGTTATACGCTCCCATGACCCCTTCCACCTTACCCTCGGTGACACAGGCTTCAAAGGCAGGAAGATAGGTCTCCCACAGATCTTTATTGCTGACTCTGGCATCAAAGGTATGGCGCTGTTCCTCCGGTCCGCTGTGTACCGCAAAGTGTTTGGCACAGGCTGCCGCCAGTAAGTATTGGCCCTCTCCCTGGATTCCCTGTATGAATCCCACGCCCAGTCTGCCGGAAAGATATGGATCTTCTCCATACGTCTCATGGCCTCTTCCCCATCTGGGATCACGGAAGATATTCACATTGGGAGACCAAAGGGTCAGTCCTTTATAGATATCCCGGTCCTCCAGGGCCGAATAGGCATTGTACTTTGCTCTTGCTTCCATGCCCGCCGCAGTGCCGATCTCTTTCATCATCTCCACGTCAAACATGGCCGCCATACCGATGGCCTGGGGAAACATGGTTGCCGTCCCCGCCCTGGCCACGCCATGAAGCGATTCATTCCACCAGTGGTATCTGGGGATCCCCAGCCTTTTGACTGCCGGGGCATCAAATCTTAGCTGGGAGGCCTTCTCTTCCAGGGTCATCTGACCGACTAACGCCCTGGCCCTCACTTCAAAATCCATATTAGATCCTCTCCTCTCTTCTATCTGTCTCTTCCAGGCTCACTCAGCCTTTTACCGCTCCCTGGGTCAGTCCGTTAACTACCTTTTCCTGTGCAAAGAAGTACAAGAGGATGACCGGAAGCGATCCGATCAGGATAGCAGTAAGCACTGCCGGTATATTTACAGACTGCATGCCGTAGAATTCCCGGATCCCTAAAGGCAGGGTCTTCTTTCCCGTGCTGTTGATCAGCACATTGGCATTAATGAATTCATTCCAGATGTTCAAAAATGTATACACCACGATTGTGGAAATAGCCGGACCAGACAACGGAAGTATGATATTCTTAAAGGTTCCCACGATGCTGCAGCCGTCAATGATGGCCGCTTCCTCCAGCTCCTTTGGTATCTCCCGGAAGAACTGGGTCAAAATGAAAACGGCAATGGGAATATTATAACTGACATAAGGCCCCACCAGGCCGGTTAAGGTATCCGTCAGGCCAAGGCTGCTTAAAAGCGTGAATGTGGGGATCAGAGTCGTATGTACCGGGATCATCATTCCTGCGATAATAGCAAAGTAAAGCAGATTTCTCCCTCTGTATTTAAGCCTTGCAAAGGTAAAGGAGATCATGGACGATACGACCACAATGATGAAAACACTGACTCCTGACACCACAACGCTGTTTAAGAAGTACCGGAGAAAATCCGGTTTTAAGACCAACTGGTAATTTCCGAAAAACGGCTCTTTGGGCAGTCTCCAGATATTGGTTAAGTACTCCCCCATGCCTTTAAAACTGTTGATGACCAAAAACACAAAGGGGAATCCTGTAATCAGTGCAATAACGATGCTGATCCCGTAGAGTATGGTATTCTTTAATTTTCTTTTTAACAACACGCCCATATTATGCCGCCTCCTTATCTCTCGTAATGTAAAGGAACATGCATGCTATGGCAAAACACAGAATGAACATGCTGGCAGCAATGGCGCTGGCATATCCCATACGGAATTCCGTAAACCCTTTCTTGTACATGTAGGTGGCCATCAGCTCGGTCGCCCTGTTGGGCGCGCCGCCCATCATGACATAGAATAAGTCAAAGTATTTTAAAGATCCCACCAGCTGCAGGACCGCCGCCGAGCGCAGGGTCGGTACAAGCAGCGGAAGGGTGATTTTCCAGAAACACTGCGTTCCATTTGACCCGTCGATCCTGGCCGCCTCATATATGTCCGTCGGGATATTGGTCAGTCCCGCCTTTAATATTATCATATAAAAGGGAATAAACTGCCAGCATATGACGAACAGAATGGAAGGCATGGATGATCTCCCTTCCAGAAAAGCAATGCTTTTTAACCCCAGCTTCTGCATGAGACTGGCGATCAGGCCAAAATAGGGATCATAAAACAGAATCCACATGATACCGGTAGCAACCGTGGACAGCAGCATCGGCATAAAAAACACCGTACGGAAAAACCTTGTTCCCTTAAGCTCCTGATTGATCAGCAGTGCTAAGAGCAGGGCTCCGGGGAGCTGGATAGCCACGGAGACAATGACCAGGATTACGTTATTCTTCATGGCATTCCAGAACAGGGAATCCCCAAACAGCTCGATGTAATTCCCAAATCCTGCAAAGGTCCTGTTGGCGCTGATCCCCTTCCAGTCCATAAAGCTGTAGATGAATGTCCTGACGATTCCCACTACGTTAAATGTTCCGTAAAACAGCAGGGCCGGGAGCACGAACAGCGTTATGATCCCAATATGTTTATTTCGTTTGCTCATATAATCACTCCTTTTCACAGAGGACGATCCGGAACGAGGGCGTTGCAACATGCATTCTGCCATGCAACACCCTCTCCATCCATGTCATGTATTATTTCTTAACCAGATCCTTCTGTGCCAGTGCTTCCATGTCAGCGGCCGCCTGCTCTGGCGTGGTGGTGAGTCCGAAGAGGTCGTAAGTGGTCTGCTTATGTAAGTTTCCAAGCTCTGTTGGCAGGAACTGATCGTAGAAGTTCTGCATATAGGATGCATGAACCAGAAGCTCCTCCATCTGCTGCAGCTTGCTGTCCTTGATTTCCACACCCTTTATTCCGGTAAGGATGCCGGCGGTATCAGACATATCCTGCGCATACTCCTGATCGGTTAAGACTTTTACCAGTTCCATCGCTTCTTTGGGATTTTTGCAGGAAGCAGAGATGGAATATCCGTTGCCGCCTCCTAAGATCTCGTCTGCCTTCCCTTTGCCGCCTTCTATTACAGGGTAGTTGAACAACCCAAGATTATTCTCGTAGAAATCCGGTTTTTCAGACTTACAGTTGGATACGAAACTGTTGGTCTGTACAATGTGAGCTGCCTGACCGCTGTAAAACAGCATTCTGGATCCTCCGGTATCATAGTTGATACCATTGAGGCCTTCGGGGTAATATCCTTTCTTCACCCAATCCTGGATCCTCTGTCCGGCCTTAATAAAGCTCTCATCCTCAAACGTTGCATTGCCGGTACGGTTATAGGCGTCAAGGAATGTCTGGGAGCCTCCCTCTCTAAGGGACAGCCATATAAAGGTAAGCGCACCCGGCCACTGGCTGGAATTGCCCTCGGCAAAGGGAATGATTCCATGTTCCTTAATAACTTCACAATTGGCCTCAAGCTCTTCAACCGTCTCCGGAACCTTAAGTCCCAGTTCCTTATAAATCTCGGTATTATAGTACACAGGGGCCGCGCCTGCCCTAAAAGGCACTGCCCAGTATTTCCCCTCAAGCTCGAAAAGAGACAGTGCCGACTCGTGGTAGATGTCAGAGATGCTTCTCACGTCCTCGTCAATATCAAGCACTTTTCCCTCTTCCACAAAAGACTGGAGCCATCCGCCGCCCCATGAGATGAATATATCCGGCTCCTGTCCGGCTGCCATTGCGGTGGTAAGCTTGGTCTTATAAGGGTCGTTCTCCATGGGCACCTGTTCCACTTTCACATTGGGATGGCTGGCCTCAAATCTCTCAATACAACGTTTCACTACCTCCTGCCGTTTGGCGTCATTTTCAATATGCCACAGCGTAAGGGTGATATCCTCTCCGGTCTTTGCCTCACCTCCCTGGCTCTCCGCTCCCCCAGCGGAGACCTTTGAAGCCGCCGTACCATCTGCTGCGGCGCCACTTTGGGAAGTCCCGCTGCAGCCTGCAAGGGCTCCTGCTCCCATAGCTGCTGCCAATACACATGCAATAATCTGTTTGTTCATACTCCTTCTCCTTTCTCCATCAACCTGTTCACAGGTGTTTGATGGAACTTATCATAAGATTCTTTTGGGCTTTTTTCAATGCACCGTTTTTTAGAATATGTGTAATATTTCTATTTTTATATATTTACAGCATATTTTTTATGCATTTTTACTAATTCCTCCATTTACACTACCATTTTGGTATGCTATATTAATGACAAATTGATAAGAGAAAGAAGGGGTCCTGTGATAAGTGAAAGAATGAAGGTTCTCATAGCCGACGATGAATTCCTGATCTGCGAGCTGATTAAAAAGATGATCTTATGGGAGGAACTGCAGTTGGAATTTGCTGGCTGCGCCCACAACGGGCAGGAGCTGTTTGAGCAGATTCAGGAAATACGCCCTGCCATCGTGATTACAGACATCAGTATGCCTGTTTTGGACGGCATTGAGCTGATCCGCCAGACACGATATTTAAATATTCCCTGCCGCTTCATCATCGTAAGCGGCTATAAACAGTTTGAATACGCCCACAATGCCTTGAAATATTCGGTAGATGACTATATTTTAAAACCCATCAATGAAAACGAACTGAACCAGGCCCTTAAGAAAATCCTGGAAGAATTGTACAGCCACCAGTCCCAGGCTGCAGGTGAGGCTATGCCCGCCATCCACACAGAACATCCCGGCAGATCCTTTTTCTTAAAGCGTATTATATGGGAAATCCAGGACGCTGCTGTCCCGCTGGAGCAGATCATCGGTGAATATGGCATAGACTTTAAACCCGGACTGTTCTGTATCCTCTGCCTCAAGCTGGACTTCGTCAACCAGAGTGCCGATAATCTGGATAATATCGGCTCCTTAAACAAAAAGCTGATCTCCATGTTCCACGAGGAATTTGAAGACTTCTGCTTCCAGGTTCTTTCCTGCATGGAGGGCAGCGCTATCTATCTCGGCATCAATTATCCCCGGCAGGCGGCCGGATCTTTTTTTAGCCATCTCCAGGAGTTTTACCAGAAGGCCTGTAACCTTCTGGACCTGTTTGCCGGACTTAAGATAACCGTGGGCGTCGGGGATTCCTATGATAAGATCTCTTCCTTCGGACAGTCCAATAAGGACGCCATGGATGCCTCCTATTACCGCATACTGTCGGGCTGCGGCCAGATCCTGTACTGGAAAAAGCTGCCTCCGGTCCCGTATCTTACAGAGGTGGAAAAAAACTTATATTTACAGCAGTTCAAAAAGGCCATTGATTCCGTAAACATCACAGATTTCATGGCTACATTAAATCAGTTGTTTTTTAGGCCAAAGAGCTTGTTCCCACTGTTTGACATCATAGACATGCTGGGAGAGATATGCCGGATGCTTGTACGCATGGACTTATCTTTGGACCAGGAAGAGCTGCCCCTTGATTACTTATCCGGCCAGATCCACTATGCCATAGAAAACGCATTGTCTTTCGATGCCTTAAAGGCTGCCGTATCGGAACCAGTGTCCTACATATTTGAAAATATTCACAAGGCCGTCCAGGCTCAGAACACCCGCCCCATCCGCATGGTTCTCAAATACATTGAGGAACATTACACGGATCCAATCCGGCTGGAGGATGCAGCGCTTTTAGTGACCTTAAATCCGGCCTACCTTTCCAATATCTTTAAAAAGGAGACCGGTGAGAATTTCGTGGACTATTTAAATTCATACCGGATCGGTCAGGCCAGAGAGCTTTTAAAGGACTCCAATCTGTCTATCAATGAGATTGCATATTCCACAGGCTTTCAGGATGCCCGTTATTTCAGCAAGCTTTTTAAAAAATACGTAGGCATCACGCCGAAAGATTACCGAAAAATATACAGTTGACATGCAAAGGGAAAGAAAGACTATGAAGCTCTTAACAGAAAAGAAATTACAAAAGCTCTTAGAGGAACACAGCCAGAAAGCCGTCCGTGATAAAGCACGTTATTATGAAAATGAAATCTTAAAGAAGCAGACCGAACTCCTTACCCTGCAAAATCAGATAAACCCGCATTTTCTGTATAATGCCCTGGAATGCATCCGTGCCCAGGCCGTACTAAGCGACATGCGGGAGATAGCGGATATTACCTACGCCCTGTCTAACTTCTTCCGCTACAGCATCAGCACGAAAAACGACTTTGCCACGTTAAGCGATGAAGTAAATGTAATCAACAATTATATGAAGATCCAGCAATACCGCTTCCGCGACAGGTTCTGTCTGAACGTGGATCTGCCGGACACCTGGAGCAGTATCATGGATGCGGTGATTCCCAAGCTCACCTTGCAGCCCATTGTGGAAAACAGCATCGTACATGCCTTTACGGAATCCGCAGACAACGGGGTTATCACCATAGAAATTATCCCTGCAAAAAAGCATATTAATATCCGCATATCTGATAACGGAAAAGGGATCGATCCCGATACCCTTAAGATGCTGAACCATTCCCTGGAGCAGGAATACTATGTCCCACCCAATCACAGCAAAAGGAGCACCGGCATTGCCCTGTGGAACGTAAACCGGCGGCTGAAGCTGGTCTTCGGAGACAGCTACGGGCTCCATGTATCCAGCACGCCTGCCCTGGGAACCGATGTGGAGATTCACATCCCCTATATCTCCGTGAATTCCGATGATTTTTCCCAAACCGGAGGAAATACCTATGCCTGATGAATTGTACCGGATACAGGATTTATGTTTGCGCAAAGACAATACCATGCTCATAGACCATCTGACGATGTATCAATATAAGGGTGAAATTATTGGACTCATGGGACTTCATGACTCCGGAAAGACCCTGCTGTCACTTATCCTGTCCGGTCAGGAGCTTCCGGACAGCGGCAGATTCTGCTATGAAGAGTCTCCTGTTTCCTGTCAGGATCTGGCCTCCCACGTTGCCCTGGTGCAAAGACACAGCTCCTTAATCCCCTCTCTCTCAGTGGCGGAAAATGTGTTCATCATCCGGCGCCATAAGAGGAGAGCCTTTCTCATGCATAGAAAGCTTATCCTCCATGAAGCGCAGAATTACATGAGGGAAATGAAGCTTACGATTCCTCCCCATGTGCAGGTAAAACATCTTACAAGATCAGAGCAATGTCTGGTGGAAATACTGAAGGCTTATATCCTGGGAGCCAGGCTGATCATCCTGGATGACATTCCTCTGACCTTTTTTCAGGACCCGCAATTCTCCAGAATATATCAGTATCTGAAGGAAAAAAAGGTTTCCTTCCTTATAACATCCTGTGATATATACCAGCTTCAGCTCTTCTCAGACCGCATTTACTTTATGGACGACCATCGTATGGTAAAATGGATATACAATGAAAAAAGGAATGCCATTGATATCTCCAGACTGTACAGCCGCCCACTGGCTTACACAGAGTCTTCTTCCCATGAATCCCCGGTCGTGGCGATGAAAGCGGTCGGGCTCTGTTACGGTTCTTTAAAGCACATCTGCTTTGAACTTCATGAAGGCGGGATCGTTGCCATCTTTGACTTATTCCGCAACGCCTCATCCCAGCTGCTGGCACTCCTTACTCATCCCCGGGATCTGATCTCCGGCTCCATCAGCGTCTATGAAAAGCCCGTCAAAGGAGAGAGCTGCCCTTCCTTTGTATTTGCCGGATTTGATTTAGAGGACTGTATCTTTGAAACACTGACCACCAAAGATAATATATGCATCGGCAGCTATAAGAGGCTGGCCGGTCCCCTGGGCATCCTAAAACGCGCCAGAATGCAGTATGTGGAACAGACTTTCCTAAAAGAATATGAGGAAGAAGGATTTGTCCCCCGCGCCTCCTGCCGGAACCTGCCCAAGAAGGAAAAGCTGGCCATGTACTTATACCGGCTTGAGCTTCTGCGAAAGAAAATCATCTTCTGCATCTATCCGGAAAAATATATTGATTATGACACCCTGCATATGCTGAAGAAATCCCTGCGGCGCATCGCCAGAAGAGGAAATACCGTGTGCATCATTACATGTGACTTTGAAAAGATATATCCTCTGGCGGAGCGCCATCTGATCCTGTCGTTGGATTCCATACAGGAGTATGCCGGCAGAGACAATGAATAAGCCGGCAGCATAAAGGTTACGCAGGAAATTTCCGGCGTTAAAGGCTAAGACAGTTTTACTCTGTTTACACACATACATTTTCAGGTCTTCCGGCCAGAAATTTCTCCACATTGCCAAAGGTGATCTCCGCCCTGCGTACCATGGATTCCTCAGATAAAAACGCCTGATGGGGAGTCAGCAGCGTATTCTTTGCGTGAAGCAGCGGATAATCCTCAGCCAGCGGCGGTTCTCCGTCGAAAACATCAATACAGGCATAGCCCAGGCGGTCCCCGTTTAAGGCCTCAGCCAGGGCGCGGTTATCCACAATCGGTCCTCTGGCACAATTGATCAATACTGCATCCCGTTTCATGAGTGCCAGACGTTCTTCATTGATAAAGCCCCTGGTATTCTCATTAAGAGGAAGATGCAAAGATACAAGATCACTCCTGGACAGCACCTCCTCCAAAGACTGATACACAATCCCCGACTGCCCGCCGGTTTCCGGTGCGGCAGGATCATAGGCAATCACCTTTGCTCAAAAAGCCTGAAACAGTCTCGCCGTTACCAGACCGATCCGCCCAACTCCCACAATTCCCACGGTTCTGCCGCAGATTTCCTTTCCGCCGATTCCCGCACTGGTGCCGCCGGCCCTAAGCTGCTGGTCAGCTTTTCTTAAATTCCGCAAAGCAGCGACAGCCATGCCGATCACCAGCTCTGCTACCGTCTGATTGGAATATCCGGCCGCATTGCAAACCGTCACTCCCTGTTCCCGGCACGCCTGCACCCCTACATGGTCAATGCCGGTGAAGGCTACTGCAATCATTTTAAGCGACGGCACCGCCCGGACCACCGCATCCGGATAGGAATGGTTGGCGATGATCACAATGTCACTGCCTTTGCTTCTTTCCATCAATTCCGCTTCACCGTCTGCCACCGTATCATAGCTGGAAAAGTCATGTCCCTGTGCCGCAAGCTTCTTTGCATACGTTTCAATCAGCGTTTTTGGAACACTTAATGGTTCTGCTAATGTTATTTTCATCTTATTTATCCTCCTGTCCCAGATACACTCCCTGGGAAATTAATGTTGTTCTCAGTTTTATTACATCCAGTGCTTTGGGCAGACACCCTTCCCGGATACAAAGGGCGGCGGCAGTTCCCGCAGCCTGCCCCTGAGCCATGCAGGACACCGTATTGCGGGTAGACATATGCGCCTCCCAGGTACTGGTAATGCATCTGCCCGCCACCAGGAGCCCCTGCACGTTCACCGGAAGCAGCGCCCGGTACGGCACACCGTAGCAGCCGCCGTCTTTAATGGTAATCCGCGGCGCACAATCATGGAAGCCATAGAGATACACCTCATCCTCAAACCGTTGTCCATTTACAATCTCTTCCTGTGACATGTCATGTTCACAGGAGACGATTCTGGTCAGCCGGATTCCGATGCTGGCCGGTGTCCAGTTCACATATGCTTTTTCAAAACCCGGAATATACTTCTTAAGCATTGCCGCCAACTGCATGATCTGATGGCGAAGCGTAATCTCTGCCGCTGAATATTCCTCTGAATTGGTGGTGTCCACGTTTTTTAAATTGGCGCTGTTGATGTAAGTAAAGCTGTTTTCATGAAGGGAAAATCCCAATGGCCCCCACATACCTTCCTGATTCATAAATTCCGTAAATTCCGGCACCTGGTTCAACTGGAAGCCCAGACGAATCACATGGTCTGTCTCACTTCCCTTATCGCCCTCTATCAACTGGGTGATCAGTTTGTTTTTCTTTAAATATTCCACCAGGCGGGTCATATCAACATCATTCATCCCGAAAGGCATTCCCACCGAGGCAGTATCCTGCCGTTTCACATAATCCGCTCCTGCGAAAGCGGCAACATCGGCATCCCCGGTGGCGTCAATCACGACTCCGGCCCGGATCGCCTCCCTCCCGGATTTTCCTTTTGTCACAATACCAGTCAACTGGTCTCCATCTTTTAAAACTCCGACTATCATGGTATGTAAAAGAACTGTCACGCCTGCTTCTTCCAGCATGGTAAATGCCACATCCTTAAACAGTTCCCAGTCCACAATCGTGATCACAGAATCATAGCTGCCGCCCTTTTCCTGCTCTAAATGGCCCGGAGAACCTCCGGCAGCCATCATCCTCTGGATGATTTCCTGGGGAATCCCCTGAACCACCTGCTGCTTTTTCGCATCCGGGAAAGCCTTATAAAGATTGTAAAAGCTGTGAAGCGGTCCGGCCCCGTTTACCAGGGTTCCGCCCACATAGCCAAGCTGTTCCACCATTACTGTTTTTGCGCCGTTTCTGGCCGCAGCCAGAGCCGCCACAAAGCCAGATGTACCGCCGCCGCACACTACCGTATCACAGGTGTAACGTACTGGTGTCCTGATCTGTTCTACAATAAAATCGTCTTCCATCATTCCCTCTCTTTCTGTTCCGGCCTCTGATACCACAGAACCGCCGGATTTTCATCATAAACTGATTTTGCCGTTATCCTTCCCTGGCGCTGTCCGGAGAGAATCCGGATCCGCTTTTCCATTCCGGGAAGCAGATCAAAATAGTTGTCCCCAAACAGCCAGCCAAAAGCCGCCCCATCATCTCCTGCCGTAATCTCCACGCACCTGGCAAAAGCTTCACAGCAAACCACAAGCATATCCCCTTCCTGGATGAGGGACAGACCTGTTTTCATCGGATATTCCATATGACGTTCCATCTCTAATACATCAAGCGAAGTTCCTAAAACCTCCCCTGAATCCGATATCGCCCTCGCATACACTGCATGCCGCTTTAAAAACTGTCCGAAAGGATCGAGGGTACAGACAGGACTGGACTCATCCGGAGCCACCGTAAATGCCTTCTCAAACGATTGGATGATGCAGTTCTTCTGAATGTCAAAGAGAGACACCTCTAAAATCCCCTGTTTCATATCCGGTGTATCATTGGTGATCCACAGATAGCCCTGGTCAGCGAACTCACAGGATAGGAAAAATGGTTCATAGCAGCGTTTCAATTCATAATAAGGGTAGTAGGGCTCCTGAAAATAATCCACCACTCCGTAAGAAATAATGTTGCTGTTATTATTGAACTTCCAGAGCAGGTGTCCGCCTGTCCGCCGCCTGTCCGCAAGGTGGTCTCCGCTATAACCCCGGCGGAACCGCCCCACTTCTTTCCTGATATACTCTCCGTGTGCCGCACCAAGATTATACACCAGCTCCTCCGGGGAAAGTGCGTCATAATAATGCTCCACCGGCCCCAGCTTTAAGTAACCCTGGTTCGTATTATGACGGCTCCAGGATTCCGGCCATTGTAACATTGTTTTCCGCGTCACCCGGCCGCAATAGCCATCCGGCCAAAGCTCCTCCTCTGTCATCATACGTCTCATGGATTTGACCGCCGGTGCCGAAACCCGGCAGTTCTCACTTAAGAAAACCGGAAATTCCCGTCCCGGAACAAACCACAGATGAGTATAGCCATGGGTGTCGCCTTCTTTCGGATCATTGGCCCACCG
The DNA here is from genome assembly GCF_032078915.1 of Lacrimispora sp. Classification (GTDB taxonomy): domain Bacteria; phylum Bacillota; class Clostridia; order Lachnospirales; family Lachnospiraceae; genus Lacrimispora. Next base: position 123,898 of record NZ_DAMAUN010000003.1, on the reverse strand, counting down.
GCCTCCGGATGGGGAAGAAAGGTGATAATACCGTTCTGGGTCAAGGCTTTTGCACACCTTGGCAAAGACCTGATCAAGGATCACACTCCCCAGACATTCCTCACCGGGATAATCATAGTCCCGGCATAAGAGCGTCTCATTGCCGCCGCACCAGAGTAAGATACAGGGATGGGATTTCAGCCGTTTTACCAGCTGTATTGCTTCCTCCCGGCACAGCGCAAGATAATGAGGCTCTTCCGAATACATGGAATAGCACAAATAAAAATCCTGCCAGATCAGTATCCCCCTGCGGTCGCATTCCTCATAAAACGCCTCCGGAAGCTTTTCTCCCTCTCCCCAGACCCGCAGAGTATTGAAATTGCCAAGCTCCGCCAGATCAAGGAGCCGGTTCATCACCTCCGGACGGTAGCAGTTGCTCATGGTATCCGGATGAACCAGGTTTGCTCCCCATAATTTCACAGGCCGGCCATTCACAGTAAAATTCATCTCCGCTCCGCCGGATATCCGGCGAAAACCGATCCATCTGGTCAGACTTTCCTCCAGGTTCCCGCCGCAGCGCAGCTTCACCTGGTATAAGTAAGGCTTCCCGTGGGTCCGCGGCCACCAAAGCTGCGGGCGATCAACACACAGCTTGGCCATGGCCCTGTTATGTTCAACCGGTATTTCCAGACCGGCCGCCAGCCGGCCCTCCTCATCCAAAACCTCTGCAAAAAGCAGCCCCTGCTTTCCATCGCCCAGAAACGTCACATCGATCAACACTCTCCCGCTGCCATCTTCCTCCAGGATACTTTCAATTAAAACCTCACCGAAAGAAAGGGAAGGAACCTGCTTTAATGCCACAGTTCCATAGATTCCGCAGCGGATCAAAGACGGCGAAGGGCCACAATACTCGTGAAATCCGCAGCGGAACACCCGAAACGCCGAGATCGCCGCAACCCGGCCCTGATACTTCGAGGGCAGTACCGCTTCATCGATCAGACGCTTTGCCGAATGAAAATAAATCAACAGCGTATTTCGTTCAAGAAGCACCTCCGAAACCGGAATCTGATACTCCAAAAAAACATCTTCACATCGCCTTACCAATACTCCATTTACATAAATATCAGCAAAGGTATCGATTCCTTCCAGCATGAGCCAGGACGCTGCCCCCGCCTTGGCCGGAAACTCACACCGGTAAACCCAGTCATAGTCATCAATCCACAAATCCTCGTTTATTCCGGTAAGATTGGGATTCTTTATTTCCCCATATGCCAGCAGCACATCATGAACCTGAGCCGGAAAGGCGGAAATCTCATAGATCCGGTCTCTTCCAGTTCCCGGAGTCTGAAACCGCTGCTCAAGTTCCTCATAGCTGCACGCTTCTCCCGCCGGGAACCGTTTCATCTGCCATCCGGCGCGAATGATCTGTAAGCTCATATCAGTCCCCCTGTTCCGACCTTAAAACACGAATCCTCTGGCTAAAGGCTGGCTGGTCAACACCGCAATTCCGGTATTGCCAAACTCCCTTGATTTCATCATGCTTTCCTCTTTCCATTAATCATCGAATATTTTCAGTTCCCGCAGCTGCCGGACGACATCTTTCATCCGTTTTTTACCAAATTTTTTTAAGATATGATTGACCTGTGAGCGAATTGTGGTTTCCTGCACAAAACGCAGCTCTGCGATATTCCTGTAGGTAAGCCCACCGTATATCATTTTCAAAATCTCATATTCCGTTGTATTAATCAAAAGCATTACCTGGAAGGTTTCCTTTAAGCGGATCTGGTTTTCCTGCACCTGCTGGTATCCGTCTATCAGCTTCCTGGCAACCTCCGGCCTGACCAACAGCTTATTGTCAATCACATCATGAATGGATTTGACAATCTTCTCAACCGGATTCATCTTAATGATATAGTCTGCCGCACCGGCTAAATAAGCCCGGAAAATAAACTCCTCATCCTCATGAACGGTGAGGGCAATACATTTTACACCTGGAAACAGCTCCTGAATCTTTGCAATTGCAGATATTCCGGCAGTCCTGGTTTCCATCTGTATATCCATCAGCACTACATCCGGCAAAAGCTCCTCCGTCAGCATGGCGGCCTCCCTCCCGGTCCCCACAACACCGACAATCTCTATGTCACCGGACAAAGTGGCGATTTCTTCTGCCAGGTGGTTTCGGATTTCCTCCATATCATCGGCAATGATAATTCTGATCTTCTCCATGTCTTTCCCTCCCCTGTTCACGGCTGTTTTGCCGGGTCGTTTTTGCTGACTGGCAGCATCACCAGCACTGATGTATAAATACCTTCCCTGCTGTCAAGCTTCACCTGCCCCAGATGAGCTTTCACCACTTTATATACATAGGGAAGCCCCAGACCCCAGTTCATCTTCCCCTGTTTGCCGGAATAGTGGGGAGTAAATATCCGCTTACGGTTTCTGGGTTTGATACCGGTTCCGTTATCTGTAATGGCAATTACAAGCCAGCGGAATAAGAAAAAGATCTGCACGGTAATCGTTCCTTCTTCCTTCCCTGACTGCTCGATTGCTTCTACCGCATTGTAAAAAACATTCACCAGAGCCTTACATAGGTGATATCGGTCATACATTCCGTTTATTCCCTCAAAACGCGTCTTATCCCACACCACCCGGATATGCTCCGGGATCGTCACCTCTGCCAGCGCTTCATCAATAATACTGACAATACTGTTATGAAGGTAATGGTACTTGACCTCCTTTAACTTATCAAGCATCTCCGTGGTCCGGGCCAGCGACTCATCAATCAGCTGTTTCATTCTCCCGACCTCCGGTATCTCCTCTTTCTGCGGCAGCCTGGTTTCGATCTTACCGGTCAGAATCTGTAAGGAAAACAGTAAGTTTTTTTGGGAGTGAAGGGTTTCACCTAACATCTCGTTCATAACGATCAGATTCTTTTGGATCTTTCGTTCCACAAACAGGGTGGCGGATATATCCATACGAAAACTGAGCAGGATAAACATGCAGACCGATAAGACAATCAGCACCACCGACGGAGACGTCAGATACACCTTTGAAATCCTGGCCTGGACATTTTCAAAAATCCAAAAGCCGCTGCGGATGACCTTGCCTACGGAAACACTGAATGGTCCTACGTAAAAAAAGCAGTAAAACAGGGTGGCAACCAAAAGCAGACCCATAGACAGCAAAAAAATACGCTTCCTCAAAAACAGCACGGTGGTCTCCGCCACATACCGGAGGAGCAGAAAAACCGGCCGCAGCAGCAGATACAGAACACTCAGCTTTACGACCAGATTCATCCCCTCAAAGAGGCAGTACACCAGCCAAGGCCTGTCCGAAGTGTGATAATAGATGTACATGTTTGTAGAGGTTATGGGATCATACATCAGCAGAGACAGAAACGGAATCAGAAACAGCAGAACATGACCCCGTATCTTCACCCGGCTTTTTTTCTTCTCTCTGTAACCTCTAAGCCCCCGGTAAAATTCATAGTTAAAAATTGTCTCCGCCAGTAAAAACAAGGCGATCCCCAGATTCATCAGCCGGATATTCCAGACAATCGGCAGAGCCATGCGGTCTGTGATCGTTCGGTAGATATAGTAATCCAGACGGTAATAAATACTGCTGTCATAATAACAGGCATAACTAGCAAACATATTGATATGTAGTATGATGGAAAAAAAAGCAATGATCACCCCTGCCGCCATCAGCACAAACAGATAGGAATATCTGCTTTTCCGGTCAAACACTAGTAAAATAATCGAAAAGATCAACAGCAAGCCAATGGTATAGAACATAAATTACCCCCACTTATCCTTTGACAGAACCTTCCGTCAGTCCTGAAATAAAATATTTGTTCAAGAATAAGTATATAATAAACATGGGCAGAATTGAAATACTAATTCCCGCAAGCATCAGATTCCAGGATGAAACAGCTTCTCCGCTGGATTTTAAGCTTACTACACCGACTACCAGAGGCCATTTTTCCTTGGCTGAAATGGTAAACACATAGGGAAGCAGATAATCGCTCCAGGCCGTCCGAAATGCTATCAGCCCGGCGGTCGCCACCAGCGGCTTGCACAGCGGGAAAATAATCCGGCAGAAAATCCCGAAGAAGCTGCAGCCATCAATCTGCGCGGCTTCGTCTATCTCCTTTGAAATCTGGCGGACAAATCCCGTAGCGACAAATACCTGGGTCGCATTCATTCCGAAAACCCTGATAATAATCGGCCCCCAAAGGGTTCCGTTTAATCCAAACAATTTGGCAAGGCTCAACTGGGGATACAAAGATAAGGTCCCGATAGAAACAAACATGGAACACAGCAGCATGACATTAACCACCCGGGAGAACCTTGTCGTCCCCCTGGCAAACACATAACCGGCCAAAATGGAGGTAAGGACACAGCCGGCTACCACTACCACTGTATAGAAAATACTGTTAAAGGTCAGTTTACCAAAATTAGCCAGATTCCATGCCTGGACATAATTTTCCAGATGCCATTCCAGAGGAATGATCCGAACACCGCCAACCAGTATCTCCTGGTTGGATTTAAAAGACGATAGCAAAATATAGACGACCGGGAAGACGGCAAACAGCGTAACCGCCGTCAGAAAGCCGTACAGAACAAACCGCAGTATAAGTTTCGATACCTTTTTCATCGCTTTCCTCCTCCCTATTCATCAATGGACTGCATTTTCTTTGATACCTTCAAATAGATTAGCGTTACAATCCCCAAAATAATGGCCGTGATAACCGCCATTGCAGAAGCATAGCCAAATTGCACCTCTTTTGAAGAGCTTTCGCCGTAAGAGAAAAAGCATTTGAAAATATACGTCATTACCACCTCCGTGGAACCGCCGGGGGCGCCGTTGGTCAGAACCAGAATTAAGTCCGTCATCTTCATGGTTCCCAAAACGCTCATCATCAGCACCAGCTGGAGAATGGGAGCTACCATCGGTACGGTAATGTGAAAAAACTGCTGAACCTCGTTCGCCCCGTCAATAGACGAACATTCGTATAAGGATTTGGGAATATTCTGCAGGCCCATGAGAAAGTAAATCATATTTAATCCGAAGGTTGTCCACAGAGACACCAGAATGATCACAAACATGGCATGGTTCTTATCACTGAACCAGCTGATATTCCGGGATATAAAGCCCAATTCCCGGAGGGCGGCATTGATGATCCCATTATACGCACTGAAAAGGATGGAGAAAATCAATCCCACCACTGCGATACTGAACACCGACGGCAGAAAGAACACCACCCGGAAAAAGGAACTGCCTTTTATCCTGTTATTCAACAAAACTGCAAGCAGCAAAGAAAGCGGGATCTCGATCAGCATCTTAAGACCGGCAATCAGAAAGGTGTTTTTTAAAGAACCCCAGTAGGCCGGATCCCTGGCAAATGCCCGGACAAAGTTATCCAGGCCGATAAAGACCGGCTCGCTGTAGCCATTGTATTTAAAAAATGACCAGCGCAGCACCCAGACAATGGGATATACGGAAAACATCAAGAACCCGATTGTCATCGGTGTGATCATGAGTATCTCCTGGATTTTGTTCCCTGTGTGAAGTTTATTACTCTTTTTTAATATTCTGCTCATAAGCACCTCTTTAAAAAAAGCACTTCCAAATAGATATGCATATCCGGAAGTGCTGACTTAAGTTCTACTTCACCCACTTCATCTTTACAGTAATATCGGGATCAATGTAATCCTTAATATCTACTTTGCCTGATGAAATTGCCTGATCCAAAGCCTCATTATAGCGGACTGTCAAATCCTCCAGAGCGGCATCCACATCTACTACGCCTGTAAGTATCTTACTATATGCATCATGGAAACCGTCTCCCTCGATGGATAAATCACCGTCAGGATTGGGATACTTGATGCAGTAGATATCCATATCCGAGAACCGCAGCCAGTTTGGATCCATATCCGCAGCCGTTGACTGACTGGTGATCTCATCACCCAGGATGCTGATATCCACCTGAGCTTCGTTGGTTGCCACAAACAATTCATCAGAATACAGGAACTTCATAAATTCCCCAACCTTATCCTCATATCCCTTCTCCTTAACATCGGAATTGATCACGTAGGATAAGGACACGCCGACAGGCTCTTTGTAGCGGTTCCCCGCATCCTTTACAGGATAAGGGATGACCTCCCACTCAAAGTCACAGGGGAACTGTTTTTTAAAGGTCATGACATCAGAGGATAAAACTCCTACCATACCGATATTTCCGGCGGAAAACTGGGCTCTTGCCGTATCTCCATCCATGGTTTCAAAGCCCGGAAACATGCTGCCGTCATCAATGATTTCCTGCAAATGTCCAAAGAACCCCCGAAGGCTGGAATAATCATATCTTCCGGTTGTATGATTAAAATATTCATCCCCAACACTGGCAGCATTGGCAAGATTTACATAAAAGTAATCGTAGGAAGAATAGCCCATAGCCAGGGCATAACCGTAGGTAGAACCGCCGCTGTTTTCCGTAATCACCCGTGCAGCTTCCCGCATCTCGTCCCATGTTTCGGGTACGGTCAGCCCATTTTCCTTAAAAATATCCATGTTGCATGCAATTCCGTAGTTTGTTACCCGGAACGGAATGGCATAGGTTTGATCCCCGAATATTCCATATCCCGGCGCATTATACGGCCGGAACCGCTCAACCAGTCCCTTTAAGCTTTCCACATCATCCCAGGGCATGATGTAACCGGCCTTGGAATAATTTCCTATCTTGTTGCTCTTAAAAATATCCGGGCCTTCACCTGCTGTTACAGCCACGTCCAGAGTTGTGTAATAATCACTGCCGTAAACCGTATATTCAACCGCAATCCCTTTTTCTTTGCCGATGGTCTCATTAAATTCCTTTATCTTTTCATCATATACTGCCTGATCATGCTGGTCATTGGACCACATCCGAATGGTTGTAACCTCCCCCGGAGCCGCAGGCGCCCCAGTCTCTCCTGCCGTTTGGGCACTATTGCCGGCAGCTGTCTCTCCCAACTTTTGGGCGCTGTTGCCGTCAGCCGCAGACCCCGGTGCGCTCCCGGATGTACTTTTGCAGGCTGTCAATGATGCGGCCATAGAAATCCCAAGCAGCAACATACCAATACTCTTTGTTAGCCTCATAGTTCCTCCTCCAATATAAATATTTTCATATTACTGAAAAACTTTTTAAATCCCGAAATTCATGAACTTCATAGCTGAATTTTAACACAGAGATTTAAGAATGATAAGTATGAAAATTCGTCAACATTTACATTTAACCTCCTTTTTGTATTCTACTTTTTATAAAATGTTGATAATTCATCATATTGAGCACCCCACATTCCAATGGTAAAATATACAATATAGTGAATTACATACCGAAAGGAGATATTTTATGGAGTTTCTTAAAACCAGGGGGAAAGCAATTGTAACAGAATCGGGCCGTCAGGTCTATCTGCGCGGCACCTGCATCGGCGGATGGATGAATATGGAGAACTTTATCAACGGCTATCCGGGAACGGAAATTTCCTTAAGAGAGCACATGGCTGCCAGACTGGGGAAAGAGGACGGAGAATTTTTCTTCTTAGAAATGATGAAGGAATTTTTGTCGGAAAAGGATTTAAGTTTTATCGCTTCCACCGGAGCGAACTGCGTGCGCCTGGCGCTCAACTACCGGCATTTTGAAGATGATTCCGAGCCATTTGTATACAAGGAAAAGGGATTCGAAATTCTGGAGGCCGCCGTCTCCTTATGCGAGCGCCACCACTTATACGTAATTTTAGACATGCACGCCATACAGGGCTGGCAGAACACTCACTGGCACAGCGATAATGACGGGGGCATCTCCCTGTTCTGGTCCGATGCCTGCTACCAGAAGCGCTACATCAGCTTTATGCAGGAACTGGCCCGGCGTTTTTGCGGCCGCTCTGCAGTAGCCGGCTATGAATTGTTCAACGAGCCAAGTTCCAGCTGCCGCAGCGGGGATTATCCCTTTAACATGTACGAAAATTTCTCCTCAGATTACGAAACCTTTAACCGGGTCGTAAAGAAGACCGTACATGCCATCCGGGAAGTTGACCCGGACCACATCATCTTTATCGAAGGCGACTGCTACGGACATAATTTTTCCGGCTTAGAGGCCCCTTTTGCCGAAAACCTTGTTTATTCCTCCCACGATTACATCATTTCCAGCTTCGGACCCGGCAAATATCCGGGACACTATGAGGAGCTGCATAATGACCGGGTGGAGACAGCCAGCTACTGGGATTATGAAAAGCAGATAAACCATATCAGGGAAACAGAAGGCTGGCAATTTTCCGAAAAATACCTGGTTCCCTTATGGGTCGGGGAATTTGGCTCCCAGTATTGTACGGGGGAAGAGGATATGCCAAACCGTCTGGCATCCATGGACGACCAGTTAAAGGCAATGAATGAGCTTGGTCTTCACTGGACCACCTGGACCTATAAGGACTGCGGCACCATGGGCTGGGTGACGGTTAAGCCCGACAGCGAATATCTTCAGCAGGTCGCCGGGGTCCAGCGTCAAAAGGGCCTTTTAGGAGCCGAAAACTTTACCGCCTGGCGCAGCGAATGCCCTGGCAAAGAGGTAACAAGGGAATTTACCAAATATATGCTGTCTCTACTGGAGGAAGCGCCTAATTATACCTTCGGCACCTTTCAGAAATGTATGAACTACGCCCTGCTGACCGGCTTTGCCGCAGGTGTCTTACAGCCGGAATATGCAAATCAGTTTAAAAACTGCAGCCGTGAGGATATCTCCAGAATTATGAAGTCTTTCGCTTTGGAAAATTGTGAAAAGAATGAACGGTATCTTGAGATTTTAAGACGGCGGCTGGTGCAATAGATGATGCCGGGGAGACATGCCCGGTCAAGTGCGGCCTCACATTAGCCGTTTGACAAAAAGGCCGCTATGGAAGCTGTTTCAAGCGAATCCATAACGGCCTTTTATTTATTTAAATTTCTTAAAGAAGTTCCTGTTTAGAAAGAAGGAACTACTGCACCTTCGTAGGTGTCTTCAATAAACTTTTTAACGGTATCGCTTGATAAAGCTTCCACAAGAGCTTTGGTCTTCTCGCTGCTTTCCTCACCTGAACGAACCGCAATAATATTACTGTAAAGAGTTGCTGCCACAGACTTTGCATCCTCTACAGCCAGAGCATCGGATACCTTTAAGCCTGCTTCAATGGCGTAGTTTCCGTTGATAACAGCCACATCCACATCGCCTAAGGAACGGGGAAGCTGAGCAGCTTCTACTTCAACGATTTTAAAATTCTTATCGTTCTTTACAATATCATTCTTTGTTGCATCCAGTTCAATGCCTTCCTTTAATTCGATCAGTCCCTGGTCTGCCAGTAAAAGAAGAGCTCTTGCTTCGTTGGAAACATCATTTGGAACTGCGATCTGGGCTCCGTCGGGAAGCTTATCAATGGAATCTGTCTTTCCTGCATAGATGCCGAAAGGCTCATAATGAATGGCTGCCGCACTTACAAGGTCGGTTCCTTTCTGCTCATTGAACTGATCCAGATATGGCTTATGCTGGAAATAGTTGGCATCTAAGTCTCCGGATTCAAGAGCCATGTTTGGCTGCACATAATCCGTATATTCCTTGACTACCAGCTCATAGCCTTTTTCTTTTAAAATATCCTTTGCAGCATTTAAAATCTCTGCATGAGGAGCCGGAGTTGCTCCCACAATGATCTTCTCTAAGTCAGCGGTCGTTTCTGCTGCCGTTGATTCTTCTGCCTTTGTTTCCTCTGATGATGCAGCCTGGGTTGCTGCAGGTGTTGCGGGCGCTTCTTTACTTCCTGCGCATGCGGTCAGCGCCGCTGCTGCAACCAGTGCAGCTGAAAATACATAAAGTGTCTTTTTCATAATTGTTCCTCCTTGAATTTTTTTATGGTAACGCCTGAGGCGGTTACTATTTCACCCGTTTGTCGCTCTTTTTGGATAATTTCATTCCGGTTTCCTGAATGATCTGAACGATGATCACAAGGATCGCGACTGTTACAAACATCATCTGCGTCTGATAACGGTAATATCCATATCGAATCGCAATATCACCAAGACCGCCGCCGCCTACAAATCCGGCCATAGCGGAATAAGACAATATGGTTGTTACGGAAAGGGCTGCTCCTACCAGGAGGGAAGGCTTTGCCTCCGGAAGGAGAACCTTACATATAATTTGAAACGTTGAGGCACCCATGGATTTCGCCGCTTCCACCACACCACTGTCCACTTCCTTAAAAGAAGATTCCACCACTCTGGCAACATACGGGGCTGCTGCTATTACTAAAGGCGGAATCACGGCCTTGGGTCCCAGTAGCGTTCCAACAATCAATTTTGTAACGGGTATGACCATAATAAGCAAAATAATAAAGGGTATGGAGCGAAACAGATTGATAACAAGTCCCAATACCTGCTGGAGCCAGGGGATTGGATGGATTCCATCTTTATCTGTAACAATTAGTATAATACCCAGAGGGATACCGATAAGATAAGAAAAAACGGAAGATGTCAGCGTCATAAACAAAGACTCTCCTATACCGGTAATAAGCATTTGAATCGTTGTCGCATCAAAGGTCATGTTTCTTCACCTCCTCATGTGTAATCCCTGCTGTTTTTAAATAACTAAGCACCCGGTTCTGGTCAACTTCATTATCCGGAAGCTGGATGACCATCTGCCCCATAGCGGTTCCGTTAATATCTCTGGTCTCGGCATGCATAATGTTCACCGGTACCTTACAGGCTAATATCATATTGGCGAGAACAGGCTCAAAGGAAGACCGTCCGTCAAAGGAAATCCGGACTCTTTTGGAGCCGCCGAAACGGCTGACTTGTTCCGCCGCTTCTCCTAAAATGAGCTGTCTGCCGATCTTTGACTTTGGCTCAGAGAATATTTCCTTTACGCTTCCCACTTCTGCAATATGGCTCTGGTCAATAATCGCCACCCGGTCACAGATGGCTTCTATTACTGACATCTCATGGGTGATAACAACCACGGTAACTCCCATGGACTTGTTAATATCTTTTAAAAGCCCAAGGATGGACTTTGTGGTATTTGGATCTAACGCACTTGTGGCCTCATCGCAAAGGAGAACCTTCGGATTGGTTGCCAGGGCCCTTGCTATGGCGACCCTTTGCTTCTGTCCACCTGACAGCTGAGCCGGATAAGCCTTGGCCCGGTCCTTAAGGCCCACGATTTCCAAGAGCTCCATGGCTCTTTTTAACCCTTCCTTTTTAGGTGCCTTGGCGATTTCCAGCGGAAAGCACACATTCTGAAGAACGTTCCTTTGAGCCAGCAGGTTGAACTGCTGAAAAATCATGCCCATGGACTGTCTGGCCAGCCTCTGCTCCTGCGGCCGCATGGAGGCCAGACTCTTGTTTTCAAAAAGTACATCTCCTGATGTCGGTATCTCTAAATAATTGATACAGCGGACCAAAGTACTTTTACCGGCTCCGCTTAAACCGATAATTCCAAATATCTCTCCCTGTTCTATGGACAGGTTGATATCGTCTAGGGCCTTAATCGGGCCGTTGGCGGTACGAAACTCTTTTCCCAGTCCCACCAGCTGAATAATAGGTTCTGCTGACTGCATTTGTCTATTTCCTTTCATTATTATTGCCCGTTTTTTGGACATTAAGGGATTCCCGTAAGGTGTTTCTTTATTCCCGCCCATCGTTCCGGGCATAAAGGGATATCCATAGGGTGTCTCTTTAAGGTACAAAAAGGCCGCAAGCCCTGCACAGACTTGCGACCTGAAATTTTCCGCGTATTGCTGCTCTCAGCGAATTCTAATCACACAATCCATACAAATGAAACGATTATCGTATTTTTATGCACTCTGATACACGACACATCATCATACACATGCCGTCCATCTTGTTCATATTCATCTGCATGGCTCTCCACTGGTTCATGGCAGCTACTCCTCCCACTGATTCCTATAGGCAAACTAGGAATTACTTTATGAGGCGTATTTTACGCTCTCTTCCTGTTTTTGTCAATACTAATTTTAAAATTTGAAACAAAAACCTAATTTTTATGAACAAAGGTCTACAATCACCTGCGCGAATATCTTTGCGCTTACAATCAGTTCGTCAATGACTGCATACTCATCAGCTCCATGCATCCGGTTATCTGTCCCCGGCATGGAAGCGCCGAAGGCAACGCCGTTCTTTAATTCATGGACATAGGTACCGCCGCCCATGGATACGCATTCTCCCTTGCGGCCTGTATAGCTTTCATAAGCACTGAGCAGGGTCTTTACAAATTCCGAATTTCCATCCACATGATGAGGAGGCTTCATGGAATCATTGAGAAGGGTAAAACCCTTTTCCGCCATGTTTCTTCTTACCACTAAAAGGACATTCTCCTCTGTCGCACAGACCGGACACCGGCTGTCAAAGGTACCCTCCAGACCGGATTCTGTCACATTTAAGAGACTGAATGCCAGAGTCAGGCTGCCGGAGAGCTCATCTTCCATTGCAATTCCCAAAGCTTCTCCTGAAGTATCTCCATGAGGGATCAGTTCCAGAAGGCGGCGGATCATGATCATCTGTTCGCATTCCGCCAGAGGAAGCTCTGTTAAGAATAAAAGAAGTCCGGTCAGGGCGTTATTACCCTCTTCAGGAAGAGAGGCATGTGCGCTTTTACCGATTGCAGTTATAATGGCTGTATCTTCATCCAATTTCAGTTCAAAGCGGATTCCTGTCCTTTTTTCACACTCTGCCGCTGCATGTTCAAGGACTTTTGCATCAAGGCCCTTCACAACTGCACTTGCCTTTCCAGGAACCACGTTTACTTTGGTTCCGGCCTCTACGCTCACCAGTTTGGGAAGCTGGTCAGAAGCTGTCCATTCTGCGGTGAAATGGCCGTTTAAACCACCCTTTTCCGTATTTACAACCGGGAAGGAGCCGTCAGGAGAAAAGGTCATAGGCGCTTCCTTTTCAATGGCATAATAATGAGCGATATCTGAGCTTCCGCACTCTTCGTCCGTTCCCAGGATCAGCCGCACATTTTTATTAAGAGGAATATTCAGCTCTTTTACCGCTCTCATGGCATAAAGAGCTGCAACAGCCGGACCCTTATCATCTGCGGTTCCCCTGCCGAATAATTTATCTCCCTTTACTACCGGCTCAAAAGGCTCCGTCTCCTTCCAGCCTTCTCCTGCCGGCACCACATCAAGATGGGCCAGGATATCAAGCTGGCGCTCCTTATCGTTTAAATCTGCCGTTCCAACATAATTATCATAATTGGTAATGGAGAAGCCATAGGATTCCGCAATATCCAGCGCTTCATTCAAAGCTTCAAACGCTCCTGGTCCGTAGGGCATCCCTTCCCTGTATGGCATCTTTTCACTGTTGATGCGGCACAGCGTACAGATGTCTTCTATCATTTCCTGCTTATGTGACTCTATATATTCTTCTATTTCTTTCCGATACATGATCCACACCTCTTTTTTCTTATTTCATCATAGATGCCAGTACGTCATTTACTGCCTTGCCGTCTGCTTTTCCCTTTACCTTGGGCATCAGGGTTTTCATGATCTTTCCTTTGTCTGCCCCAGTAGGAACTTCAATTCCAAGTTCCTCAAGAACAGACTGGATGATCTCCCTGATCTGCTCCTCTCCCATATCCTCCGGAGCAAATTCCTTATAAACGGTAATACGAAACGCCGCTTCTTCCCTGATATCCGTCCTGTCTTCAGGCGCAAGATCATGAGTTTCCTGAGTCTGTTTGATTTCCTTCTTTACTACTGTATTGGCCTCATCTTCCGTAATAGGGGTATGGTCCTTCTTATCGATTTCAAAATTCTTAAGAGCAGAAAGAAGCATGGATAAGGCATCTTTTCGCTGTTTATCCTTTGCCTTCATTGCCTCTACCATGGCTGCTCTTACTTCATCAATCTTACTCATTGTCTGCTGCCTCCTTATATTTTATGATTATTAAACTGTTACCTGCTTTCCGGCATCTATATTGCGGGAACGACTCACAAAGCGTTTTTCTTAGTTGTGGCCGAATTCAGAAAGCTTTAGTCCCGGATTACGCTCCAATACCATGCCAACGCTCCAGCTGTTGACAAACAAAAGAAGAGGATTGTCCTTTAAATCCTTGATCCGTTTCATATCGGACGTACCCTGGATCTTTGCTACATCAATTTCTTCTTTGTTCACGATCCAGCGGATATATTCATATGGAAGCTTCTCAAGCCTGACTTCCACATTATACTCATTTTCCAGACGATAGGTCAAAACCTCAAACTGCAGTTCTCCCACGACTCCCACGATGATCTCTTCCATTCCGGTATTAAATTCCTGGAAGATCTGAATGGCACCTTCCTGTGCGATCTGGTTTACGCCTTTGATGAACTGCTTTCTTTTCATGGTGTCCATCTGCCGCACTCTTGCGAAATGCTCTGGTGCAAAGGTTGGAATCCCCTCATATTCAAATTTTTCATTGGATTTGCAAAGGGTATCTCCGATGGAAAAAATGCCCGGATCAAAGACTCCGATAATATCACCTGCATAGGCCTCTTCCACGATCTTCCTGTCCTGGGCCATAATCTGCTGCGGCTGGGACAAACGCAGTTTTTTGCTGCCCTGGACATGGTTTACCTCCATGCCTGCGTCAAACTTGCCGGAGACGATACGCATGAATGCAACACGGTCTCTGTGTGCCTTATTCATGTTGGCCTGGATCTTAAATACAAAAGCGGAAAACTCCTCTTCAAATGGGTCTACGACTCCTGTTGTCGTCAGTCTTGGCAGCGGAGAAGTTGTCATCTGAAGAAAGTGCTGAAGGAATGTCTCTACCCCGAAGTTTGTGAGAGCAGAACCGAAAAATACAGGAGATAAGTCTCCCCTGCCGACCCGGTCCATATCCAGTTCATCACTGGCGCCGTCAAGCAGCTCAATATCCTCCATAAGCTGCTGGTGATAGCTTTCTCCGATCATTGCATCCACCTGGGCATCTCCCAGCTGGACTTCTGTAGCCTCCACTTCCTTCTGGCCGTTCGCAGTCGCCCGGAAAGTGGTTATGGTTTCCTTAAAGCGGTCATAAACCCCTTTAAATTCTCTTCCGCAGCCTATGGGCCAGTTGACCGGACAGGTCCTTATTCCAAGCACTTCCTCGATCTCATCCATCAGTTCAAATGGATCTCTTGCTTCCCGGTCCATCTTATTCACAAATGTAAAAATGGGGATATGGCGCATAACTCAGACTTTAAACAGCTTGATGGTCTGAGCCTCCACACCTTTGGAACCGTCAATGACCATGACAGCGGAATCGGCCGCCATAAGGGTACGGTAGGTATCCTCAGAGAAATCCTGGTGGCCTGGTGTGTCCAGAATGTTGATGCAGAATCCGTCGTAATTAAACTGTAACACAGAGGAGGTGACGGAGATACCTCTCTCTTTTTCAATCTCCATCCAGTCGGAAACGGCATGCTTGGCGCCTTTTCTTCCTTTTACGGTACCGGCCAGATTAATGGCTCCTCCGTAAAGCAGAAATTTCTCCGTCAAGGTAGTCTTTCCCGCATCCGGATGGGAAATAATAGCAAATGTTCTTCTCTTTTTAATTTCTTCCGCTATATTCACAAAAATAGTTCCTCCAAAATTTACGTCTAGATCTCGTCTATTGTAGTATGATTCTAACCATAAGTCAAGATTCTATCTTCCATAGTCAAGCGGATATTCGCAATCCGTTTCGCTGCTTGATTCGGTTAAAAATTAGAAAGCCAGGTTTTTGCAAGAGAAATCCAGCTCTGGCAGGAAGGTTCTAAGAGGGACTCATTGGAGCCTGCGGTTTCCTTGTTGGCCAGAGACAGGCCATGACATCCCGCAGGATAAACATGAAGTTCAAAATTCACGCCATGCTTTCTCATGGCAGAAGCCAGGAGCAGGCTGTTTTCAAGGGGCACGGCGGCATCGGTATACGTATGCCACAGAAAAGCTTTTGGAGTCTTTTCCGTAACAAAATTCTCTAAGGAAACCGCCTCCGTCTCCTCCTTTGCCGCATTCTCTCCCAAAAGACTTAAGATAGAACCGGCATGCTTAAATTCCCCGCTTGTGATCACAGGATAATTTAAAATCATTCCGTCCGGACGGATCTCCTTAGGAGACCGTTTTATGGCTTCCCACACAAAATCCCTGTCCCAGAAGACCCCAAGGCTGCAGGCCAAATGCCCGGCGGCAGAAAAACCGCATGGAACGATTTTATTGGTGTCAACCTTCCACTCTGCTGCGTTCTGCCGGATGAGAGCCACCGCTTCCGCAAGCTCTCTTAAGGAAGTGGGGAAACGATTTGGATCCACGCTGTAATCCAAAACAAATGCATGACAGCCCATGGATAAAAACTGCAAAGCTATGGGCTCACTCTCCCGATCCGACCGCCGGCTGTATCCTCCTCCCGGGAGCACAATAACAGCAGGGCGGAGCATATCCGGGTTCACGCTTATGCTGTCCAGTAAATAACCAGTCAAACACACCGGGCCGGTCAACTGCCCTGGTACAGCGATCTGTCTTTTCTCAATTCTCATAATACCTGCTCCTTCTTTCCCTCATTCTGACGGGTAAATATCTCATCCAGAATGCGATGCGCTACTTCATCTTTTGTCATGGTCTTAAGTGGCAGTTCTTTTTCCCGGGTTATGATGGTAACTACGTTGGTATCTGTTCCAAAGCCGGCTCCCTCCACTTTTAAGTTATTGGCAATAATCATGTCTATCTTTTTTTTATCAAGCTTTACTCTTGAATTTTCCAGCATATTCTGGGTCTCCATGGAAAAGCCGCAAAGAAACTGTCCCTTTCTGCGGTGCTCTCCCAACCATTTAAGGATATCGTCCGTCCGCTCCAGTTCTATAACCATTTCTCCCTCTTTTTTCTTTGTTTTTTCCGTTCCCACATGCTTTGGACGGTAATCCGCCACAGCGGCGGCCTTAATGATGGCATCCTGGGATTCCGCTTCTGCCGTAACCGCATCAAACATTTCTTTTGCGCTGCCAACCTCAATGAGGTGTACAAACCTGGGCTTTGGCGTATCCGTTATCCCGCTCACAAGTGTCACATCCGCTCCTCTTAAAGAAGCCGCCTTTGCCACTGCATAGCCCATTTTCCCTGTGGAATGGTTTGTGATGAACCGGACCGGATCTATGGATTCCCTGGTGGGACCAGCCGTAACCAGAATCTTCTTTCCTGTCAGATCTTTTTCAAAGCAGACCTCTTTTTCAATGAAATCAAAAAGAACTTCAGGATCCGGCATCTTTCCTGCTCCAATATCACCGCAGGCCAGGTACCCGAAATCAGGTTTGATTACTTCCATGTCATAGGACTCACAAATCCTTATATTATCCTGAACAATTGGATTTTCGTACATATTGGTATTCATGGCAGGAGAAATGATTTTCTTGCATCTGCACGCCAAAACCGTGGTTGTCAGCATGTCATCCGCCATCCCATGAGCCAGCTTTGCGATCACATTGGCACTGGCCGGAGCAATCATTACAACGTCAGCAAGCTTGGCAATGGATACATGCTCTACGTTGAACTGAAAATTGCGGTCAAAGGTATCCACCAGGCATTTATTGCCTGTCAATGTTTCAAACGTAATGGGATTAATAAAATTCGTGGCATTCTGGGACATTAAGACATGTACGTTACAGCCCTTTTTTACCAGCATACTGGCAAGTCCGGCTATCTTATAGGCCGCAATACTTCCTGTTACACCCAAAATGATATTTTTTCCTTTCAGCATAAGTGCCTCCCGTTGTTTTTCGTCTTAAAATATGATACTCTACAGTATAGCACAAGAAAAAAAAGTTGGAAAGGAGTTCCCTTTATGATTTTGGCAATTGATATGGGAAACAGCAATATTGTCATAGGCGGCATCGACAATACCGGCATTTACTTTGTAGAGCGAGTTACTACCAATCACGGAAAAACAGAGCTGGAATATGCGGTTAATATAAAAGATATTATGGAAATTCACAACATGCCCCTCTCATCCATAGAAGGGGCGATCCTGTCTTCGGTTGTTCCTCCTCTTACGGATGTGGTCGTGTGTGCTGTTAAAAAAATAACAGGTAAGACACCCATGGTGGTCGGCTCCGGAATGAAGACCGGACTCAACATCAAGATGGACAACCCAAAGACCGTTGGCAGCGATTTAATCGTGAATGCGGTAGCTGCTTTAAAGGAATATCAGACTCCCATCATCATCGTTGACATGGGAACTGCCACTACCATGTCCGTCATTGACCGGAACGGAAACTACTCCGGCGGCATTATATTCCCCGGCCTTAGAGTCTCCCTGGATTCCTTAAGCAGCCGGGCCGCCCAGCTCCCTTATATCGGTTTAAACAAACCGACCAGGGTGATCGGCAAAAATACCATTGACTGCATGAAAAACGGAATCCTTTACGGCAATGCCGCCATGATCGACGGTGTCATCGACCGTATGGAGGAAGAAATTGGGACTTTAGCAAGCCTTGTGGCGACCGGAGGCCTGGCTTCCTCTGTCGTCCCGCTTTGTTATCATAAAATTCATTATGACGAGGCTCTGCTATTAAAGGGATTGCTGGTTCTATATGAAAAAAATAAGCAGGATTAATAATGCCCTAAAAACTGGAAAATAATTTTGATCCGGCTATCGTATAAAAGCCCTCGATTGAGTACATCATTTCTGTATGAGAATAATGAATGATGCGGAGGGAAAGATATGTCTGGATACAAAGTAGAGATTTGTGGTGTCAATACTTCCAAACTTCCTCTTCTTAATAACGAAGAGAAGGAAGTTCTGTTCAAACGGATTCTTGATGGAGATAAAAAGGCCAGAGAAGATTACATCAAGGGAAACTTAAGACTGGTTCTCAGTGTCATACAACGTTTTTCCGGCAGCAATGAAAACGTTGACGACTTATTTCAGATCGGATGCATCGGTTTAATCAAAGCCATAGATAATTTCGATATTACGCAGAACGTCCGGTTCTCCACCTATGCGGTACCCATGATTCTGGGCGAAGTACGGCGTTATCTTCGGGATAATAATTCTATCCGTGTCAGCCGGTCCCTGCGTGATACCGCTTATAAGGCAATCTATGCAAAAGAAAATTTAATGAAGAAAAACTTAAAGGAACCTACCCTGATGGAAATCGCCGATGAGATCGGAGTCAGCAAAGAAGACATCACCTATGCTCTTGATGCCATTCAAAGCCCAGTCAGCCTTTATGAGCCGGTCTATTCTGACGGCGGTGATCCTCTTTTTGTCATGGACCAGATCAGTGACAAAAAGAACTTAGAGGAAAACTGGGTAGAGGACATCTCCTTAAACGAAGCCATGAGACGCCTTCCTGAAAGGGAGCGCCATATCATTGACATGCGTTTTTTTGAAGGAAAGACGCAGACCGAGGTAGCAGAAGAAATCCATATCAGTCAGGCACAGGTAAGCCGCCTGGAAAAAAATGCATTAAAAACTATGAAGAATTACCTTTCTTAGGTAACGGCTTCCTTATAAATACAAGCCCACCTTTCCGCTTAGGAAGGCAGGCTTTTACATATACCGGAGAGATTTCTCCCTCCCTTATGACAGCTTATTAAAAAAAGCTTTCTGATATCCCCTCATTTACTTTGTCTAAAAAATCTATCTTTTATTCTCCCCATTCGTTTGACCATAATATGCATTGGTCCCATGCTTTCTTAAATAATGCTTATCCTGCAGCTCCTGTGGTGCAGGCTTGACATCCGGATTGATCTGTTCACACCGGAAAGCCATTTTGGCTACCTCTTCTAAAACCACCGCGTTATGCACAGCCTCTTTGGGATCCTTCCCCCAGGTGAAAGGACCGTGGTTTTTACAGAGGCAGGCCGGTACAGCCATATACTCTTTGTCCTTAAAATAGTCCGCAATCAGGAGTCCCGTGTTTTTCTCATACCCTTCCTCAATCTCTTCTTTTGTCAGGCAGCGGAGGCAGGGAACTTCTCCGTATATATAATCCGCATGGGTAGTGCCATAGCAGGGGATCCCCCGTCCGGACTGGGCCCAGCTGGTTGCCCAGGAAGAATGGGTGTGCACGATCCCGCCGATCTCCTGGAATGCCTTATAAAGTTCCAGATGGGTGGCAGTATCAGAGGAAGGGTTATATCTTCCTTCCACCTTTCTGCCCTCTAAATCCATAACCACCATATCTTCCGGCTTAAGCTCGTTATACTCTACACCGCTGGGTTTAATGACAAACATGCCTCGTTCACGGTCTATGGCGCTGACATTGCCCCAGGTAAAGGTGACAAGTCCGTACTTAGGCAGTTCCATATTGGCTTCGTAAACAAGCTGCTTTAAGTCTTCTAACATGTTTCACCTCCTATGGTGTAAGTGTATACATGGCAATTTCATCGATTCCATGATTGGTGGATATGATGATCTCTTTTCCATTATTTGTATACTTGTATACGTTAGCAGGACCGCAATTTCGGTCTATGATCTGTGCTTCATAGGATTTCTGCAGGGGATCATAGGTAAATACCAGAAGATCACGTTCTCCCTGCCGGTGTCCGATGACCAGGGCCGGCTTGCCGCACAGCATCCCTCCGAAAATGGCATGGTTGAATTCAGCCGGCTGATCATAAATATAGACCTCCCGGTATTCCCCGTCTGTTTTTTTCCAGATGCTGATTTTATCCCCGTGAAATGGGGAAATCGTGGCTAATTCTTTCTCTCCGTCCTCGTCAAAATCCACCAGCACCGCATCACTTGCCGCCTCGTTTATCAGCCGGCGGATCTCCCATTCCCCAGAGGGCTGCTCCGGCGGAATAAACTGGTATACGCCGCTGTCAGAGGATATAACGCTGGTCTGGAGACCCCCATCTTCTACCTTATAATATCCATGGTTTTTCAGCATGTTATCCTTAATCACCTTCAGCGGAAGCTGATGCTCATGGTTAAATCCGCTTAAATCTTCAGGCAGGACCGCCCCGTATACCTTTCCCGGTACGGACCAGTCATCTTTAAATTCATGGCCTGACTTTAAGGTACATGCAATCAAATAGTGGGTGCCGTTCCGTTCCACAATATGAAACCGGTGGACAAAGGGCAAATCCACTAAGGTCTTTACCTCCCAGCCCTTTTGTTCATCAGGGGTCACTATGACAATTTTTGCTTCCTGGGAATCATTGGGAGAATAGAATTTTTGAGTTGCCAGAAACTGTCCGTCCGTACCCGGAACCTGAACCATGGTCATTGCACCGCCAGGCTCTGTCCAAATGGTGTCTTCTAAATTGCCTTCTGCGTCAAACAGCAGGCAGCGGTCGACTTTTTCCGCCGCAACCAGGATGTGATCGGTTCCTTTGTAACGAAGGGGGGCTATGGAATAGCATTTCGTTAAATTTCCCATCACCTTTTTTTCAATCTTCATTTATTTACTCCCTTTCATTCCTGCTCCCTTAATATTCCGGACATTTTAAGATTTGCCGCAACCAGATCTTCCTTCCAGGAGGGATTTCCCGTATACCAGAATTCCGCCACATAGATTCTGACTCCAAGCTTCCATGCGGTCTCAATGGCCTTTTTAAAGTCCACATGGCCCTCGCCGTAAGGAACCTCACGGAATATGCCTGGTTTCGTCTCTTTTAAATGCATGGCGGCAAGCCGTCCGCTTCCAAGCTTTAAGTCCTCTAATACGTCCGTTCCATTGGTGAACGCAGCATTTGTTATATTCCCTATATCAGGGTAAACATTTAAGTAGACAGAGGAAACCTGCTTCACATATTTCATGGCTTTTTCCACTGTATTCATGAATCCGGTCTCCATGGTTTCAAATGCAAGTACCACACCGGCAGACGCGGCCATTTCGGCAGCCTTTTTTAGGTTGTCAGTAAAATACCGCCTGGTTTCTTCATCAGATTCTTCATAGTACACATCGTATCCGGCCAGTTGGATGATCCTGATCCCCAGATCCGATGCCAGTTCTATGGCCTTGCTCATGATTTCCATGCTTTTTTTCTTGACTTCCGGGTCATGGCTTCCCAGGGGATACTTCCGGTGTCCGCTTAAACACATGGTACCGATGGGAATGCCTGCATCCTTTGTCAGTTTTATCAGTTCCAGACGTTCCTTTTCAGTCATTTCCAGACGTTCCAGTTTCTCCTCAGTTTCGTCTATACTCATTTCCAGGAAATCAAAACCGGCGCTCTTTGCGGCTTCCAGCTTTTCTTTCCAGCTTAATTCAGCCGGCATTGACTTTTCATACAATCCAAGCGTATAGGTTTTCATTAAAAACCTCCTTTTTTCACCTGGTGGATCTGCACTCCAGCCTCCTTAAATTCTTTTAAAATTTCTTTAGGCGCCTTTTCATCCGTAATCAAATGCTGAACTTTGCCTATGCTGCAGCTTGAAAAGCTGCTGTTCTTTCCTATCTTTGTATGGTCGGCCAGGATATACAGCTCGCTTCTTGTGTGTTCGATCATTAATTCGTTTAAACATACCTCATTCATGATCTCGGTCGTCATTCCGGACATAACGGAAATACCGGAACACCCCATAAATGCCTTTTTTGCATAGATGTTCTGAAGATTCCTGACCGCAAGATCTCCTACCATGGCTTCTTTCGGGTAGCGGAGCTCGCCGCCGGTGAGAATGATATTTACCCCGGCTCCATGTTCACTGTTAATCGCTTTTCCATTGTTGGTTATGACCGTCACATTCCTGCTCTTGATAGATTCCAGTATCTGCAGGGCAGTGCTGCTGGTGTTAATAAACAGCGTATCATTATCATCTACCAACGTTGCAGCATAGCTGGCAATCAGCCGTCTGTAAAGTAATATTTCATTTGCCTGCGCAGGGCCCTTTTCAATGGGAATAGCGCCGCCATGACAGCGTTTTAAAAGCTTTCTGTCTTCCAGATACTGCAGATCTCTTCGGACTGTTATCACAGAAATCCCGCATTGTTCTGCCAAGCTGTTCACGGATACCTTGGGACTGTTTCTTACGATATCCAATATATGCTCTCTTCTCTCCTCCACAAGGGCGTATTCTCTTTTCATAGGCTCACCTGCACTTTTATCAATATTTGATTACTGTTTCGATCCACCGTTTATTGGATACCGTCTGCCGGGGAAAAACACCGGCAGACGAGAATTATATTCATTAACCTTCCTGAATGATCCCCTGCTCTTTTAATTTGGTTTCAATCTCCGGAGCAGACATCACATTCTTAAGTCCAACGATCTTAATGCCTTTTTTCTCAGCATCTGCAAACATGTCTTTAAAGTTCTGTGCACAAACCACCACGTCGTACTGAGGAGCCGATCCTTTTCCTTCTGAAAGAGCGCAATGATGCACCTTTGTCGGTTTGATATTATGCTTCTTCAGCACTTTTTCCAAGGTCATCTGTGCCATCAGGCTTGAGCCTGCCCCATTTGCGCAACACACCAAAAAGCTTAAATTTTTACCAGCCACGAGAAAATCCTCCTTAATCTCATTTACTCTTTATTTGCTTTCAATTCTTTATACGCTTCATAATCCTCTGTCATAAGGAAATAGCCCTTTTTATCCTTCCAATACTGGATCTGCGGAATGGCAAGGAGTGCAACCAGTACGATTCCAATACCAATGTAGCTTAAATATTTCATGACCACGGTAAATACCGGCCATACGACCGCCCAGTCCCACATTCCCAAGTATCCGCCATAGGCTGCCATGCCTACCCAGCCTGCAATAAATGCAGATCCGAATACCTGGCATAAGCCGGAGAAGAAGGGAAGAATCAGGGCTGCCTTAAATCCGCCCTTTTCATTTGCAAAAACACCGATGGTAGCGTTATCAAAGAACACCGGAACGAAACCGCATATAACAAGCACCGGACTCTTTAACAGAATCAGCGCAACAATAGCCAGAATCTGTCCGACAAAGCCTGATAAGAATCCCAGGGTCACGGCATTGGCCGCACCAAATCCAAAGATTACGGCACAGTCCACTCCCGGAACAGAGCCGGGGAGAATTCTGTCTGCAATTCCCTGGAACGAAGCGGTCAGCTCCGCCACAAAGGTACGCACACCTAATTGCAGAATTGCCAGATAAACCGCAAAATATAAACAGGTTTGAATGACATAGAAGAACATGCTGGCTCCCTCTTTCATAAACTGTCCTTCAACCAGATAATCCCGGCCAAGGATACAGAGGATCGCTCCGAAGAAGATAACCATTAAGATGGAAGTACAGACCATATTGTCATTAAAGATGGACATAAATCCTGGCAGCTCGATATCTTCAATCTTCCTGATTTCTTTTCCATTGTTTTTCTTGTTTTCTTTCCCAAAGAGCTTGCCTGCAAGATAGTAGCTGAGTGCGACACCGAACATCTGCTGATGAGCCAGACAGAAGCCGGCACCGTCCGTAACCTCCTGGCACGGCTTGATTGTCAGGTTTGATCCTACTGCCCAGTAAGCTCCTAAAAGAAGGGCCATTACCACAAGCATGGCAACTCTTCCATTTAACAGGAACGGACAGGCAAACATGATCAGCCAGTATGCGGTAGCAGCCTGCTGGACCTGTACATTGCCGGTGGTAAACAGTGCCCGGAGCTTGGTGTATTTTGAAAAACGCACAAGAAGAATATTGACAATAAATGCAATGAACAACAGAATCATCGCATCACCAAATCCTTTTCCAAACACTTCCTCAACGCCGGCCGTAACTGCATTCTGACCAAAATACGGATCAATCACCATGGCATTCATCTGGAACCTGTCTTTTAAGCCTACCAATACCGGCCGGAAGTTGTTAACCAATCCGCCGGAACCAACCATTAAGATCAAATAACCCACGATCGCTTTTAAAGTCCCAGCAAGTATATCATACCACGGTTTCCTCAGCAAGATGTAACCAATCATAACGATCAAGCCAATCATAAATGCCGGCTGCTGTAATACGTTTGTGGCAAAAAAAGTCCATACCTTCAATAAAATATCCATAGCATTACCCCCTTCTCCCTAATCCAAATATCGTTCCTGTATTCTCAGTAAATCTTCTGAATCTTTGGCTTTTTTCAGTTCGGCGATCACTTCCTCATTGCCCAGCAGCTCCGATAAACGGCTCATATTATTTAAATGCTGGTCCGGATTACAGGATGCCAGGGTAAAGAAAAGCTGCGCATCCTTTTCCGGGTCCTCTGCGTCAAAGCTGACCGGCTTGTCCAGTTTCATGAAGGCGATTGTGGTCTTATGTACGCCTTCTGCCCCCTCCTGGGAATGAGGCATTGCAATGTCCGGTAAAATGATGATATAAGGGCCGTATTTTTTAATACAGGCAATGATCTCTTCCTTATAATTCTCTTCGACTGTCCCGTCCTCTTCCAGACATTCACAGCTCATCCGAACTGCATCCTCCCAATCCTTTGCTTCTCTGGCAAATTTATAATGTTTCTTCTCCACAAAATCTCTCAGCATGTTTTCTCCTTTTCCTGATTACAAAAGTGAACGGAACGGAATATTCTGAGGTGCTTCAAAGCAATCCTCAAAGCCTCTTTCATGGTGATAAGCCAGCTTGTCCTTGTCTCTGGGATAAACATATTTTCCGCCTACTTCCCAGAAAAACGGATGAAACTTATAATCCAGCCGATCCTTCTTCATATGATAGAGTACCCTGATTTCATTCACATCCGCCATGAAATTGGTCCAAACATCATAATGAATGGGGATTACCACCTTACATCTTAGGGCTTCAGCCATGCGGAGGATATCACAAGAGGTCATCTTATCTGCCATTCCTACCGGATTTTCTCCATAAGAACCAAAAGCAACATCAATGTCATAATCCTTTCCGTGTTTTGCAAAGTAAATGGAGTAATGGGAATCGCCGCTGTGATAAATATTTCCGCCAGGTGTTTTGATCAGATAATTTACCGCCTTATCATCCATATCCATGGGACACTTTCCTGTCAGCTCCTCCCGGTCCGGGCCGGTGGAATCCGTTGTTACAAGGCAGGTCCTGTCAAAGGAATCCAGTGCCACAATTTCAATATCCTTTATCCTGATGCTGTCTCCGGGCACTACCGTAATACACCGGTCCGCCGGAACCCCCCATTTCTGCCACAGTTCAACGGATTTCTTAGGGCCGATAAAAGGAACCGGGATTTCTTTTCCATTCTCATCAACGGTCGTTATATTGCTTTGGATCACATGGGCAGCATATTCCGGGCTCATATGATCCTGGTGGTAATGGGTTGCCAGAACCGCGTCTACATGCTTAACAGCAAACGGATCGAGTACAAAAGGAACCGCCCTTAAATTAGGCTGCATCTTTCTTGCTCCGCACATATTTGCCATCTGGTGACCCACAGCCATCTTTCCGTTTCCGTGAGAACGCTTTCCGTTGCCGCACCACAAATCTACGGTAATGTTGCAGCCGCCCGGTGTTTTAAACCACATGCCCGTACAGCCCAGCCACCACATAGCCACTGTTCCAGGTTCCACTGTCTCATGTTCAATTTCTTCATTCAGCCAGGTTCCCCATTCAGGAAACGTGCTCATGATCCAGCTTTCCCTTGTGATTTCTTCCACTTTGCTCATCCAAACATCCTCCTTAACTTTTTACGATCGTTTTATGATCGATTATGTTCGTATTTGTTTTTACATGTAGATAATAACATTAGAATACCAGTTTTTCAAGAGCGTTAAATGACCGTTTATGTATTATATGTTCGTTTTAAATATTTTGTGCATTTTATATATTTTTACACTATTTATTTATGCATATTTTTCGTTTATATAAAACTTATTATCTCTTTAAATACATTTTTCACAAGATTACACGATTTAAAATTCGCATATAATCATTTCCGTGTAGCTCCACCGCTTTGTATTATGATTATATAATCGAAGCTGCAACCAAGGCATTGTAACTATCTGGTTTAGCAATGAACAATAAAAAGATGCACATCCCCTCGCCCATCAGATAAGAATCCGCCAATATTCTTTAGTAGCTAAAGTATATTGACAGCAGATTCTTTAGGTGCTATACTAAATTCGCAATTAAAACCAAAATCACCCATTGTTTCGTAAAATATTGGAGGGAAAAAGAACATGGAATGTAAATTAATTGGTAACTTATTTGAAGTTATAGCTATGATCACGGATGAGCAGAGAATCCCTCAAATATATAGCGAGTCTAATATGCTTTATCACGCAGAACTGAACCTGATTGACACAATATATGACCATCCCGATGCAAATGCACGTATGTTATCGGAAATTATGGGCGTTACGCAAGGCGCGATTACTCAGATGACGGTAAAACTGACAGAAAAGAAACTGATTGAAGGATATAAAATGCCCGGGAATAAGAAAGAAAAATATTACAGGCTGACAGCGGATGGAGAGCAGGCAAGGCTGAAACATCAGGAATACCATAGTGAAGCCAACCAAAAGCTGTGTCAATATTTCTGTTCTCTCAGCGATGCCAACGCAAGGGTTATTCTGGATTTTTTTGAAAAAGTAAAGGAATGTATGCCTATCAGTGAGTTTGACTGTCAATCAGGCGGCAGCTGCGGAAGAGGTATAGAAAGGAAGGAGGAATAAGACATGCTTACTATTTCTAAATTAAAGGCTTGTGCAGGTGATAACGAAATCCTCAAGGGGGTAGATTTAACAATAAATCCAGGTGAGACCCATGTGATCATGGGACCAAACGGCGCAGGAAAGTCTACGCTGGCGAGTGTCATCATGGGACATCCAGACTATACGGTGACGGGAGGCCGCATCGCATTTGAAGGAAAAGACATCACCTATACCAAAACAGATGAAAGAGCGAGAAGCGGCATCTTTATGACATTTCAAAATCCTGAGGAAGTAGACGGGATCACTGTGGAAAGCTTTCTGCGCACGGCCCGGTATGCGGTTACCGGTAACAACGAGCGGGCCTGGGACTTCCACAAGGAATTAAAAGAGCTTATGGCGCGTCTGGATTTTGACGAGAGTTACGCCACAAGGTACTTAAACGTCGGGTTTTCAGGCGGAGAAAAGAAGAAACATGAAATATTGCAGATGCTGGCGCTTCACCCAAAGCTGGCTATTTTAGATGAAACAGATTCCGGCCTGGATGTTGACGCTGTCAAAACGGTATCTGAGGGTGTACGAGGCTATAAAAATGAAGAAAACGCACTGCTGATCATCACCCATAGCACGAAAATTTTAGAAAATATCAATGTTGATATGGTACACATTTTGATTGACGGACAGATTATCAAAACCGGAGATGCCTCGCTGATTGATGAGGTGAATCGCAGCGGCTTCACTTCTCTCTCACCTGCCAAAGCGGCCGAGGAGGTGACATGATGGAACGTAAAAAAACACAGGTTGAGGAAATCAACCGTGACGCCTATGACATTGCAAACCCGGAAAACGCCGCGTATAAGGTAGATAAAGGGCTGACTGCGGAAATCGTTACCGATATTTCCACCGGAAAAAACGAACCGGGCTGGATGCTGGAACACCGGTTATTATCCCTTGCCGTTTATGAACGGCTTCCTCTTCCAAATTGGGGACCGAGCCTTCACGAATTGGATATGAACCATATCGTCACCTATGTCCGCCCAAATATGGCGATGACGGATAATTGGAACGAGGTTCCCGAAGAAATCAAGCAGACATTTGACCGGCTGGGCATCCCTGAAGCGGAAAAACTGGCTCTCTCCGGCGTGGGAGCACAATATGATTCTGAGGTCGTTTATCACAGCATTAAAGAAGAGATGCGCCAGCAGGGCGTGATTTACACCGATATGGATACCGCGCTCCATGAGTATGAGGATATGGTAAAAAAACACTTTATGAAACTTCTTCCCGCCACTGCACATAAATTCGCGGCGCTGCACGGAGCGGTCTGGTCAGGCGGATCCTTTGTCTATGTTCCAAAAGATGTGGAGGTCCATATGCCGCTGCAATCCTATTTCCGGCTTAATGCGCCGGGAGCCGGGCAGTTTGAACATACTCTGATTATTCTGGAGGAAGGCGCGCGGCTTCATTTCATTGAGGGTTGTTCCGCGCCGCGGTATAACGCTCTGAATCTGCACGCTGGCTGTGTGGAACTTTATGTGGGTGAGAACGCGACGCTTCGGTATTCTACCATTGAAAACTGGTCGAGAAATATGATGAACCTCAATTCAAAGTGCGCGGCAGTGGAAAAAAACGGTGCAATTGAGTGGGTCTCCGGCACATTTGGCTCCCACATCACCATGCTGTATCCCAGCAGTATTTTGCGGGGAGACGGGGCCAGAAGTGAGTTTACAGGGATCACCTTTGCCGCCGCGGGGCAAGAACTGGATACTGGCACGAAAGTGATTCACGCCGCTCCGAATACTTCATCCACGGTATCGTCAAAATCCATCTCCAAAAGCGGCGGGAAGGCCATCTACCGCAGCGCTGTTACTGTATTGCCCGAAGCAAAAAACAGCAAGTCCAGTGTAAGCTGCGAATCCCTCATGCTGGATCGGGAGAGCCGCTCCGACACAATTCCTGTGATGGATATACGTAATGACGAAGTGGATATCGGGCACGAAGCAAAGATCGGGCGAATCAGCGAAGAAACTGTTTTTTACCTGATGACACGGGGGATTGGTGAAAATGAAGCCAAGGCGCTGATTGTCCGTGGTTTCGTGGAACCCATAACAAAGGAGCTTCCTTTGGAATACGCCGTGGAAATGAACAGGCTGGTGGCCCTTGAATTTGAGGGCGGCATCGGTTAGAAGGAGGTTGGCATGAATACTACCCTAGAAAAGCTTAACAGGCTGCAGATTCCAACATGGAGCATGCTTAAAATAAACGATACAGCCGTAACGATAGATCTTGACGGAATGCCCGCCTATGGCGGGAATCCACTGCAAAAGGAATATTCAGGGATTCAGCTCAGCCTTGAACCCGCATTGGAGGTAACGGATACTTCTCCCGTCATCCTTCGGGATATCCGGGAATATGCGGCGGCGCTTTGCAATTACCGCCTGCATATTACGATCCCGGCAGGGTTTACAGCAAAAGAGCCGGTTGTGCTTGACTTTCATCTGGGTGCCGGCAACGCTCTGCTGTCGGATGAGCTGTTCATCAGCGCGGAAGCCGGAAGCAGCGCAACAGTGGTTCTGCGGTATGCATCGGACGAGGATGCATACTGTTTCCATTGTGGATACACAAAGCTTCATGCGAAAGCAGACGCAAATATCAGACTGATAAAAGCGCAACGATTGGCTGAGAATCATACAAGTGTTGACGCGACAGAGATAAACGTTGATACAGGGGCAGCCGCACATGTGATCCTGATTGAAGCAGGATCACAAAAATCCGTTTCCAGCTGCAGCATACAGCTTGCAGGAAACGGCGCGTCCGCTGATTTGGACGGCGCTTACGCTGTCAACCGGGAAAGGGAGCTTGATTTTAATTACCGCATTGAATACAAGGCGGAAAACACGCAGGGTAATATAAATGTCCGGGGCGTGCTGCTGGACAAGGCGCGCAAAGCGGCAAAAAGTACGCTTGATTTTCTTCCAGGCGCGGCAGAAGCAAAAGGACGGGAAGAAGAAAGCGTACTGGTGCTTGGCTCTGATGCGGTCAACCGTTCCGCACCGCTGCTCTTGTGCGGCGAGGATGATGTGGAAGGACAGCACGCCACCACCACCGGAAAACTCGACGAAAACAAGCTCTTTTACTTAATGAGCCGCGGGATAAGAAAAAGTGAGGCGCGGAAACTGATTGCGCTGGCGTCATTCAATTCTGTTTTGGAAAAAATAGAGCCAGACAGCCTTCAGGAAGAAATTTCCTCATTTATTCAGGAGGTGCTGGGAGATGCGGACTAACTACGCAGATGATTTTCCACTGCTTAAAAACAGCGCGGAAAACGGAAAAAGATTGGTTTATCTCGATAATGCGGCTACCACCCAAAAGCCTGCGCAGGTGATTGAAGCCGTGAGAAACTATTACGAACAGTACAACGCCAACCCCCACCGCGGGGCATATCCCTTAAGCGAGAAAGCAACGGAAGCTTATGAAATCGCGCGGGAAAAGGTTGCAGGCTTTATAGGTGCGGGAAGTCCGGAGGAAATCGTGTTTACGAAAGGAACCACCGAATCCCTCAATCTTATAGCGGGTTCTTATGGCATGGATAACCTCCAGGAAGGCGATGAAATTTTGATCTCCATTGCGGAACATCACAGCAATTTAATCCCGTGGCAGGCCGTGGCAAAAGCAAAAGGCGCTAAGCTTAAATATCTTTACACGGATGCAAACGGGAAGCTGACGACGGAAGAGATTGCCGCAAAAATAACCGCACGGACCAGGATCGTTGCTGTCGCGCAGGTTTCCAACGTATTGGGGATCATTAATCCGATTGTAGAAATCGTCAAAAAGGCGCATGAGGCCGGCGCAGTTGTCGTGCTGGACGCAGCACAGGGCATTCCCCATATGCCAGTCGACGTGCAAGCACTGGATGTGGATTTTCTGGGATTTTCAGGCCACAAGCTGTATGCTCCCATGGGCATTGGCGTATTGTACGCGAAAAAAGAGCATTTGAGCAACATGCGCCCATTGCTGTTGGGCGGCGGGATGGTGGACGATGTGAGCGAACAGACCACCACTTACACGGACGGCCCCGCGAAATTCGAAGGCGGCACGCAAAATGTGGAAGGTGCGGTCGGCCTGCACGCAGCAATTGATTATCTGGAAAATATCGGTTATGAGCAGATTGGGCGGATTGAAAATGAGCTGACTGAGTATGCGCTTGCACGGCTTCATTCCGTTCCGCATGTTACTATTTACGGTCAGGAAAACGGCCATGACCGCACGGGTGTCATTTCCTTTAATATTGACGGAGCACATCCTCATGATGTTTCTACAATCTTAAGCGCAGACGGCGTGGCGATACGTTCAGGGCATCATTGCGCTCATCCGCTTATGCGGCATATGGACGTGAACGCTACTTGCCGGGCCAGCTTATGCTTTTACAATACCAAAGACGATATAGACGTTTTGATTGAATCCATATGCAAGGTCAGGGAGGTGTTGAAACTTGGAACTAAATGAGATTTATACAGAAATCATTACCGAACACAGCACATCCGCTAGAAACCGCCGTCATCTGGAACAGGCCAGCGTTAGTCTGGCAGGGAAAAATCCCAGCTGCGGAGATGAAATAGAACTCGAATTGCTGATCGAGCACGGCCGGATCACGGACGCTTCCTTTACCGGCACAGGCTGTGCGATTTCTCAGGCATCAACCTCAATGATGATTGACTTGATAAAAGGAAAGTCTCTCTCCGAGGCAAAATGTCTTGCGGAATTGTTTACCGCGATGATACAGCGCAAAATAACAAATGACCAGGACCTAGAGCCGCTTGAAGAAGCCGCCGCACTAAAAAGTATTTCTAATCTGCCCGCACGGGTAAAGTGTGCGGCTATGCCGTGGCACACTCTTGAAACAGCCGTATCGGAAAACGATACGCCGTAGTCTGCACGGATTATCAGACTTAATGCGGAAGACGGGAACGATCCTTACGCGGGAGACAGCCTTCATGCCGGAGCTTCCGGCGACAGGCAGGCAAAGGGGATGCTGCCCAATGATAGGAAATCATAAAGATTTCGCGTCATTGTACAGCATCCCTATATTTAAGTCAAAATGTTTGGTACTGCAAGTTAAACTCCCGCTTAAAATCCGGTTACAGCTTTTGGTATGGTGAACTCCACTGCACCCATGTATCCCGGCGCCACTTCATATTCGTCAAATACGATCACGATTTCTCCATTCTTATTCAAGTAAAAGCTTTCATCCCCGGTAATCTGCTTGAATTCATCCACGTAATCCTCTCCCGTATTATAAAAGTACATCTTGGAATCATCCGCAGCCATTTGTTCTTCCATCTGTTTTTTGATGTTATCACTGATAGCAGTAATGTAGTCTGCCTTATCCTTCATCAGATCCTTTAAAGACACCACATTTCCGGTTTCCTTATCAATGGTAAAGATCTTTACATACTCCGCTCCGCTGGCCATGACAACCGTTGTATTGATCCTCAGGGAAAGATACTGATCATTGTCTGTCACAACATCATAGCTGGAAGTCACGGAATAGTGGCCGTCGCCTGCCTGGTCTCCGGCTACCTGCTTTTCATATTCCGCAATCAGCTGATTGGCATACTCTTCAATGGAACGGTTAACCTTTTCATTATCCTTCTCATTGATGGAGACCTTTGGTATATCTATTTTAGCCTCATAATGATTATTAGCGTCCTCAAAGGTACGGAATGTGACAACCTTTGCAATTGCGCCTAAAACCGGAATTTCTTCCATTGCATTGGCAGTAACCGGGCTGGCATTTGCCATAATTATAATCGCTGCCATTGCAGCTGCTGCTGTTATTCCTGATCTTTTTGTCATTTTCATCATCTGAATTCTCCTCTTTTCTTTTTTTGCTCTCTCAATTCCTGCCGCCATACTTACACGGGCAGCCTCCGGCACAGGAATATTATGATATCTATCTTTCATCCTTAACAATTTTTCCTCATCACTGTGTTCCATAATAACTGCTCCTTCCTATCCTAAGTAACCTCCGGTTCCAGTAAAATCTTTAGTTTCTTCAGCGCCCGGTAAAGCCTTGCCTTGACAGTACTCACGTTCATTTCCAGAATTTCAGCTATTTCTTCCAGTTTCCATTCCTCCATATATTTTAAGACCACGATTGTACGGTCCTTTTCCTCTAAAGAACTTAAAAGCTCCAGAGGATCATCTTCCTTATAGCTGTCTTCATGGGGAATCTCCACCTCATCAAAGCTCACGCTTTCCTTTTTCTGCTTCCTGATAAAGTCAATGGATGCATTTATGACAATCCGGTGAATCCAGGTCGACAAATAGGTTTCTTCTCTCAGTCTCCTGCATTCCTTAATTACCCGGTATGCACTCTCCTGAACAATATCCAGGGCATCCTGTTCATTTTTCACATAGCTGTACGCAAGCCGGTAATAAGATTCATAATTTTTCAAAAGTATTCGTTCTGCCTCTTCTTCAATCTTTTGTTTCATTTCTTCCTCCTCTCTGGGGTTCTATCTATTAGACGTATTATAACGCAAAAAAGTTTCATTATTAACAAAAAAAGGAAAGACTCTTTAAAGTCTTCCCTTTTTTCAGCCATAGCTGTTACTCAAACCGCACAATTTCTTTTTTTAGCCTCTTCATAATCTTCTTTTCCAGCCTGGATATATAGGACTGGGAGATCCCCAGTAGATCCGCAACTTCCTTCTGGGTCATTTCCTCTCCTTCTTCATCTGTGAGTCCAAACCGCAGCTCCACGATCTTTCTCTCCCTTGGGCTTAATCGGCTGATGGCAGTATTTAAAAGGTTCCGTTCCACTTCGGTTTCTAAATCCTTATAGATGACGTCCTCTTCGGTCCCGAGAATATCTGATAAAAGGAGCTCGTTCCCATCCCAATCCACGTTCAAGGGCTCGTCAATGGAAACCTCCATCTTGGTCTTGTTATTCCGTCGCAGGTACATAAGTATTTCATTTTCAATGCAGCGGGAGGCATAGGTGGCCAATTTAATGTTTTTATTTGGATTAAACGTATTGATGGCCTTAATGAGTCCAATGGTACCTATGGAAATTAAATCCTCCACCCCAACACTGGTATTATCAAACTTCTTCGCTATGTATACCACAAGACGGAGATTATGTTCAATTAACTCTGATTTTGCTCTCTGATCATCATCACTGCCAAGAAGCGCAATAATCTGTGCTTCTTTTTCATTGTCCAGAGGCGGAGGAAGAATATCAGCTCCTCCTATGTAATGAACCTCCCCCTGTGACGGCATCATCAATGTTTTAAATGTTGGAATTGCCTTAAACTGGAAACGGTTTGGTACGGATACTTTTATAATCATTGATACTCTCTCCTTTACTTCGTTCACTCACTCTTCATGCAGCAGCATCTGATATTCTCCATTTACGGATAATGTCTTTTTGCATACGGCCACCAGAGGCCTTTCAATCACCTTCACTTCATCCCCTTGACGTACCTCCATCTCATCCAAAAAGATTCCGGGCAGCATACCGTCACTTTTCCCAACACTACCGTAGGGAATGTAGACGACCTCCGACACACTTTCGCAAAGCTCCCGGACAGCCTCATAAGTCACAACATGGACGGCCCGACGGCTTACTGGTTCATACAGTCTGTTTCCTGTATCAAGCAGAGCCGTTACTACCTTTTTCTTTCCTCTGTAATGCATGGTAACTTCATAAAAATTGTTCTTTCCCTTTAGCATGGCGGAAATCTGCCGCAGAAAGCAGCGGATTCCAAAGTAAGTACCCGCTGCAATAAAAATCAACCGGTAAAAGGGTATGGCTTCCTGACCATTTCCTCTAAGAATCTGTTCTATATAATAGCCGGCCTTCGTATGCTGATATAGGGCATCCATTATGCCTGCTGTTGTAACTGCAGCCAGATAAAGAGCACATACTGCTTTCCCTATTTCCCTTGGTCTTTTTACGTCGAAAGCCGTCATCACCATCAGGGTACTCACCGCCAGATAGGTTATAACCATCTCAAGCCACAGGGGTAAAAATGGAAAAGCGGCAGCAAACACAGCCCAAGCTGCCCCCAAAATAGCCCCAAGAATCATTCTCCACCATATGAGACGATACTTCATCCCCCGTCTTACAATGGATAATACAAGGAAATCCATGGCAAAATTAGTTAAGAACAACACATCAATATACAGGTTTATTTCCGTCGCCGCTTTCACCTCCCGCCCTGTACGAACATTATAGCCAGTAAGCCATTCAGAATTTGTCAAAACCATGGGGATGATTCCAATTTTTTATCGCCTTTTTCCATCCTGCCACGGCATTTGCCGACAGATTCTTACAGACCACATGTTCCCCTTTTACCCCTTCCTCCTCTCTTCCTGACAAATGGACAAAAATCAAAAAAGGCGCTTTCTCCCATGGCTGCGCAACAAAAAACAGCCGGTCACAGCATTTTCTGCCATGTTCGACTGTTTTTCACATTCTATTTAAGATTGTCGATTTTCCAAGATAGGGATTTAAGAGAGCTGAGAAAGTCTCTCCTTTACCTGATCCATCATCTGAGCATATTTCTCAAGCTTAGCTTTTTCCTCTTCAATCTTAGCTGCCGGAGCCTTGCTTACGAACTTTTCGTTGTTAAGCATGCCCTCAACACGGGCCAGCTCCTTGCTTAAGCGCTCTTCTTCCTTCTTTAACCGTTCTATTTCTTTTTCAATATCCACCAGTTCAGCAAAAGGCATGTAGATAACAGCCTGATGAATGACCGCAGATACGGCATCGTCTGCTATGCCCTTTTTATCCTTCTGTAAATATACTTCACCGGCATAACCCAGCGTAGCGAAAAATACCTTGCTGTGTTCAAAGATATCAAGAATCTCCTGATTCTCAGAAACAACATAAACCTTCGCTTTTCTGCTAGGCGGAACATTCATGGAGGTACGTACATTCCGGATCGCTCTTACAGCTTCCTTAATGGTTTCAACCGCATGCTCCTCGGTTTCAAAGCTCCATGCCTCCTTGTACTCCGGCCAGTTGGAAATCATAATGGACTCCTCTTCGTCCTGAAGATTGCAGAAGATTTCCTCGGTGAGGAACGGCATATAAGGATGAAGAAGCTTTAAGGAGTTGATCAGCACGGTTTTCAGCGTCCAGATGGCCGCCGCCTTTGTCTGATCCTGATCGTCCCACAGCCTTGGTTTCACCATCTCGATATACCAATCGCAGAATTCTTCCCAGATAAAGTCATAAACCTTTTGAAGGGCGATTCCCAACTCATATTTATCTAAGTTTTCTGTTACATCCTTTGTAAGGGTGTTTACCTTGGAAAGGATCCATTTGTCCGCAATGGTAAGTTCCGAAAGCTCTGCCTTTGCATCCGGTGCTCTCTCAATATTCATCATAATGAAACGGGAAGCATTCCAAACTTTATTGGCAAAGTTCCTGCTTGCCTCCACGCGCTCCCAGTAGAAACGCATGTCATTGCCGGGCGCATTTCCGGTGATCAGAGTCATTCGCAGGGCATCAGCCCCGTATTTTTCGATAACCTCCAGAGGATCGATTCCGTTTCCTAAGGATTTGCTCATCTTGCGGCCTTCCGAATCCCTTACCAGACCGTGCATCAGCACCGTATGGAAAGGAAGCTTTCCGGTCTGCTCGATTCCGGAAAATACCATGCGGATTACCCAGAAGAAGATAATGTCATAGCCTGTAACCAGCACATCCGTTGGGTAGAAGTATTTTAAGTCCTCTGTTTCCTCCGGCCAGCCTAAGGTGGAGAAAGGCCAGAGCGCAGAGGAAAACCAGGTGTCAAGGGTATCTTCATCCTGAGTCAGATGGGTTCCTCCGCATTTAGAACATACTGTGGGAACTTCTTTTGACACGATGATCTCCCCGCACTGGTCACAATAATACGCCGGGATGCGATGTCCCCACCAAAGCTGTCTGGAAATACACCAGTCACGGATATTATCAAGCCAGTGAAGATAAGTCTTATCAAATCTCTCCGGAACGAATTTCAGTTCTCCTGTTTTTAAAGCCTCAATTGCCGGCTTTGCCATCTCTTCCATCTTAACAAACCACTGCTGCTTAACCAAAGGCTCTACGGTGGTCTTACAGCGGTCATGGGTTCCTACCGCATGGGTATGGGGAGTCACCTTTACCAGAAGGCCCAGCTCCTCAAGGTCTTTCACAATGGCTTTTCTGGCCTCATAACGTTCCATACCATGATATTTGCTGCCGGGAAGGTTGATGGTAGCATCGTCATTCATGACGTTGATTTCAGGAAGGCTGTGCCTCTTTCCCACCTCAAAGTCATTGGGGTCGTGGGCCGGTGTTATTTTCACACAACCGGTTCCGAATTCCTTATCTACATAGGAATCTGCTACCACCGGTATCTCGCGGCCTGTAAGCGGAAGCTCTAACATCTTTCCCAGAAGGTCCTGATAGCGCTCATCTTCCGGGTTAACTGCCACCGCAGTATCTCCAAGAAGGGTTTCCGGCCTGGTGGTTGCAATCTCCACAAACCTGCCTTCTTCTCCTACGATGGGATAATTGATATGCCAGAAGAAGCCGCTCTGGTCCTCATGCAGCACTTCCGCATCAGAAATGGAGGTCTGGCAAACCGGACACCAGTTTACGATACGGGAGCCTTTATAAATATAACCTTTTTCATAGAGCCTAATAAAAACTTCCTGAACAGCTGCTGAACAGCCTTCATCCATGGTAAAACGCTCTCTGTCCCAATCGGCAGAGGATCCCAGCTTATGAAGCTGGTTGATGATCCGTCCGCCGTATTCTTTTCTCCAGTCCCAGCATTTCTCCAGGAAACCGTCCCTGCCCAGTTCCTCCTTGTCGAGCCCCTGCTTCTTTAAGCTCTCAATGACCTTTACTTCCGTTGCAATGGCCGCATGATCCGTACCTGGCTGCCACAGGGCCTCGTAGCCTTGCATCCTCTTAAAGCGGATCAAAATATCCTGCATGGCATTGTCTAAGGCATGCCCCATGTGAAGCTGCCCTGTAATATTAGGAGGCGGCATTACAATGGTAAAGGGCTTTTTATCCTTGTTTGGTTCTGCATGAAAATACTTCTTATTCAGCCATTTTTCATAAAGTTTGCCTTCAATCCCTGCCGGATTATAGGTCTTCTCCAATTCTTTCATCATTTTCTCCTTCCTGCTGACCGCCTTATATTCAGGGCTTAAAAATATGCCCATGGGCGGCCGATCCTTGCTTCCATGTGATTGCCGTAGAACAAAGAGTTTTAAATTCATAGGACGTAGCTTCCTACAAATAAAAAAAGCCCTCTGCATCGTCAGGATGCAAAGGGCGAATTAACGCGGTACCACCTTTATTCATATGACAGAGCCTGTCATATCTCACATAGCCTCTAACGCAGCCACGCGTGAAAGCTTACTGAATCTTAAATTTCAGCCTTCCGGTTCTGAAGCTACCTTCCGCATACACTTCCTTAACCGTCTTTCAGCCGATGAACGGTTTTCTCTTTCAGGGTTTTAAGCGTACTCCTCTTCTTCTCTACCTTTTCCTTATTCCTGCCCATTCTTTTTGGGCATATAGGTATATCCATTGGGTGTTTTCTTATACCTTGTAATGATAGTGTCTTTTTACGGATTTGTCAAGACATAATATTCCGGTATTCCTGTTTCCACTTTTGGATAAGCTCTCCGGCTCCTTGAAGACGCTTGATTGGGTCCTTTTGAAACAGCCGTTCAAGTTCTTTCAGGCTGTCTGCCTGAACCGCCAGTGCTTCCGCCTTTTCTTTTTCTATCTCGCATTCCTGCCTCATTTCATCTGTAATGAGAGCCTGAAAACGCTCATTTAACACCAGACCCGGATTCCACTGGGCCAGATGGCATATTCTTTTTAAAATCTCGGCATTTTTCACCAGATCAAAGGATTTCTGGTAAGCCTGGCAGGCTTTGTCCGTCATAAACAGCCTGGCATAAGCTGCTCCCAGATTATTATATATTTTAGCCCGGAAGGCATCATCTCCACGGTTACCCTTTGGAAGATCTAAGATCTTACGGTATTCTGATTCAGCCTTTCCATATTGCTTTCTGGAAAACAGGTAATCCGCCTTTGCCTTTAAAAACTCCTGGACAGGCATCCGGCGGTAAGTGGCCAGATTCTGCCGGAACCGTCCGACCTCAGAAGCAGTATAGTAATCGCATTCGTGAAGGATCATGGCAAGAAGCTCAT
This sequence comes from Lacrimispora sp., assembly GCF_032078915.1. Classification (GTDB taxonomy): domain Bacteria; phylum Bacillota; class Clostridia; order Lachnospirales; family Lachnospiraceae; genus Lacrimispora. The sequence goes on along the minus strand of NZ_DAMAUN010000003.1, from coordinate 84,153 downwards.
CCGTTTCCTCGCCGCTTTGCTGCCATTTTTCCAGCTTTGCAGCCAGGAACCCCATATCCAGATCCTCTCTGATAAACTGGATCAGGTTATTATCCATAAATTGATCCATGACCAGAAGAGGATTATTATAAATCACATAGCAAAGCTCCTGGGATGAAAACAGGCGGATTCCCAGGCCTTCAAAATAAAAAGGATGTTTAACCGGCTCCTGCCGGCAAAGAATCATACTCATAGCATAACCTCTTGCCTTAACACGGCCTCCGTGGCCGGGAATATTTCACCAAAACCCTTGTCTTTTAGTACCACTGCCATAGTTTTTTCATCCAAAAACCCAAAGCTGATCCCTATCCGGATCGTTCTGTCCATCCGGTCCGGAAATCCTTCCAGCGGGATCTTCACCAGCCGTTTCTGCTTTGGATCCATGGGCGTTACCATGAATTCCACGTAATCCTGATGATCCAGGATTAAATCCACGCTGCTCTTTGCTTCATACCAGTTATCCCCGGCTGCAGCTACTACCAGCTGGCTTTCCCGTTCCTTATGGAGCACCTTCATGGAAATGGTGGAATGAAGCCGCCCCTCACAGATGCAGGTAAAGGGATAAGAGGTCTTATCCTGCAGATAATCCATTCCCTTAAAAGCCGCACCTCTGGCAAACAGCTCCGGTTCCATATAGACCTTCCGGCGGGAACAGAGTATCTTCATGGAATCTCCCGCCCAGTCATGGCGCTCAAAGCCCTTTCCTGTCAGAAATACGGATGAAAATAACTTCTTCTGCAGAAGCCTGTCCGCGCAGGAGCTTAAGATTTTATCCGCCAGCTTTCCTCCGGAAGGCGTGTCTAAAATATCCAGATTAAAACTTTCTTCCAAAGCCTCATCCTCCGCAATCACCACCATCTTCCGAAGGCCTCTCTGTACCTTAAGCTCATGATAGTGAAAAGAGTCCTCGGATAAGTCAAACACACCTACCTGATTGCTCCAAACCTCTTTTTTCTGGCTGAGGGTATAGTATACAAAGCTTTCCGTATGGCTGATAATGTGCACACGTTCTCTTGGAATCTCCAAGTAGTCCGCACAATACATAAGGGCATCCATCAGCTTTACATCCACCTTCTGCATGGTGATCACCAGCTGTTTCACCTCATCGCAGAAAAACTCTTCCATGGGAAGCTTTAATATCTTCTTTAAAAACATCTTTAAAAGGTCAAGACCTTCGTATTTGATTCCGCCCAGAGTGGCGGTTCCTTCTTTCCTAACCATTTTTATCAGCTTGTCTATTATAATGCCCTCGCCTACAAGAGTATAGGCATAAGCCTCTTCTCCTACAAACCAGGCATCTTCATCCTTTTTCCTGCAGATCACTGTAGGAAAGCACCATGATTTTTCCCTGTCATGGCAGCATATGCGGGTATAGGCATCGCAAAGGTCAAGCCCTATTATCAGTCCGTCCATTGACAGCCCCCTTATCTTACATCAGTGGAAATAATTCTTCTGCAGCAGCATTCTTTTTTAAATACTCCTGCATCCGATTTTTGAGCCCGTTTTCATCCTTTAAGCTTAAGGACAGGCTCATATCATTCAAACAGGCAAACTTGCTGTCCGAAGCCTTCCGGGAGACTCCGGTATCGCAGCTTACACTGCCCTCTTTTTTTAGAACCCACGCTTCCTCGATCAGCTCTCTCACCCGGTATTCCATGATCTCGCCTTCAAACAATATCTTCTGCTTGACGAAAACGCCCTGGTACATCCGGGAAATATCCTCACTGTGAAACTCTTCTTCATCCGGAAGAATCCTGACCTGCAATTCCACCTTGGAATCCCGGTCCCCACAGTACTGGATCATGGCTTTATCCATAATATCCTCCGGCATGGGAATATATTTTGACAGATCCTTATAATACGGGAACACAAGACCTTCTTCTAACAGGAAGGAAACCGTATTCCGGCACAGCTTCTGCTGCTCTTCATCAAGCGCTGGAAGTTTCGAATAATACTTTGTTATGGCCAGCAAATAAATGGTGGGGAGACGGCCTTTTACAGATGCTGCCTGGACCGTTCCTTCCAGATAAGCGAAAACCTTTTCCTCCGGCTCCTTATCCTCCATAAAGTATTCTGTGCACTTCATGGTAAAATAAGCCTTCACGATCATGTCACCGGTTTCTTTGCGGCTCCGGTAAAGTCCAAACACCTTGTCAAGTTTTGAGCTGCATCCGGAAAACATCATCTGAGCCGTCAGGCGTTCTTCCAGATCATACGTTTCCACATGCTCGGAAACGCCCTTCATAAGCACCTGATACATCTGGCTCGTTAACCCGTTAAAATGCTCGCACAAGTAGTCAAGGATCACGCCGTCACTTTTTCCTTCCCTAAAAACATCGTAAGCCAGATGCAAAAGCAAAGGATCCTCATCAAATAAGTTCTTAAGTATCATTTTCGTACACAGTTCATAAAGCCGCTCTGTCCGGGTTCCTTCGCTTCCGAATTCCCGGATCATTAAGAACGCCTCTTCCATGTGGTTGTTATGGATGAGCGTGTCACAGACGTTTATCCGTTCCTCCTTGGAAAGGACCTTTTTATCCAGCTTAACCAGATACCCGGCTCCTTCATCTCCTTCCCTGCCGTCAGAGACCTGCCTGCTGTAAAACTCGATGACTTTGGAAAGGAGAAGCTTCTGATAAAGAGGCCGCAGCTTTTTATCCTCCAGCGTGTCTTCTAAAATCTTCACCTCTTCTATATCTGAAGCCCCGTCCGCCAGAATCCGTTCACATGCCCGAAGCCGGAGCATGGAATGCTCCGGATATAGTTCAAAGCAGCGCGCTTCCAGTTCCGGACGGTCCATAACAGGTTCTTTCTCATAGGGAATGTTGGCATACCGGTTGCCAAAGGCATCCTGGAAAAGCAATATGCTGTGCTCTGAAAACAAGGGTACATAGGAGACACCATCATCAAGAAGGAAGGCATCCTCCTCTGTCATTTCCTCATAGCATACAATGACATACTTCATCTTTTTATTGCTGCATTCCACCCGGTAGGACCGGAGTATGGAGGGCAGCACCTTTGCCATAGGAAGATCGATCACATCCTTTAGTATCATCCGCTCATAAATCCCGGCCAGCTGCTTGTCAATCCGTGATTCAAACAGCTGCTCCGTAGCAAATTTCTCGATCGTCCGCTCATAGGCCTGATACAGAGGGTCGGTCGGTTCTAAATAAACCAGAACATTCTTATAAAGGACCGCCCTGCTGTGGAGATCCAGTTCATTTCCTCCGTAGGAAAAATAAAGAAGCACTTCCTTTGGGAGGAGATAGCAGTAATTTCCCGGCAGAGCATACAAATAATATTCATAAAGCCGCGTCAGGCTGATCCCTGCCTTTACCCCTTTTTCGTACCAGGAAAAGGCTTCCGCCATGCGGCATTCTCCTTTGATTAACAAGGCACAGATCGCCTCAAGCACCTCTTTTATGGGATGCTCTTCATAAAGCTTGATCAGCATCCGGTATTGGAGACGGTTAAAATGCTTTGCCGTTAAGGTAAGTCTGGATACGGTCACAGCCAGCTTTTGATCTACAATCCCTTTTCCGGCGCAATGATAAAGGATCTGGAGTTCCATGGAACCCATGGACCTTATGATCTCCGGTGAACCGTTCAGCACCTTGCAGCCCCATACATAGAAAAACGGGCTTCTGACGCCCATCTGAAACTGCTTTTTCATCATGGCTAACAATGCGGGCATATTCTCAATCAATCTGTCATCCAATTTCATAAGCAGCAAAAAAAGCCAGAAGAGTCTTCTATCTTCTTCCAGATATTTTTTCATGAGACGGATTAAGGATTCCTTCTGGTACTCGTCCGGCTGCACCTTTAAACGCAGATACTGGTAATAACAGTAAAGCTCCCTTTTTTCCTGGCGGTCCTTAAGGATTTCATCCCTGCACTCGTCAAGGAGCAGCGCCGCTTTGGATGGATTTCCCTGTCCAAGGAATATCTCAGTCCGGAGCAGCTTAAGAAGGCCGCTTTCGCCCTTCATCAGTTCAATCTCATCAAGGGCCTTTCCCATCTCTTCATATAAAATATTTACATCCTTCTGCCCGTACTCTTCTTCCATGCGAAGCCGTAAAAACCGGCTCAAGGCTTCTTTTGCAAAAGCGTCTTCTGCGGATACCCCTCCTCCGGGGTTATTGACCGCCATAACAGGGATGACAAAACGGTCTTCAATTCCTGTTATGAGAATCCTACCGGAATTCTCTCCCTGATGCATGCGTTCCGGATGGACCAAAAAGGGGACCCTGCATTCCTCTTCTTCAAAGTCCTGCTCTCCGATGCTTTTCTTTGGCAGCTCTATAAAATAACAGTCCGTTGTAACTTCCAGGTTCACATAGCCCCAGTCACTGCGCTTTATGATCACCCAGTCCGTTACAGCTTCCTCCAGTTCTCCAAATCTCCGCTCCTCGGTTTCTGCCCATAACTGGACTGGCTTTTTTACCTTTAAAGCGGTCAGAAACTCTTCCAGTTCCTTTCTTCTGTCAGGCCTCCCCTTTAACCCGTCGTAAATTGCCCTTACATGAAGGTCCTGCATAAAGGGAGCCGTGGCAAAATCCCGGTACTCAAACAAACGAAGAGCCGTATCCATATCTTTTTTAGCCGTATCTGCAAAATCCTCTGCTGTCTTTAAATCACTCAGCGCTTTTCCTGATGTGCTCAGTTCCACGCAAAAAGAATAAGGGACTTCTCTCTCGCCGCCATTGGTAACCAGATAAAAAGAGCCCTTAATCACATCTCCATCTTCCAGGTAACTACTGTTTATCTCATAGACCAGATGGTTATATGTTCCGCCAAACGCTCCGCTTATGAGTCTGACACGGAAATTTGACGAATAAGCAAGTCCTTTTATATGTAAATTATTCTCACTGGTAACGACAAGCTCCCGCCTGGTGGCTCCGCCGGAACGAACCACATCATCAATTTCCCACGGTGTCACCTTAATCTTTGGAATCTCTGAATCAATGATGCCCTTTGCCAGCCTGTTGATCCGTTCTCTCATAGTACCACCTGTATCTTCAATTTCCTTATCTTATTTAGCTTGTTTGATTTTAATTACTCTACATTCTAACATATTTTCTATTGATTTAAAACCCTAAAATTGGTATGATAAAATAAAAACTGTGAAAAAAAGGACAAACGATCATGACAATCAATGAAAAAGCTTTATTGTTACATGAAGAATGGAAAGGAAAGCTGGAAATCATTTCCAAAGCACAGGTAAAAAGCCGGGAGGATCTGGCCCTTGCCTATACCCCAGGCGTAGCGGAACCCTGCAAAGTCATTGCCGGGGATCCGGAAGCTGCCTATCTATACACAATCAAATCCAACACCATTGCTGTCGTTTCAGATGGAAGTGCTGTTCTTGGACTTGGCAACATCGGACCTCTGGCCGCCATGCCCGTTATGGAAGGAAAAGCGGTGCTTTTTAAGGAGTTTGGTGGAATCAATGCCATTCCGATCTGTCTGGATACCCAGGACACCGAAGAGATCATTAAGACCGTGGTGAATATTGCACCTGCTTTCGGCGGGATCAATCTGGAGGATATATCCGCCCCCCGCTGTTTTGAAATCGAAGAACGGTTAAAAGAGCTTCTTGACATCCCCGTATTCCATGATGACCAGCACGGAACGGCGATCGTCGTTCTTGCCGGCATTATAAACGCCTTAAAAGTGACCGGAAAGAACAAAGAGGAATGCAAAATTGTTGTAAACGGCGCAGGCTCCGCCGGAATCGCCATTACAAAACTCCTTCTGTCCTACGGCTTTCTTCATATCACCATGTGTGACCGTGCAGGAATCCTGGCAAAGGGCATGGAAGGCTTAAACTGGATGCAGGAAAAGATGATGGATGTGACGAATCTGGAAGGAACCCATGGTTCTTTGGCAGATGCCATGAAAGGCAGTGATATTTTCGTAGGAGTATCCGCTCCTGGAATCGTAACGGAAGAAATGGTCGCTTCCATGAATCCTGACGCCATCCTGTTTGCCATGGCAAACCCGGTTCCTGAGATCATGCCTGATCTTGCCAAAGCAGCCGGCGCAAAAGTAGTTGGAACCGGAAGGTCTGATTTCCCCAACCAGGTCAATAATGTAGTTGTGTTCCCCGGCATCTTTAAAGGTGCATTGGAGGGAAGGGCAACTGCGATTACAGAAGATATGAAGCTTGCTGCCGCAACCGCTATTGCCGGCCTTGTAGCGCCTTTGGAACTGAACGAAAACAATATCCTGCCTGAGGCCTTTGACCCTCGTGTTGCATCTGTCGTGAGTCAAGCGGTCAAAGAATTTATCCGGCAGTAAAAAATATGAAGGATCTGGTTGAAAGTGGTTTTCACAATCCTTGAATATACGGCGCAGCAAGCGCAATACTGGAGGTAACTATGCTGTCAGAACCTATGACCCTGTACAAACTGATGATTTTATACATGCTTAAACAGGTTAATTTCCCCCTGACAAGCGCACAACTGTCAAACTTTTTTCTGGAGCATGAATATACCACATATTTTACGCTCAATCAGGCATTGAATGAACTGCTGGAAGCCAGACTGCTTCATGTGGAAACCAACCATAACAGCAGCCGGTACGAGATCACAAGGGAAGGGGAAGAGACCCTTTCCTTTTTCGGCAACAAGATTTCACCGGCCATCATCAATGATATGGATGAATATTTAAAGGAGAACAAGTTCCGGCTCCGCAACGAGGTGGGAGTGACCGCTGATTTCTATAAATCCACCAGCCATGACTACATCGTCCACTGTCAGGTCCGGGAAGGAAAAAACTGCCTGATAAACCTGGAACTGTCTGTTCCGGATAAGGACCAGGCGGAAATCATGTGTGACCACTGGAAATCTAAGAGTCAGGAAATTTATGCATTTGCCATGAAGGCACTGATGAGCGGTTCTTAACATTTCATCCAGCAGAAACATAAGGGGGATTTATTTTGAGTAAAATTCAGACAAAGAAACCATTATTTCCGAAGATAACCGACCAATATCAGTTTCATTTGAAACAATTAGAGAAAAAAAAGTTTCATTTTAAGGTAAGGTTGATTTTAACCGTCATCCTGCCCGTTTTTATTTTTGTGGTTTTTATCAAAGCAGCAAATACCTTTATCAGGATCAAAATACGAAATCTTTTTTCTAAGCCGGTTCATAACTGCTTACCTGAGAAACAGGGAATGCCGGTCCCCATTGAAGGAGAGCCGGTTATAAAGGAAACGATTCATCCACAACGGGTTTCCGATGAGCCCAAGTAAAATTTTACCGTGACCCATAGCGGAAAGAGGAGTAATGAAACGATGATTATAGTTGATTTTGCCAGGGAACATATCAGCAAGGCAAACGCACTGGCACTGGCCTGTTACAAAGAAGAGCTTTGTCAGGTTCCAGCTCTGCCAGCCGTTGATGCTTTCCCTGACTTGACCTGTTTTGCCGATAACGGCATGGGTGTTGCAGCGTTTGAAGATGATGAAATGGTTGGATTTTTATGCGGCACCAAGCCTTTTGACAATGCGTTTCACTCTACTGACGTTAAGGGTGTGTTCTCACCCATGTGGGCCAATGGGGCAACGCTTAAGAACAGAGCAAATATTTATGCGGCTATGTATCAGGATGCTGCCCGCAAGTGGGTGGGTGCAGGCGCAGTCAGTCATGGTATTTGCTTATATGCACATGACGAAATTGCACAAAACCAGTTTTTTATATACGGTTTTGGTCTGCGCTGCATTGATTCAATCCGCCCTATGGAGCCATTTGATTGCGGGACCTGCGAAGAATACGAGTTCTTAGAACTTACATCAAGCGAGTACGCTTTGGCATATCCACTTGAATTCATGTTAAACAAACATTTTAACAATAGTCCGTCTTTTATGAACCGTGAACAAGAAACATTGGAAGCCTTTTGTGAAGCGTGCATAAAAAATCACGAACGATGCTTTGCGTCTCTATACCAGGGCAAAATATGTGCTTATTTAAAAATTTCAGAATCTGGCGAAACCTTTATAACCGGACATCCAAATTACCGCCATATTAACAGTGCATTCTGTCTTAAAGAGCATCGAGGCAAAGGAGTATATCAAAGTCTGCTGAATGAGGTGATAAAAACCTTGAAAGCAGAGGGTTACACCCACCTGGGTGTAGACTTTGAAAGCATCAATCCGACGGCATATGGTTTCTGGTCAAAATATTTTACAGCTTATACCCATGGCGTTGTGCGCCGTATCGATGAAAGGATTTTGTCAGAGAATTCTCACTTTCTTTAATAAAAAAGCTGATTCAGTATTATCATCCTGAATCAGCTTTTTCTTATCCCTGCATAAACCGGTTTAAAAATTCTTTTGTTGAGTTTTTCTTTGGATTCCCAAAAATATCAGCCGGAGCGCCTTCTTCTTCAATGACGCCGCCTGCCATATAGACCACACGGCTGGACACATCCCTGGCAAATGCCATTTCATGAGTTACGATGATCATGGTAAGGCCTTCCTTTGCCAAAGTTCTCATAACCGCCAGCACCTCTCCTACCATCTGGGGATCCAGTGCGGAGGTCGGCTCGTCAAACAGCAGGATCTCCGGTTCCATTGCCAAGGCTCTTGCAATGGCCACTCTCTGCTTCTGTCCGCCGGAAAGCTGCTTTGGCTTTGCATTGATGTAAGGAGCCATACCTACCTTCTCCAGATACATCATCGCCTTCTTTCTGGCTTCTTCCTTATCTTTTTTCAGCACCTTTATCTGGCCTACCAAACAGTTTTCCAAAACAGTCATGTTATTGAATAAATTAAAGCTCTGGAACACCATACCTACTTTCGTACGGTAGGAAGGAACGTTCATCTTCCGGTCTGTAATGTCTACATCATGGTACAGGATTTCGCCGGTAGTAGGAGTTTCCAAGAGATTGATGCAGCGAAGCAGCGTTGACTTTCCGGAACCGGAGGCTCCGATAATACAGGTCACATCACCGGCATTGACAGAAAAATCAATGTCACGCAGCACTACATTCGCTCCAAAGGTTTTACTCAAATGATGAATTTCTAAAACTTTTCCGTCTGTCATCTATTTATCCTCCTTCTCTTTCGGATCCGGGAATTTAACCATGCCGCTGGTATAAGCCAGCGTATCCGTGGTCGCCAGATCGTAGCTGTCCGGACCATCCATCTTCTTCTCCCAGTAACGAAGGATTCTGGAACACGTAAAGGTCAGGATGAAATAAATGACCATGGTGATGCCAAATGCTTCAAAATAGGTATAATACGCGCCTGCAACGCCCTTTGTGGCATAAAACAACTCCACTACGCCGATAACAGAAAGCACGCAGGTATCCTTAATGTTGATGATTAAGTTATTGCCGATCTGAGGCATGATATTGCGCAGCGCCTGGGGCATGATAACATTGACCATCGTCTGAATATGGGTCATGCCGATGGCCTTGGCGCCCTCGGTCTGTCCCTGATCAATGGAAAGGATTCCTCCTCTCACGGTCTCAGCCATATAAGCCCCTGTATTAATGGATACAATGAAATAGGCAGCAAAAACGATAGACATATTAATGCCAAACAGTACGGAAGAACCATAAAATATAAACATGGCCTGAACCATCATAGGAGTTCCGCGGAATACCTCTACATAAACATTTAAAATGAATTTTACTAATTTTAATAAAAACCGTTTCATCGGATTGTCACTTTTCGAAACCGGAATCGTCTGGATAATTCCTACGGCAAAGCCAATGATGCAGCCGATGAATGTGCCGACAATGGCGATTGCCATAGTCTTTCCCGCCCCATTTAAAAAGGATGGGCCATAATGCTGCAGTATAAATACAATTCTTCCAAAAAAATCTGATGGCAAAGACATATACTACCTTCTCCTTCTCGTACTTCGTCAAAACAGAACAAGCGGCACGAAATAAGAACACTCTTGTCCCGTGCCTGCAAGCCCTGATTCTGTTTTTTATTCCTGCAAGCAGTGAGCCAGGCACAGGAATTCCTGCACTCCTGCATCCGGTCTATGCTTTAAGGTATGTCACCTGGATTACTTGGATAATGGCTGAACGGAAATTGCTTCATCCATCATCTTATTAAAATCGTCCTTGCTCATTTTGGCAAGTACTCCGTTTACGGCATCCTTTAATTCTGTATTGCCCTTCTTCAAAGAAATACCGATGTTCACATCTTCATCAGAAACCTTAAACTCACCCTCTGTTCCGGTGAAATCAAGGAGCTTGAAGTCAGGATAAGCAACCAGCGCTGCCTGTCCGGTAGGCTTGTCTGTCACTACCAGATCGCACCTTCCGGAGCTTAAAGATACCAGCATGGCCGGTGCGGATTCCTGGGCAGGCTGAATATCTGCATCCGGAATCTGAGGCAGACAGTTATCATACCAGATGGTATTTAACTGGGAAGTAGCAGTTGCCCCGGAAAAATCAGCAACACTCTTTGCATTCTCATACTTGCCTCCGGCTTTTACCAGGGTCACAATGGTCGCATAGTAGTAAGGATCTGTAAAATCAACAGACTGCATACGTTCTGCGGTAATGGACTGGCCGGCAATGACACAGTCAACCTTTCCGGACTGAACGGCAGGAACAAGGGAATCCCAGTCCAGCTTAACGATCTCAAGTCCATAGCCCAGTTCATCTGCAATCTTTTTAGCCATCATGACATCATAGCCATAAGCAAAATCAGAGCTTCCGGAAATAGGAACGGCTCCGCCTGCATCTGTCGGCTGGGTCCAGTTATATGGTGCGTAGCTGCACTCCATGGCAACCTTTAATACCTTGTTATCTCCTGTTTCCTTGCCCGCTCCTGCTGATGTGCCTGTTGCGGCATTACCGCCTCCGCAGGCAGTCAGAAAGGACGCTGCCAGGGTCGCTGCCATAAGAGTTGATACGATTTTTCTCATTGTCTTTTTCATAACTGTTTTCTCCTCTTCCTACCAGAATGAACTCTATGTAATAAATAGGTTCATTATAAAAAGATTTTTACTCCTTGTCAAGACTATTTACGGATTCTGATATTAAGTCCCATATTTCTTCCCTGCCCTGCTTGGTCTCAGCGGAAAAGGGAATCACTGTTACATCGCTACCGATCCCAAGCCCCGTGCGAAGGACTTTTAACGCTTTCTGCACCTGGCTTCTCTTGATCTTGTCCAGCTTGGTGGCGATGATGATCGGATGATAGCCATTGTGCACGACCCAATCATACATGGTCTTATCATTCTCCGATGGCTCGTGGCGGATATCGATCAGCAAAAACACGCACCGAAGCATGGAGGACTTATGAAGATAGTTTTCTATCATTTTCCCCCACTTTGCCTTCACTTCCAGAGATACCTTCGCATAGCCGTAGCCCGGAAGATCCACATAGTACAAAGCATCATTGATGTTGTAAAAATTAATGGTCTGAGTCTTCCCCGGCTGAGACGAGGTTCTGGCATAGGATTTGCGGTTCATCAGGGCGTTTATGAGAGAAGATTTTCCCACATTGGATTTGCCCGCAAAGGCAAACTCCGGCTTTGTATTCTCCGGAAGCTTGCTGGTTATTCCACACACAGTCTCCAGCTCTACTGATTTAATGATCATATGGTTTCCTCTTTCCTGCCCATGCTTTTTGGGCATACCTGCGCTTCTATTCCTTGATGAAAGCTTCTTTTAAAACCTCCGGCATGTTCTTTACATATATGATGTCCAGATCTCCGATGATTTCCTCTGACAGCTCTGCAATATCCGGGCGGTTCCTGTCAGGAACCAGAACCTTCTCCACATGGGCCATACGGGCCGCCAGAATTTTTTCCTTAAGGCCACCGATAGGCAGAACACGGCCACGAAGAGTAATCTCTCCTGTCATGGCCACCTTGGCATTTACCTTCCGTTTTGTGACCGCAGACAGCATAGCCGTCGCCATGGTGATTCCTGCCGATGGGCCATCCTTTGGCACGGCCCCTTCCGGAATGTGAAGGTGGATATCGTGCTTTTCAAAATAATCATCCTTTACCTTATATTCCGGACATACCGACCTGACATAGCTTAAAGCAGTCTGGGCGGATTCTTTCATGACATCACCCATTTGTCCGGTCATCTGAAGGCTTCCCTTCCCTGGCATGACATTGACTTCGATTTGAAGGGTGTTGCCGCCGACACTGGTCCATGCAAGACCTCTTACGATTCCTACCTGGTCTTCTTCGTTTACATCCTCAAAGAGTACCTTTTCCTTGCCTAAATACTTCTCTAAGTCGTTTGAATTTATCTCTATGGCCTTTTTCCCGTCTTCCAGGAATTCTCTTGCTGCTTTTCTGAAAACAGCTCCGATCCGCCTTTCTAAATTCCTGACTCCGGCCTCTCTGGTGTAATGATGAATGATCTTTTCAAGAGCCTCGTCCGATATGGACACCTGATTTGGCTTAAGCCCATTCTTTTCCCGCTGCTTTCTTACTAAGTAATTCTTTGCAATATGGAATTTTTCATTCTCCGTATAGCTATTTACTTCAATTACTTCCATACGGTCAAGAAGCGGCCCCGGTATGGTGGTTGTGGTATTGGCCGTTGCAAGAAACAGCACATTGGATAAATCAATAGGAACCTCTACATAATGATCCCGGAATTTTACATTCTGTTCGCTGTCCAGCACCTCTAAAAGGGCGGAAGAAGTATCCCCCTTATAATCCCTGCTGACCTTGTCGATCTCATCAAGAAGCATTAAGGGATTGCTGACTCCGGACTGCCTTAAGGCCTCTACAATCCTGCCAGGCATGGCGCCCACATAGGTTTTCCGGTGTCCGCGTATCTCCGCTTCGTCCCGGATTCCTCCCAGGCTGATCCTTACATACTCCTTGTTTAACGCTTTTGCTACTGATCTGGCAATGGAAGTCTTTCCTGTTCCAGGAGGTCCTACCAGGCAGATGATAGGGCTGGACCCTTTTTTCGTAAGGACGCGGACTGCTAAATATTCCAGAATCCGCTCCTTTACCTTCTCAAGGCCATAGTGATCTTCATTTAAGATCACCTCTGCATGGGCTATGCTGTTATCATCCTTTGACAGCTTCTTCCACGGAAGCTCCAGGACCGTCTCAAGGTACATACGGACCACATTGGCTTCCTGACTTCCTCCGGGCATCGCTTTAAAGCGTTCAATCTCCTTCTGGATCTTATCCTTGGTCTCCTTATCAGCCTTTAAAGCCTTCAGCCTCTTTAAGTATTCGTCGGAATCAGACAAAGGGTTGTCCTCACCAAGCTCCTCACGGATCACCTTGAGCTGCTCCCTTAAGATATAATCCTTCTGGTTCTTGTCGATCCGTTCCTTAACATGGGACTGTAATTCCCGTTTTACCTTTGTGACCTCGATCTCCGTCATCAGCTGATTTACAACCAGCGCATACCGGTCCTCCAAAAGAGCGCTTTCAAGCACCTGCTGGCGTACCCGGTAATCCCAGGAAAGCTGTACGGCAATCTGGTCCAAAAGCTCGCCAAGGTCAGTAAGCACCATAAGACCCGGAAGTACCTCCTTCGCGAGCCTGGGGCTCTCCTTGCCGTATTCCTCCAGTTTTTCATGAATGATCTGTATCATAGCCTCTCTTGTAATATAATCAATGGAATCATCTGCTTCCAGAGCCTTTTCAATTTCACCTATGAGCATGGGCTCCTCGCTGTCAAGAGTCAAAAGCTCTGCCCGTTCCATACCTTCCACCATGACACGGATCACATTGTTCGGCAGCTTTACCAGCTGCTTGATGAGAGCCACTGTACCGATCTGATACAAATCTTCGATTCCAGGGTCAGCTTCCTCAGAATTCTTCTGGGTAACCAGACATACTCTCTGATCTCCCACCATTGCCTTCTCCACAGCCGCAATGGATTTTGTCCGGCTGATATCAAAATGCAGCATCATTTTGGGAAGAACAGTCATGCCTCGCAGGGCGATAACTGGCATTGTGATTGTCTTATCCACCATTGTGTTCTCTCCTTTGCATTCAAAAAGGTGTTCCAGCAGATTTACTCGCTGTAACACCTTCCTGACTCATGCAGGGACCTATGCGATCTCGCCTGTCTTATCTTTTCTTAACTTCTGAGCCAGTGATTTTCTTGGGACTGCCGTGTCCCTGTAAATCAGCTCCGGCTCACCCTTTTTATCTACAACTTCCCTGGTAATCGTGCAGATTCCGATGCTGCTGTCAGATGGAATCTCGTACATCATCTCCATCATTACGCTTTCCATAATGGAACGCAAGCCTCTGGCCCCTGTTTTTCTCTCCACTGCCAGCTCCGCAATCCGTTCAACTGCTTCTCTGGTCAGCTCAAGCTTCACATCATCCAGTTCAAACAACTTTTGATACTGCTTGACCAGGGCATTCTTCGGTTCTGTTAAAATCTTCACAAGTGCTTCCCGATCCAGAAGCTCCAGGGATACAGTAACCGGCACCCGGCCGATAAACTCCGGTATCAACCCGAACTTCACAAGATCCTGAGGAAGGGTCTTTTTCAGAAGATCATCAATATCTGTCTTGTTCTTATCTACGATTTCCGCATTAAAGCCGATAGAACCGGCACTTAACCGGCTTTCAATGATTTTTTCCAATCCATCAAAGGCGCCTCCGCAGATAAACAGAATATTGGTCGTATTGATCTGTAGAAGTTCCTGGTGGGGATGCTTTCTTCCTCCCTGAGGCGGAACACTTGCAACCGTACCTTCCAGGATCTTTAAAAGGGCCTGCTGTACGCCTTCGCCGGAAACATCTCTGGTAATAGACACATTTTCCGACTTCTTTGTTATTTTATCAATCTCATCGATATAGATAATTCCATATTCCGCCCTGCTGATGTCATAATCAGCCGACTGGATGAGCTTTAAAAGGATGTTCTCAACATCCTCGCCCACATAACCAGCTTCTGTAAGGGCGGTGGCATCTGCAATAGCAAACGGAACATTTAAGACCTTTGCCAGCGTCTGCGCAAGATAGGTTTTACCAGAGCCGGTAGGACCTAACATCAGAATATTGCTCTTTTGCACTTCTACATCCATTTTTTTTCTGGAAGTGATTCTTTTGTAGTGGTTATAGACTGCTACAGACAATACCTTTTTTGCGTTGTCCTGACCAATGACATAATCGTCTAAAAAAGTCTTGATTTCCTTTGGCTTCATCAGGTTGATATCACCAAAATCAGGTACATCTTCCTCATGGCTGTCAAATTCTTCCTCTAATATCTCTGCGCACAAATCAATGCATTCGTCACAGATGTAGACATTATTGGAACCGGCAATGAGCTTCTTTACCTGGTCCTGGGTCTTCCCGCAAAAAGAGCATCGGATCTTGTCGTCTGTTCTGACCGGCATATACACACCTCATTCTTTCCTAATACATTGCCCTGCTTTTATGGGCAGTGCCCGCCCGTATTATCGGTGTAAAGGGTACCCGCAGGGTGTTTCCTGAATACATTGCCCTGCTTTCCGGCAGTGCCCGCCCCGTTTTACCGGGTGTAAAGGGATACCTGCAGGGTGTTTCCTATAAATCGCCCTGGCCGCTTAAGCGTAAAGGCTTATCGCTCATGGCTGTAGATGATATCATCGATCAAGCCATATGCTTTCGCCTCTTCCGCGTTCATGTAATTATCACGCTCCGTATCACGTTCAATCACTTCATAAGGCTGGCCAGTGTTTGCTGACAGGATTTCATTTAAACGTTTCTTTATCTTCAGTATATTCTCAGCTACGATTCGGATCTCAGTGGCCTGGCCCTTTGCTCCGCCGGATGGCTGATGAATCATAACCTCCGCATTTGGAAGTGCGAACCGTTTTCCCTTTGCTCCGCCGGCCAGCAAAAATGCTCCCATGCTGGCTGCCATGCCCATACAAACAGTAGATACGTCACATTTAATATAGTTCATGGTATCATAAATTGCCATGCCTGCGGTAACGGAACCGCCAGGGCTGTTGATATAGAGGTTGATGTCCTTATTCGGATCCTCTGCCTCTAAAAATAACAGCTGGGCCACAACAAGGCTTGCTGATACATCGGATACCTCTTCCCCAAGGAAAATAATCCTCTCCTTAAGAAGTCTGGAATAAATATCGTAAGAGCGCTCGCCCTTACTGGTTGATTCAATGACATAAGGTACTAAACTCATCTGTCTTCCTCCTGTCTGTTCTTTCCTATATTTTGCCCACGCTTTCTGGGCATAAAGGGATACCCGAAGGGTGTTTCCTATATTTTGCCCACGCTTTCCGGGCATAAAGGGATACCCGTAAGATATCTCTTATCAAAGTCGAATAGACTCCGGACAAAATGCCAGGAATCTATTCAAGGGATACTTCTTAAACTAATTTTGCTTCTGCAACAAGAAAATCTACTGCTTCCTGAACTGCCAGATCTTCCTTCATCTGCTGGATGCCGACTTCTCCAAGAGATTCTTTTACCAGAGATACTTCCATCTTGTAAGCTTCTGCCATGCTGGCAATTTCTTTCTCAACTGCTTCGTCAGATGCAGTGATATTCTCTGCTTTCACAACTGCTTCCAGTACCAGTCTTGTCTGGATTCTCTTAAGAGCCTGTGGCCTCATCTGCTCCTTTAAGGACTCAAGAGTCATTCCTGTAAATTTCATATACTGGTCAAGAGACAGGCCCTGGCTCTGCATTCTTCTGGCATAATCATTAACCATGTTGTTCACCTGGCTGTCGATCATCGGCTCAGGAATCTCCATGGCAGCATTCTCAACAACCTTCTCTACCACATGATCTTCGTTCTCTGTTGCTGCTTCTTTCTCTTTTCTGGAAGCAACCTTTTCCCTGATGTCGTTCTTGTATTCTTCCAATGTCTCGAATTCAGAAACTTCGCTTGCAAACTCATCGTTTAACTCAGGAAGTTCTTTTTTCTTGATTTCCTTAACAGTCACCTTAAATAATGCAGGCTTTCCTGCCAGTTCTGTTGCATGATACTCATTTGGGAAGTTTACGTTGACTTCACACTCTTCACCGATGTTCTTGCCGATCAGCTGCTCTTCAAAGGTATCAATGAAGGAGTGGGAACCAATGGTAAGAGGATAATCCTCACCCTTTCCGCCTTCAAATGTCTTTCCGTCTACAAAACCTTCAAAGTTGATAACCGTCTGGTCACCGTCCTCTACGGGTCTGTCCTCTACGGAGATAAGTCTGGAATTCTGTTCCTGAACTCTCTTTAACTCGGAATCAATATCTTCATCGGTTACTTCAGCAGATGCCTTGGTTACTTCAATTCCCTTATACTCGCCAAGTGTTACGTCCGGTTTAACGGCCACTGTTGCCGTATAGATCAGGGTCTTACCCTTTTCTACCTGTACGATGTCAATCTCAGGTCTGGAAACGATGTCCAGTCCGCTTTCTTCCGCTGCATCACCATAGGTTGCGTCAAGAGCCTCGTTTACTGCATCTTCATATAAAATGCCTACTCCATACATCTTCTCAACCATGGCCTGAGGAGCTTTCCCTTTCCTGAAACCAGGGATGTTGAATCTGCCCTTATTCTTATTGTAAGCCGCAGTAAGAGCCTTATCAAACTCCTCCGCCGACACTTCTACCGTCAATTTTGCCATGTTCTTTTCTAATTTTTCTACTTGTAAACTCATTAAAGGGTTCCTCCTTGAAATATATGTGAACCGCCAAATCAACAGGGCGTTACACTTCAATTTAACATTATAGCATACTCGTCCCGTAAATTCCAGTATTATTTACGATTAAATCAGGTTTTTCCTGAAAACTCCTGCATGCGCTTCACGATGTAGGGGTCTAGGGGCCTGATCTCCATCTGTGGTCTTGAAATATAATATCCCTGGAACAGAGAAACCCCGCATTTCATAAGAAATTCCAGCTCTTCCGGAGTTTCTACCCCCTCTGCAAGAACTGTTATGTTGTTTTGCTTTGCAAAATCCAAAAGATTCCTTAAAATGATCTGGCGGTTCTGGTCTTCGTGGACCCGCTTTACCAGGTTGATATCCACCTTAATGATATCCGGCCTCATACGCAGGAGAATGGATTCGCTGTTATATCCTGTCCCGAAATCATCAACAGCGACCTGCCCCTTCCACCGCCTGGCCATGTCGACCTTGCGATGCATGAAATCGTGGCTTACCGGTTCGCCTTCTGTCATTTCAATGACAATCCGGTGAAGCAGCTCTCCGTAAGTTTCTTCCAGCTCCGTCTGCTCTTCTTCCGTTAAACATACGCTGGCAATGGAATTGATGAACAGCTTCTCGTCAGTTCCCAGCTGCCCTGCCATAGCCTCCGCCATAACCGCTTTAAGTCCTGCAAACCAGGTGAGAGCCTCTATCTGGGAAAGCTTTGCCTGGGCTCTTGCCAGATTTAACACTTCACTGATTCCCTTCATATTTGCAAATTTCGGACGCATCAGCAATTCATATCCGTAAATCCTTCCTTCCCTTGTTGCAATTGGCTGAAATGCAAAACAAACCTCTTTTTTATCAAGCATCCGGTTAAGCTCTTCGCTGCCTGCAAGCATATAGGAATTATGGGTGTATTCGTTTAAATCAAACTCCTTCACCACTCCTTTTACGCTGTGCTTTACCATATACATGGCAAAATCCGCATAACTAAACAGGGCCTCAAAGTCCGCCGCATCATCCGGGTACCAGGAAAGCCCTCCTGACACACGGATAGGAAACTGGTATCCCCCGCCCATATTCAGTGAGAATTTTTGAATATGTATCATAAATTCCCGGATTTTTTCTCTGATTTCTTCCTTTTCATCTGCTTCCATATAGGTAACAAATTCATCTCCGGAATATCTGGCTACAATTCCTCCTTTTTCCGAGAATATCTTTAAACAGTTGGCAAAAAGGACAATGTACCGGTCGCCTTCGTCATGCCCGTATGTATCGTTAATATATTTTAAATTATCCAGATCCCACATGATCAGTGCGGAAACCTTCCCTTTCTGCTTCTTCATAGCAGCCGCGACCTGTTCCCGGAACGCTCTCCGGTTGTATATCTCCGTCAGCAGGTCAAAATTTCTCTCCCGCTCCAGCTTTTCCTTTTCCTCTACATCCGCAGTCACATCCGAACACACCCCAAGAATTGTCCCAATCTTTGATCCGTCCAGAATAAATTCCACCCAGCGCTTCCCTTCCGGGCCCTCCAGGCACTGCAAAACACGGTCCCCTTTTATCTTGATTCCGGTAAAGCTATTCTCCATGTATTTCTTGAATTCTTCTGATGTTATGTAACAGTATGGCTCTTCTATGCTGCCCCAGTCCAGCATCTGAAACAAAGAGCGGCTGCAGAATACACGTTCAGCCTCCTCCTCGTATTCAAATACGCCGATCAGTACATTGGCATGTTCCAGGATACTTGAAATCTTTGACGACGCCCTTTCCACATCCTGATTTAGTTGTTCAATGGTCTCTGTCAGTTCATCGATTTCCCTGATATGTACTCTTTTAAGGGATAGTCCCCTGCTTCCTGACTTTCCTCTTAATTCCATGATCAGTCTGCGGATAGGTTCCGTCACGATCCTGCCTATAACAAACGCCCCTAACAGGCTGAATATAAGCGGTACGGCCATGGAGCCAAGAAGCATGCGCCGGATTGCATTATAAAAAGACAGCAGATCCTTCTGGCGCGCGATACCGGCTAATACCCACTCTTCTTCCTCAAAGGGTCCGTTGTTTCCATAGACATCTAAGCTTCTTATGCTGGCATACCATTGGGTCCCCTCAGAAGACGTCAGTTCACTGATGTTTTCTTCCTCATTATCCTCATAATCAATCCTTTGGCTCTCGTTAAAATACTGATTATACAGATATCCGGAATAGGCGACAGGGACAATGGTTTTTGTTCCTTTCTTCCGAATACCTAAAAGCCAGCATTCTTCAAAATTGCCGCTTGTCTGGTCTTCTCCCAGAATCTGCTCAAGCTGGTTTAAGGTGATTTCCAGCCCGCATGCACCAACAACGGTTCCATCATTAAGAATGATTGGGATGGAATAGGTTATTACCTGCATATCCCTGGGGCTTAAGCGGAATGGAGTGCTTAAGTAGGCAAATTTCATGGCATCATCCTTGGCTGCCAGATTCTGAACCGCCATAAGATACGGCTTTTTATAAAAAGAGGCGGCGGCTTTATTCTCCTCATCTTCCTGAAAGCCAATTTCCCAGAAGGAATCCAGAGGAATGTCATATTTTTCAGCTATGGATGGCAGCCCTCTTTCCATGAGAAGGGAGGAATTATCCTTTAAATATCCTCCTGAATTGGAATTGCGCATATAAAAGCCTGCTTTCATTTCAACCGGACTGTTCTTGGCCGCCGGACCGTTTAAGACCATAAAAACTCCCGTCGCATGGCTTAAGTGGAGCATCTCTATGGACTTTTCCATAACCTTATCAACGATTTTCCGATTCAGTTCATAATCCGTAAGGATATCCCTTGACCTGCGTCCCTCACGATCCAGCACCTCCTGGATTCCGGCAGTTATGAATTCAGAATTATTAAACATAACAACCCAATGGTGAAAGGTATCCTTCTCCAGGCCCAGCTTTGTGCTTTCTGTATTTTCACTTAATATACGGATTTCATTATTCTTTAATTTGATGGAAACCCCGCCAAACAGTACCAGCCCTGCAATGACCGCAGCCTGAAGAACCAGAAGAACCAGCAATGGTCCCAGAAGCTGGGTGCGAATGGATTCACTTCTCTTGTTCTTCATAAATTACTCTCCAACGATCGCTTCCAACTGCTCCATTGTGTCCCTGTACCAGTTATCGAAATTTTCTTCTGTCACAAAATTAACAACTGCACTTTCCCGTTTCACTCCCTGTCCCATAAGGGTGCATATTTCTTCGTAATCTTCCTTTGCCTTTAAAACCATTGCAGAATTCAGCACGCCTCTGGCACGGTCACCGCCTTTAAATGGTTTTGAAGTGTAAAGCCGGTATTGATTCGCCGTGTCAAGGCCGATCAGAAGGTTCTGTGATACCCCGCTGCTCTCGCCGGCTTCCTCCAGGAAGGGTCTTAGAAGCTCCTCATTACCGGCAGCCTTCTTTACCGGAAGATAACCGGAACCAATGGCAAACTTCATATTCTGTTCCACGCATGTAAACCATTTTAGGAATAGTGTTGCTGCATACTCTCTTTTTTCCTCAGATTTAAACACCATCATGCCGGCCCCCTGCTGTACTGCACAGGGAACGGTACCCTGGAAATTAGGAAGAGGGTAAAGCTTGCTTTCTATGGCATAATTGGTCCCATCCTCAAGGGTCACTGAGGTTGGAAAGTAAGAGATTCCGCTGGTTGCCCCAACAAAGGCTGCCAGCTGGCCTGTCTTTACATCATCACTTCTAAATTTCCCGTAGGAACCAAAATATCCATTTACATAGGGGACGTAATAATTGTCCCATAGCTTCCGCATGGTCTGCTTATCAAAATCCAGAACGGTTTTCCCATCCTCTTCTTTAAAAATTTCATGGCCCAGCTGAAGGCTGCCGATGATCATATAATTAGCAAACGCATCCCTTCCAAAAAAAGCCTTTCCATCATCCGGTTCCTCCGTTAAGCTGTCCGTCCATTTATAATAGGACTCTGCCACACGGGTGATCCCTTCCCAGGTGGAAAGAGCCTCCTCTGTCTCTCCTGTTGCCTCTGCAAACTTATCCCAGTCCGTCTTGTTCACAGTAAGGATCTCGGTAGACTTGGCGATAGGAAATACCTTAATCGCCCCTGTGCTGTCAAATTTGCCTTCTTCCATATAGGCATCCACATATTCCGCAATTTCATCCGCAGTTAGATAGCCGCTTAAATCTGCTGCCAATCCCATCTGATCCACTTCGTATACCTTATCTACATAAGCAGAAAAAACGTCAGGCAGAGGATCCGAACCAATTTTCTTTTCAATGCTTTCATTAATCAGAATGCTCAATTCGTCAATGCTTCCCTTGTTAAACGCCTTGACGATGATCCCTTTTTCTCTTCCTTTGTTTTCATTAAACTCCTGCACCAGACGGTCAAATTCTTCCTTCTGGACGCCATTGTAATAATGCCAGATGGTAATGGTGACCGGATCTTTTTCCGATAATCCGTATGGATCTTTCTTTTCACATCCGGTAAGCAGCCCGATGAAAACAGCAGCCAGAACCGGCAATACCCATCCTTTTTTCATACACTCACCTACCCCATCACATGGAACTATGGTCGTATTGGATGGCCTCCTTTACCTGGCGGGCATGATCTTTATCCGTCAGAAGACCCAGAAGTTCAATTCCCATATCCAGCGCATACCCTAACCCCCTGGCGGTCGTTATATTCCCATCTGTAACAACTCCCTGTTTTGTATACAAGGCACCTTTAAGCTCCGGTTCAAAGCCAGGAAAACAGGTTGCGCTTTTCCCTTCCAGGATACCAAGCCTTCCTAATATGCTTGGAGCTGCGCAGATCGCAGCGATTCTCCGGTTCTCTTTATGAGCTTCCTTTAAAGAATTCAACAGCCCCTCGTGGGCACCTAAATTCCTGGTTCCCGGCATTCCGCCGGGAAGAAACAGAACATCGGCATCTTTACAGTTTACTTCGGAAAATTCATAGTCCGCCTGGATTTTTATCTGATGGGCACTTACCACATCTCTTTTCCCCGTAACGGAAACAAGGGTCACCTCCTGGCCACCCCTCTTTAAAATATCCACAACTGCCAATAACTCCACTTCCTCTGATCCATCAGCGAAAAACGCAAATACTTTTCCCATCTTAATCCTCTCCTTTTAGCGTATGAAAGGTACTGATTGCAGTGACCTTGATATAATCCACCTGATACCTTGTGTCCACATCTTCCCCGTCAATCATCTTTATCAAAGTATCGGCAGCTGTTTGGGATTGTCCCTCATGATCGTTTAAAACAGTCCCGGTTATCTTTCCCTCTTTTATATATTTTACCGTATCCTGAAGGGCGTCAACCCCTACCAGGTAAATATCCTTTCCAGGAACACGGCCCGCCTCTTCCACAGCTTCCAAAGCACCGTTTGCCATGGAATCATTGTTGCAGAAGATCACCTCTATCCTATTTCCATAGGTGGTTAACACCTCCTGCGCAAGCTTTTTCCCGTTATCCTTGTTCCAGTCTCCATTGCCGGAAAACAGTTTATCCGTCTTCATTCCTCCTTCTTCCAGGGCTTTTATGGAATATTCCGTCCGGTAACGGCTGTCCTCATTGCCGTCCTCTCCCATGAGCATGGCATAAGACACCACCCCATCGCCGTTTATATCCCCTTTATCAGGCATTTCCCGTATAATTTCACCCTGATAGGTCCCTGCCTGCCTGGAATCCGTTCCAACGCAGGACACGGCCATGTGGTTGTCCTGCCACCGCTTCTGTTCCTCCTCGTTTGGCTCCCTGTTAATAAAAACCAAGGGGATCCCTGCCTGGCTGCAGGCATCTGAAAGACCGGGCGCAGCCGTCACCTCCACTGGATTTACAATGATCCCGTCACACCCGTCCGAAATAAACTGACCGATCTGCCGGTTCTGCTCCTCCTGGTCTCCTCCGGCATTGCGCATGATCACCTCCGCATGGTAGGTTTCCTCCAGATATTGCTTTAGTTCCGAACGATACAGCTTCATGAATGTATCGTCATAGCGGTATATGCTTATCCCAATCCTAGGGCCTGTCTCTTCACGGACCCCTTCCGTGCCTGCTTCTGATGCTGAACTTTCTTCGGTATTCTTCTCCTGCTCCTGCGGAGCGCATCCATAAAGCAGAAAAGCAGCCCAAACAATCAGAAAAACCACAAAAATCCGTTTTCTTAAACGTTTCATGTCCTAAATCTCCTGAATTCCACTGTTTTCCTCATATTACCACGTTTTTTCTTTTTTTGCCACCACCTTCTACTTTTTGTTCCCATGTGGTATAATGACGCAAGCGTCTGTTATCATGCTGCATTCGCCATATACCGCTTTGCGGCGCCTGGCTCATTGCTTTCATGGTATAACAGAAAAACCTGGCCAGGCATTAACAAACTCAGTGCCCATGATATACTGGCCGCATATGGCAGTACAAAACATTGTAACAGGAGGACTTTCCCATGGAAATAGAACGTAAATATCTCATAACCCACCCACCGGCTGATTACACCACCTACCCTTGTCACTTCATAGAACAGGGATATCTCTCGACAGAACCTGTTGTCCGGATACGCAGGGAGGATGACTCCTTTTACCTTACCTATAAATCAAAGGGACTTTTAGAACGGGAGGAATACAATCTGCCCTTGACACCAGAGTCCTATGAACACTTAATCAAAAAAGCGGATGGCCATATTCTTACGAAAAAACGGTATCTGATCCCCCTGGAAGGCTCCGATCATCTGACCATAGAGTTAGATGTCTTTGATGGACGCTTTAAAGGGTTAATATTAGCTGAAGTGGAATTTCCGGAAAGAGAAGAAGCCGAAAGCTTCATCCCTCCCTCCTGGTTTGGAGAAGACGTAACGTTTTCAGGAGAATATCAGAACAGCAGGCTAAGCCAGCTTCCATAATATTTTATGGATAAAGCGAGCCGCAGGAGTCCAAAGGATACCTCTTTTCCAGACTCTTGCGGCTCGCCATTCATAGGAACATTATATTACTTCTTTGCAATATACTTTCTGATGTCCAGAGCAATTGCAACTACGATTACAACTCCCTGTGCAATATACTGATAGTTGGTGTCAACACCCAGATATTGCAGGCAGGTCTTCAAGATTTCAAATACAAGTACTCCGATCAGAACACCGGATACCTTACCAATACCGCCGTTGACGGATACACCTCCGATGGTACATGCCGCAATGGCTTCCAGCTCCCAGCCCATTCCCATATTAACAGAGGAACCTCCGGACTTTGCACCTACAAGGAAACCACCCAATGCATAAAGGGCTGCTGCTGTTACATAAATGATGATTTTCGTTTTCTTTGTATTAACGCCGGAAACTTCTGCCGCCTGCTCATTTCCGCCAATGGCGTACATATATTTGCCGTGAGGTGTTTTGTTATAGACAAACCAGATCACAAGCCCGACTGCAAGGGCAATTAAGAACAGATAAGGAAAGAATCCAAAAAGCCTGCCCTTTGCTACCTCTGTATACGCAGGGCGGTAACCGCCGATTGGAGTCGCATTGGTATAAACAAGGCAGACACCGTAAACAATCAGCTGCATACCCAAAGTTCCGATAAAAGCCGGAACCTGAAGAAATGAAACAACCATACCATTGATCAGACCGAAAATCGCACAAACAGCGATACAGATTAACAGCACAACGAGTACCCACCAGATTCCGAAATCAGGAAGATTGGGGAAAAACTTACCGCTATATCCTGGTTTCTGAAGCAAAGTACCTGCAAGGCAGGCAGAGAGCCCTACCATACGTCCGGCGGAAAGGTCCGTACCTCTGGTAATCAGACACCCGGACACTCCGCATGCAATGATAAAGCGGGGGGCTACGTTTAAAGCGATGTTTTTTAAGTTTTCAGGGGGACCAAAGGACGGCTGCTTAATTGCAGTAAAGATCGCCAGCATGATGAGAACGACGATGATACCATTATTAATTAGAAAATCCTTTATATTAACTTTATTTGTCTGCATAGGTAAATCTTTAGAATTAACCTTCTTCGATGTCATGATTTAACCTCCTGTGTGAAATTTTCTGTAACTTTATCATTTAAATCGAATTTTGTGGCAAATGCCATTATTTTCTCCTGAGTTGCCTCATCATCTTCCAGTTCTCCGGTAATATGGCCATTGCACATAACGATAATCCGGTTTGACATGCCGATCAGTTCCGGCATTTCGGAAGAAATCATGATAATCGATTTTCCCTGCTTTACCAGATCTATCATGATCTGATAAATCTCATATTTTGCACCGACGTCAATCCCTCTGGTAGGTTCATCCATGATCAGAATATCCGGGTTATTCGCCAGCCATCTGGCAATGATCACCTTCTGCTGGTTCCCTCCTGACAGAGATTGTATCAGGGTCTTGTCATTGGGCGTCTTGATGCTCAACTTTGCGATGCTCTCTTTTACAACCTGCCCCACCTTTTTGCTGTTAATGGTTCCGGCTTTGGTGTAATTCCGGTAAGAAGCAATGGCCGTATTATCCGCAATGCTTAAGCAGCCAATAATGCCGGTTCCACGTCTGTCCTCTGTGATCATTCCCACAGAATCATTAATGGCATCCTGGGGGCGCTTGATCGTCACCTTTTTACCAAGGATCTCGATCTCCCCGCTTGCAATATGGCGCATTCCAAAAATCGCTTCCATCAATTCTGTTCTCTGAGCACCTACCAGTCCTCCAAATCCCAGAATTTCTCCTTTCTTTAATTCAAAGGAACAATCCCGGAAGGAGCGTGCATGAATGCTGCTTACATGGCTTACTTTTAAAACAGTCTCATCTGTCCGGTAATCTTCCTTGGGCGGATAGACGTTGCTTAATTCCCGGCCGACCATCTGCTTTACGATTTCATCATCCGAAATGTCCTTTACCTCCCAGGAGCCTACGTACGTTCCATCACGCATGATTGTAATGTCATCGGCAATCTGCCGGATCTCTGCCATCTTATGGCTGATATATATCATAGAAACACCGCGGGATTTTAAATCCCTGATAATTCGAAACAGCGCTTCCACTTCATTATCAGTCAGTGATGAGGTCGGTTCATCCAAAATTACCAGCTTTGCATTCTGGCTCACTGCCTTTGCAATTTCCACTGACTGCATTTGTCCGATTGATAGTGTCCCAAGTTTAGCCCTGGGATTAAAACTCATTTTTACATCTTTTAACCACTTTTCCGCTTCTAAGTTCATGGTCTTATGGTCAATCATTTTTAACGGACCTATTTTTATTAAGGGGTACCTTCCAAGGTACATATTTTCCGCAATGGAACGCGCCGGAACCGGCTGCAGCTCCTGATGCACCATGGCAAGCCCTTTGTGAAGGGCATCATCGGGATTTGCGATGCTCACATCCTTCCCGTCAATAAGAACCTTTCCTTCATCCATATTATAAATGCCGAAAAGGCATTTCATAAGGGTCGACTTACCTGCTCCATTCTCACCCATTAAGGCATGAACGGTACCGGGACGTACTTTTAAGTTGATTTTATCAAGCGCTTTAACACCAGGGAAGGATTTGCTGACCCCTATCATTTCCAGTCTGTATTCCTCTGCCATCCCGTTTCTCCTTTCCTATCCTATTTATTGCCCACGATCTTTGGGCAGGGCCACCCCTCATATCCGGGTGTTAAGGTATACCTGTAACTCCAGATACCTTTAAAAATCGGGTGTGCCTTACCGACACACCCGTTACTTTTACCGGCTGCTGGAAATTATTTTAATTTATCAAGAATTTCCTGAGCATTATCTTTGGTAACCTTGATATAGTCTACCATGTTTACATTATCAACGGATTCACCCTTGATAAACTTAACAGCCATATCGCCTGCTGTACGAGCCTGTGAGAAGTGGTCATTGAATACAGTACCTGTCTGCTTGCCATCGATAACGTTCTGAACAGCCTCTGTCAGAGCATCAACACCTACTAAATAGATATCTTTGTCTACTGTACGTCCTGCTGCCTCGATTGCCTGAAGAGCACCAAGTGCCATAGCATCGTTGTTGCAGAAGATTACTTCAATCTGATCACCAAACTGTGTTAAAGCATCCTGAGCGATCTGCTGAGCTTTTGCCTGATCCCAGTCACCACGCTGCTTTAACAGTTCTTTTACCTGCATGCCGGAATCTGTAAGAGCCTTAACAGAGAATTCTGTTCTGTACTGAGCATCTACGTTCTCCGGGTCACCCTGGATCATGATATAAGAAACAACACCGTCACCGTTAATATCGCCCTTGTTGGAAGTTTCAAAAATTTCTTCTCCCTGATAGGTACCGGACTGTCTGGCGTCACAACCTACATAAGTAGCGTTAATCTTGTCGTCACTCCATCTCTGCTCTTCCTGAGTATCTGGCTCACGGTTAATGTAAACAACCGGGATTCCTGCTTCCTTACACATATCTGTGATTTCCGGAGCAGAAGAAGCCTGCACAAGGTTTAAAATCAATACATCGTATTTCTGGGTAATGAAGTTCTGGATCTGGTTGGTCTGTTCCGCCTGATCACCCTTACCATCCTGGATCACAACATTTTCCTTCTTAAAGCCTAAGTCTTCTGTCAGATAGCGCTGAAGCTCTGTACGGTAAAGTGTCATAAAGTTATCATCAAATTTGTAAATTGAGATACCGACTTTCTTATCCGCTACATCTCCGCCAACAGCATCTTTAACTGCTTCTGCGGTAGTCTCTGCGCTTGCCTCCTCCTTCTTGGTCTCTGCTGCCGTAGTAGCCTCTGGCGCCGCTGTTGTTCCCTTGGAACCTGCTCCGCAGCCTGCCATGGAAAATACCATTGCTGAGGCAAGGCCTACTGCTAATGCTTTTTTGAGTAATCTCATGATAAATCCTCCCTTATCATTATATTGTTATCGATTGGTGTTTTTACCTTACCGACATGCACATTATAGCTTTCTTTTGTGCATTTTTCCATATGATATTTTTTGGATGTGTATCGATTTTTTTAGATTCTTCCTTTTTCTATCAAAAAAATTCGATATTTTTACTCACTATGCACAACTGACCGCCCATTACTGGGCGGTCAGTGCCTTCTGTCTGCATTCATAATACTTATCCCGGTCCAATTTTACAATTTCCTGTACATTTTTACCAAGAGATTCCGCAGCAGCGATTTTGAAAATAACATTTGCATATTCCTGGCTGTCGCATTGAACTGTTCCAAACAGTTTTCCCGTGCGCAGTCCTTCAAGCCCCTGAGGCGTGCCGTCTATCCCTACAATTTTAACCGGCCTCATGTTCCCTTTCCGCTCCAGAGCGTCAGCAGCTCCCAAAGCCATGTCATCATTGTTGCATATCACCACTTCCACCTCATCCGGATACTCCAAAAGCCACTGCTCCATCCAGGCGGAGGCCTGGCTTCTGTCCCAATTGGCAATTCCTCCGGTGATCTTTTCTAACGGAACTCCGCCATCCTTTAAGGTCTGAATGGACCATTCCGTACGGATCAAGGAGTCCTGATGGCTGTTTTCCCCTTCCAAAAGAACATAGCTGACCTTTCCATCCCCATTTAAGTCAAGGGAAGAAGGATCTTTTTTATAAGCATCCACCAGGATGTTACCCTGCAGGGTTGCAGATTCTTTTGCATTTTCTCCCACATAGTAGAGCTTTTCCCAGCGCCGCATATCCTCCTCCACCGGCTCCCGGTTAAAGAACACCACCGGAAGGCTGGCATCCATGGCTTTGTTAATGATATTGGAGGCCACGGAGCGGTCCACAATATTTACGCAGATGGCATCATAGCCAAGGGAAATGAAACGGTCCACCTGACTGTTCTGGGTATTCTGATTCCCCTTGGCATCCACAATATCCATGACTACCTTAATACCTGTTTCCTTTTCATATTCTTTGGCCTGTTCCTCAATATTTCCCCTGAGTGTATTGATAAAGGAATCATCTCCACGGTATAGGGTCACCCCGATACGTATGGACTTTTTTTCTTCCTTCCCGCCAACCTTCCTGCTCTGATAAAACACTCCCCAAAGTGCCAGCAGCAGGATAACCACCACCGCCAGGATACCATATCGTTTCTTCATATTCCATCCCCCATCTCAATCAATTGGATACAAAATCCTTTCAAATTTGCTTTCCCGTAGATTGGCCTTCTGAATATAGTAAGAATCCAAAACAATTTGTGTTCTTTGAAGCCCCCCATGAACCGCTTCCACAGCCTTTTCGATGCTCATATAGCCCGCATCAAACTGGTCACTTACCACCAGTCCCTTAATAATTCCATTGTCCAGTTCCTTTAAAAGTTTGGTCGTGCTGCCGATTCCGTAAAGTCCTTCAATGACATTGCCGTATACCGGGCTCCCGGAAATGATATCCGCGGACTCATCAAGGCTCCTGACATCAATCGCAGCAATGACTGCTTTTCCGCTTCCGGGGTAAACCATGCCCTCAATGGCCTCCCGGAAGGTACTCTCCGCCTTTTTCTCAAAAAGCTTCATGGAAAAACCGGATTTTGAAAGAGCGGATACCAGTCCGTCATATACCTCCCTGTTATACCCAAACTCAAGCCCTTCCGTAAAAATCCAAACAGGAATATCCGGAGAATTCTCCGCTGCAATTGCCTGCCCCAGCAATCCTCCTTCCTCCTCATAATCCGGAGATATGCCGCTTTTTACCTGGTCATTGGGAGGTAAGCTTCCAAGCATAACGGCAGGACTGTTTAAAACCATATCATCCATCTTTTTTACACATTCCACCGGCTTTACGGGGATCAGGACCACAGCTGATGCGCCGTCGCTTATTTCCCTCTGAACCAGTTCTATCTGCTGATTGGCATCCCCTTTCTCATAGAGTGTAATAAAGCTGATATCTACGTTGTACTCCTCCGCCGCCTTATCAGCACCCTTTCTGAAATTTACGTAATAGTCATCGGAAGTATCACCGATGATGACGGAAACCGGATATATTTCTGTTTTCTTCTCCTTGATGATCAAATCCGTGGAGGATAAAAGAAACAGGAACACAAGCACTCCCGCCAGCAGGGTCCATAATATTTTTTCCTGTTTTGTCATAATCTACTTTCCTTTTCATCGCCCATGCTTTATGGGCATAGAGGGATACCCGAAGGGTGTTTCCTTTTCATCGCCCATTCTCTTCGGGCATAGAGGCAGAACTATAAGGAACTGCGGGAAGGCAGATGGTGATCACCGTTCCTTCATCAGGCTCTGACTCAATGGTCAGGCCGTACTTTTCCCCAAAATACAGCTTGATCCTCTCATTGACGTTTTTCACACCGATCCCTGAGCCTTTTTTTGAAGTGACATGGACCTGATCGCAAAATAGGCCCGCCACCTGGTCTTCAGTCATTCCAAGGCCATTGTCCTTCACCATAAAGAATAAGTCATCTCCCTCTTTCCAGACCTTTAAAATAATTTCTCCGTCCCCATCCATGAACTCCATTCCATGATAAATGGCATTTTCCACAAGCGGCTGTAAGACCAGCTTTAAACAGGAAAGCTCCATGCATTCCTCGGCTGCATCAATCTCGTAGGAGAATTTATTCTTAAAACGCATGTGCTGGATCATCAAATAATTCCGCACATGCTCCAATTCATCCCTGACCGTAATAATGCTCTTTCCCTTGCTTAGACTGATCCGGAAAAACCGGGCCAGGGCCGTCACCGCTTTGACCGCCTCCGCCTTTTGCTCGTTTTCAATCATCCACACGATGATGTCAAGGGTATTATAAAGGAAATGGGGATTGATCTGTGACTGTAAGGTATCAAATTCCTGTTTTCTCTTGGCCTCATGCTCCGCTACGATGTCATCCATCAGGACCCGGATCTGCTTTGCCATATTTTTAATGGAATTTCCCAGATGCTGGATCTCATAGGATCCTCCGATGGAAATTGCCGCCTGCAAATTCCCCTCTTCCAGAATTCCCACGGATTTTTCCAGCTCCTTGATGGGATTTGTGATACGGGATGAAATATAGGAGTTAATCAGGGCGAGTATAAACAGGATCAGGGTTATGAGAAACACGATAAAAAGCCTGGTCTTTATGGAATTTAAAGAAACCACATTTTTAGGCGTCACTCCAATGATCTTCCAACCCGTATAGCCGATGGATTTTACCGTAATGTTCCGGGTCTCCCCTTTAAAATCCTCCCGGTGGTTTCCATCTTTATAGCCGGCTGCCACCAGATTGTTCTCCTGCATCCGGCCGGAGTCGATGAGCTGGATCTTGGGATGGTACAGGATCTGCCCGTCATTGCTGATCAGATACACATAGCCTCCCTTTCCTGTGGTCACCCCGTCAAAAAGATGTTCCAGGCTGGAATAGCTTAAATCCACCAAAAGCACGCCCTGGGTGGTAGAGGTGCCTTCCGTCAGCTCCACGGCCCTTGATAAAGATATCACCCACCGGTATTGGTTTTCATTGCTGTCAAAAATATACTGGACATGGGGATAAGAGAAATGTTGGTTTTCCGTCTTCTCCAAAGCATTTAAAAACCAGTTTTCCCTGGTCACGTCAAGGCCGCTTTTAAGCCTTGCGGCAGGAACCGCTTCCACCATGGTTCCTGATTGGGAAAAGAGAGCGATGTTGTCCACATTATCCTTGTTGTTATCATACAGGAGCGTGATTTCGTTATTAATGGATTCCGAAGAAAGATCAGCATTTTTCACGGCGCCATAATACAGGGAATCCGACAGCTTCATGACCGTAAGCAGATAGGATTCCACAGACCTGGCTACCTGATGAATAAGACTCTGGTTTTCCTCCTGCACCATTTCTCCCACCTGGGTGGAAAGGCGCTGATATAGGGAAAAAGTAATCAAAAGACTGGCTGCCAAAGCAGTCACGGTAAAATATACAAAAATAGTATAACGAATGCTTATATTCTTTCTTTCCATATTATCGTCTATCCTTTTGGACATAAGGGATACCCGGAGGGTGTTTCCATTACCTGGCTCCGCGGAATTTAGTCGGTGATACTCCGAATTTTTTCTTGAATACGTAGCTGAAATAGTTTTGTTCCTGATATCCCACCTTCGCTGCCACCACATAGGTCTTATCGTCGGTTTTGTTAAGCAGTTCTACTGCCTTATTCAGACGAATATCTGTCAAATAGGCGATGTAAGCCTGTCCGGTTTCTTTTTTAAACATGGTGGAAAAATAGGCCGGACTCATATGAAGGTGGCGGCAAATCATTTCCACAGACAAATCAGGATTCTGGTAGTGGTCCATAATATACTGCTTTGCTTCCTGGATTACCTGGCGTGTGGTGAAATCGCGCTCCTGGTTAATGAACTGGTTCATTTTCCCTGCAATTTTAAAAAGCCACTGGCCAAATTCCTCTTTCTTCTTTATCCGATCAAAGATTTCCATTCCCTTTAGCTCTCCGCCCATAATATCCTCAAGGGCCAGATCATACTGCTGCATCATCTGGAGAACGCTGTTTAATACGCCAAACATATAAACCTGCTGCTGCCGGTAATGGACTTTTGCGGATTCCATCTTTTCCATGATCCTGGTAACCGCAGCTTCAATCTTTTCGCCAGGGCCGAATTTTATGGCTGAGATTAAATCTGCTTCCGTTACACTGTCAAATTCCAGTTTTCCTACTCCCACCGGTTCCATATCATTGATGTAAATGGTGGTCCCCCTTCCGGCTATGGCTTTATAGCCCAGAGCGTCAATGGAGGACTGGTAGGCTTCCCGGAAACCGGTCAGCTCCCGGAAGCTTTTGCCGATTCCCATGGTGACCGGGACCTCCAGGATCCGCTTTGTTTCCTTGCAGATGTCTCCCAGTACATCGATCAGTCCTGTGGTGGAGTTGTCATCGTCAAGAGCAACGATCACCACCATTTCCGCCTCTGAAACGGACTGGAAAAGAGCAAACCGGCAATAACCCTCTAATTTTTCCCTTACGATCTGCATGACGGATATGGGGATGAGTTCTTCCTCATTGTGAAGGGACAGAGCTTCCTTAACCTCCCCCTTTTCCACATCAATGGCTACGATCATCCATTTCCTTGCACCCATGACAGGCACGCCATACTCCCTAAGCTTTTGTTCCACCAGCTCTTCCGGAAGATTTTTGTGTACCAGATCATTGAAAAACTGCTCCCTGATGATGGGAAGGCTTTTCCGGTAATTTTCCCGAAGGCGGCTTAGATTTCTTTTTTCCTCTATTTCCTGATCCAGATTCCCTTTGATCCTTTTTAATATGGAAGTCAGTTCTTCCACATTGACCGGCTTTAAGATATACTCCGTTACATTCAATTTGATTGCCCTCTGGGCATATTCAAAATCATCATAGCCGGAAAAGATCACCACCTTCATGGAAGGGTACCGCTGCCGTACCTTTTCTGCAAGCGCCAGGCCATCCATGTATGGCATCCGGATATCCGTTAAAACCACATCAGGTTCTAAGATCTCAATCTTTTCCATGGCATCTTCCCCGTTTTCCGCATCTCCCACCACCCGGAATCCGGCTGCCTGCCATTCGATCTTTTTTATAATGCTTTTGCGTACTTCTTCTTCGTCATCTACTAAAATTATGCTGTATAAGTCCATGCTGTTCTTCCCCTTTAATAATCCTGTCGGGTATACTTAAAACCCAAAACCATGGGCAATAAACCAGGTTACTGCTGCTGTATCTGATAAAGCAGGGCATTAACGATTGCCGCTGCCACATTGCTTCCTCCCTTTCTTCCCCTGGCCACAATATAGGGGATGTCAGAAAGGGACATGATCATTTCCTTTGACTGGACTACATTGACAAAGCCCACCGGAACGCCGATGATCAGCCGGGGATGGATTTTCCCTTCCTGTATTAATTCATAAAGGCGTACTAAGGCTGTGGGCGCGTTTCCCACTGCAAATATACAATCCTCGGAAAGTCCTGCTGCCTTATCCATGCTGGCACAAGCCCGGGTGGTATGGTGGAGCTTTGCATATTCTGCCACATCCTCGTCCGCCATAAAGCAGCTGACGCTGCAGCCATTGCGTTTTAAGGCGTTCTTATTAATGCCGGCAAACCCCATATTCGTATCCGTGATGATCCGCACGCCTTCCTTTAATGCCCGGATCCCTTCCTGTACGGCGTGGGGAGAAAATACCAGATTATCCGCATATTCAAAATCAGCGGTGGTATGAATTACCCGTTTGATCACCAGTTCATATTCTGGATCAAGGGCCTTTTCTCCAAGTTCCATGGTGATCAGTTCAAAACTTCTCTTTTCTATTTCTTCGGGAAGTACCCGTTCCAGTTCTTTAAGCTCCATCTGTTTCTCCTTTTAAGTCCGCAGTGCCGCTCGCAAAACCTGTGGTTTTGCGAGCTCACGGGCATTCGCCCTATGAAATAGGCCATGACAAGATTTTCTTATGTGCAAGCACAACGAAAATCTTCTCCTGTCCTATTTCACACTGCTCATTGCTTTCGTGAACATTATCCCATAGATCTGTTCCATGTCAAGGCTGTTCCTTAGCTGGGCGGCCAGCCGTTCATATTGCTCTTCCTTATATTCCTGGTAGTTAAAACCGTCAGTTAGATCCAGGGGAATGCCCTTCTTCTTTGCTAGGGCTTCTACAATTGTCATTGCAATTCCTTCCTTATCAAAGAAACCATGGATATAGGTGCCGTATACATTTCCCCTCTGGCAGCCGTCCATTTTCGCCAAGTGGGAACCGGACTGGCACTCCATGACATAGGCAAGAGGCGGTACGGATCTGGTGGTTTCTCCCATGTGAATTTCATACCCTTCCACCTCCATACCTGACAGTTCCTCAAATATCCCTCCTACGCCGGTGCAGGAGCCTGCCACTCTTGTTCTTGTCTTTTCCGTTCCAAACACGGTGCATACCGGCAGAAGCCCCATACCCCGTACCGGCAGGACAGCCCCTTCCGTTTCCACCTGGAAGGGATCGGATATGCTTTCTCCAAGCATCTGAAAGCCGCCGCAGATGCCAAATACCGGAACCTCTCTGGCCTGAAGCTTAAGGATTGCCGCCTCTAAGCCGCTCTCCCGCATCCAGAGCAGATCCTGGATGGTATTTTTACTGCCAGGCAGAATGACCAGATCCGGATTTCCAAGATCCGAAACCCGGTCCACGTATCGCAGGCTTACCCATGGTATCGTAGAAAAAACCTGAAAGTCCGTGAAATTGGAGATTCTGGGCATTCGGATCACGGCGATTTCCACTGCGGTCCGGTCCGTTCTAACAGTTCCTGCCAGATGGTTTCCAAGACTGTCCTCCTCTTCCAGATCCACATCCATATATGGAACCACACCGGCGACCGGGATGGAAAGCTGTTTTTCAATCATTTCTAACCCTGGATCCAGAATCGTCTTGTCTCCCCGAAATTTATTGACGATCAGGCCTTTGATCCGGGCTCTTTCATCTGGCTCCAAAAGCATTACGGTTCCGTAAAGCTGTGCAAACACTCCTCCCCGGTCAATATCTCCTACTAAAAGCACCGGCGCATCCGCCATTTTTGCCATTCCCATATTTACGATGTCATCCTGCTTTAGATTAATCTCCGCCGGACTTCCGGCCCCTTCTATGACAATGATGTCGTATTCCTCTGACAGCTTTTGAAATGCCCGTTCTACCTCCGGCACCAGCTCTTTTTTGTATGCAAAATACTCCCTGGCAGGCATATTGCCAATGGATATGCCGTTTACAATTACCTGGGACCCAATATCATTGGTCGGCTTTAACAGGATGGGATTCATGGCTGCCTCTGGCTTTACTCCTGCCGCTTCTGCCTGAACCGCCTGGGCCCTGCCCATCTCAAGCCCCTCCTCTGTAATATAGGAATTTAAGGCCATGTTCTGGGATTTAAAAGGGGCCACCCGGTAGCCATCCTGTTTAAAGATCCGGCATAAACCAGCCGCAATCAGACTTTTCCCTGCACTTGACATGGTTCCCTGTATCATGATCGTCTTTGCCATACGGTTATTTCCCTTCTGTCACTATGGTTTTTAATATGGAAAGAAACTCTTCATTTTCTTTCCTCTGCTTTACACAGATGCGGTAATAGGTATCATCAAGTCCTCTGTAATTGGAACAGGAACGTATGAGTACTTTCCGGTCCAGAAGCTGTTTATAAAGAAGCTTCTCTTTCGCAAGAGCCTCTGGCCTTAAATCCCGGAAAAAAATATAATTGGCCATGGAATCAAAAACCAGAAAACCAAGGGAAGAAAGGACTGATTTTAAATACTCCCTTTCACTGGTAATCTCCTGTCTTGTCCTCTTTACGTATTCCGTCTCCAAAAGAGCCGCCTCTCCTGCCGCCTGGGCAAGGCTGGAAACGCTCCAGGGCTGACGTATGAGATTCATCATATCCAGGACCTCTTTTCCTGTGCATATCCCATAGCCCAGGCGCAGACCGGCCATAGCGTACAGCTTCGTAAATGCCTTTAAAAGGAATACGTTCTCATAACCGCCATCTCCAATGAGATCAAGGACTGAATATCTCCAAGGCTCCTGCAAAAATTCATTAAAACATTCATCTACCACGCAAAAGATCCCGCGGTCCCGGGAGTATTTAAGTATCCCTTCCATCGCTTCCTTCTCTACGGCATATCCGGTGGGATTATTAGGATTGCATAAAAACAACATTTGAACATCAATCCTGTTTTTTTCCAGCCAGTCGATCAGTTCTTTTTCAGATAGCCGAAACCCGTTTTCCTCTTTCAAGCAATAGTATACGATGCTGCAGGAAGTTGCCTTAAGGGCCTGTTCATATTCCAGAAAAGAGGGGGCGATCAGCAGGGCATTCTTCGGTTTTAATGCCTGTACGACCTGAAAGATTAAATCTGCCGCTCCGTTTCCGCAGATAATGTTCTCTGCCGAAACACCGTGAAACCTTGAAAGTTCCTTCCGAAGCCTCATGGATTGGCTGTCAGGATAGAAGGAACAACGGTCTGCCGCTTCATAAAGAGCCTCTTTTACCCCAAGGGGAAGCCCCAGGGGATTTATGTTGGCTGAATAGTCCATTGTCACGTTGTTGGTGTATATATCTCCGCCATGCTGATATTCCATATTATTTATCTCCTGGTCAAACGATTGATTGTGCTAAAAAACTATAAAGAACAGCAGGAATACAGGAATCAGGGCCAACACATAGGTAACTGTCATGAGGCAATTGGCTCTGGGGATATCCTCGTATTCCACCGGTCTTACCGCATCTCCAATGGTAGGCTTTTCATATAGCTTTCCAAAATAAAAGGCATTTCCCGCCAGCTGGATCTGCAGCGCTCCTGCACAGACCGCCTCCGTCTGGGCGGAATTGGGACTTTTGTGATTGAAGCGGTCCCTCTTAAATATTACGAGGCCATTCCTGCCGCTGTATGGGTTCCTCTTTTTCCTGATTCCATAAAAAACCTGGCATACATATCCTGCCCCTATCATCAGGGCCGCGGATAACCGGGCCGGTATGAAATTACAGGCATCATCAAGCTTTGCTGCCGCCCGTCCGAACCAGAGATACCGTTCGTTTTTATAGCCTACCATGGAATCCATGGTGTTTACTGCTTTGTATAAAAATACTCCTAATCCTCCAAAAAGAGCCATGAAGAGCAGAGGAGCAATGATTCCATCCGAAGTGTTTTCCGCTACGGTTTCCACCGCTGCTTTTGTGATCCCTTCTTCTGACAATTCTTTCGTATCCCGGCCTACGATCATGGATACGGCCTGCCTTGCTCCTTCCACATCTCCCTTGGAAAAAGCCTTATAGACCTTCATACTTTCTACCCGCAGGGAACGCCATGCCATCATCTGGCCGCACATGATACTTTCTATAAGAAACCCCACATAGGGGGAAAGAAAATAGGCAGTCCAGAGAATTGCCCCGGATACGGTGCCTGTGATCAAAAGCACAAGGATCACCAGCCATATGCCGGCTCGCCTTTCTCCCGTTTCTCCCTTGGGAAACCTTTCCCTTAGCGTTTTCTCCAGCCAGCTTATGAGTGAGCCTATGCCGCAGACCGGATGCCAAAGCCAGCGGGGATCTCCAAAGCACAGATCCAGAAAGCATCCTGTCAGTACTGCTGCTAAATGTAATCGTATCATTCTTTTATTTCCTGACCTTTTGTCTATTTTATCCTAGTTCCAATGCCGCACACCATGCGGTAAACTTCCTTAGAAGTCCGGGCTAATCTTACGGAGGCCCTTCCCGAAACTTCTCTCCATTCCCTGTCCTTTGGGTCAAGAGGCACGATACCGCAGCCAAGTTCATTGGAGGTAATAATAACATCGGGATTTTGTTCCTCAATCGCGTCAATAAAAACATCAACGCTTTTTCCTTCTTTTAAAAGCCGCCTTATATATTCATGAAGACCATGGATGACCGGGCATTTCATGGCAGCTTCAAAGCTGTCACTGCTGCCCTCCGCAACCTCATACTCTTCTTTTTTTTCTTTTTCATACACGAATGAACCATGGGGATTCGTTATTTTATCAGCACTCTTTGCCAGCTCAAAGGCAAATGCCAGCTTCCCTTGCCATGCTCCGCCAATAATTAATATCATATCTCCTCTTTCCTGCCCATGCTTTCTGGGCATAAAGGTATACCAATTGGGTCTTTTCTCATTACTAACCATGCTTTCTGGGCAATGCACTTCCCGCTTTTATAAAGACATCAGATGAGAAACCACAGCCAGTCCCGCCACAAGAGCCAATTCACATATCTGAAGAAAATATCCTGCCAAATCGCCGGTAATTCCTCCGAATTCCTTCTTTGCCATAGAATAATAATACCAATAAACAAGAACGGAAATGAAGAAAGTCATGATAGCAGGCATCGTTCCTCCCAAATACCATATTCCCCATTCTGCCGCAGCCAGATACAAGATCATAGTAATTGCCACGGTCCGTTTCTGTGCTGCTCCGGAAAAGGAAGCCGCCAGTCCGCTCTCCTTAGCCATTGGGAATGTAACGACGGACAGGCCGCTTAATGCCCTTGTAACTACGAATATTATGGAATAGGCCGGGATCATGGCCGGACGCATTTCTAAAAAAGCGGCCAGATAGAGTATCAGATAAACGCAGCATCCGAGGATGGCAAAAGCGCCTGTATGGGGATCCTTTAATATCTCAAGCTTTTTCTTCCTGTCCCCATGGGAGGATTTTGCATCAATCACATCCAAAAATCCATCCATATGAATGCCTCCTGTAACCAGGATCGGAATTACTACCGGGAGAATCTGCCCGAACTGACGGAAACCAAGGGCATCGCAGCCACGAAAAACTGCAAACTCCAGCAAACCGATGACTGCCCCGATAAGAGGGAAAAAACACATGACATATTTCATCCGCTCCTTTGTCCATTCCATCTGGGGCATTGGAATACGGGAATACATAGAAAACGCAATTACTAAACTGCCAAATAAATTCATATTCCTCCTCCTCTTAATGCTTGAACCAGACTACGCGCCTGAAAGATAAAATTATCATATCACAGAATAAGAAAAATGTCATTTCCATTCAAAAGTACAATCTCTGTTTTTACATAATATTTAAGAAGTTGCGTCCAAAACTTAAAGGGAAACGCTGCTAAATAGAACAGCGTTTCCCTTTAAGTTTTAACATATATACGCATATTAATTATATTCCGGTATGCTGATTTCCTTTCGCTTCCCAATACATGCCGGTAAGCTTATCTCCTGCTTCATATGCTTTCTTTAAGAATCCTTCCATATTTTCATCATAG
This sequence comes from Lacrimispora sp., assembly GCF_032078915.1. Lineage (GTDB taxonomy): Bacteria > Bacillota > Clostridia > Lachnospirales > Lachnospiraceae > Lacrimispora. The sequence goes on along the minus strand of NZ_DAMAUN010000003.1, from coordinate 43,829 downwards.
CACATTAATTCCAGAACCAGAGGCAGCTCATACGTTGTTGCGGCAACTGCTGCCATGACCTCCTGCCAATCAATATTACCGTCCCCTGGAATCTGATGGAAATCAGCGGAGCCGCTGTTATCATGAATGTGGATTGCATACAGGTGGTCTTTGTACCGATGAATTATATCGGTCATCTTCCTGCCCCAGACCATGTTCCCATGCCCTGTATCCAGGCAAAAGCCCATAAACTGCGATGGATACCTGGCAAAGAGTCTGTCCAGCTGGTCCAGCTCATACCGCTCCGGCATATCAAACAGATTCTCAATACAGATGCGTACTCCCTTATGAGTGCAATAAGGCTGAAGCTCATCAAAGGATCGGTATACTTGTTGATAAAAATGCTCTTCTGCCTCTGGCTTCTCCTGTATCGTAAAATGAGGGACATACAAATGGAGAACGATCTCTTCTGCTCCCATGCACGCCGCCAAATCAACCCGGTTCTTAATCAGTTCTACTCCTGCTTTTCTGTTATACTCCACATCAGAGGTATAATCCTTACGGTAATGCCCATCAATCAGATTTACATTCCGCTTAGAACCCTTGGATGCATGGAGGGCTTTTGCCTTCAGCCCGTATTGATCCAACCATTCCTTAATCTGCTCCATCTCATAAGAGGAATAAATATAATCTCCATCCCATTCATAGCACCAGTGGATATGGGTAAATCCTGCCTGTGATATTTTATATAATATTTCGTTAATTTTTTCAATCCGGGTAAACTCTCCGGCAAAATCTGTTGCAATCGCCAACTGTAAGTTACTCATATCTGCTCCTTTCCATCGCCTGTTACGGCACATATTGATCCTTTTCTTTCCATTTTTATAAATAATAAGCAGAGAAGGCCTGACAAAACCGTCACCGCCAGCCATACATATATGGTAGTCTGCCACCCCGGTACTCTACCATAAGTCCAATGGTAAACGTTAAATATCCACTACTGCATACCCGGCGGCCTCTAGCCCTTCACCGCACCGTTGGTCAAGCCGCCAATGATCTTTTTCTGCATAAACACATAAAACACCATAATCGGCAGCATGGACAGTAAGAAAGCCGCAAAAATCATTGGATAGTTAATAGCATGTGTCATCTTGAAGTTATATTGGAACAGAGTAAGGGTCCAGTAATCTGGTGACTTATTTAAGGTCAGCAGAGGGAGGAGGAAGTCATTCCAGTACCAAAGTCCGTTTTTGATCAATACGGTTGCCGTCATGGGGCTTAGAAGGGGGAATACAATATGGACATAAATCTTCCAGGTCGATGCTCCATCAATATACGCCGCTTCTTCCAATTCCATGGGGATGCCTTGTATGAAGGCCACATAAAGGAAAACACCTTCACATACCGCGCTTGATATGTATACGATGATCAGTCCGGGGATATTCAGCATATCCATCACTGACATAACTTTAATTAACGGAAGCATTTTTACCGTAAACGGTACGAAAATACCTGCCAGTAAAAAGAAATAGAGGGATTTATAATATCCTTTTTCCCATATGTTCCTGGCAATTGCATAGGATACCATGGGTATAACAGCGATTGTTCCAAGGGAAGCAAACACCGTAATCGCCAACGTATTTAAGACTGTCCTTGGATATCCGGAATTCGTTACAATCGATATAAAATTATCAAAATTAAAACGTTTTGGCAATGCAAAAAAGCTTTGGCTCAATTCCTGAGGCGTCTTCATGGAGGTTATTACCGTTAAATAGACCGGATATGCGATCATAATAACACCCATGATCAAAAAGAGATACAATGCCGTACTTTTCAATTTCCTGCTCATCCCTCTTCCTCCTGATATACACTTTTCTTATTGCTGAAAGCGATCTGTAAAAATGAAATGAAACAAATAATTACGGTCACTACCACAGCTTCTGCAATACCCAGGGAGAAGTTAACCTCCTTGAAGCCATGATTATAGATCAGCAGCGCCGTACTTTCCGTTGCGCCGCCGGGTCCTCCGTTTGTTAATGCAACAATATAATCATAGATTGTCAAACCATCCTTGATCACCAATACCATAACTACGGTAAGTACGGGAAGCAAAAAAGGAAAGGTAATGAATTTGAACACATGCCATCTTCCGGCACCGTCAAGGGAAGCTGATTCTACAAGCTCCTGAGGAACATTCTGAAGGCCAGCCATTAATAAAACCGTGGGGATAGCAATTCCCTGCCATACATTGGTGATCAGGACCGCATAAATTGCCAATTTAGAACTGGACAGCAGACTCCTGCTCAGCCATTCACAGTGAAGCAGCTGTCCGATCCGGGGCAGGACCTGGAAAAATACCTCGTTAAATATAAGGCCCACCGTCAGCATACTGACAACCGCCGGAAAAAAGTACGCTCCCCGAAAGAAATCCTTCGCCTTGATTTTACTGTTTAAGATAAGAGCCATGGCCAGACTGAGACCAACGATACTTACGACTAACAGAACCGTATATTTGAAATTAAACCAAATTGCATTCTGAAAGCGGCTGCTTAACAGCACTCTGACATAATTCTTTATTCCAACAAACTGATAATTACTGGACAATCCGTTCCAGTCGGTCAGGCTGTAATAGATTCCCGCACCTACCGGATAGATAAAAAAGAGAATGTACAATACCGTTGCCGGAACAGAAAAAGCAAACATTGTAATATTTCTCTCAGTCATCCTTTTCCTTTTCTTCATATATCCTTCTACCTTTCTAAAAAATGGCTACTGTAAGTACTCCGCTACAATAGCCATTTTATTTTTGGCAAGCCTCCGGCCTTTCGATACTGCCCGCTTTTATCTGCCGTTATTGGGACGCATATTTTTCCTTACAGATCCGATCCGTCTCCTTAAGGAAATTGTCTGTATTCTTGTCTGAGATAAGCTGCTGCACATATACAGACCATTCAGAACGCCATCCCGACGGCCAGAAGTTCACCATGGTCAGGAAGGTATTTCCGCTGTCAATGACTTCCTTGATGCTCTTTAAAGGTTCTATATTATAATTTACGCCTTTGATCACTGGAGGGGTTCCTTCTTCATCCGCTACCATTTGATAGATTTCCGGCCTTGATAAGAATTCAATGAATGCTTTTGCCTCTTTCTGATGAGAGGTCTTGCTGGATACGCCATAAGCAATATCCACATTGATGGGAGTCTTATAGTCATCACTTACCGGACTTGGATAAGGAATTAAGGTGAAGTTCAAATCAGGGTTGTTTTGCTGAATTACCGTGTATTTGGCTGTTATTGCAATAAACATTGGGATCTTCCCGTTTGCAAAATCAGCAACACACTGTTCAATGCCATAGGACAGGGTATCTCCTGCATATTCCCTGGTTTTAAGCATTGCCTGTGCAAGCTCCTTAAAATAAGGCTTATCTTCATCGCCAAAGGAGGCCTGGGTCGTCCCTACATTCTCTGTGTCTGTGTATACATCATTTTTAATTATACCGACGATTCTTTCTCCTTCCTGTGCCAGATAGCCGGGATCTTTATCAACAAACGTAAAGGGCGTGATTCCTTTTGACTGAAAGGCTTCACATACAGCCATCAATTCACTCCAAGTGGCGGGCAATTTCAAACCTGCTTCTTCAAACATGGTCCTGTTGCAATAAATGCCGAACGAATTCAAAGCAAAGGGCATTGCATATATCTTACCGTTCCAGGTAGAGAATTGCAGTGCGCTGTCCGATGCTCTGTTCAGCCACTCCTCATTGGTCAATTCTGTATACACCCCATCATCCATCATGGTGTGATAGGCTGTCTCTGCCGGATATACGGACATGATATCAGGAACATCCCCGGTAGAAACTCTGGTGAATAATACCGTTTCTGCATCTGCAGGTGCAGTCTGCTTTATTACCACATTAGGGTATTCCTCTTCGAACTTTTCAATTACTTTATTAAATACCGCTTCTCCTTCGACCTTACAATTGAAAAATTCCAGCTCCACTTTTCCATCAGCTGAAGCCTCTTTTCCATTTCCCCCAATGGAACCGGCTGCTCCTCCCTCCGCCTTATTGCTTTGTTCCGCGGTCTGGCTGGCCAGACTGCAACCGACCAGTGTCAGTGCCATTAGCATAGTCCCCAGCCCGACACCCAATACTTTCTTTTTCATAAGAAACCTCCTTTAAACTCCTGGTATTTTCGTTTGTGTGTTCATTATAGAGGATTCTTTCTCAATATGCTTGCCATATCTTCTGATCTTATTGCCATATCTTCTGAACTAATAAAGTGCGCTCTGCTTCCCGGCCTTTCTATGATATAATGAATATACAAAAAAGGCAGATTATGAGACCTTCCCGGTTGCTCTGCCCCGTAGGAAACCAAAGTAGAAAGGACACCTCCATGATGAAAAAATCGGATTTTCAACTTTCTTTCCCAAAAATGAACAACCAGCTGAAGCTGATGCTGATTCTGGAAGCAATCGTACTCATGGGTGCATACATCATTATCACTGGTGCGTACCAGAATCTGGAACGGCATAAGACCGAAGAAGCGGTAAGGCAGCTAAACGCTACCCTGATGACCAATATCGAGCATACCGCCAATGCCTTGGACACACTTACCAAATCCCTGATCAGCAGTGAAGCCTACGAGGTGTCCCCCTCTCTTTGGAGCTATTTAAAATCCCATGCAAGACAAAAAGAAAATCCAGGGAGGGTGGATGGATTATTTATAGAAAAATATTATCAGCTTACCATCTTATTTCCTCAGTTAAACTGCCTCTTCCTGTTTCGTCCGGAAGGGGATTTAATGAGCTACAAATACAACGACCAGAAATACCACCTGCTGCAGGAATTACCGGAAAGCGACTGGGTCACCACCCTGAAGGAGAACAGGGGAGCCCTTTCTTTTGTCACCCAAAAAGAAGCAGAGGACTTGGGATACCAGGTGAACAACAGGCTCTTGTTTGCCGGACGGGTTTTGAATAACATCAGTGCTTCCAGACCGGTGGCCATTATTTTAGCCGGCATTAACATCTCAGACCTTCAGTATGATTTTAAATGCAATAAATTATTTGATTCCCAGCAGTTTGCCTGCTTTGATGCCAACAAAAAGCTGTTATTTTCCTCCGATGGCTTTGGGGATATTACCTGGCAGGAAATACAGTCCCCCAGGATCCAAGACCCCTATGCATATTACTTAACTGCCAATGACAACCATACTTTATACAGCGTCATTGCTACGGATAAAAAGGATATCACCCAGTCTTCTTCCTTCCTGCGCCCTGTCTTTTTGATGATCATCCTGGTGATTTTCTTGTCCAATCTTCTGCTGTCCTGGATGATAACCAAGCGGGTCATAAAATCCTACGGGGAAATGACAAAACAGGTATATCAAAAGAACCTGGCAGAAAAGGATTTAAATCTGCAGATGCTGAGATCGCAGATCAATCCCCATTTTTTGTACAATACTCTGGACCGGATGCGGATGGCCTCTCTCAATGCCAGCTACCCCCATTTGGCGACCATGTGCGAACTGCTGGCAAAGATTCTCCGCTTTGGCGTCTCTGAGGCCAATAAACTGGTGACCGTAGAAGAGGAACATGTCCATCTGGAGGAATACATCCGTTTAATCAAATTAAGCTATGCCAATGTATCCATCAGCACCAGCCTGGATCCTGAAATCCTTTCCTACCGAATGCTTAAACTGTTACTGCAGCCGCTGGTAGAAAACAGCATTAATCACGGCATTATTGATGATGCTTCCAATGGTTCCATTCAAATATGGGGATATGAAAAAGACGGAGTATTGATTTTCACCGTTTCAGATAATGGAAATGGAATGGATGAAGAACACCTTGCCCTGCTGCGGGATTATCTGGAAGATAAGAATACCGCTTTTCACAGCATCGGTTTAAAAAACATCCGCAAACGTATTCAGCTCTATTACGGAAAAGAGTATGATTTATACATTGACAGCCGGCTTCACCAGGGTACAACCGTAACAATTAAAATTCCAGTCGTAAAAGAATAAATTGTTTGAGCAGAAAGTGATAGGAGGCGCATATGACAAGCAATTATATTTTAATCGTAGATGATGATCCGGATATTCTGGAGGGACTTACCCACGCGGTAGAAAAGGAATTTGAAAACAAGCTAAACGTACTTAGCTGCAGGAACGGGATCATCGCGGCTGATATCTTAAGATGCAATACCATCGATATCCTGATCACCGACATAAAGATGCCGGTTATGAACGGGATTGAATTGCTGGATTTTATCAAACAGCATCATATCACCTGCAAAAGTGTTGTCTTAAGCAGCTATGACGATTTTAATCTGGTAAGGGATGTCCTTCGTCTGGGTGCAGCCGATTATCTTTTAAAACCAGTTGATTTTCCGGTGCTGTATCAGCTCTTATACCGCTTGCTGGCCCAGGTCATGTCAAAGCAGAGCAGTTCTTCCGGACGCAGCTATCCCATTAACATGCAGCAATTACTGGAGTCTTATCTGCAGATGCCCATGCAAAAGACCGCCCAGATGCTTGCATTTGAAGAAAAGTATTCCCTGATCCCAGACTCTGCCTGTATCGTCGGCTGCATTAAGCTGGATGCGGTTTATTCCGGAAAGCTTTTTCAGCTTCAGGAAGGTCTGCGTGAGGACCTTTATCACTGTCTGAACCAGTCCCATATCCAATACCGAACTACCGTAACAGGGGAAATGGCCTCCTGCTTTGTATTTATGCTGTTTCCTGATACGGATATCCCACGCTGCCTGGACAGCCTGCATTCCTTTGGGGAGTATCTGGCTGACCAGGGCTATAAGTTTAAGTTCAGTAAACGATATGCCACCTTCCACCAGTGCTCCGATGGGTTTAAGGATTGCCTCACCTGGTTTGAACTGGGCTATTACGACCTTCCCTATACCCCTGCTTATGAAGGTTGTACTGCTGAGGATCTCTTAAAGTTTATCCATCAGGCAACAAATTCCCTGGCGGTTTATGACATGAAGAATACCCTGCATTATCTCCGCCTGTTCTTTGCAGCCATCAATCATCTGAAGCCGCCGGTAAAAGAGACTAAAAAAATACTAAATAACACGATCTATGCATTGATCCGGCTGAATCCAAAATTTATTGAGCCGGTCAGCGGACTTAAATTCAGCGAACATGATCTGTTCAGCCAAATCGAGAACGCTCCTTCCCTTTCGATTCTGGAAAAAGAATTATACTGTTCCTTAAATCATCTGGTTGAAATAGTTTTGCATTCCCTTCAGAATAAGGAGGACTGCATCATTGAAAAAGCAAAATCCTATATCGAAAGAAACTACAATGAATGCATCAGCCTGGAAGATGTGGCAGCTCATGTTTATATGAATAAAAGCTATTTTTCCTCCTTTTTTAAAAGCAAGGCCGGCCTTACTTACCGTGATTATCTTCGCAATTACCGCATAGAAAAATCCATTTGCCTCATTGTGGAAGGCAATATGAAAATCTATGAGGTAGCCCAGGCAGTTGGTTATAATGATTCCGCACATTTTATCCGTGCCTTCAAGGAGGTGACCGGAAAAAGCCCCGGCGATTATAAGGTATCCTTATAAACTTCTGTCCTCTTTTTCCAAAATACTAATATCACACCAAGAACACTCACCAATCCTTCTGTCATAACAAATGCCAGCCATACCCCCGTCATTCCCCAAATCCGGCTCAGCAAGAGCACCATGGGAACCAAAACACCACAGCCCCGCGCCACAGAAATAATAAAGGCATTCAGCCCACGCTCGGCTGCACTTAAATACATGCATACAATAATATTGATTCCCGCAAAGAAAAAGCCGGCGAAGTAGATCCTAAGCCCCTCCCTGGCAAGAAGTACAATTGCTGCATTCTGCTCACTGTTAAACACATTGATCATTTGATCCGAACAGAAAAATACCAGTGTATAAATTGCTGACGCTATTGCCAGGGAGGTGATAACCGCATATTGAAGCAGTTTTTTTATAATAATACCATTCCCTGAGCCATAAGCCTTGCTGATTAACGGCTGTATCCCCTGTGCAATTCCCGTAAATACCGAGATTCCTACCAGTGCTATATTAGCTACAATCCCGTAGGATGCAACCCCTAAGTTTCCCTCCAGCCCCAGGATGACCAGATTAAAGGTGATCAGAACAATCGCCGAAGACACCTCCGTAATAAATGCGGCCAGGCCCAGGCCAAAGATATCGCGGACAGCCTTCCACTGAATTCTGCTTTGTAACAACCGGAGACCGCTTTTCCCCTGTATAAAGTGGGCAGATAAAACCACAAGACTGATGACGGGTGCCAGACCGGTGGCAAAGGCTGCACCAAACATCCCCATCCCCAGCGGAAACATAAATACATAGTCCAAAATTATATTGGATAGGCTTCCTGTCAGCATTGCAATCATGGACAACTTAGGATTATTGTCATTTCTCACAAATGCCAGCATGACATTGTTCAGGATGAAAAACGGGGCAAAGTATAGTATGGTGCTTAAATATGCCTTAGTCAGCGGCAATGTGGCTGCGTCGGCTCCCAATAATACGGCCAGAGTCTCAGTGCCCAGGACTCCTGTGATTGCAAACAACGCTCCCGCCAGAATTCCCAGCTTTAAACTGGTGGTAAAAACTGCATTTATCAGTTTTCCCCCATTCTGGGATTTCAGAATGCTGTAGCGGGTAGCACCTCCTATACCGATCATCAATCCAGTACCGTTCATCAGGCTGTAAATCCCAATTGAAAAATTCAGTGCTGCAAGGCCTGCAGCGCCCAGTGCCTTTGATACAAAAAAGGTGTCTGCCAGTATATAGCAGGAAAGCCCGATCATCCCCAAAATATTAAGGCTCACATATTTTGTGTAGTCTTTTAAGACAGATTGTTCCATCTCATATCCTCCTTTGAACATAAAAAAGGCGTTCTTAAAATATTCCTTCTACGACCTAACGGAATATTTTAGAACACCTTAAAATTCTTTACCCGGTGGCAAAGAACAGGTTATTTATTTAAAACCAAAGTTATCATAATATAGTTTTGACTGTTTGTCAATCCTTTGTGATTTTAACCCTGTCTTTATAATATTTCATACATTACTTTACTCATCCTTTTTATCCAAAAGGGTTTTTTCAAACCACTGAAATCCCATAATAAGCAGTGTGATAATGATGATAACGATAAATATACTGAACATTCCCTTCCACATGATGTCCAGGGACAAAAGAAATTTATCAAGCATAACTGGCTCCTTTCTATCCGATTGCCGAATTTCCGTTGGCAGATACTGGTCATAATAAGGTGGTCAAAAGGTTTAAGACAATCCCTCCTGCCAAAACAGAGGCAATCTGGCCGGAAACATTTGCTCCGATGGCATGCATCAGCAAATGATTGGTGGGATCTTCTTTTATGGACATCTTCTGAACGACCCGGGCTGACATAGGGAACGCGGAAATACCGGCTGCGCCTATCATAGGATTGATCTTGTTCTTACGGAATAAATTAATGAGTTTGGCAAACAGCACTCCTCCTATGGTGTCGAATACAAAGGCAACAAGGCCAAGGACGAGAATAACAAGGGTCTGCCAGGTTACAAAGGCTTCCGCTCTCATGCTGAAGGAAACAGTAATGCCCAGCAGCAGGGTGACCAGATTGGCAAGAATATTCTGTGCCGCATCTGATAAGCTGTGCAGAACGCCGCATTCCCTTAACAGATTTCCGAACATCAGAAAGCCCACCAGGGAAACAGACTGGGGTGCAACAAATCCAGCAATCATAGTGACTGCAATTGGGAAAATAATTCGGATCCTTTTGGATACGGATACTGGATTATAAGGCATCCGGATCATCCGCTCCTTTTTGGTGGTAACCAGCCGAATTGCAAAGGGCTGGACCAAAGGAACCAGAGCCATATAGGAATAAGCCGCCACCGCAATTGGCCCGATATAATTTGATTTGAGTATCTGGGATACCAGAATGGAAGTCGGCCCGTCAGCAGCACCGATAATACCTATGGAAGCCGCGTCTCTAAGATCAAATCCAAGTAAAACAGCTACAGATATCGTTAAAAAGATACCAAATTGGGCCGCTGCACCAAACAGCATCATGATGGGATTGGATAACAAAGGCCCAAAATCGATCATGGCACCGATCCCGATAAACAAAAGAAGAGGCAGCGCTTCTGAGGCTTCGATCCCGGATTCAAACAGCCACTGGATAATACCATGAGTATTTCCTATGCCAGGCAGCGTCTGATCGATCACGCCGGATAAGGGCAGGTTGACCAGTATCGCCCCAAATCCCATGGGAAGAAGGAGCGAAGGCTCGTACCCTTTTTGAATAGCAAGATAGATCAGCAAAAATCCGACGAGATACATGATTAACTGAGGAACGGTTACAGAGGTAAGACCTGACAGCAAAAAATTCATATTAAATCTCCCTTCATGCTAGTGCTCTTTTGTATCGGTGAGATCATCATATACAACCAAAAAGACAAGACTCGGCCCTAAATTAGGACACAGGTCTTGTCTTTTAAAATTAAACCAGAACATTGCTGTTCAGGATGTTGATTTAACTGCATGCTGATAAAATAGAAGGCCTTTTTACTAGCCGCGCATGCTGACTACTCCCCCATATCTGATTAACTTTACCATATCATAAATATAGCCGTAAGTCAATGTTGTCAGGAACTTTTATGATCTCTTAACACATATAAATTACGGGAAAAGGCAAGGCCGTCTCCTGTTAAATCAGCAGCTCTTCCAAATCAGGAAGTGCTTTTAAGCTCCTTTTTAAAATTCCCTTCATATAAGCGATCGCAATTCCATAATTGGTAAATGGCACACCGGCATCTGACGCACACTTTCTTCGGTATTCTATCTCCCTTTCATTTAACATGCAGCCGCCGCAGTGGATGATCAGCTTATAGGCTGACAAGTCTTCCGGAAATTCCCGTCCGGAGGAAGTTTCTATGAGAAGCTCTTTCCCTGTATACTGCAAAAGCCAGCGGGGAAGCTTTACGGTACCAATATCATCACACTGCCTGTGATGGGTACAGCCTTCCGAGATCAGGATCCTGTCCCCAGCCATTAAATCCCCAATGGCCGCCACTCCCTTTACCGCATCCTCTAAAAAGCCTTTATACCTGGCCAGAAGGATAGAGAATGAGGTGAGAAGAATCTCTTCCGGCGTATCCTTACTTACCTGCTCAAAGACCTGGCTGTCCGTAATGACAAGGGCCGGTCTGGTTCCCAGCCTTTTAAGAGTTTCCTTTAATTCCGTTTCACGCACTGCCACCGATATGGCACCTGCCTCCAGGATATCCCGGATCACCTGCTGCTGGGGCAGGATGAGGCGGCCTTTGGGCGCCGCCTTGTCAATGGGGATCACCAGCACCACCAGGTCAAGTGGATCCAGCAAATCTCCTACGATCCTCATTTTTGTATCCCCGGTGTTTACAAGGCTTCCGATCCTTTCCTTTAACTCGTGGATGAACAATCCCTTAAAGGCACTGACAGAAAGTCCGTCCTCATAGGCCTGTGGTCCGGTCAGATCGCACTTATTATAAGCAACCACATAGGGGATCTTCTTTTCCTTAAACAAAAGGATCAATTCTTCATCGGTTTTTGTCTTTCCAACAGCCCCATCCACAACTAAGACTGCACAATCAGACCGGTTTAAGATCTGCTTTGTCTTCCTTACCCGCATCTCGCCCAGAGCGCCTTCATCATCAAACCCCGGCGTATCAATGATGACCACCGGTCCCATGGGAAGAAGCTCCATGGATTTGTAAACAGGATCCGTGGTAGTCCCTTTCACTTCCGATACAACGGAAAGCTCCTGCCCTGTCACTGCATTGACAACGCTTGATTTTCCTGCATTGCGGCGGCCAAAAAAGCCGATATGCACCCGCTCTGAGGATGGTGTTTCATTAAGTCCCATGCCTGTCACCTCTCCCTACTGTCAATTTTTGCAATGGCAGCAAACCAAAGCCAAGCTTACTTAGCCCTGGCAGCTGCCTGTTTGATCAAAAACGGAAATCCCTGATTCCATTTTCTATTTTTTGCAAATGGTCTTCACAGATCAAACGAACCTTTTCCTTTGGAATATGGTTCAGCTCCGCTGCTATCAGGGCCTCACCTACTTTTTTCGTATCCTTAGAAGCATAATCCATCAAATATTCTTTTAATGTCATCAGGGCATTGGGCTGGCAGCAGTTCTGGATCTGGCCGCTTTTGCAAAGACTCATAAAACGGTCTCCCGTACGCCCCTCCCTGTAACAGGCGGTACAGAAGGAAGGAATATAGCCCATATCCATGAGCCAATGGACCACCTCATCTAAGGAACGCTGGTCCGATACGTCAAACTGCTCCGTATCCGTGGGACGGATGTCCTCCTGGTAGCCGCCGACGCTGGTTCTGGAACCGCCGCTGATCTGGGATACCCCCAAACGGATCACCTTTTCTCTTACCTTCTGACTTTCCCTGGTTGAAACGATCATTCCGGTATAAGGAACCGAAATCCGGATCAACGCACAGATCTTTGCAAATATCTCATCATCGATCCCATTATCAAAAGCACCGGGATCAATATCATCAGCTTTTTTGATACGGGGAACGCTAATGGTATGAGGTCCTACTCCATGAACTGCCTCCAAATGCTCCGCGTGCATCAGAAGTCCTGCAAATTCATACTGGTACAGCTCAAGACCAAAAAGAACACCCAGGCCTACATCATCAATCCCGCCCTCCATGGCCCGGTCCATGGCCTCTGTATGGTAGGAATAGTTATGCTTGGGTCCTGTTGGATGAAGCTTTTCATAGCTTTCCTTGTGGTAGGTTTCCTGAAAGAGAATATAGGTCCCGATCTCTGCCTCTTTTAGCTTCCGGTAATTCTCTACCGTAGTTGCCGCAATATTTATATTGACCCGGCGGATGGCGCCGTTTTTGTGTTTGATGGAATATATGGTTTTGACGCAATCCAGGATGTACTCAATGGGATTATTCACAGGATCCTCACCTGCCTCAATGGCAAGCCGCTTATGTCCCATATCCTGAAGGGCAATGACTTCCTTCTCCACTTCTTCCAGAGTCAGTTTTTTTCTGGCAATGTGCTTATTTTTTAGGTGGTAAGGACAGTAGGTGCAGCCATTTACGCAGTAATTGGAAAGATAAAGAGGGGCAAACATGACGATGCGGCTTCCGTAGAAATCCTTTTTGATCTGTTCTGCCAGATCATAGACTTCCTGTATTTTCTCCGGAATGTCACAGGCAAGGAGGACAGATGCCTCCCGATGGGTCAGGCCTTTTGCCAGCCTTGCCTTTGCAATGATCTGGTCGATCAGTTCTGCATTGGCTTTGTTTTTCTCCGCATAATCAAGAGTTTCAAGAATTTCTTCGTGGGAAATGAATTCTTCCGCTTTCAGCGATTTTGGATCATACATTGTAATTCTTCCTTTCTTTAGGGTCAGCATTTGCTTTTCCGTCAGTGGTTTATTAATTTTACAGGTATTGCCCTGGAAAAAACGGTTTCTTTTCTTATCTTTCTTGACCTTTTACACCCTGATAGGCCGTCTTGGAACTGACTCCCTTTAATTTCCCGATCTTACCGGTCAGTGCGGAAATGGTGCTCTGAGGTGCATCCACGGCAATACTTATGATGCTTACCTGCTTTTTCGGATAGGGGATCCCCATGCGGCCAATGATACACTTCCGGTATTCATGAAGGATCTCATTTAAAAGTTCCACAGATTCTTCCTCTTCCACAACGATGCCGATAACGGCGATTCTCGTTTCCATGCTTCTTCCTCCGTTCTCTTATCCTGGCGATCAATGCTTTATAAAAGCAAAAAAACCGCGCCATTAAGGCGCGGCAAATCAAAGACTCCTCATATGCCGAACCTTCTACTTCAAACTTCGTTTTTCGTGTCAGGATGCTGCTATGTTTGTATCATAACATAGATGAGAAATTTTTTCAATTTGGTTTTATTGTATATTTTAACCTCTTCTAATAGTGAAGCGGATTGGGAATATCTGATTGACTTTTCCTATTTGCTGCCATCCTCAATATTCATCAGCATTTTGTTAAGCGTCGATTTAAATACGTCGAGGTCTTCATGAGATATGCCGTTAAGCACATCCGATTTAAATTTTTCTGCAACATCAAGCATAGCTGTCTCAATTTCTATGCCGCTATGGGTTAATATTAAAAACTTCATTCTTTTGTCATCGTTGCTGCTGATACGATTCACCCAGCCGTATAGTTCCATCTTATCTAATAACCTGACAACGCTAGGCTCTTTTAAAGACATTTTATCGGCCAACTGCTTTTGAGTAATCATATTATTATTTTTAATATAATAAAGTGCAATCCATTGGCTTCTTGTTATATTGAAATTATTCAGCCTTTTTTCCAAGGTATCCGCTAAATCCTTTGCCCCTTTACAAGTGACAAAAGCAATGCAATCATCTAAATTAAACATTTTACTCACCATTTGATTTTTTTATTTCATATAGTAACATAAAACAACCTGGTGTACAATATTTTTCAAAGTCTTTTCCTGATATTATGAAAAATCAAGATGATTCGATAAGTACCGCTCGATATGGTCCCATATCTCCTGTTCGTTAAAGCGGGTATTATATAATTCCTTTTCACAGGCATTAAAATCATAAAGCTTCAAACTATCCGTATTTATTTTAATATTTTGAATCAGGTTATCAGCGATCGAGATAGAAACAGTCATTGTTCCAAATGTATACCTACGTTCCAGTTCAACATCAAATTTAGGCGATTGGGCAAACATCCAATTGTCTGACGAAAGGATTTTCTCTAATGGCGGCTGAAAATTCATTTTATTAATGGTTTCTATCTGATTGCATTCAAAGGTTTCAATAAAAGCCCGGATAACTGACTGGGCAGTGATTTCACTGTTTATTTCAGATAGATTGATGACTCTGCTCCTTACAGATTCGACTCCCTTGGACTCTAACTTTATCTTTGAAGGTGTTAGGGCATTTTCCAGCTGTTGGAAATTTACATTGACCAGTACCGTACCATGATACATGTAATGATCGCCGTCCGTATAATAAGCGTGACCGGAAAATTTACGGTTTTTGTATAATAAATCATTTCTGCCGCTAAATTCACAGTCGATCCCAAGCCGCTGCATTGCAGATCGTATGAGCTTGATAAAGTGGTCCTGTCTGGCAGATGCCTCTTTTGTAAGAAAGGTAAAATTAACATTGCCCTTGTCATGATACACCGCCCCGCCCCCGGAAAACCTGCGGACCGCTTTTATGTCATGCGCCCTTAAGTAATTTAAATCACATTCTGCATATAGGTTCTGGTTCCTTCCTATAATCACCGAAGAATCGTTCTGCCATAGAAACAGATGCAGATCTTCCTCGGAGGTTAAAAACAGCTGATGTTCTGCTGCTATATTAAAACAGGGATCAAATTCTTCGGATATCACTATTTTTTTCATTATTGATGTAAGGCTCCAATTCCAAAATCCAGTGCGGCTTCGTGAATCGTTTCACTGGTAGTAGGGTGTGGGAATATGGTTTCAGAGATTTCTTTTTCAGTAAATCCATTGGCAATTGCTAAGGTTAATGAGCTGATCAAAGAAGATGCATCGGCACCTATTATTGACCCGCCTATTATTTTTCCTGTATTTTTGTTTTTAATCAGCTTTAAAAAGCCTCTCGCCTCATTCATCGTCAAAGCTTTTCCGTTTCCGGCAAAGGAAAATTTACTTACATCAATATCAATGTCTTTACTTTTCGCTTCGTCTTCACCGATACCGACACTTGCGATTTCCGGTGAAGTAAATATTACATTAGGGACTGCTGAATAATTCATTTCTTTATGCTTTCCTAATATATTTTCTATGGCAACAATCCCCTGATGAGAAGCTACATGGGCCAGTTGAAGGATATTTGTCACATCTCCAATTGCATAAATATTGTCAACATTTGTACGCATGGAATGATCTGCTTGAATTCCTTTCCCGTTGCTGTTTAACAAGACACCGCTTTTTTCAATGGATAATCCATCCAGATTCGGCTCCCTGCCAATAGCCACCAATACCTTTTCACTTACCACTAAGTGTTCCCCCGCATTGTTTTCATAGGTAATTACTGCCATGCCGTCAACGGAACTTTGAATTTTCTTAACCTTTGAACCGGTGTGAATGTGAATGTTATTTTCTTCTGCCATATCCTGTATCTCTTTTGAGATATCACTGTCGACCATGGTCAGTAACCGATCCATAAATTCAATCACTTGGACATCAACGCCGAAATTTTTATAGATAAATGCAAATTCCATTCCGATCACACCACCGCCAATAATGGTTATGGATTTGGGAAGTTTATGATCAGACAATGCCTTTGTGCTGTTCAAGACAAACGGAAGTTCTATACCAGGAATGGCAATATTAGATATTTTTGAGCCTGTTGCAACGATAATTTTCTGTGCCTTAATGATATAATTTTCTTCGCCTTTTATTGTTACTGTATTTTTATCCATAAAGGAGGCTTGGCCGGAGATTACATTGATTTCATTTTTTTTCATAAGAAAGTCAATTCCGGAAACAAGCCTGTCCTTAATCTTATCCTTACGGTCAATGACTTGCTTCATATTTACAGCAGCCGGGCTGCCTGATTCAATCCCAAAGACTGACGCATTCCTTACCGTGTGGCAGACTTCCGCAGATTTAACAAGTGCTTTTGTAGGAATACAACCGACATTAAGACAGGTACCTCCTAATGCTGATTGCTCAACCAGAGTTACTTTCAGTCCGCTTTTAGCGGCATAAATAGCGGCTGCATATCCGCCGGGACCAGCTCCTATGATAAGTAAATCGGCAGTGGTTTCTTTCGCTATTTTCTGTGAGGCACAATCACAATCAGTTATCCCGGCCTCTTTGACTTCAGGATCCTCAGTGATTAAAAACATCTCAGCATTCGATGCTATGTCCATGCCCTCTTCACATAATATTTTACTGACTGTTCCATCTGATGCGGCTTTAATCTGGCGGTTTCCTTTCGCCGTTTCTATTTGTACAAGGATATCGCCGGCAGCGACTTTATCGCCTGTCTTTACATTTATTTTACCTACCTTGCCCGTTTTTCCGCCAGGAATTATTGACATTTTAATAAGCATAAATTTTCTCCTTTTCTATAGAAAAAGAGCCAATTTTATAATATAGGCTCTTTTTGCTTTTCATACTATTTAATCAATTGCCACACCGGATAAAACTAATTTTACACCGTTAGATAAACAATCACCTACAGGGCAGGTATTCTCGATAAACTTTGCAAACTCTTCTATTTTTTCTTTTGGTTCGTTTGTTTTAAAATGCATGACAAAACGAATCTCCTGAAAACCATTTCTTACATCTGCCAGTCCCATAAATCCGTCTGGATCAAGATCCCCTTCCAGCTCAACATGGAATTCCTCAAAAGTAATATCGTGAGCTGCTGCAAATGCTTTCACTACGATGGACTGGCATGCGCCCAGTGCACATAGCAAGGCCTCCACAGGGTTCATAGCAGTATCTGTGCCGCCCAGTTCTTCGGGTTCGTCAAAAAGGATTTTAAAACCTCTTGAATTTGTTTCAACCTGTAACCCCTCAGGCAATGCTTTCGCTGTTGCTTTAAATGTAGTCAACATAATACCATCTCCTTTTTTAATATGTATTGAATAGTAACTTTTACTTGTTAATAATATAACATAGATGAATCAGAAAATCAATAGTTAGCTAAGCATATATTTTTATCTTTTTGACTGCTATCCATACCTCGCTGGAAAAAGTCTGATTAATACTGACAAATTCTTTATAATATAGCCTGTAACTCAAATAAAAAAAGTTCCTTTCCGATAAGTATCAGAAAAGAACTTTTTAACATGCTGTGAGCAGGTAGCGAAGCGGATTGCAAGTATCCGATTAACTATGACAACGGGTGCATGATCATTCGGGCTGCCGATAAAGTACCCGGATTACTCCAGATCAGAAAGAAAGTAAGCATTGCTGTTAGCAAAAAGCCCCTTTTCATCCTTGCATTCCACCCGGATATAGGTTTCATTTCCTTCAAGGAGAAACCTTGCTTCTGTGAGGGGTTCTCCCTGCACAGCCGCTCTTTGGCAGAATCTGGCACTATCCGTGATCCCGCAGATGGCCTGAACCGGTCCTGTTTTCACCACAAGCTCCCTGCCCTCCACATAGATCTCTTTTATCTCCGGTCCCATGGAGCTGTAGAAATGACCTTTCACCAGCGCATTGATAACAGCAGCATAGCTTAAATCCTCTGCCTTTATCATGTTGAAGCCTCCGAAAGAATCGCACAGGGGATCATCAAACGGATGACCGTTGTGATTATCGTCCGTTGCCAGGCACCACAGCCGTTTTCCCAAACGAAGCATCTCATCATAAGACTGGGGATTATAACCATACAGTCCGTCAAGCTCGCATCCGTAATTGTAGATTTCCATGGCAAAGAGCCCGTTTAAGCCTTTGTAATCGTCATAGTTCTGGAGGGACCAGTAAGGATGGTTATAGCAGGCAAGAAATCCCAGTTCCTTCATCTCCTCTAAATATCTGTTCATGTAATCAAAGTCCCCGAACCTGCATTCCGGACATATCCCCTGCTCCTTTCTGGCCCGTTCATATCCGGGGGCGGTATCGTACAGATTAATGTGATACGTCTTGTCCTCCGGACGCAGTCTGTCCGGGCTTACCTCATTGATATCCACTTCTACGGCGGCAAGTGCCAGGAATTCCTTATCATTTAATTCTTCATGGTTCCGATAGATCCTGTGATCCGTAAACGCCATAATCTGATACCCATGTTTCTTATAATGTTCCTTTGCCTCTTCCGGCGTCAATTTTCCATCTGATATGACTGTATGGCTGTGAAGGTTCGCTTTATAAAACCTTCCGGCCTCTGGTAATAAATAAGTTCTGCTATTCAATCTGTTTTCCTCCCATCCCTTATATACCGTTTTGCAAAAATCGCTTCCACCGGGCTTTTCCTGCCGTGCAGGCCACTGCTCCCAAAAGGGCGATGATGAACCAGATAAAAATGGTGGCATCCCAGCCCACCCGTTCAGACAATACTCCGATTCCATAGGCGGAGACCGCTCCTCCCGCATATGCGGAGGAATTGAGGATCCCGGAAGCGGTGGAAGATTTTCCGTAAGGAGCGAAATAGATAGGCACCATGCTGACCAGCATGGTATTCACCGCCATCATCGCCGTGGTTGCAAGACCAAATAAGATCAGCACTGTTACCACAGATCCTCCATGATAAAGCCGTAACAGAATCAGCGCACCCGCGCATAAGACAAAAAATGAAGCGGATGTGGCAGTCTCACTTTTGAAAATTTTCCTGTTTGCAATGGATGCCAGATATACACCGCTTAAGTTAAAAATCGGTATGACCGTGGTGCTGATAATGGAAAATACGGATTCCATATGATATTCTTCGCGGATATAGGTAGGAATCCAGGTGGTCACTCCATCCTTTAAAACTCCCTGGAACATCAGTCCAAAGCAAAAGAAAATCATTCCGGAAACCAGAACTAATTCCCACATGGAAGCGTCTGCCTGTTTTTTATCCTGTGAAACAAGGACCTGGTCTTCTAAAATCCCGTTTTCTTCCAAATCCTTTCTTATCTTGCGGCTGCCCAGGAACCAGATCAGGCTGATGGCTGCCAGACACAGGGAAGAAAAGAAAAAAACCGTTCTCCAATGGAATTTCCATACAATGAGTGCAGTCAGCCCATATGCTGCAAACGTACCAATGGGAACGCTGCTGTTAATGTTTACGCAGAACCTTTTCTGGCTGCCTGTAGGAATCCAGTCGGAAAACAGTTTGATGATCGGGGACCAGATCAGCGACTGGAACAAACCATTGACACACCATACCACCGCCATCTGCCAGACGGATCCTGATAGTCCCATCACCCCATTGCAGATTCCTGAACCCAGGACCCCTGCAAAGATCATCTTATAAGGTTTTTTCTTATCTCCCAGTATTCCGCTGAAAAGCTGTCCGACGCCATAGGAAAAAAAGAATGCGGTTCCTATAAACCCTGCCGCTCCCTTTTCAAAACCTTCTGCCCTGATAATTTCCGTTAAGCTGGCCGAATAATTCAGCCTCCCAAGATAGGTAGAAAAATAGACTGCCCAGCACAACCAGAACAGCATGGACTGCATTTTTTCTGACCCGATCTTTTTCTGTTGTATCATTGTGTCCAACCTTATGTCTCCTGCTCTGTGATAGATTTTAAAGGCAGATCCTTCAGAAAATATGCATTGGAATTTGCATACAGCCCGTTTTCACTGCGGCAGACTACGCGGATGTAGCCTTCCCTACCCGTTAAAGGAAACCTTGCTTCCTCCAATGATTCCCCTTTAGGTGCAACTTTCATGCGGCAGTTCCTGCCTTCCATTTTCATATAAATCTTCTCTACAGGGCTGGTCTTTACAACCAGGTCCTTGCCTTCGATGTATAGGGAATGTATCTCAGGACCCATGGAGCTATAGAAATCACCTCTTTTTAAGGCCTGCATCACCGCCGGATAGGTAAGCTCCCTTGCCCTGATCTTTATAAAGCCCCCGAAAGAATCGCAGCACGGATGTCCCATGGGATATTCATTCTGGTTGCCGTCTGATGCCAGGCAATAAATTTCCTTATGACGGCGCAGCATCTCATCGTAGGCCTGAGGATTATAGCCATTCAGCCCCTCAAGGTCGCTGCGGTAATGGTATATTTCCATGGCAAAAAGTCCTTCAAGTTCTGTATAATCATCATAATTCTGCATGGAACGGTATGGGTGGCAGTCACATGCCAGAAAGCCCAGCTGATTCATCTTCTTTATGTAAGCATTGATGCCGGAACCGCCAGCCTTCCAGTTTTCCGGTTCACAGGCTTCTGCCTTCTCTTCCTGCATCTCATCCGGGCTGCCGTCATAGAAATTAATATGAAACGTTCTTTCTTCCGCCTGCACTCCGTCCATGGGATCTTGCTTTATGTCTGCCTCAAAGCCTGCCAGGGCCAGAAAATCCTTTGAGTTCAATTCCGGGTGAGGGCAATATTTCCCGTGATCCGTATAGGCTACGATCTGGTATCCCCTTTTCCGATACTCCTCTTTCACCTGTTCCGGTGTCAGCTTTCCATCGGAAACTGTTGTATGGCAGTGCATATTCGCTTTATAAAAATTCCCCTCCCTGGGGAGAAGATAAATCCGTTCATCCATTGCTCTTCCCTTTCCTGCCGGTTCTTTCTTCATTGGAAAGAAAGCACTGCCAAACTATATGGCAGCACTTTCTTATTATTACTCTGCTTCTTTTATCGCTTCATTCGCTCTTTCCTGAATGGATTTCATGGTATCTTCCAGTGATTTTTGTCCCTGTCCGTATAACTGACCTTCCTCGGTGTAGATCTGTCCGATGGTCGTATCAGCTGTACCCATGATCTTTTCATTTAAATACAGTCTGCTGTTGTCAAACCAGCCTGCCATAAAGTCCTCTACGGTTAAATTATCATCCTTATATTTAGGAAGCAGGCTGCTTTCAATATAGGTTTTTGCTTCGTCCTCTGTTAAAATTTTAGCAGGAACACGTCCATAACCTAACGTATATTTATTTTCGCAAATTGTTTTGATTGCTTCAAATGCTGCAGCTTTGTTCTTAGAGGTCTTAGGGATAGCATAGCAGTTTGTAATTGTCAGGGAAGATGGCTCGGAGCCTTCCGGATAAGGCATCGGAAGAATTCCCAGTTCCCAGTCTCTTGGGTATTTTTCCTTATCAGATAAGGCGCTTGCTACCCAGCCGCCGTATACGTACATACCGATGTTTCCATTTACCATAAAGGAGTTATATGGATATGTACCGGAAGCCAGATCCAGGCAATTAGGCTGGATCTTTAATTCATTGCCCAGGCTATAGAACCACTTCATGGCATCCGCATATGCCGGATCATCGAAGTTGGCAGTTCCATCTGCTTTATAAGGGGATACGCCCTTCTGATTTGCCTGCAAATAGTTGCATGCAACATCATCGCTCATAAAGGAGCCCCAGACTTTGTTATCAGGATCGTTAAGCTTTTGAGCGGTCTCCACATATTTTTCCCATGTCCAGCCTTCTGCAGTAGGATATGGAATGTTTGCATCATCAAAAATCTTCTTGTTATAATAAGTCAGCCAGATATCTTTTTCTGCTGGAATTGCATATGTCTGATCTTCAAATTTTACAGTCTGACCACCATATACGGTCTCCATATCATAATTATCTGCTTTTGCAAACTCATCCATTGGCTCTAAAACAGCAGCTTTGTAGAATTCTTCTAATTGAAGCGGAGTTCTGTTTACAATGTCCATTTCTTCGCCAGCCATTAAGCTTACAAGCACCTTGTCCATTTCACCGGCTTTTGAAGTAGGTGTAATGAAAAACTCTACATTAATACCTGTTTTTTCTTTGATTAAGTCTACCATTTCTTTTGTTTCAGCGCCAGTTGCAGCGTTATCTGTCAGTGCCCATTTTACTGTAACACCATCGTATGGTTTGTCGCTGTCAGCTTTTTGAGCGGTATCCGCTGCTGTATTGCTGTCCGCACCGGCCTTGGTATTATCGGATTTTCCACAGCCGGCAGTACCTAAAACCATGGTTGCAGCCAGGCCGAAAGCAACGCTTCGTCTTAATGCACTTCTTAATTTCATATCTGTTACCCTCCTTTTGTTTATACCCCTATTATAGCTAACATTTTATCTGGTTTATATAGGTTGTATTTTAACTTTATATGCTATTTTTATCATTCTATCGGTATTTTCAAAAGAAAACCGATTTTTTTATTCATATATACCAACAAACGAAAGGACGGGTTCAATCCTTGAATCTGAAATTTGTATAATCAGTATATCCGATTCTATCTGAGGAAAGCGGGCAATTTTTTTATAACCGACGGTAGTTCCCTTATATAAGCTGACAGGACTTCCGTTCCTCATACATAAGATCTCAAAAGCTTCAATTCTCTGGCTTTTCAATATATTCTCTTTTAAAATAACGGCTGAAATCTTTTGGGGCGTATTCCAGGAAATCTTAAATTCTGCTTTTGGACCGTTTCCATGGCAGCAGGTTTCATAATCATCCTTATATACGCTTTTCACTGCCTTCCATTCATTTCCTTCTTTGACCAGAATTTCGGCTCCTTCTGTCAGGTTATTCCCATATCTTTTATGTATTTCCCTGCCCAGCTCCTGCAGCCTTTTTACATCTGCCTCATGAAGCAGTCCGTTTGGCATCGGCGGAATATTTAAAAGAAGTGTTGTATTTCCCCCTACGGATTTTTCATAAATATCAATTAAGTTTTCCAGAGACCGGACTTTATCATCCTCTTCCGGATGATAAAACCAGCCTGGCCGTATGGATACATCCACTTCTGCCGGATACCAGATCAAGTGCTGCTCTTCTGCTAAACGTTCCCTGCTTCCTAGATCCTCTTCCATGCTGCTAATGACTCTTTGCCGGAAAGACGGATCATCCGTATGCTGGCTTAACGCTGCTATCCGCTCTGCTACAGATAAATCTGCCGGTACAACACTCCATTCACTGGGGCGGGTATCACCTGCCTCATTGCCGCACCAGCGGACATCAGGCCCGCTTACGGAAATGCAGGCGTCCGGCATATAGTTTCTTACGGTATCGTAATAACGCTGCCAGTCATAGACCTGTTTTTTACCATTCGAACCTTCTCCGCAGGCACCGTCAAACCATACGCTAAAAATATCTCCATATCCGGTAAGCAGTTCTGTAAGCTGTGCTGCGAAATAATCATCATATGCCTTTCCCTGTCCATAGGTTTTCTGATTCCGATCCCATGGAGAAAGGTAAATACCAAATTTCAGACCGGCTTTTTTACAAGCATCCGATACTTCTTTAACAATATCTCCTTTTCCATTCCCATAAGGACTGTACTTCACAGAATGATCGGTGTATTTACTTGGCCATAAGCAAAAACCGTCATGGTGCTTACAGGTAAGGATCGCACCTTTCATACCTGCCGCTTTAATCCCTTGAATCCATTGATCTGCATCCATTTGATCCGGATTAAAAATTTCTGGTGATTCGGTTCCATATCCCCATTCTGTTCCGGTAAACGTATTTACCGTAAAATGAAAGAATGCATAAAATTCTGTTTTCTGCAGCATGACCTGCCTGTCAGACGGTACAATGCTTATAAGTCTTTCATCTAATCTCATTTTTACTCTCTTTTCTACCAGTAAGCCTTCCACGGTCCTATGATCCGTACAAGTGCTTCTGTATAAAAGTAATCCCCCCATAGGGTGCATTCATCAACTCCGCTATCCGTTACCGTGTTATAGGGAGAACTTTTGGCATAGGTGGAATGAAGCAATATTCCGTTGGTATTTTCGCCGGGATGGGATAAACAGTGCCTGGTCAGTGCCTTTATCAAACGTTTTGCCTGCTGCAATAAGTCCTTTGCTTCCTCTGGTTCCAGATATTCTGCCATCTCAAGCATACCGCAGGCTGCTATTGCTGCGGAAGAAGAATCTCTCGGCTCCCCACTGCCATCGGTAAAATCAAAATCCCAATAAGGAACCAGATCCTTTGGTAAATGCTCCATAAAACATGCTGTAATCTTTCGAAAGCTTTCTATATACATTGGATCCGGACAATATTTATAAGCGATTGCCGAACCATATATTCCCCACGCCTGGCCTCTGGCCCATATGGAACCGTCTCTATACCCTTGTGCCGTTACTCCGCGGACCGGATTTCCTGTCTCCGGGTCAAAATAATAGGTATGGTATGTAGAAGAGTCTTCCCGGACTACATAATTCATGCTGGTCCGAATATGGCGAAGTGCAGTTTCACGGTATTTTGAATCCTTCGTTTCCTCTGATGCCCAAAATAACAGCGGCATATTTAATAGACAATCAATAATTAACCGGTATTCCTTCGGATCACCAAGCTTCCCCCAGGCCTGAAAGAACTCTCCCTTATCCTGAAACCGCCCTATCAGGTTATCTGCTGCCATCAGAGCAGTTTCCCTTGCCAGCTTGTCACCGGTAAGTTTATAAGCAGCTACACAGGAGGGAGTATACAAAAATCCCATATCATGATGGTCTACTACAATTCTTTTGATCAGCCGTTCCCGGAAACCAGGGACTTGATAAAGGGCGGCTTCCTTAAAAGCCGCCTCCTTTGTCTGTTCATATGCAAGCCACAGCTGACCGGTCCAAAATCCATTGGTCCAGTCATTGTTTTCTGTAGCAGGATATATCTGGTTTACACTGCCTGCCCCCGGGAAACTGTCATAAAATATTGAAATGTTATTTCTAATGCGGGCAGCCACCTGATCCAGCGCAATATGCGCTTCCTCTATGGTGATCGCCTCATACGTTTCAAGTGTTTCCTTTGTCTGCATAATGATAACGGGCCCTTTCTCCCAATCAGCTTCGCCGCTTGATAAGGTTAAAATGAAAACCACAAGATATCATTTGCCTTTAACTGCATGGAACAAGCCTGGCCATTTCCGTCATAAATCACGGTTTCCTGAGGCTCATACGTATTGTTCACGATACAATATTTGCCGGTCGCCGGATAATAATTGACTTCCACATGATAGTTGCTGCTATACCATTTCTTCATCTCCTGCTCCATGCCTGCGGCCCAGAAGATCGCCCGGTAAAGCATTCTGGAATTCTCAAAGGAATAGGGGATTCCGCTGATATATACGCTTCTTCCGTCTCCGAACCGGTTGACAGCCATCTGGACATCTTCCCCGTCCTTTTTTAAGATCTCTGCATCGGAAAGAGCATAGATATTCTTCATCCCCTCCCCGAAATCAATGGTTTCGGAGGAATCCTCTGTAATAAAATGGCTGTGTTCTTCCCAGTTGTATTTATCCGTTGACATAGAAAAGCCCACTTCTTTATTTACGCCCAGCACATTAGCCAGGGTAAAATACCGGCCCTGGTATTCACAGGCAGACGGCTCTCCCACTCCGACCAATCCGCCGCCCTGGGCTACAAAGGCCTTTACAGCGCTGGTGACTTTAGGATCGGTCCAATAGGTTCCGCCGCTGGGAGCCGTATAGGCATCGCCAACATTGATGACAACCTTGCATTTCTTTAATACATCCGGATCTGCGATCACATCCTCAAAGCTTAAGAATTCCACATCAAACGGCATTCCGCTTAAGGCTTCCAGCACTCCGGCATAGGAATAGGTCTGTTTATAATCAATGGCATGGGCTACCATATGAGTTCCCCAGGAACGGATCTTTCCCCAGGAATTCAGCACTCCCACCTTAAAGTGGCTGTACGGGCTTTGTCCCCCCACATTTTCATAAAGCAGGCGGAATTCATCGCAGACCTCTTCAATATACTGGATAAAATCAGGAAATTCCAATGCCAGCTTTAAGTATCCGCCATATCCGATCCGGTCCACCGGTTTCCTTAAGATGGCCCGCCTTGCTGTTACCCAGTTTACCTTTGCCTCCTTGATCGGATCGCCGCCTTCACAGAATACATCCGGGAAGAAATAAGGTAAAAAGCGGCCTTCTGTATATGTTACTCCAGGAATATCGGAAATCAGGCGAAGGGTGGTGCCGTTGCCCACGCTTCCCACGACCGCATCCAGTCCTACGTTTTTAAAGTACTCTCCAAATGGTTCCGTACCGATCCAGTGATCCCCTAAGAACATCATGGCTTCCTTGCCGCAATCGTGGCAGATATCCACAAGAACCTTCATGAGCTTTGATACCTCTCTCTGCTGGAACTCCTGGAAATCACGGAACTCCTTAGAGGGCACCCGGTTGGTATTGTTATGATAGCCCTGGTCAATGATATATTCCGGACGGAAGGGATAGCCCGCCTCTTGTTCAAACTGCTCTAAAATATAAGGGCTGACACTGGCGCTGTAACCAAACCAGTCAACGAATTTTTCTTTTGCATATTCATTAAATACAAGAGTGAACTGATGGAAAAATGTTGTAAAACGCACGACATTGCTGTCCGGATTTTCCTCCATCCAGAGTTTTAATTTTTCAATTACATGGCCCTGGGTCTTTGGCTGACGCACGTCAAAAGTGATCTGATGCTCCACATCCTGCCAGTCGTTGGTAATAAAATTATACATATGAACAGGATCCCAGATGATAAACGCCAGGAAACTTACCGTATAATCGTGATATCTCTCCGGACTAAAGATCATGACTTCCTGGATATCTTCATCATATCCCCATGCACTTGCAGCTAAGGGTTCTCCTGTTGTACGGTCCACTACCTCCCACCAGCGTTTGATGTCGTGAAGGGTGTTGGGCTTTAACTGATCTTGATACAGATGCTTCATAATCGGGATGCGAAGCTCTCCCTCTTCCATTGCCGTGTAAAACTCCGTCATCAAATATACCTGCTGGACCTCGTCCGGGTTTTCATTTGCCCATTCGTTGTCTTTTCTGGTGGTATAATAGGTAGAGTAGATCTTAACGGGCATTTTCTTAAGCTCATCCGGCATATTCGTCCCGTCACAATCCCGCAGAGCGTCGGCTCCCCATCGTTTCGCAATCTCCTTTGTCTCCTGAATCATATCCACATCCGTGGGAACAGTGACTCTTCCGGTAAGTCTTTTTTCCATCTTATATCCCCTTTCTTTTTATCCTCTTTTCATTTTCAGATCATTTTTTATACATCCTGAATATCCATATTATCCCTTTACACCGGAGGAAGCAACACCTTCGATGAAAAATTTCTGGCAGAACAGGAACGCAACCAAAATCGGCAAAAGAACCACCGTTGCTGCTGCCATCTGAGATCCGTAATCCTGGATCAGTCCGGAGGAAAACAGCTTCACTCCAACGGACAGCATCTGCTTATCCATGGTTGATATGTACAGATACGGCCCCATATAGTCATTCCAGGACCAGGTAAAGGAAAACAGCGCCATGGTCGCAATGGCCGGTTTTGCCAACGGGAAAATGATTTTCCAGTAAATCCGCAAATGGCTGCAGCCGTCGATCTTTGCCGCTTCACTGATGGAGTCCGGAATCGAAATAAAGGACTGGCGCAGCAGGAATACAAAATACACATCCACACAGCTTGGCAGGATCAGCGCCCACATGGAATCCAGAATATGCAGATTTTTAAAGATCATGTATCTTGGAATGATCATAATGTCGCTGGGGATCATCATGGCTGACAGGAGTATGAGAAAGATTACGTCTTTTCCCCTGAATTTAATTCTTGCAAATCCATATGCCGTAAAGCTGACAAAAAATATCTTGATCGCAATGGTAAGAGCCGTCATGACCACCGTATTAAAATACCATTTCTGAAAGTTATAAATGCCGTTTGTAAACAATGCTTTAAAGTTCATCATGGTAGGGTTATCCGGAATCAAATGCCATGGAAACTTCATGACCTCTCCGCTGACCTTAAAGGAAGAGGAGATCATGAACAGAAACGGGAAATTTGACGCCAGCCCGATCAACAGGATAAATACTGTAAGTGCTATCTTTAAACTTTTCTTTTTGCTTTTCATTGAATATCCTCCCTTAATAATTCACCCATTTTTTCTGCCCGCGCCACTGGATAAGAGTTACGATCATAACAATCACAAACATGACAAAAGCCATTGCACTTGCCAGACTTGTCTCATATTTCGTAAATGCAGTACGGACAATATTTACGGCCATAACCGTGGTCGCCTGTCCCGGACCTCCCTCGGTAAGGGCCTGTATGCAGGTAAAGTTCTGGAAGGAACCAATAATGGAACTTATTAAGAGGAAAAAGGTGGTAGGAGAAATCATGGGTATAATAATGCTGCGGATTCTCTGCCATTTTGTTGCTCCGTCGATCTGCGCCGCCTCTAAAAGCTCGGAGGGCACCTCCTGCAAAGCCCCAAGATATACCACCATGTTAAGGCCCACGCTTTTCCATACGGATATCATGGCTACTGTGGGAAGAGCCAGCTTTAAGCTCTGTAAAAGCAGCGGCGGGTTAAATCCCATATTTCTTAAAGCAATGATCATGGGACTGTTATTCCCAAGCAAAACCTTAAAAATGACGGCTACTGCCACCATGTTGGACACATAAGGCATAAATACCATGGAGCGCATTGCCTTTTTCATATAGATCCCGTTGTTCAGCATAAATGCCAGCACAAACCCAAGGATCATGATGACCGGCACATAAACCAGGGAGTATTGAAAGGTTCTTAACAGGGAATTTAAGATCTCCTTGTTAGTGAATATTTTTATAAAGTTCTGTAACCCTACAAATTTAAGATTATCCAACCTTGTAATATATTTCACGTTTAAAAATGACATTACAACTGCAATGACAAAAGGAATGCCGGTGAAAACAGTGAAAAAAATCAGGTAGGGAGAAATAAACAGCCACCCATACCTGTCTTCTTTTTTCTGGGCTATTGATGTCTTTTCTTTTGTTTTGGATATTGGTTTTATTTCCTTGTTCATAGGCCTGCCTCTCGCTTTTTATTTTAGGGAGAAAGGCCTATGGGAAAATAACCTTTCTCCTACTTATATTCTAACGGATTTTTTCCCGATAAACATAGGCCGATTTTTGTATTTGTTGGTTATTTTCGCTTTTTAACCTGTTTTATTTATTTTTCCTTTAAATTGCCATCCTCATCAATATCCTCACCGGTAATTCTGGGGATCCGTATGACGGTCAGGGTTCCTGCATCCTTTTTGCTATAGATGGAAACAGCCCGGTCCACTCCAAAATACAGCTTGATCCTGGATTCTACGCTGTGAAGCCCGATTCCGGTGCTGCGCCGGTTCTGATCCTCCTCCTCCTTTCCCGCTTTTCCAAAACGGATCTGATCCCGTATTTCCTTTAATTTCTCCCGGTCCATTCCACGGCCATTATCCAAAACTTTTATCATGACCCATTGGCCTTTTTCCTTGACCGTAAGGTGGATCGTCATGGGATGCTTTAGACCTGTCATTCCGTACAGGAAGGAATTTTCCACCACCGGCTGCAAAATGATCTTTAAGGAAAACAGTTCATGGATCTGCCGCATGTCCGTCCGAAGGTCCAATTCAAACTCATCCTTATAACGGTTTTTCTGAATCTTTACATAAGCCATGAGATGCTCGATCTCATGTTCCATTGGGACGATCACCTGCCCTCCGCTTATGGATAAGCGGTACATCCGTCCAAGAGAAGCGGCCGTACGCCCAATGTCCGGCCTTCCCGCATCATTGGACATCCATACGATGTTCTCCAGGGTATTATAGAGAAAATGGGGATTGATCTGGCTCATGAGCACTTCCAGCTCCAGCTCTTTTTTCTTCCGGTCAGACTGCAGTTTTTCAATGATATTGGTATTGATCCGTTCCAGCATGGAATTGTAATAGCGGATCATATCTCCCACTTCATTTTTCTGTTTTACATCTACATAGGCGTTTAAATTTCCGCCATACACCTCTTTCATAGAGATGTTCAGCTTTCCAATGGGATCCATGAAGCTTTTGTATAAGTACAATATCATCATGGCGCAAAAGCCCACACATGCCACCATAACCAGGAAAATCCTGTAGTACAGCACATCCACTTCCCTTGTAACAGCTTTTACAGGAACCACCATAACGATCTTCCAGTCATTTACATCGGAGGCCTTTACCTGGATCATTTGATTTCCCAGAGCATCCCACCCATCTTTTAAATCGCCTGTCTGTTTCAGAAACTCATCTTTCAGCTTATGGGATATGGTTCCAGCCTCCACAGCCTTTTCATCGCTTGATGAAATCAGACTGCCGTCTCCTGTGATCACATAGATATCGCCAGGTATGGATTCTGCCAGTTCCTTATATTGTTCATAGACAGCCCTCTCTTTTAAAGCAAACACCTGTACACATTCATATCTTCCCTTTTCCCAGGAATAGATCCTTCGGATGCCCATAACGGCCTTTCTGTCCCTGGCCTCCTCCGGCTGGTCACTGAGAAGGAAATTATCCTGAAGGGGATACCAGCGGAATTTCATTAAGAGGTCAGGATCCTCGATGTTCATAGCCTGCAGCTTCCTGATTACTTCTTCCGTATCGTTATTGGGGTCCAGAAAATTAAATAGCTCTCCCTTGTAAGTATACATGGCGCTGATCCTCGCCCGCTGGTTCAACATATCATAAGCGCCGAAAATGTTGCTGTAAATCCTCACAATATCAAGCTTCTTATACATCGGCTCCGTTGGAGAATATTCTTTCTCAATGTATTTATTCAACTGGTCATTGGCGGCAAAATTGTCGGAAACACTGTAAATGTCCTGAATCTTTGCATCAATCTTATTGGCAATATCCGTGATCCGGCTCTGAGTCGACCGCATATACTCCTGTTTCATAACCTTTCGCGTATGCCAGAACAGTATGGTAATTATCACCACAACCGGAATCAGCACCTGGAGAATGCCATACAGCATCCTGCGCTTTAAACCGATATTCCTTTTCCTTGCCTGCCCCTTACCCTTATTCGTCTTCATTGTTTTTCTCTGTATTTCCTCCCTCCGGCTGGAGAATGTTCCGGTACTCTTTGGGACTTATCCCATACTTTTTCTTAAACAGCTTAATGTAGTTGGATACGTCTGCCCAGCCCATTTCCTCGGAAATTTCATAGATCTTCCTCCCTGGATCCGCAAGAAGCTCCCTGCTTTTTTCCAGCCTCTTTGTAATGATGTAATCGCTGAAATTACATCCAAATTCATTTTTAAATATTTTGGAGATATAGGCAGAATTCTTATGCACCTTTGCCCCTACATATTCTAAGGATATCTGATTGGAATCATACTCCTCATCCACAATCTCCCGGATCTTCTGGGCAAGGCTGCTCTGGCTCTTCCATTCTCCCTTCATGCCGGCCATTTCCCTGGAAACCTCCCGAAGGATCCGGGATACAAATTCCTTTTTCTCCTGGAGACTCTTTAAGGGATAAATGTCGGTATAGGTGCAATCCAGCTTTTTCATCACTTTCTCCAGACGGACGCCATAACGCAATAATGCCCGGGACAGGTTAAACAGCAGTTCAAGGCTTAAGCGGTTAATGTAATCGTAATCCAGGATCACCTTTCCCTTAAATACTGAAAAAATCCCATTTAAAATGTCCTCAGCCTTATTTTCCTCCTGCTCCATGATTTCCTTTAAAATCTGGCCCGTATCAAAGGAAACCGCGTAGTAATCAAAATCAGCTTCCTGTATTTCCTTATAGGATATGACAAGATTCTTTCCCTCAATGTAGATTTTCTGGCTGGCACAGCATTTGGCCTGTTCATAGCACTGGGGAAGCATCTGGAAATCCGTATAAAAGTTGCTGATACCGGCATATATGGGTATGCCGCTCTCCTGTAAGACCGCTTCTGCCATGTTCTTTACATAAGAATGCAGTTCTTCTTCCCGGGGTTCCTCTCCGGCGCTTAAGATCCCGGTTATCTTCTCCTCAAAGTTCCAGATATAAATTCCGGCGATCCCTTCCTGGGAAACCCATTGGTTTAATATCTTCTCCACCTTCATCTGATCCTGATAATAGGCGTTCTTATCTTCTGTATTCGGCACATCCAGATGGATCAGTATCACACCATACCAGTTTTCTCCCTGGCGGAAGAACTCTTCTTCCATCTCTTCTTCATGATAACCATATCCCTTGATCAAAGCATTGTATTTTCTTCTTAACTTTAAATTCCTGCTCTCCTCATAGGCTGACTTTAATTCTTTTTCTTCTAATTCCTTTTTTCGTTCCTCGTCAAGACGTTCTTTTATTTTCCGAAAGGTCACTTCAAATTCGTCAAGGTCCGTGGGCTTTAACAAGTATTCCATGACCCGGTTTTTAATGGACATCTGCAAATATTCAAAATCATTGTATCCGCTTAAGATAATGATCTTGATTTCCGGGTAATGCTGATTTAAATGCTGCATCAGCTCCATCCCATCCATTTCCGGCATCCGGATATCCGAAAGCACCACATGGGGCTTATCTTTTTCTATTTGTTCCAGCGCTTCAATTCCATTGCCGCAAACGCCGCTGATAACAAATCCCCACTTTTCCCATTCAATGCTGTTTGCGATTCCATATGCAATCGACTTTTCATCTTCCACCACCAGTAGTTTATACATCTCATCCCTCCATCCTGCCATATTATATAACAAACTCTGTAATTTTCTCAAGCTTCTTTTCTGTTTGCCTGCCGGATAAACCATCCAGCTGTTTTTCATCCTCAAATAAAAAATCGTTATGCTAATGCTGCGGCAAGCAATCGCACAACGATTTTGTTCCATGGAAGAGCCGGCTGATGAATCTCCATTCAGCCACTGCCAAAGCCTCTTTGGGAAATCATTATAGTATCTCTTTCTCCATTACATCATAGCAAAGATAATCTCCATTTTCAGTCATTATATGGTGTGAAGCTATCTCTCTGTAACCGCGTTTTAAGTATATCTCTTTTGCAGGAAGTGAGGAATCCAGCCGGATCTTATGAAACTGGCCTGCAATCCGTTGCTCGGAAAAGTCCAGTAACAGCCTGCCATATCCTTTTCCGTGATAAAAAGGCAGTACGAACAACCGGCATATTTCAAAGTCCTTTATTGTTACGGTTCCAATCGCATTTTCTTCGTTCTCAAGCACATATACGCTTCGGGAAACAATGTCAGCCGATATGTGGTCCTCGTTATGATGAGACAGAAAAAAGCCGACTGCACCTGAAGGATAATAACGCGGATATATCGTTTGTATTGTGCAGCTTGTTATACTTTTAACAATTTCCAGATCTTTTATTTCAGCCTGCCTTATGTTCATACACATCCTCCAAGAATTTAAAAATCAACTTAAAAATTATTCTGCCATACAATCCAGTCCCTTTCATTTACGCCTCTTTTTGCCTTACTCTTCACCTTATTACTTACCTGGATTCTTGAAGGTCCCCTCTTTTTTTATCATAATCGGAATTCCGGCAACTACCTCCGTTACAACGTCAGAAATTTCTGCTATTTTCTGGTTGATTTCCCCAAGAACCTTGCGGTATGCCATAGTCTCCATGCTGTAGCTGTCTCCATCGGAGAAAACCTCATTTGTCACGATGACAATATGATCGGCTTCCGCCTTTAGCTTCCCGATTCCTTCCAAGATCTCCGCTTCCGCCAAGGCTCCCTCTAAGCATGGGGCTTCTCCCTCTTCCCCCAGGCCAAAAACCTCATTGGATACCAGATTTGACATGCATTCTAATAGAATCACCGATGGCTGCCCGCCCATATCCAGCTTAAGTTCCTTTAAATTGCGGTAACATTCTACGGTTTCAAACTGCTTTTTTGCCCTCATTAGCCTGTGGCGTTCTATCCTGCGCCTGCATTCCTCATCCCACGGTTTCATGGTGGCAATGTAAATCCGCCTCCCCTGTCCCAGGCTCATGACCAGACTTTCCGCATATTCTGACTTTCCGCTTCCGCTTCCGCCTATCACCAGAGTGACCATTATACGCCTCCCATTGGCTTGTACGCCTCGATCTGAATGTCTTCAAAGGAACTCATTGACCCATAAACATCTGCCGCCATAAGAAGAAGGGGGATTGCCGCCACTGCTCCGGTCCCCTCTCCCAGGCACATGCCTGCCTGTATGAGTGGTTTAAGCCCCAGTTCATCAAGAAGCATCCTGCCTGCAGGCTCCGCTGAAACATGGGAAGCCAGCATAAAATTCCGGCAGCCAGGATAAATATGGTCAGCCGAAAGAGCGGCAACGGCGGAAATAAATCCATCCACCAGAACCGGGATCCGGTAAACAGCACCGCCTAAGAACACGCCGGTAAGCCCTGCCAGATCAAATCCTCCCACACAGGCAAGAACATCCACCACATCCTGACATGCCGGGCTATATTGTTCCACAGCCTCTTTTATCACTTCAAGCTTCCTTTTTAAGCCCTCGTCATTTAATCCTGCCCCTCTTCCGGTCAGCACTTCCGGTGCTTTTTTAAGAAGCAGGGAAGCGACCGCACTGCTGGTGGTGGTATTTCCGATGCCCATTTCTCCGGTTGCGAGGAGCTGATAGCCTTTTTCCGCTAATTCCCCCACCAGTTTGATGCCGGTTTCTATGGACCGGATTGCCTCCTCCCGTGTCATGGCAGGCTCATTCCGGAAATTCTTTGTCCCGTAAGCGATTTTCCTGCAAAGGAGAGGGTGACGGGAGCCGGGAATCAAATCCCTGGCAACCCCGATATCCACAGGAAATACATCCACTTCTGCCCGGTCTGCCATGATGCAGACACTGCTGTTTCCATTTGTCATGTTCTCAGCCACAAGGGCGGTCACTTCCCTGCCGGTCTGGGTGACGCCTTCCTCCACGATCCCATTGTCTGCGCAAAGGATGACCAGGGCCCGTTTCTCCATATCTGCCTTTGACGTTTCTCTTATCCCTGCAATCTTTATGATATCATCTTCCAGAACGCCTAAGCTGTTAAGCGGCTTTGCCACCTGCGCCCACCGTTTACGGGCCATTTCCATGGAGGGAGCGCTGGGTGGCCGGATCTGTGAAAGATATATACTTAATTCATCATTCATTGTTTGAAACCTTTCCTAGTCAAAGATTTTTCCATCATTTATTCTTCCCCTTCCTTTAATCCTTTGCAGGCCTCCACAAATCGCTTGGGCAGTGCAGGGTTGG
>NZ_DAMAUN010000003.1:0-8146 GCF_032078915.1 Lacrimispora sp. | reverse complement strand
AAAAATGGGGAAAGCCAGCCAGGAGATTACCTTCCCCATGAACGCAGTCCCAGCTTTTTTTCCCGCCTGGTTTCTTTGCTTCCATACAGGATCCGTTATTTGTGCTGTCCCAATAATGGAATTCATGCCCCCGGATGGACTCACCCTTTTTCAAAAACAGGGTATCCGCATTGGGAAATGCCTCAATATAACCAAACCTTAACAACCGTTCTGTAGGGAATGCCCTTCCTTTTATAATACCGGCCATGGGATATGTTTTATGGTCCTTTGTTTCCAGCTGTTCATGGAGATACAGGAATCCTCCGCACTCAGCCAGTATGGGAAGGCCGCGTTCTGATGCCTGCCTTATTTCCCGGAGCATGGATTCATTCTCCGAAAGCTCCCGGCAATAAAGCTCCGGATATCCGCCGCCAAGCAAAAGGCCGCGAATCCTTAAAGGCAGCCTTTTATCGTGGATCGGGCTAAAGGGTATGAGCTTTGCTCCCATCTCTTTTAAAAGCCTTAAGTTCTCCTGATAATAAAAGCAGAAAGCCTCATCGAAGGCAAGTCCTATCAGCACTTCTTCTCCTTGCGTTACCTTGGAAACCTGATTTTTTAATCTGCCTTGAAGAGACGGCAGAGGCTTGGCATCCTGGGCCAGCTTTACCAGTCCATTGATGTCTATGGTGGTTTCCAGCTTCATAGCCAGCTGATTCAGCTGATCTTTCAGGCCTTCTTGTTCTCCAGGCAGAACCAGCCCTAAGTGGCGGCTGTCCAAAGCCCCCTCCTCACATTCCGGTAAATATCCGTAAACATGCACTCCCAGTTCTTCCATGGCCGGTTTCAGCCGTTCTGCCATAACAGAAGAGGTCCGGTTTAAAATCACACCCTTTATGCGGCTGTTTGCCTTATATTCAAGAAAGCCTTTCACCACTGCGGCCAGGGATAAGCTGGCTCCTTTGCAATCTAAAACCAGGACCACCGGCGCATCAAGGGCGCATGCCACCTCATAGGAGCTGGCCTGAGTGGTGTCTCCTCCCACCCCGTCGTAATACCCCATAACGCCTTCAATGACGGAAATCCCTGCTCCCCTTGCCTGGTCCGAAAACTGTTCCCTGACCTGCTCTTTATCAAGGAAATAAGTATCCAGATTTCCACCGTCAATGCCAAGCACATATTTATGAAACATGGGATCAATGTAATCCGGACCGCATTTAAAAGACCGGCAGGACAGCTTCCTTAAAAGAAACGCATTTAACAGCCCACAGGTCATCATGGTCTTTCCGCTGCCGCTTTTAGGGGCGGCAAGCATCAGCCTTGGATAGGAATTATCCAATGTCGTTCCTCCCTTCCCCGCCA
Source organism: Lacrimispora sp. (assembly GCF_032078915.1). Lineage (GTDB taxonomy): Bacteria > Bacillota > Clostridia > Lachnospirales > Lachnospiraceae > Lacrimispora. The sequence goes on along the minus strand of NZ_DAMAUN010000003.1, from coordinate 6,808 downwards.
AAGGAAACCACATAAACCGGATTCTGTCCCATCATCAGATGATAGTCCCCTGCTTCCCTTCCTTTGGATATTAAAACCTGCACGATTTCAGCCGTGACAGAATGTCTTTTCAGCCAGGAAAGGATTTCTGAAAGGGACTCCAAAGCAATTGCATTGATTACAATCCTGGTCCCTGGATTCTTCTTTAAAGCCAGGGATAGTACGTGATCCATGGTGCCGGAAGTTCCTCCGATGAATACATGGGTAGGGGCTTCAAGAGCTTCTAATGCCTCAGGTGCGGTTCCTTCAATGATTTCCAGGCAGCCTGCTCCAAATTTTTCCTTATTGGCCTTTATAAGATCTATGGCTTCCGCCTTCTTTTCAATTGCATAAACCCGGCCTTCTGTGAGATACCGGGACGCTTCTATGGATACGGAGCCGGTTCCAGCCCCTATATCATACAGGACGGAATCCGGTTCCAGTTCCAGCTTTGATATTGAAACAGCCCTGACCTCACTTTTTGTCATGGGCACATCTCCCCGGATAAACAGTTCATCTCTCATAATTTGCCTCCTAATGAATCATGCGGATATGCCTGCATATCCAGTTAATCTTTTATACCTTATCTCTCTATTAATACAGCCGACAGCATATCAAAATCCTGCTCTTTAAGCTCCTCCGGCGTTCCAACGGTTATCCGTTCATCCGGATAGGAAAGCCGTTCTCCTACGGACAGCCTGGCTTCGTGAAATCCATGTTCCTTAAGAAGCCGGCACAGACTTTTCACCGTATTGATTCCGTCCAACAAAACAAATACCCTGGGATAAAGGGTTAATTCTTTTATCATGTCGCAGGTCCGGCCATGAAGGCTCACAAGCCGCACATCCTCCCAGTCCGTTTTTAACCGTGAGCACAAATAAGAAACCGATGAGATTCCCGGCAGAACCACCGTGTCATATCTTTGGCAATATGGTTCCTGGGCCAATGCCTCCGCCATCTTTTTGGTCCCGCTATAAAAGCCTGTGTCACCGGAATACAGGATTCCGATCCTGGTATACTCTTCATGCTCCTGAAGATAGGGCAGAATGTCCTTACTTGTATAAAAGGGTATTTTAACGGCTCGGGAAATTGCAGGAGAAATGCCGGAGAGCATCCGCTCTGCACCAAAGATCACATCGCATTGCTGCAATTCCTTCCATGCCTTAACGGTCATCTGATCCTCTCCTCCCATGCCGGTTCCGATCAGGGATACCTTTCTCTTCCCAGTCCGGATCTGAAGCTCCGGCATTGCCTGAGACTGGGCCTCCTCCTCTTTATCATCGGATAATAGCTTCTTGGCCTCCCTGACAGTCATTCCTTCTTCCTTTCCAGGACGCCCGATGACAACTGCCGTTATCCCGCATTCTACTGCTGCCTCCATCTTTTCCGGGAAGCCTCCCGCATGTCCGGCTTCTTTTGTCACCAGACAGCTGATGTCATACTGTCTTATCATGGCCCGGTTCATCTCGGCGGTAAAAGGGCCTTGCATGGCAATTAAATGCTTCCCCTTAAGCCCCAGCTGCTCACAGGCAGAGATCACAGACAGGCCGGGAAGAACTCTGGCAAAAACCCGTTCTTCCCAGGAGTCCAGTTTGGTAAAGGCAGAAAGCTCCTTGCTTCCTGTTGTGACAAGAATATTTCCAGGTATTTTATGCAGGGCAAGGACCGCTTCCTCTAAGTCACTGACCCACAGAACCTTTCCTTCCCCCTGATCTCCCGGCTTTAAATTTTCGGCTGATTCTCTTACAATCCTTATGCAGGAAGTTCCTGTCCGGTTGCAGGCAGTGCGTATGTTCTCACTTGCCAGCGTGGCATAAGGATGAGTGGCATCAAGTACAAGAGTGATGCCGTTATGTTCGATAAAACTTTCCATCTCATGGGCAGCCATGGGTTTCTCATGAATGTGGAGATACGGACTTTCCAAAAGCACTGACCTTCCATATCCGGTAGCCACACTGACCCATGCGTTTATCTTCTTTTCATGGCAGTATTCTGCCAGAAGCCGGCCCTCCGTGGTGCCTCCAAATATTAAAACTCTACACATTTTTATATCCTCGTGGTGTTACCATCCTGCCATTGATCAATTTTGTCATGGAATTTCCTATATAAACGGTGGTAAACATATCTGTCTGGGTATCTCTTAGTACTTCCAGAGTCATGACCGCCATTTCTTCCTCTTCCCTGCCAATATTTTTTACAAGGCCGCAGATTGTTGACCTGCTTTTGTGCTCCATTACGATCTCGCAGGCCCGTTTCAAATAACCGGCCCTCTTCTTACTGGAAGGATTATAAAGGCAGATGACCATGTCTGCCTGGGCGGAAGCCCTAAGCCTGTCTTCAATTAATTCCATGGGAGTGAGCAGATCGCTTAAGCTGATCACCGCAAAATCATGGCCCAGAGGAGCGCCTAAAACGGCACCTCCGCTTAAGGCCGCAGTCACTCCTGGTATGATCTCAATCTCAAGGTCTTCTTCTGACCGGGCCGACTCAAGGATCAATCCGCTCATGCCGTAAACACCTGAATCTCCGCTGCATACCATGGCTGCGGTTTTTCCCTTTTTAGCTTCCTCAATAGCCAGCAGGCAACGCTCCTGTTCCCTGCGCATCGGCGTGGCAAGCATCTCCTTATCCGGAAAATGCTCCTTGATCAAATCTATATATACAGTATACCCTACTATGACCTCACTCGCTTCCAGGGCCTTAATGGCCCTTATGGTCATATCCTCATAAGAACCTGGCCCGATTCCTACCACGTAAAGTTTTCCTGACTTTGTCATAAGTTACCTCCTAAAGAATTAAACGGATCTAATTGCACCTTCCAATCCAGGACAGCCACAGCTGCCGTCACCCCGTCTGCCGCCTGTTTTTTTACCAGCAGTTTACCGCCGCCCAATTTCTTTACGCAGGCAAGGGCCGCCCGTTCGCATACATTATCAACTCCGGTGACCTGCTTGACAAAGGAAGAGGAAGTAAATTCCCCTTCTGTTTCTTCAAGCACGACCGCCGGATAAGTGTAAAACGGGACTCCTTTAGAAGCAGCAAACCGGCAGATGCCCTCTTCCTCCTTCTTTAAATCAATGCTGGCACACGCAGCCAGTGTTTCCTGAGATAAGTTCCATTCCTTGAAAAACCGGTCAAGAACCTTTTCTATGGTTTTGGCAGGAACCCCTTTTCTGCATCCGATTCCCAGAACCAGAAGCCTGGGAACCAGCCTTAAGGATTCCTTAAGTGGCTCATCTTTCCCGCTTTCCTTTATGGTGATCCAAAGATTTACACCACAGGCCTCCCCTGGGATAAGTCCGGACGGAAGCTTTCCTGAAACCGGAAAGTCGGAATAAAATCCTACATTTTCCCCCTTAAGTATGGCGGAGGAAATCATTTTAATCTTTTTTATATCTGTAATGACCAGTCCCTGCTCCTTGGCAAATAAGTCTACTGCAAATCTTCCATGAATGTCCGTGGCGGTGGTAATAACTGCCTGACCGCCCGTCATTTCTGCCAGCCGTTCTGCCAGTTCATTGGCTCCTCCCAAGTGACCGGATAAAAGGGAAATGGAAAATCTGCCCATATCATCCATGACCACCACGGCCGGGTCTTCTGCCTTACTCTTTAAAAAGGGTGCAATTGCCCGGACAGCAATGCCAGCAGCTCCAATAAACACGATTCCATCCTTTTGTAAAAACTGCTCCCTGGTCCATTCTGACAAGGATGCAGAAACAGGGATCATGAGATCCCCGTCAGGGCAGGACTTAAGAAGCCCTGACCGTCCATAGGCTTCACAAGGCTGTCCTGCTTTTAATAATTCTTTAACCAGCTTTACGCTGAGCCTGGCTCCTGCTTCCGTAAAGCAGATGATCGAAAGCTTCATCATTCGTCCCCCGTTCCCTTCCGGTATTCCGTGGTAAAAACCGGGTCATAAAGCTTGGAACGTTCGTAGCCGTTTTGGGCTAGGGCATTGCCCACAAGAATCAGGGCTGTCTTCTTTATGTTCTCCCGTTTTGCACTTGCACTTAAGCTTTCCACCGTACAGTTTATGGTCTTTTCGTCCTCCCAGGTGGCCTTATAGACGATAGCGGCAGGAGTATCCGGAAGATAACCGCCTTTTATCAATTCCTCTGACAGCTGATCCAGCATACCGGTGCTTAAAAAGATTACCATAGTAGCTCCATGTGCCGCAAAGGACGCGATGGATTCCCGTTCCGGCACCGGCGTCCTGCCTGCCATGCGTGTAATGATCACGCTTTGGGTCACTTTAGGAAGGGTATATTCCATTTTAAGGGAGGAGGCCGCACCGCAAAAAGAGCTGACTCCCGGACATACATCATAAGGGATCCCTCTTTCCTCCAGTTCATCCATCTGCTCTCTGATCGCGCCATAAATACAGGGATCGCCGGTATGGAGCCTTACCGTCATCTTTCCTTCCCGTTCTGCCTCCGCCATAACCGCAATCACTTCCTCAAGGGTCATTTTGGCACTGTCATAAACCTGGCACTGGGCTTTTCTGTATTCCAAAAGGGCTGGGTTTACCAAAGAGCCTGCGTAAATGATCACATCCGCCCTCTCAAGCAGTTCCTTGCCTCTCACTGTAATTAAGTCCGGCGCTCCCGGACCTGCTCCTACAATATGTACCATACTTACCTCACAATCACCAAAGAATAATAGCCGGCATCTTCCGGAATCTCATCCAGGGAACGATAGATCCGTTCATCCGGCATTCCGCAGTTTTCCACCATCACGGCGCTGGCCCCACAGTCTTTCAGTTCTCTTTTCACCGCATCCAACTGCCGGCCGGCCTTCATAAGCACTTTTACTCCAGGAAGCTTTAAGGCATCTCTTACCTGATAAGAGGCCGGTATGATATGAAGCTCCTCTGCTCCTGATACAAGGGGGCTTCCAAGCCTTGCCGCCACGGCACAAAAGGATGGGATTCCGCTTATCAAACGGGTGTCATAGCCTTCCTTCCAAAGCCGTTCCAACAGATTGGTAAAGGTGGAATAAATGCTTACATCCCCCAGGGTGATAAATCCCACATCTTCTCCCCTGTCTAAATACTCCATAACCATCCTGGCTGCCAGATCATGGCTTTCCTTAAGTATATTTTCATCTTTTGTCATGGGCATGTGCAGATGAAGGCATTCTTTTTCTTCTATCTCCGGCACTGCCTGTCTTGCAATCTGATATGCCGTACACTGTTCTTTATTTTTATGGGGAATGGCAATGACCTTTAATTCCCTGATCCTTTTTACCGCTTTTAATGTCATAAGCTCCGGATCTCCCGGCCCTACACCGATCCCGTACATGATTCCAGCCATTGTTTATTCCTCCTGTTCTTTCCGTCCCGGTTCTGCACCGGAAAACAACCCGATAAGCTCCATCGATCCCCGGCTCATTCCCAGTATACCGTACATCGTGGAAAATGTCACCACTTCCACCTTCCCCCCTCCTGACCAGAGAGTCATGTATCCCTGGATCCTGTTCACCACCTCTTCCATGACAGGCTCTAAAATCCCATAGCTTTTAAGGATTCCCGCGGCCTCCTCCATGGTGTTGGCTGTCAGGATCTTATCTTTTAATCCGTCCCTGTCCTCTGAAAAGGGGGCAGTGCAGTCCCACAATATTTCCATTCGGCGGTCCCCATATTTGGAATGGGTATTGGGTACACCTCCTGCAGTCTTGATCAGCTTCCCGATATGCCCTGCAAACAGGATCTGGTGAAATCCTTCCCCACCTGCCGATTGTAAAGCTTCTCCGATGAAATTGCTGCAGATCACCCCGTCCTTTATGTTAAGGCCAAGCGCTTCCTGTATAAAGGCCTCCCCATAATTTCCCGGAACCAGGATCACCCGCTTCATGCCTGCCACCGCTTTCATATGTAATTCCAGACGTATGGTGGCAATCAGCGCCTCTTCGCTCATAGGCTTTACGATTCCTGTTGTCCCCAGTATAGAAAGCCCGCCTTCAATTCCCAGCCTGGAATTAAAGGTTTTCTCCGCCAGCTTTTTTCCTTCCGGCATCCAGATGGTGATTGTTAAGGAACCATCAAAGCCCGCTTCCCTTCTGGCTTCCTCCACCCCGCAAAAGATCATGTCACGGGGAACAGGATTAATGGCCGGCATGCCCACAGGACAGGATAGTCCAGGTTTTGTCACCCAGCCGATCCCTTCTCCGGCAGTGAGAAAAAGAGGGCCTTTTCCCTCCTCTCCCTCTCTGTGATAGATTCCCGCAGCCTGTCCATCTTCCTTTTCATCAGAATATTGAACGCTTGCAAACACCATGGCCTGATGTGTCACATCCGGGTCATCTCCTGCATCCTTTTTAACGGCGCATACCGCCTTTTCCCGTCTCAGGACAATATGAAAAAGAGGAAGATCAGCCGACCTTCCTTTTGGCGTCATAAGTGTCATATGCTGTAATTCACACCCGGTTAACAGCATGGCCGCTGCTGCCTTGGCAGCAACAGCGGCACAGGTTCCTGTTGTGAATCCGCTTCTTAATTCCTGTTTTTCCATCTTCCTGCATCTTTCCTGCCATTCTTTCCAGGCATCACGGAATATCCGAAACGTATCTCCTCTTTCCGCCAATGCTCTCTGTGCAGAGCCTGTCCCGCCTTACCGGACGTAAAGGGATACCCGCAGGATATTTCCTTTTGAGGTCCATTATAAAATATTTTCTCTTACGGTGCAAGAAAATTCCTGAGTTTTCTTCTTTCCTGCCCACGCGTTCCGGGCATTAAGGGATACCTGCAGGGTATTTCCTATACTTCTTCACCCTTTAACAGAGCTTCGTTTTT
>NZ_DAMAUN010000002.1:0-209657 GCF_032078915.1 Lacrimispora sp. | reverse complement strand
TTAACAGAAGGAGGTACAATTAGTGAAAAATGTATTGTATATTCATACCCATGATTCCGGGCGGGTATTAAGTCCCTATGGTTATAAGGTTCCCACACCGAATATGGAATCTTTTTCCAGGACAGCAGCCGTGTTTCGGAATGCGTACTGTGCAGGTCCGACTTGTTCGCCCAGCCGGGCGGCAATGCTGACAAGTACGTATCCACATCAGAATGGCATGTTAGGTCTGGCCCAGAGAGGCTTTACCATGGATTACAGCAAACATCTGGTTCATTATCTGAACGGAAATGGCTACTATACCGTTCTTTGCGGAATCCAGCATGAAGCAGGCTGGTATCTGGACCGGAAACTGGGAGCGGCCGAGATTGGCTATCAGGAAGAGCTGACCGCAGATAATTCCGGATATTCACAGGAAGAGCTGGTGGACTGGGATAAGGAGAATGCACGAAAAGTCTGCCGGTGGCTGAAAAATTATAACAAAGAACACCCCTTTTTCCTTTCTTACGGAATGTACGCAACTCATCGGCGGTTTCCTGATAAGATCGATGATGATATTGACCCTGAATATGCCCTTCCCCCTTATCCGATTCCGGATACCAGGGAAACCCGGAACGATTTTGCAGGTTATCTGATGAGTGTCAGATGCGCAGATGCCTGTTTTGGCCAGGTGATTTCCTGCTTAAAAGAAGAGGGGTTATGGGAAAATACCATTATACTCTTTACAACAGATCACGGTTTGCCAAATCCCTTTTCAAAATGTACTTTGTTTGACAGCGGGATCGGTGTGAATCTGATGCTTCGTTCGCCGGGAGCTTTGGCCAATGGAACCGTTGCAGACAGTCTTGTTTCCCATATGGATGTATTTCCTACGCTTTGCGAGCTCCTTGAACTGGAGAAACCGGAATATCTGGAAGGAAAATCACTGGTTCCTCTGCTGACAGGGAAGAAAGAGGAAATCAGGTCCGATGTCTTTGCCGAAATCAATTTCCACACGTCCTATGAGCCGGCACGTTGTATACGCACGAAGCGTTACAAATATATCCGCTATTATGATACAGCCTATTTGAAGATTAACCAGTCAAACATCGATGAATCTATGACAAAAGATTATTTTCTGAAGCAGGATCTGGAAAGCCAGACAAAGTACGAGGAAGCTCTTTACGATCTTCTTTATGACCCGGGAGAACGCAATAACCTGGCACATAACGGGGAATACACTTCGGTTTTGAAGGAAATGAGCCAGAGATTACTGGTATATCAGGAAGAGACAGGAGATCCGATTCTGAAAGGTGAAATTACAATAAAACCAGAATGGAAAATTAACAGAAAGGAGTGTAAGACCGCAAGTTCAAAGAATCCAGAAGATTATGTCAGCTTTGGAAAATGAAAGGAGGAAAAGGATGGTAGGTATGATTGTAACAGGCCATGGCAGTTATGCCGCAGGGATCACAAGCGGACTGAACCTGCTGGCTGGAGAGCCGGAGTATTATGAACCAGTGGATTTCCTGGAGGAAGATTCTATAGAGATTCTAACCGGGAAATTAGCGGCAGCGGCTGAAAGGCTTTCCCAGTGCACCGGAATTTTGATTTATACGGATTTGACCGGAGGATCCCCGTTTAACGTCTCCGTTCGTATGAAAATGGAACGGCCTGGCAAAATAGCGGTAATCGGCGGAGCAAACCTTCCGGCAGTACTGGAAGGGTATCTGTCAAGAGGTTCCATGGACAGTGCTTCTGAAATTGCCGCAGAGAGCCTGACAGCGGGTAAAAATGCAATGGTACAGTTTGAAGAATCTGATGTCGCGGATGGGGATTACGAAGAATAATAAAAGGAGGAATAAGGTATGACTTTTTTACAAGCTTTACTGATAGGACTTTTTGCCTATCTTGGCAGTAAGCGTACACCATGGTTTTTTGGGGTAACCGGAGGGTGGAATATGATTGGGCGTCCTCTTGTAGCCGGTTTGATTATCGGCGTGATCTTAGGGGATGTAAGAGGGGGCGTCATTGCAGGCGCCATGGTTCAGGCGTTATTTATCGGACAGATCACGCCCGGAGGTGCTATGCCGGCGGATGTGAACTGGGCAGCTTATATCGGGATACCGTTAGCACTGGCAGCCGGAGGTACCGGAGAACAGGCAGTGGCCTTATCGGTCCCTCTCAGCATGCTGGGACTTGGGCTGTTTAATTTTATCATGACGATCAATGCCTATTTTCCTCATATGGGAGATCTTGCCGCAGAAAAGGGAGATGGGGCCGGAATTCACCGCGCCACTTATCTGGCAGCCGTTCCAAGCTTTATTCTCCAGGGCGGCTCTGCCATGCTGATCTGTTATCTTGGAACACCCCTGGCAGAATTCCTGATCACCAGTATGCCACAGGGAATCCTGCACTTTTTTGAGGTGGCCGGAAAGATGCTCCCGGCCATTGGATTTGCCATGCTGCTTAAGCAGTCCCTTTCAAAGAAATGGATGCTTGTATTGTTTTTGATGGGCTGGATCCTGATCGGTTCTACCAATATGTCTGTTACTGCGCTGGCTGTGTTTGCAACTGCAATTGCATTTATCTTTGTTATGGCCCAGGGCGGAACACAAGCGGCCGTACCGGCTCCGGTACAAAGCACAGAGGAGGATGGCTGTTATGAAGAATAAAAGAGAAAACTCATTACTTAACAAAAAGGATATTAACAAGGCTGCCTGGTCTTACATTTTCTTTATACAGGCAACCCAGAATTTTGAACGTATGATGGGACTTGCTTTTTGCCATGTGCTGGAACCGATTTTAAAGAAACTCTATAAAAATGATTCCGGTGAATACAAAAAATCCCTTCAGCGCCATATGCAGTTTTTTAACACAGAGCCTCAGCTTGGTGCCCTGATTCCCGGTATTACCATTGCCATGGAGGAAGCCCGTGCCATGGGGGAAGATGTCAGCGAAGAGCTGATTGTTAATACCAAGAATGCGCTTATGGGGCCTTTTGCCGGAATTGGAGACTCTATGTTAATCGGTACCTACAGTCCGATTCTGCTAAGTATTGCCATGAGCATGTGCATTAGTGATGGAAATCCCGTTGGTCCCCTGTTCTTTTGCGCAGTATGGCTTACCAGTGTGGTTGGCCTGCAGTGGTATCTGTTTCATAAAGGATATGATATGGGGATCGGTGCGGCAAACCTGTTTTTCACCAACCGTTCCCTTGCAGATAAAATCACTACCGGACTCACCATGATGGGGTTGATCGTAATAGGCGGAGTTGCTGCAACAACTGTAAAAGCAAATGTGGTTTACCAGTTTGTCAGCGGTGAAATGTCTCTTTCTTTGCAGGAACAGATTTTTGATAAAATAATGCCTGGGATACTTCCCCTTTTGCTTACTCTGGCAGTGTGGTATCTGATGGATAAAAAGAAGTGGTCCGCTACAAAGATTATTCTCGGCATCGTTGCTTTTACGGCTGTTATGGTGTTTTTAGGGATCATGTAAATGCAGGCTGATGAAAAGCGGCGGTTAAAAGCATGGGGGCAGGTGAAAAAACCGGAAGAGTGAGCAACCATAAAACAGATAAAAACACACTCATAAATCCAAGAGAATAGTTGGGAGGTTTCCATGAAATACAATAAGTTTTGGACAGACATGCATAGTAATATTCACCATGAGCAAATGAATGAGCTTCCGGTGTGGTATGAACATATAAAAAAACAGATGGATTTCTGGCCGGTGGCTTATTATCCGTTTTACATGCGGCCCACACCGTCAGGGCTTGCGGTGGAGGACCGGTACGATGATGAAGCAATTGCCAGGGACTGGGAATTATTAAGAAGCTTTACCGGGGAAGCCAACAGACAGGGATTTCCAATGTTCATGGGTTATGAATGGCAGGGAGCCGGGCTGGATGGAGATCATAATGTGTTTTTCCTTCACAATAACGGAAAGCAGGAGCATCCGATGCGCTACCAGGATCTGGCCGCCGCCTATGAGGGGCAGGAGGTCATTGGAATCCCACACCATCTGGCATACCAGCCGGGCTCCAGAGGTAAGAATTGGGATACCCATAACGAAACCTTTTCTCCCATAGCAGAAATTTATTCCAGCCACGGCTCCAGTGAAAATGACGATGGGCCTTTATCTATGGACCGCCATGTCCATATGGGGCCGCGGACAGGAGAGACGACCTATGAGAAAGGCCTTGAACGAGGGTATAAAATCGGCATCATTGCGGCAGGTGATAACCACAGTATTCCCGGTGTTTTTGAAAATGGAAGCATGTGTGTGCTGGCAGAGGATGGTACAAAGGAATCCATCTGGGAAGGACTGACAAGGCGGAGAACCTACGGGGTATCCCGGAGCAGGATTGAAGTTGACTACTATGTGAATTCGGCACCAATGGGATCTGAAATTGAAGCAGGCAAAGAAGTAGAATTAGAATTTCAGATAAATGGGACCGGAGCGGTAGACAGGGTGGAAATTTTAAGAGATAATGTCTTAGAGGAAATGGTTGTGCATTCAGGCACATGGGAACGGGAGGAGCAGGTTGGATTGATCCGGTTCAAATTTCGTCTGGAACTTGGCTGGGGACCGGATACCAGGGTCTACCATAACCACCTGAGGAAAGACTGGGAAGGACGTCTGGAAACGGACGGAAGACTGCTTTCCGCCCAACCGTGCTGGAATCACTATGGTCAGGAAATTTTTCAGGATGATGACAAGAGCTGCAGCTTTACCATGACTACCTATCAGTCTCCGGCTTCCGGTAAATGGATGGGGTCGGAGAAGGCTGCCGCAGAGGGCTTTATCTTTGAAGTGGAAGCAGATGTGAACAGCGTTCTGCGCCTGCTCGTCAATGGAAAGGAATATCTCCTTCCAGTGAGGGAATTGCTTAACAGCTCCCAGGTTATGGCGCTTTGGGATGAAGTGAACTGCCTGACAAAGGAAAACTGGGGTGATATCACTCATTACCGGAATGATCCATGGTGGCACAATGCCTATAAAATCCGCATAGGAAAGGCATATCCTGAAAGCTCCTATAAACTTACCGGGAAAAGAAGGATCCGGATGGAGCAAAGCGGAAACTTACGGCTTCGCATCTGGCAGAAAAATGGAGACGCCGCCTGGACCTCGCCTGTGTTTATAACCGTAAAAGACTAATGAAAGGGGACTATTTAATGATGGAGATTGTAAATGTCCGGATCGATGACCGTCTGATTCACGGACAGGTAGCTACTGTCTGGAGCCAGGTTACAGGAGCAACCAGGATTATGGTGGTTGATGATCAGGTTGTAAAGGATACAATCAATAAGGAGGCTCTTAAACTGGCCTGTCCGAAGCAGTGCAAGCTTTCAATTCTTACCGTAGAAAAGGCTGCCGCGAATCTGTGCGCTGAAAAATACGAAGGGGAAAGGGTATTCCTGGTTGCCAAAAGCCCAAAAACCATATGCAGGCTTTACGATGCGGGCTTCCACATGGATCAGGTGAATGTGGGAAATATGGGCGGAAAGCAGAACACCCGAATGTTAAAAAAAGCAGTCAGTGTATCAGAAGAAGATATTGCAGATTTTCTGTATCTGTCGGAACATGGAGTGGCAATTACGGCCCAGATGGTTCCGGCCGATGAGGCACTGGATTTTATTAAACTAATCAAAGCGCGGTAAATAAAAACGCAGCCAGATACGTCTTTCCTTGAGCATTGCGGCATTATATATAAAAATCCATAACGAAATCTCATTGTAATATTAGCGCTTTTTTAGCGTCAGAAATTCATTATTATATGATAGAATTATGATGTTACAAATCTTAGTTACAAAGGAGAAAAGTTATGGATTTTTCACTGCTTATTGGTATCATAATCGGAGTCGGTGCTCTTTTAACAGGTTTTGTTTTGGAAAAAGGCGCCATATATTCTCTTTTCCTCTTAAGCCCTTTCATCATCGTGGTAGGAGGAACCTTTGGCGCTGTCATTGCATCTTATTCCCTCAATGACATAGCAATGGCTATGCGGGCCATGCTTCGAAGTTTTAAGCATCCCCATTCCGCCAGCATGGAAAAAATGATTGCCAAGATATCAATGATTGCGACCCGATACCGGACGGAGGGAGTCACTTGCCTGGAAAATATAAGCAGGGATCCGGAACTGAATCAGGAGGAATATCTGCTTCTTAAGGAAGGCCTGGTTCTTATACAGGAAATGAAGACGCCGGAATCCATCCAGTACACCCTGGAATCTGATATCAGAGCCTATGTTCAGCAAAAAAGTATTGAGGCGAGCGTATTTGAGGCTGCTGCGGGTTTTTCTCCTACCATGGGAGTTATCGGTACCGTTATGGGACTGATCATGGTACTTGCTTCCGGTTTTGATGATCCTTCAGAGCTTGCAGGTTCCATCGGTACTGCGTTTGTGGCAACCCTTTATGGTGTGTGTTTCGCCAATCTCATTTACATGCCAATTGCAAACAAATTAAAAACCCAGCTTAAGAGAAAGCATATCCAAAAAGAAATGATCGTGGATGGCGTATGCATGATTGCCAGCGGTAATACCTCCCGAAATATTGAAAATGAACTCGCCCTTTATTTCCAGGCTTTTTCAGATGGAGCCAAACGGTACAAACAGGGTATTGAAAACTAAAGTTGGGAGGAATAAAGGATGCGCAGAAGAATCCTGGAAACAGAAGGAGAAAAAGACAATTCAGAGCGCTGGCTTCTTACATATTCTGATATGATTACATTGCTTTTGGCTTTGTTTATTATTCTGTATGGCATGAGCTCGGTTGATACGATGAAGCTAAAAGAGATGTCCCATGGTCTGGAGAAGGTTTTAAACCATACAGGTCAGACGGATGGTTCTGCCATAGGAGATAACGTTTCTGTTTCTGCAGAGAATCTGGACAATGTCTACCTGGCTTTGAAATCTTATATTGCAGAGCGTGACCTGGGGAATATGATCGATGTATCTTCAAGCGGTTCAGCTGTAAGCATACATTTAAAAGATGCTATGCTGTTCAAACCGGATACAGCAATCCTGCTTCCGGACAGTAAGCCGGTCATTCAGGAAATCAGCAGCAGTCTGGAGGCCATTTACGGTGACATCAACCACATTACGATTACAGGCAATACGGCGGATTTAGGCCATTATGATGCAGCCAATGAGGCGGATTCCTGGCAGCTGTCCGTAAACCGGGCAGTAGCAGTCTTAAACCAGATGACCGCTATGGGACTGGAACCGGCCAAAATGTCCATTGAGGGAAATTCTCATTACAATCCCGTTGCCTCCAATGATACGGAAGAGGGAAGAGCAAAAAACCGCCGGGTAGAAATTACCATTACGGGACGGGCTAATTAGAGAGGATTCGTATATACTATGAATTATCTCCCGTATTCAGATGATGATTATTTGACAATTTCATCTATTTATGATAGACTACGGGCATATAAAACGAGATGAGGTGAAAGGATGAAATAATAATTCTTGCTAAAGTAACTGCATGATGAGAAGGAAAAGAGACAATGTCTTTTTTTGTCATGCCTGTTTTTGCAAGAATCTTATTTCATTCTCATACCCTTTTTATGTCGTAAAAGGCATGACTAAGCAGAATATTAGCCCTATGGGCTTGTTTTGATGCGAACGGCTGTGAGAGAATGAATTCTTGCAGTCGTTTTTTGTGCGGAAATTTCATTTCCTGCCTGAATGGAGGAATCTCTATGTCATTAATACAAGTCACTGATTTGTCATTCACCTATGAAGGAAGCCCGGATCCCGTTTTTGAACACGTTTCCTTTCAGATTGACACAGATTGGAAGCTGGGCTTTACAGGAAGAAACGGGAGAGGAAAAACTACCTTTTTAAATCTTCTGATGAACCGTTTTAAATACACAGGAACTATTATTTCAAATGTCATGTTTGACTATTTTCCTTTTCCTGTGCCGGATGAAGAATTGAACACTATGGAAATTCTGGATTCCATCCTTGGAGAATATTTATTCTGGGAGCTTAATAGAGAGCTTTCCAGACTAAAGGTTTCTGAGGATGTACTATACCGGCCTTTTTACACACTTTCAAACGGGGAGAGGACTAAGGTACTTTTAGCAGCCCTGTTTTTAAGAGAAGGCCGCTTCCTGCTGATCGATGAACCGACTAACCACTTAGACCGGGAGGCCAGAGAACTGGTAAGCCGGTATTTAAACAGCAAAAAGGGATTTATCCTGGTATCTCATGACCGGAAATTCCTGGATGCATCTGTGGACCATATTCTGTCCATAAACAAAACAAATATTGAAGTCCAGAAAGGCAATTTCACCTCCTGGTACGAGAACAAGCAAATGCAGGATCAGTACGAACGGTCCGAAAATAACCGGTTAAAAAAGGACATCCGTCATCTGGAAGCAGCCGCAAGGCAGTCAGGCGAATGGGCGGACCAGGTGGAGTCAACAAAGATCGGGAAAAAGTCCAGGGGCCGTGAAAAATCCATTGACACACGGGCCTATATAGGCGAAAAGTCCAGGCGGATGCAGATGCGCAGAAAGAGTCTGGAACTCAGGCAGGGCCGTGCCATTGAGGATAAAAAAGGGCTTTTGAAAAACATAGAAGAGGCAGAAGATCTTAATCCAGTATACTAAAGCTGATTGCCGGCGGGGAACTGACAGGAGACAATATTTTCTTTGAAGGGAATAAGGAAATACCAAACGGTCTTAAAATATCCTATGTATCCCAGGATACTTCATTTTTAAAGGGGAGCCTGACAGAATACTCCAAGGAAAGCGGTATCGAAGATCATCTGTTTAAGGCACTTCTTCGCAAACTGGACTTTTCCAGAGAGCAGTTGGAAATACCCATGGAATCCTATAGCGAAGGACAGAAGAAAAAGGTCCTCATTGCCCGCAGCCTCTGTGAGCAGGCCCATCTGTATATCTGGGATGAACCCCTTAATTTCATTGATGTATATTCCAGGATCCAGATCGAGGATTTAATCCTTAAATTCCAGCCGGCCATGCTGCTTGTGGAGCATGACGATGCATTTACCGGGAAGGTGGCAACCGGAGTGGTGAAACTGATGGATTGATGACGATTTGCCCTTTGACGGCCCGGGACATCGTTGTGGAATTTTCAGCAGACATATGCTATAATCGTTGCATATGGTGCTTTCTTTACCATGTTGGTAAAAATCGCAAGTTATGTACTAAATTTATATCAGGAGGATTATTTAATGACGCATTCCATGAGGTTAAGATAGTACCGCGAGTTATGTTGCGGTAATTCCGTATTACAATAACTCATTTTAAATAAACGAATTTTGTAATATAGGAGAATATAAAAAATGAATAAATGGAAAAAGCAATTTATTACTATTTACGCAGGGCAAGCATTTTCCCTGCTAGGGTCGTCTGCGGTACAATTCGCAGTTATCTGGTGGCTGACAATACAGACGGAATCTGCAGTTACGCTTACACTGGCATCCATTGTTGCCTTTATTCCGGGTATGATAATAGGCCCCTTTGCCGGGGTATGGATTGACCGCTATAACCGCCGCACTGTTATGATCGCGGCCGATGGACTTGTGGCACTTTCCAGCGTGGTTTTAGGAATTGCCTTCCTGCTGTCAGAAAAACCTCCCTTATCATTCATCTACCTGATACTGTTACTGCGAGGGCTTGGCAACACCTTCCACGGCCCGGCCATGCAAGCTGCCATTCCCATGCTGGTGCCTGCGCCGATGCTTACTAAGGCTGGCGGCTGGGGCAATATGGTCACTTCGGTTTCCAATATGCTTGGACCAGTGTTGGGCGCAGCACTCATGGGTATCTTCCCAATCGCCGCCATCATGCTGATAGATATCTTCGGCGCTGTTTTTGCCATAGTATGTCTGTTGTTTGTCAGAATCCCCCATATACCGCAAAGCGGTGAGCTGCCGCATTTGCTGGCGGATATGAAGATGGGTCTTTCTGCAATGCGGGCAAATCGGCCTCTTATGGCGATTTTCCCCGCCATGATGATTATGACCATACTTTATATGCCCCTGGGTTCTTTGTTTCCGCTATTGATCCGTGTTCATTTCGGCGGTACGGCGTGGCATAACGGCGCCGCCGAGTTTGTCTTTGCTGGCGGGCTGCTGATTTCTTCTCTTGTTATTGGAGTTTGGGGTGGTATGAGGCGCCGCTTTTTTATGGCGGCTCTCGCAATCGTAGTTATGGGCGCATGCTCTCTTGTCAGTGGAGCTTTGCCCGCCGGAGGCTTTTGGGTTTTCCTTTTCTGTTGTTTTCTTATGGGCAGCTCCGGTACTTTTATGAATGTGCCGGTAATGGCTTATATCCAGGAAACTATCGCGCCGGAGATGATGGGAAAGGTGTTCTCTCTTATGATGACCGCCATGACATGGGCTATGCCAATAGGGCTCATTGTTGCGGGACCGGTAAGCGAACTCATTGGCATTGGCCGGTGGTTCTTCTGGTCTGGTCTTGCGCTCATGGCAACCGGGCTGGCCTGCCGTCTGATGACACGACGTTATGACACACTGACCATGCTGCCGGAAGAAACATCTTAATCCATACTACGCCGCGGTTATCGGCATTCGTTACACAACCGTCAGAGGACAGGGCATTCAAACCCTGTCCTTTTTTTGCCGCATTCCCCAACAAAAGAAAACAATTGAAATTAATCAGGCAGATTACTGTCCGCATGAAGGGTGTTTCCACCGGAAAAGCCGATTTTGTTATTTGCAATAAAAAATATTTATGATATAATGGGAAAACCGAATAAAAATTAAGAGGTTATACAAATGGATTATATAAATATGACTTATGAGGAAGCCCTCAGCCAGGCACCAAAGGAAGAGCCGGCAAGACAGTACTACTTTATAGAGCGTTACCGGGATATTCTGAATAAATTAAAGGAATCATCAGGGAAAGAACAATTTACCTTTCACATCGCCACCTTCGGCTGTCAGATGAATTCCAGAGATTCTGAAAAGCTTCAGGGAATTTTAGAAGCAATCGGCTTTGTGGAAACCGATACGGAAGAGGCAGACTTTGTTCTATATAATACCTGTACGGTCAGAGAAAATGCCAATGACAGAGTCTATGGACGTCTTGGATATTTAAACAGTTTAAAAAAGAAAAATCCTCACATGATGATCGCTCTCTGCGGCTGCATGATGCAGGAAGAGAAAGTAGTTGCCAAGATTAAGAAAAGCTACCGCTTTGTGGATATTATTTTCGGTACTCACAACATTTTTAAACTGGCTGAGCTAATGTATGAACGCCTGGAAGAAAAAAAGATGGTTGTAGACATCTGGGAAGGAACGGACCGGATTGTGGAGGATCTCCCTACGGACCGGAAGTACTCTTTTAAATCCGGCGTTAATATTATGTTTGGCTGCAACAATTTCTGCAGCTACTGCATCGTGCCCTATGTGCGCGGCAGGGAGCGGAGCCGCAGCCCGAAAGACATTCTGGAAGAGGTAAAACAGCTTGTAGATGACGGCGTTGTGGAGATCATGCTTTTGGGACAGAATGTTAACTCCTATGGAAAAAACCTGGAAACACCCGTAAGCTTTGCAGAGCTTCTGACCCAGATCGATCAGGTGGAAGGCCTGGAACGGATTCGTTTTATGACTTCCCATCCAAAGGATTTGTCAGACGATCTGATCGAAGCCATGAAAAATTCAAAAAAGGTCTGCACCCATCTTCACCTGCCTCTTCAGTCAGGCAGCAGCCGTATTTTAAAGGTGATGAACCGGAAATACACCAAGGAACAGTATCTGAAGCTTGTAGAAAAAATCCGGACAGCCATGCCGGATATTTCACTGACCACAGATATCATAGTAGGTTTCCCCGGAGAGACGGAAGAGGATTTTAACGAAACCCTTGAAGTGGTGAAAAAGGTACGCTTTGACAGCGCCTTTACCTTTATCTATTCCAAGCGTACCGGTACGCCGGCGGCCAAGATGGAAGAGCAGGTACCGGAAGACGTGATAAAGAACCGTTTTGACCGTCTGCTGGCTGAAGTCCAGAAAATCTCTTCCGAGGTCTGCGGAAGAGAGGAACACACCGTTCAGAAGGTACTGGCAGAAGAAGTGAATGATCATGAGGAAGGTCTTTTGACCGGCCGCTTGAGCAATAACACTACTGTTCATTTTAAAGGGGATTCTTCTCTTATTGGAAAAATCGTGGACGTATATCTGGATGAATCCAGAGGATTTTACTACATGGGAACTTTAAGACCATAAACAGAAGAAAAAGGAAGTGAAAGAGCATGGCTGGACTGTCACCAATGATGACCCATTACATGGAAACAAAAAAGGAGTACCCGGACTGTATCCTGTTTTACAGGCTGGGGGACTTTTACGAAATGTTTTTTGACGATGCGGTTACCGTATCAAGAGAGCTGGAAATCACCTTAACCGGAAAAGAATGCGGACTGGAGGAACGGGCGCCTATGTGCGGCGTTCCTTATCATGCCGTTGATACATATTTAAACCGTCTTGTCCAGAAAGGCTTTAAAGTTGCCATCGCCGAGCAGATGGAAGACCCCAGGCTTGCCAAAGGACTGGTAAAGCGGGAGGTTATCCGTGTGGTAACACCTGGAACCATCACAAGCGCACAGGCTCTTGATGAAACAAAAAATAACTACCTGATGGGAATCGTCTATATCGGCGAGACCTTTGGGGTCGCAGTTGCGGATATCAGCACCGGCGATTTTCTTGTAACGGAGGTAGAGTCGGAGCGGGAGCTTATGGATGAGATCAATAAGTTTACCCCCTCTGAAATCATTTGCAACGAAGCCTTTTATGTTTCGGGAGTGGATGTAGAAGAAATAAAGAACCGTCACCAAGCGGTTATTTCATCTCTGGATCATCATTTCTTTTCCGATGAAGTCTGCCGGAAAATTCTAAAAGAACACTTCAAGGTAGGCGCACTCACAGGACTCGGGCTGGAAGATTATGACACCGGAGTCATAGCTGCCGGGGCAGTTATGGAGTATATGTACGAGACCCAGAAAAACAGCCTTTCCCATATAACAACCATTACCCCTTATTCCACCGGGCAATTCATGATTATTGACACTTCTACCAGGCGGAATCTGGAGCTTTTGGAGACCTTAAGGGAAAAGCAGAAGCGCGGAAGTCTTCTCTGGGTCCTGGACCGGACGAAAACAGCCATGGGCGCCAGAATGCTGCGCACCTACATAGAGCAGCCCTTAATCCATAAGTCAGAGATCATAAAACGCCAGAATGCCATTGAAGAGCTGAATATGAATTTCATATCAAGGGAAGAGATCTGTGAATATTTAAACCCGATTTATGACCTGGAACGTCTGATCGGACGGATCAGCTATAAGACAGCCAATCCCAGAGATATGATCGCATTTAAAAGCTCCCTTGAGATGCTTCCGCACATCAAGAATCTTTTGGCGGAATTCACCAGTGAGATGCTCACGGACTTGTGGGGAGAACTGGATCCCTTAGAGGATGTCAGGGAATTGATTGACCGTGCCATTATTGATGATCCGCCTGTCACCTTAAGAGACGGCGGAATCATTAAGGACGGCTTTCATGAAGAAGCCGACAAGCTGAGAAGTGCCAAAACAGAGGGTAAGAACTGGCTTGCTGATTTGGAATTGCGGGAAAAAGAAAAAACAGGAATTAAAAACCTGAAAGTAAAATTTAATAAGGTATTCGGCTATTATTTTGAAGTGACCAACTCCTTTAAGGATCTTGTACCCGATTACTTTATTCGTAAACAGACTCTTGCCAATGCGGAGCGTTACACCACCGACGAGTTAAAGGAACTTGAAAATGTGATACTGGGAGCTGAGGACAAGCTGTTTTCTCTGGAATACAGTTTATTTTGTCAGGTCCGGGATTCGGTGGCAGACCAGGTTCTCCGGATTCAAAAGACTGCCAGGGCCATAGCAGGGATCGATGTCCTTGCCTCCTTATCCTCTGTTGCCACAAGGAACAACTATATAAAGCCTCAGGTTAACGAAAAGGGATTGATCGACATTAAAAACGGCCGCCATCCGGTAGTGGAAAAAATGATGCGGGATGATCTGTTTGTTTCCAATGATACCTATCTGGACAACGGGAAAAACAGGGTTTCCATCATCACCGGCCCAAACATGGCAGGAAAGTCTACCTACATGCGCCAGACTGCATTAATCGTCCTGATGGCCCAGATCGGAAGCTTTGTTCCTGCAGAGGAAGCAAGCATTGGAATCTGCGACCGGATTTTCACCCGGGTAGGCGCATCCGATGATCTGGCTTCCGGCCAGAGTACCTTCATGGTGGAGATGACGGAGGTAGCCAATATCCTTCGGAACGCTACCAAAAACAGTCTGATCGTCTTAGATGAAATCGGCCGCGGCACCAGCACCTTTGACGGACTCAGCATTGCCTGGGCCGTGGTAGAACACATCAGCAATCCGAAAATCCTTGGAGCAAAAACCCTGTTTGCGACCCACTATCATGAGCTGACCGAGCTGGAAGGAACCATGAGCGGGGTAAATAATTACTGCATCGCAGTAAAAGAACAGGGCGATGACATTGTTTTCTTAAGAAAGATCATAAAGGGCGGAGCCGATAAAAGCTACGGCATACAGGTAGCTAAGCTGGCCGGCGTCCCGGACACCGTTATTGCCAGGGCCAAAGAGCTGCTGGAAGAATTAAGAGATGCGGACATCACAGCCAAAGCAAAGGAAATTGCCGAAATCAACTCCAATATTATCCAGAGAAAGGCTGTTCCAAAGCCCGACGAGGTGGATTTACAGCAGATGTCCCTCTTTGATACCGTAAAGGATGATGATATCATCAAGGAATTGGGCGATTTAGAACTGGGCAACATGACACCCATTGACGCGCTCAATACCCTGTATCGTCTGCAGACAAAACTAAAGAACCGTTGGCAGTAGGATAACACCCTGCGGGTATACCTCTATGCCCCAAAAGCATGGGCGATAATGTGGAAACACCCTGCGGGCATACCTTTATGCCCCAAAAGCGTGGGCGAATAAGTGGAAAGGAGCAGGTGCCATGCCGAATATAACCGTACTGGATCAGAATACCATCAACAAAATAGCGGCAGGAGAGGTCATCGAACGTCCGGCCTCCGTTGTTAAGGAGCTTTTGGAAAACGCCATCGATGCCAAATCCACCGCAGTTACCGTGGAGATCAAAGAAGGGGGAACCTCCTTTATCCGGGTGACCGACAATGGCTGCGGGATTCCCAAAGAGGAAGTACCTCTGGCATTTCTGCGTCATTCTACAAGCAAGATCAAATCCGTAGAGGATCTGTTTACCATTTCCTCTCTTGGATTCCGGGGAGAAGCTCTTGCAAGCATCGCGGCTGTCTCTCAGGTGGAGCTTATTACCAAGACCAGCGTTGGGCTTACCGGTACCAGATTTCAGATTGAGGGTGGTGAAGAACGGTCCATGGAAGAGATCGGAGCGCCTGAAGGAACCACCTTTATCGCCAGAAACTTATTTTACAATACTCCGGCCAGGAAGAAATTTTTAAAAACTCCTTCCACGGAAGGTGCTCATGTGGCTGATCTGGTGGAAAAGCTGGCTCTGTCTCATCCGGAAGTATCCATCCGCTTTATCCAGAACAACCAGAACAAGCTTCACACTTCCGGAAACCACAACTTAAAGGATATTGTATACACAGTATTTGGCCGGGAAATCGCATCAAACCTTTTGGAGGTTACGGTGAATAAGCCTCAGGTTTCCATTCATGGCTACATTGGAAAACCGGTGATCGCCAGAGGCAACCGGAATTATGAAAACTATTTCATCAATGGCAGGTACATAAAAAGCAGCATTATTTCCAGGGCAATAGAAGAAGCCTACCGGCCATTTATGATGCAGCATAAATATCCCTTTACCATGCTTCATTTCTCCATTGAATCGGAGATGCTTGATGTAAATGTCCACCCCACCAAGATGGAGCTTCGGTTCCGTGATGGGGAAATGGTCTATCACATGGTGTATCAGGCAGTATCAAGCGCTTTGGCCCACAAAGAGCTGATCCCTGAGGTGGAATTAGAGAAAAAGGAAGAGGCAAAGCAGAACCTTTCCGAAAAAAGACACGAGCCCAGCCCAGAGCCTTTTGAAAGACGCAGGCTTATGGCTATGGAGCAGCAGGCTGCCGCAGTAGAGAAGAATGATACGTCCTATGCTTTTCCTAAAAGATTAACTCCGCCCCAGCCCACCTTTGTAAAGGAAAGGGATGATCTGGCGGACAACTGGTTAAAACCACAGGCCCCGGCCTTAGAAAGACTGCCGGAAGCACCATTAAAAGATGAGGTTTCCAAGAAGGAAAAGGGACCGGAACAACTGGATTTGTTTGACGGAAAGCTTCTGGAACCAAAGGCCCGGTCCATGCACAAGCTCATTGGACAGTTGTTTGATACTTATTGGCTGGTTGAATTTAATGAACAGCTTTTTATTATTGACCAACATGCTGCCCATGAAAAGGTTTTATATGAAAAAACCATGGGAACACTTAAGAACAGGGAATACATTTCCCAGCTGGTGAGCCCTCCCATTATCCTGACTTTAAACCAGAATGAAGAAATTTTATTAAAACGCCATTTAAAGTATTTTACAGAAATGGGTTTTGAAATCGAACCCTTTGGCGGCAAGGAATATGCGGTCAGAGGAGTTCCGGCCAACCTTTTTTCCATTGCCAAAAAAGAACTTCTGATCGAAATGATCGATGGGTTGTCAGAGGATGGCTCATCCCAAAACCCGGATATGATTTATGAACGGGTCGCATCCTTATCCTGCAAGGCAGCGGTTAAAGGAGGTCATCGCTTATCAGCAGCGGAAGCCAACGAGCTTATTGACCAGCTTTTAAACCTGGAAAATCCCTATGCCTGCCCTCACGGAAGGCCAACGATCATTTCCATGAGCAAATAT
The DNA here is from genome assembly GCF_032078915.1 of Lacrimispora sp. GTDB lineage: Bacteria > Bacillota > Clostridia > Lachnospirales > Lachnospiraceae > Lacrimispora. The sequence goes on along the minus strand of NZ_DAMAUN010000002.1, from coordinate 192,762 downwards.
GAGTTAGAGAAGAAATTTAAGAGGATCGTATGATGAGACCGCTGATTATTATTACCGGGCCGACGGCAGTGGGAAAGACCGCTTTGTCGGTCCGTCTTGCGAAGGCAATCGGGGGAGAAATTATAAGCGCTGATTCCATGCAGGTATACCGCCATATGGATATCGGTTCCGCAAAGATCAAAAAGGAAGAAATGGACGGAGTTCCTCATTACCTGATCGATGTCCTTGATCCGGAAGAGGAATTTAATGTGACAGTTTTTCAGAAGATGGCGAAGGAGGCCGTGGAAGAGATTTATTCCCACGGTCATATTCCCATTGTAGCCGGCGGAACCGGTTTTTATATCCAAGCCCTTCTTTATGATATTGATTTTACGGAAAATGGGGAAGACACCTCCATACGTATGGAACTGGAAAAACTGGGCCAGGAGAAGGGGGCAGAGTTTCTCCATAACCTTCTTCGGGACATTGACCCGGATTCCGCAGAAGAGATCCATGAAAATAATATGAAACGGGTGATCCGGGCAATTGAATATTACCGGCAGACCGGTGAGCGGATCTCGGAGCACAACAAACGGGAAAAACAAAAGAAGTCTCCTTATGATTTCCTCTATTATGTAGTAAATACAGACCGGGCCTGCCTCTATGAACGGATTGACCGGCGTGTGGACTTAATGCTTGAGCAGGGGCTTGTGGAAGAGGTCATGCACTTAAAGGATATGGGCTTAACCAGGGACATGGTTTCTATGCAGGGCCTTGGGTATAAGGAAATCCTGGATTATTTACAGGGGAAATATACACTGGAAGAGGCCATTTATGTTTTAAAGCGGGACACCAGGCATTTTGCAAAACGACAAATCACCTGGTTTAAACGGGAGCGTGATGTAAGATGGCTGGATCTTCCGTATTTTAACAATGACCTGGATCAGGTGCTAAAAAAAATGTTGCAGGACATAAATGAGATATACGAATTGGAGAATAATAAACAATGGAAATAAATGAAATGTACGAAAGCCTGGGAATCAGCAGTCAGGTAATGGATTTCGGGAAAGAAATCGAAGAAACTTTAAAAGAGCGTTTTAAAGAAATCGATGAAACGGCCGAATATAATCAGATGAAGGTCATTAAGGCCATGCAGGAAAACCGGGTCAGTGACATCCATTTTGCGGCGACCACGGGTTATGGCTACAATGATTTAGGCCGTGATACTTTGGAAGCAGTTTATGCCAGTGTATTCCATACGGAAAGCGCTCTCGTAAGACCGAACCTGATCAGCGGCACCCATGCCCTGACCGTTGCCCTTTCCGGGAATCTCCGTCCAGGGGATGAACTTCTCTCACCTGTGGGAAAGCCCTATGATACCCTGGAGGAAGTGATCGGCATCAGGGACAGTGTAGGTTCTTTAAAAGAATACGGAGTCGTATACCGGCAGGTGGACCTTCTTGCCGATGGGACATTTGACTATGAATCCATAGAAAAAGCGGTGAATGAAAAAACAAAGCTGGTTACGATCCAACGTTCCAAAGGATACGATACCCGCCCTACTTTTTCCGTTTCCCAGATCGGCGAGCTGATCTCCTTCGTGAAAAAGATAAAGCCGGATGTGATCTGTATGGTTGACAACTGCTACGGGGAATTCGTTGAAAGGATTGAACCGTCTGATGTGGGAGCCGATATGGTGGTAGGCTCTCTCATAAAGAATCCAGGAGGAGGCATTGCTCCCATCGGCGGCTACATTGCGGGAAGGACAGATTGCATTGACCGTGCTTCCTACCGGCTGACAGCACCTGGTCTTGGAAAGGAAGTTGGGGCCACTCTGGGCCTTAACCAGTCCTTTTTTCAGGGATTATTTTTATCTCCTACCGTAGTGGCAGGGGCCTTAAAGGGCGCTGTATTTGCTGCTAATGTCTATGAAAAGCTGGGCTTTTCCGTTGTTCCTGACGGTTCCCAGTCCCGACATGATATCATTCAGGCCGTTACCTTCGGAAAGCCGGAAGGAGTCATTGCCTTCTGCCAGGGAATTCAGGCAGCAGCTCCTGTTGACAGCTTTGTCACACCGGAACCTTGGGATATGCCGGGTTACGACGCCCCTGTCATCATGGCAGCCGGTGCTTTTGTACAAGGTTCATCCATTGAACTGAGCGCGGATGGTCCTATCAAACCGCCTTATGCGGTTTATTTCCAGGGAGGTCTTACCTGGTACCACGCAAAGCTGGGAATACTAATGTCAGTACAAAAACTTCTGGAGGCCGGGCTGATCCGTTTATAAAAAATAAATTTTTCACAATCGTGCTTACAGTCCAATGGAAGAACAAGCTTTTGCATGTTTCGCTTGAAGGCAAATTATAAAAAACGGTATACACAACTGCAAAACTATGTTAGAATGATTTGATAGGTATGGACAATCCTGTCATAAAACCAAAAGGGGTAGCAAAGCAGATGAAATACAAAAACTGCTGGGTACTGCTTCTTCTTATGCTGGCCGGCGTAGTTCTCGGAGGCTTTGTCGGAGATCTGACCCGGGGAATTTCCTGGCTGTCCTGGCTGAACGCGGGACAATCCTTTGGATTTGATACCCCGCTGATCGTCAATTTAGGCATTCTGGTAATTACCTTTGGCATTAACATTAAAATTACCATGGCTGGCATTATAGGAGTGGCAGCAGCCCTCATTACATATCGGTTAATTTGAACGCATGCGTTCATGATCAAGGAGCGAAGTGATTGCCAATATCCGCTCTGCCCTACATATGTCCTTTTTAACGTGCCTGGAGAGTAACGGTCAGGAGGCATATGAAACGAATAACGATGAAAGACATTCCTGCGGATGAACGGCCCTATGAAAAGTGTTTAAAGGAAGGTCCGGAAGGCTTAAGCGATGCGGAGCTTTTATCTATTATCATCCGCACAGGTTCCAGGGAGAATAATTCCCTGACGCTGGCACAGAAGATACTGGCCTTAAATTATCCCAAAGAGGGTATTTTAGGGCTTTTGCATCTTTCAATGCCGGAACTTATGCAGGTTAAGGGAATCGGAGCCGTAAAGGGCGCCCAGCTTTTATGCGTGGGAGAGCTTTCCAGACGTATCTGGAAAAGAACCGCCCGCTCCGATGGGGTGTCATTCCGTAATCCCCTTGATATTGTTAATTACTTTGTGGAGGATATGCGCCATAAAGAACAGGAGCTGGTTTATATCGTGCTCCTGAATACAAAAGGATCCCTGATAAGGGACATTATGATCTCTCAGGGAACAGTGAATACTTCCGCTGTTTCTCCCAGGGAGATTTTCATTGAGGCTATGAAATATCATGCCGTAAGTCTGGTACTGGTTCATAACCATCCAAGCGGAGATCCGTCTCCCAGCAGGGAAGATTTAAGCTTCACCCGCAGGGTAAAGGAAGCAGGGGATCTGGTTGGCATCCGGTTGTTGGACCATATTATCATAGGAGATAATTCCTATATCAGTTTGAAGGAACGGGGAATTTTATAGATGGAATCAAAGCGCAGCAAATATGTTCTTATTGCCTTAACGGTATTTTGTGTCCTGTTGATCGGGCTGACCTCCATTCATGACGAATGGCTTACGCCCCTTAGGACCGGGGTAGGATATTTTCTGATTCCGGTTCAATCGGGTGTCAATGCGGTTGGTTCGGCCATTTATGATGAAATTATTGATTATACTAAGCTTCATGACGCACTGAACGAGAATAAAGAGATGAAAGAAATCATCACACAGCTGACCGAGGAAAACACCAGACTTCAGGCGGAAGAATTCGAGTTAAAACGGCTTCGACAGCTTTACAGCCTGGATCAGGATTATAGTCAGTATACAAAGGTGGGAGCCAGGGTCATTGCCAATGACTCAAGCAACTGGTTCCAGATATTCCGCATCGATAAAGGCTCAAAGGATGGGATTGCTCCGGATATGAATGTTGTGGCCGGAGGCGGCCTGGTGGGCATTGTCACGGATGTGGGAGCAAATTATGCAACCGTTCGTTCCATTATTGATGATTCCAGCCGTGTGAGCGGCATGGCCATGCAATCCGGAAACAGCTGCATCGTTGCCGGTGACTTGACCCTGTTTAAAGAGGGAAGGCTCCGGATCACCAACGTGTTAAAGGAAAGCGATGTAAAAGACGGAGATAAGATCGTAACATCCAACATCAGTTCCGTATTCCTGCCCGGCATCCTGGTTGGTTATGCCTCCGGCATTACCAATGATACCAATAACGTTACCAAATCAGGGTATTTAATTCCGGCAGCAAAGTTTGACAGCCTGCAGGAGGTTCTGGTTATCACAAAACTGAAAGCTGATATGATGAAGGAAGAAGCTTCTTCTCAGGAGGAAACCACTCCCCAGGAAACGAATTCCTCTGAAACAGAAACAGCAGAAAGCGCTGCTCAATAAAAGGAAATACCCTGCGGGCATACCTTTATGACCAAATGCATGGACGGGAAAGAGGAAACACCCTGCGGGTATACCTTTATGTCCAAAAAGCGTGGACAGGAAAGAGGAAAGGAGTAACATGAGACGGATACTTTTTAATGTATTGATGATAATTCTTGCATTTACGATTCAAAATTGCCTTTTTCCGTTGCTGCCGTTTTTATCGGCTTCTCCCAACCTGCTCTTAATCCTCACCTTTTCCTTTGGCTTCATGCATGGAAAAGAGGCAGGGATGTATTACGGGCTTTTGGCCGGGCTTCTCATGGATTTATTTTACAGCGGGCCTTTTGGCTTTTATACCCTGATTTTTATCCATGTAGGCTATATCAACGGAATCTGTACGAAATACTATTATGAAGATTACATTACGCTGCCCTTGATCCTAAGTGTACTGAACGAATTGGCTTACAATCTGTATATTTATGTTTTCCGGTTCCTGATTCGTCAGAAAATCAGGGTTGGGTATTATTTTATCAATCTGATGCTTCCGGAAATCATTTTTACCGTTGTAACGACCCTGCTTCTTTATCGGGTATTCCTGATTTTGAACCGGCACTTGGAAAAGATAGGAAAAAGAGGTGATTCGGCAATTGTTTAGTGATTTATTTGACATAATAAAGGAATTTTTGAAAAAAACCATATCTTCACGGCTTTTTATACTTGGAATCATTTGCTTTTTCATGTATGCCGGATTAATTAATAAACTTTTTAACATGCAGATCGTTAATGGAGAAGAAGCCCTTAATGAATACCTGCAGCTTACGGAACAGACCATTACAACCGCTGGAACAAGAGGCAATATCTATGATAGGAACGGCAAAGTCCTGGCTTATAATAAGCTGGCTTATTCCGTTACCGTACAGGATACCGGAGCGTACAAGAATGCAGCCGCCAGAAATAACATGTATTTAAGGTTGGTACAGATTCTTGAAAAGCACGGGGAAACCATACAGGGGAAATTTGAAGTCGCCATTGATTCCAACGGCGACATCGTATACACTTCCTCCACCGAGTCCTCCAGAAAACGCTTTCTGAGGGACTATTATGGTCTGAAGAAGGTGGAAGACTTAGACGATGAAAAAGGCGCCTATCCCTCTAATTTAAACGCAAGGGAACTGTTTGAGAAAGCCTGTAAGGACAATGGCCTTACAGATATGAAAGATCAGAATGGCAAGCCCGTTACCCTGACAGACCAGGAAGCCCTTGATATCATCAATATCAAATACGCCCTTCGCCTCATGTCCTACCGAAAATACGAAGCCACTACGGTTGCCAGTCAGGTATCCGATGAAACCGTAGCGGATATTTTGGAGCATATCGGTGAAATGCAGGGAGTGAATGTGGAGGAAACCACGATCCGCGCTTATAACGACAGCATTTCCTTAGCTCCGGTCGTCGGCTATACCGGAAAGGTCCCGGAGGACCAGCTGGAGGGCCTTCAAAAGAGGAAAGACGATTACGACATCAATGACATCGTAGGACGGGCTGGAATTGAATATACCATGGAGCACGAGCTTCAGGGGACAAAAGGGAAAAAAACAATTTATAAGGACAGTGTAGGACGAGTACGGGAAACAAAAGATGAAACCGATGCTTCCGCAGGAAACGATGTGTATCTGACCCTGGATGCGGATCTTCAGAAGGGCATTTACCATCTGATTGAACAATCCTTAGCCGGAGTTCTCATTAAGACCATTGTAAATGGTGATTTCAATACAAGCGGCTCCACTGATGGCTCCAATATGAAGATACCTGTTAAGGATGCCTATTACCAGCTGATCAACAACAATGTCCTTTCCCTGAAGGAAATGGAAGGGGAGGACGCCTCTGAAACCGAAAAAAACATATACCGGAAATATATGTCTTCCCAACAGCAGATCTTTACCAATTTAAACAATGAGCTGATGAGCGCCCACGCCACACCAATGAAGGATCTTTCAGAAGACTTAAAAGCCTATATGTTTTATATATATACTTATCTTTCCGGTCCTACCGTGGGAATCATTAAGGAAGATGCCATTGATACCTCCAGCGGGGAATATCAGGCATGGAAAGCGGATGAAATCAGTTTAAGAGACTATCTGTATTATGGAATCGCCAATGGCTGGGTAGACACCACCAAGCTGGGAACCGATTCCAAATATTCAAATGCGGATGACACCTTTGAAGCCCTTGTGGCCTATGCTCTGGACAAGCTTAAGGATGACCGGAACTTTACAAAAAAAATATACCGGTATCTGATTAATGACGATGTCATTACAGGGCAGGAGCTATGCCTTGCTTTATATGATCAGGGAGTTTTAACAGACCATGGTCAGGATGCAGCAGATTTAAGGGCAACAGGTGATGCTTACACCTTTCTGATTAAAAAGCTGTCATCCCTGGAGATCACGCCTGCCCAGCTGGCATTATCCCCATGTAATGCAGGAGTAGTGGTTACAAACGACAAAACAGGAGAAGTGCTTGCACTGGTATCCTATCCTGGATATGACAACAACAGGATTGGTGACGGAACCTATTTCAGCCAGCTACAGTCAGACATGTCCCTTCCGTTATACAACAATGCGACCCAGACAAGAAAAGCGCCTGGTTCCACCTTTAAACCCATTACTGCGGTAGCTGCTCTGGAAGAGCATGTTGTCACAATGGATGAAACCATTACCTGTACCGGTCTTTATACGGATGTAGAACCGCCCATTAAGTGCTGGATCTATCCAGGCCAGCATGGTCCTCTGAACATTGTAGGAGGAATTGGGAACTCCTGTAACTATTTCTTTGCTGATCTGGGGCACCGCTTGTCCATGGATGCCAACGGAGTATATTCTCCTGACCAGGGACTTGAAGTTTTGCGGAAATATGCAACCATGTTTGGACTGGATCATAAGTCCGGGGTAGAGATCGCAGAGCTTGATCCACAGATTTCAAAGGAAGCGCCGGAGCGTTCTGCCATGGGACAGGGAAGCCATGCTTACACCAATGTCCAGCTTTCCAGATACGTGTCTGCCATTGCAAACCGGGGAACTGTATTTGAGCTCAGCTTATTGGACAAAACAACAGATTCTGAAGGTAATCTGATACAAGATTATACCCCTAAGATTTCTTCTCATATTGACGCGGCGGCTTCAACGTGGGATACTGTACAACAGGGGATGAGAGAAGTGATTGCAAACGGTTCAAGTAAAAGGCTGTTTACCGACTTAGAAGTGGAAATTGCCGCTAAAACCGGTACTGCACAGGAGGCCCGCAACAAGCCCAATCATGCATTCTTTATTTCTTATGCGCCATATGACAATCCGGAAATCTGTGTTACCGTGAATATTCCGTATGGCTATTCATCATCCAACGCCGCCAATATTGCGAAGAACGTCTATAAGTATTATTACGGCTATACGGATTTAGAATCCATTATAAATGCCGGTGCCCTGGATGCAGCGATGGTCAACATTCGCGATTAACTAGGATAAGAGGTGATATGATGCATAATACCGTAGTAATTAAAAGCAACAGAGCAGGTATGACTGTCATCCTGGACCCAGACACCCCCTTCCCTCAGCTTCTATCTGATATTGGGAAAAAATTCGGGGATCATGCGAAATTCTGGGGATCCGCACAAATGACCCTGACCCTGGAAGGGCGGGAACTGAATTCCGAGGAAGAGTTCGCAATCATCAACCAGATCACGGAAAACTCCAATGTGGAGATCATCTGCCTGGTTGATACGGATATAAACCGTATGGAGCGCTGCGAAAAAGCACTGAACGAGAAACTCATGGAGTTGTCCTGCCAGACAGGGCAGTTCTTCAAAGGCAATCTACAAAGCGGAGAGACTTTGGAATCCGAAGCCAGCATTGTGATCATCGGTGATGTATGCAAAGGTGCAAAGGTTTTGGCAAAAGGTAATGTGATCGTTCTTGGAAAACTTTCCGGTACGGTATGTGCAGGTGTAGCAGGCAACCGGGGAGCGCTCATTACTGCCCTGGATATGGCTCCAATCCAGCTGCGCATCGCAGATTGCACCTCAGGCCTTGACGGAAGAGGAAAGCGTCTGGGAAGAGGTCCAATGAAGGCTTATATGGAAAATAACAAGGTCATAATCAAACCAATGAAAAAAAGTGTGGAAATATTCCAAAAACTAAGGTAGAATATAAAAAGGAAGTTATCCCTAAAAATCAGGAGGATATGGTATGAGCGAGATTATCGTAATCACTTCTGGAAAAGGCGGGGTAGGCAAGACAACAACCTCTGCCAATGTTGGTACCGGACTTGCAATTCTGGGTAAAAAAGTAGTCCTGATCGATACAGATATAGGACTTCGGAACCTGGACGTTGTTATGGGTCTGGAAAACCGCATTGTCTATAATTTAGTAGACGTGGTAGAGGGCAACTGCCGTATGAAGCAGGCCCTGATTAAAGACAAAAGATACCCGAACTTATTTTTACTTCCTTCCGCCCAGACCAGGGACAAGACGGCAGTCACTCCCGAACAAATGGTGAAGCTGGTTGATGATTTAAGAGATGAGTTTGATTACATCCTGCTGGATTGTCCCGCAGGCATTGAACAAGGCTTTCAAAACGCCATTGCAGGCGCTGACAGAGCCATTGTTGTTACCACTCCGGAGGTTTCCGCAATCCGGGATGCAGACCGGATCATCGGGCTTTTAGATGCCGCTGACATGGGAGCCATTGAACTCATCGTAAACCGGATCCGTGCGGATATGGTGAAAAGGGGAGACATGATGTCTCTGGACGATGTCATGGACATCCTTGCCGTTGATATTATCGGCGCCGTACCGGATGACGAGGACATCGTCATTTCCACAAACCAGGGAGAACCTCTCGTTGGTATGGGGACCCCGGCCGGACAGGCCTATATGGATATCTGCAGGCGGATTACCGGGGAAAACGTACCGCTTCAGAACCCAGCAGTACGTGAAGGCCTGTTCTTTAAACTCTCCCATCTCTTAAAGAGAGCATAGGAGGGTGAGATATGAGCCTGCTTCCTGTATTCCGCAAGAAGAATTCAGGAGAAATTGCAAGAAATCGTCTGAAACTTTTGCTGGTTGCGGACAAGGCTGATTGTTCTCCTGAGATCATGCAGATGATAAAAGACGATATGGTCCGTGTTGTCTCAAGATACATGGATATAGATTCCGACAGAATAGAGATACAGATGAAGAAGCTTAAACAGCCGGATTGCGAACGCTTTATTCCGGTTCTTTATGCAAACATCCCTATTCGCGACGTACCTGATAAGGGGATATACTAATTATGTTTTCTGATTACAATTTTAAATACTATAATTACCGGTTAGTTTTGTACATGCTGTCGCTGTCCGTTATCGGGATTCTTGTGGTGGCCAGCGCCTCCAACCAGGATTCCAGTACAGTGACAAAACAGATTATCGGCGTAATGGTGGGATTTGCCCTGGCTATTGGGCTTTCCATCATAGACTATCATAGAATTATCAAGCTTTATGCTCTGGTTTATGCGGGCTGTATTATTTTGCTGGGTGCTGTTCTTGTTATGGGACATACAGCCGGAGGAGCTACCAGATGGATCAATATTCCTGGTATCGGACGGATACAGCCGTCTGAATTCGTAAAGATCGGTTTAATCGTGTTCTTTTCCTGGTATTGGAACAAATACCAGGAAAGGCTGAACACGCCGATTATGATAGGACTGGCCGCTTTGCTTGCGGCCATACCCATCGGCCTTATTTTTGCAGAGCCGAATTTATCCACCAGCCTTGTGGTTTCCATTATTATCCTGTGTATGGTATTTTCCGCAGGAATCAGTTACCGCTGGATCGGGGGCGTCCTTGCCGTTGCAATACCGGCAGGAGCGCTTTTCATATTTCTGCTGACCAAAGGATTGATCCCTTTTATACACGATTATCAGGCGCGGCGGATCCTTGCATGGATTTATCCTCATGCAGAGCAGTATGCGGAGAATCTGTATCAGCAAAAAAATTCAATTATGGCAATCAGTTCCGGACAGCTTCAAGGGAAAGGACTTTTTAATACAACCATTGCATCGGTGAAAGATGGAAACTTCTTATCAGCCGGGGAAACCGACTTTATTTTCGCCATTATCGGCGAAGAAATGGGATTTCGAGGCAGCGTTATCGTCATTGTTCTTATTGGTTTGGTTGTATTTGAATGCCTTTATTTGGCATCCAAAACCAAAGATATGTCAGGAAAACTGATTTGTACCGGCATGGCAGCTTTAATCGGCTTCCAGGCCTTTGCCAATATCGCCGTGGCAACGCAGATATTTCCCAATACAGGCCTTCCTCTCCCCTTTATCAGCTCGGGAGTCAGTTCGCTCATCAGCATCTTTATGGGTATGGGACTGGTGTTGAATGTTGGACTGCAGCGCAAAATCGGTAATTAATAAGGAGGTATATCGTCATGAATATAGGACTAGTTGCACACGATTCAAAGAAAAAACTTATGCAGAACTTCTGCATTGCCTACAGGGGAATTTTAAGTAAACACATGTTATATGCTACCGGAACCACCGGACGTCTGATCGAAGAGGTGACAAACTTAAATGTTCATAAATATCTGGCCGGACACCTGGGCGGGGAGCAGCAGCTGGGATCCCAGATTGAACACAATGAGATCGATCTGGTTATCTTTTTAAGGGATCCCCTTACACCCAAGTCCCATGAACCGGATATCGTAAACATCATGAGCACCTGTGATATGCACAACATTCCTCTTGCAACCAATCTGGCTACCGCAGAGCTTTTGATCAAGTCTCTGGAGCGCGGTGACATGGAATGGCGTGAGATGTACAAATAGCAGAGGTAGATTCCGTGAAAAAAAGAGTTTTTGTAAAATCAGGCTGCATTGCCTTATGTACCGTATTTCTGACAGGCTGCGCCGGTCTGAAGGGCCTGGACAATCCTTATGTGTATTCGGAAAGAACCGCCCTTTATAAGTCCAGTGCAGTATCTGGCAGAGCAGAACCTTTTGCTCATGATCTCTGTATCGTTTCAGAGGATCCTTCCAGCCAGGACAATGCGGTCACTGCCGAAGCTGCCGCAGTCTTTGACTTAAAGGATAAGAAAGTCCTGTTTGCAAAGAATCCTTTTGAGCGTTTGTATCCTGCAAGCATCACAAAAACCATGACAGCTCTTATTGCCTTAAAATACGGAGATTTAACAGATGAAGTCACGGTGACCAAGGATGCTGTCATTACGGAAGCCGGGGCTACTTTATGTGGGATAAAGCCAGGAGATAAGCTGACTATGGAACAGCTTTTATATGGTCTTATGCTCCCATCCGGAAATGATGCCGGGGCTGCCATTGCAACCCATATGGCCGGAGGGATAGACCAGTTTGCACAGATGATGAATAATGAAGCGTTGAAGGTTGGAGCTACAGGCACTCATTTCCTTAATCCCCACGGATTAAGTGATGATAATCACTACACCACAGCTTATGACCTGTATTTAATCTTTAATGAAGCTTTAAAGTATCCCGAATTTCGCAAGATCATTGGCACAACTGAGTACACCGCCACCTATCAGGATGGAGCGGGAAAGCCGGTAAATGCAACCTGGAAAGGCACCAACTGGTATATGACAGGAGAGCGCCAGATGCCGGAAGGACTTACTGTCCTGGGCGGAAAAACAGGTACGACAAAGGCGGCCGGAAGCTGCCTGATCATGGGAAGCTCGGATTCCTCTAAGCGGGAATATATTACCGTTGTTTTAAAGGCACCGAATCATGCAGGCCTTTACGATAATATGACAAATATATTGAATAAAATTGTAGAATAGTCATTGCCTTTCTTATGGATTTGTACTATAATTATATTAATCCGAATAGACTTTTTATACAAATTATATAACGCAAGGAGGAGATTGCTATGGTGCAGATAATAGCAGGAAAAAAGGGTAAGGGGAAAACAAAACATCTGTTAGACAGAGCCAATTCCATTGTTAAAGAATCATCAGGTTCTATTGCCTACCTGGACAAAAGTTCCAAGCACATGTACGAATTAAGCAACAAGATCCGCCTCATTAATGTCAATGAGTATCCGATTACATCAAGCGAAGGATTTATAGGTTTTATCTGTGGTATTATATCTCAAGATCATGATTTAGAGATGATGTTCTTTGACAGCTTTTTAAAGCTGGCCTGCCTTGAAGGGGAAGATATATCTGAAACCATTGCAACTTTGGAAAAAATCGGTGAAAAGTATCACGTAACCTTTGTTCTCAGTGTTTCCATCGATGCGGAGAATATGCCTGAGAATGCCAGGGCTAATGTGGTTGTTTCATTATAATCATACATGAAGATAAGGGGGCTGCACGGCAGTCCCCTTTGTTTTGCTTGAATTTTTTGGATTTTCCTTTTATAATAACTAAAAGGAACGCCCTAAGGCATACCTTTATGCCCAAAGTACATGGGCGGTAATAAGGAAAGGAGGCGTCAGGTTGGCGAAACAAAAGGCAGCGCAGCCATTAAAACGGGCTGCTCACCCAAAGAAGAATAAAAAAATCATCCGGTACCGGCGGCCTCTGAATATTAATGTTGGCATGATCATCTTTGCGTTGATCTTTGTTTATATGGTGTTCAGTGTATTCGCCTATGTTCGTAGAGATAAGATACAGTTTTATGAAGTACAGGAAGGCAGCATCGTCAATAATAAGAATTACACAGGAATTATCCTCCGGCAGGAAGAAGTTAAAAATGCAGACCGTTCCGGCTATGTCAATTACTACGTAAGGGAAGGAAAACGGGCTTCGAACGGCACCCGGGTCTATTCCATTGATGAGACGGGTAATCTCACTTCATTTCTGGCAGAAAATTCAGAAGATAAGATTACACTGACCCCGGAAAATCTTGCTGAGCTGAAAAAGCAGCTGACCACATTCAGCCTTACTTATGACAATGACCAGTTTCGATCTGTATATGATGCCAAATACGCTTTAGAGGCCGAGGTTATGGAATATATGAATTTTAATGCTTTGGACAACCTCGGAGCCCAGATGGATCAGGCAGGTATTAATTTTGAGCAGGTAAAAGCAGACCGGGCGGGCATCGTCTCCTATGGAGTAGATTCTTATGAAGGACTTCAGCCATCGGGAGTTTCAGATGCCGTATTTAACCGCAGCAACTATACGAAGACCTTTACAAAATCAGGAAATCTTATAGAAAAGGGCTCGCCCGTTTATAAAGTCATTACTTCTGATTTATGGTCGATCGTGTTCCCGATGGCGGAAGAAGATGCCAAATCTTATGGAGACAAAACGAACCTTACTGTAGAATTTTCCGGACGGGATTTAAAAGCTTCGGGAAGCTTTTCCGTGTTTTCCGGAACAGATGGAAAATCATTTGGAAAATTGGATTTTGATAAATATATGGTTCAATTTGCTTCCGACCGGTACGTTGATTTTGAAATCGTTTCCGACCGGGTAGATGGACTAAAGATTCCCGTAACATCTGTTACAAAAAAAGATTTTTACCTGGTCCCCATGGACTACGTTACCCAGGGCGGAGACAGCCAGTCCACCGGTTTCAACAAAGAATTGTATTCCGGGTCCGGGACCTCAGTCGTCTTTGTCCCTACTGAGATTTACTATTCTGAAGGGGATAATTACTATATCGAAATGGGAACGGAAGACGGCTTTAAAGCCGGAGATTATATTGTAAAGCCTAATTCCACGGAACGTTATCAAATTGGGACAAGCGCTTCCCTTCAGGGCGTATATAATATAAACAAAGGGTACGCTGTCTTTAAACAGATTGATGTGCAGGCTTCCAATGATGAATATTATACAGTGAAAAAGAACATGACCTATGGTTTGGCGGTTTACGATCATATCGTTCTCAATGCTGAAACTGTCAATGAAGGGGAATTAATTTATCAATAAGAGGTGATTGGTTTGGTTAAGGAAAATCTGGAAGAAGTAAATAACCGGATATCAGCAGCCTGTAAGAGGGCTGGAAGAAATCCGGAAGAAGTAACCCTGATAGCGGTAAGCAAAACAAAACCCGCTGTCATGATATCAGAAGCATATTCTGCCGGTGTCCGGGATTTTGGAGAAAATAAAGTGCAGGAACTTTGCGAAAAGCACCTTGCCCTTCCGGAAGATATCCGCTGGCATATGATTGGACATTTGCAGAGAAACAAAGTCAAGCAGGTCATTGACAAAACTGTGCTGATCCACAGTGTAGACTCTGTCCGCCTGGCGGAGCAGATCGAAGAGGAAGCAGCCAGAAAAAACCTGACTGTGGACATCCTTTTGGAAGTGAATGTAGCAGAAGAGGAAAGCAAATATGGGTTTAAATTGGAGGAGACGGAAAGCGCGATTCGCAGAATCGCCAGCCTTCCCCATGTAAAGATAAAAGGTCTTATGACTATTGCACCTTTTGTAGAAAAATCTGAGGAAAATCGTCCTGTTTTTAAAAAATTAAGACAATTTTATGTTGACATGCAAAGCAAAAACGTTGATAATGTTAATATGAATATGCTCTCAATGGGTATGACCGGAGACTATGAGATTGCCATAGAAGAAGGTGCTACTCTGGTAAGAGTCGGTACCGGAATTTTCGGTACAAGATATTATATGAACACTTAATGATTGAAGGAAATGCGGAGCAACGCTTACCCGCATGATTGGGCATGAATTAAGTGAGAATATGTGCCTGGGCCCTGGAAAGATTTTTTCTCACTCAGGAACCATGGTATAAGATTGGAGAGAATAAAGTATGAGCATTTTAGGCAAACTGATGGATAGCATGCGCTTAAACGATACAGATGATGACGATTACTATTTAGATGACGACTATGAGGATGAAAGCGATAAACCTGCTAAGAGAACCCTTTTCTCAAAAAAGAATGAAGAGGATTACTACGAGGAAGAGGACGACTTTGATCAAAAGCCTCGTTTCCTATCCCGGTCCCCTAAAGTGGTGCCCATGAAGCAGTCCCGCATTATGGAGGTATCCATGGTAAAACCAACCTCCATTGAAGATGCAAAGGAAATTTGCGATCATATGCTGGCCGGGAAGGCTGTTGTCCTCAATATGGAAGGCATCCATACAGAAGTCGCCCAGAGAATCATCGACTTTACCTCAGGCGCCACTTACTCCATGAATGGTAATTTACAGAAAATATCAAATTACATATTCATAGCGACCCCGGAATCCGTAGAGCTCTCCGGTGATTTTCAAGATCTGTTAAATAATGGAAGCCTGGATATGGGCGGAATGAATTTACGCCTTTAACAGATGTTCCGTACAAGACATCATACATTTCTTTGAATGGTACAAGCAGACGATTTTCCATATCACACGTTTCCTCCAATCGTTGCAGCATTGCAATGCAGGAAACGGGACGGAAGATTGTTTGCTTTCTTCCATGATATAGGAATATAAAATAATACAGCAGAGAAACGCCCTGCGGGCATACTTAAATGTTCGAAAAACATGGACAGAAAAGAGGAAAATACCATGGAATATAGAATTCCGGTACACATGAACGGTGCCTTCATTTATGAGATTGTCATGGAAACTGGGTTTGACGGACTAAAAGAAGAACTGAAAAAACTGAACCTGGGAGAACGCAAGGTTTGTATTGTCACGGATTCCAATGTGGCACCTCTTTACCTTGAGGAAGTAGAATCGATTGTTTCTGCCTGCTGCAAAAAAGCAGAACATTTTATTTTCCCTGCCGGAGAAGAGAACAAAAATCTGGATACCGTCAGGAACTTATACGAAGCCCTTATTGTAAAACAATTTGACCGCCATGACTATCTGATTGCTTTGGGCGGAGGAGTTGTGGGAGATTTGTGCGGTTTTGGTGCGGCCACCTATCTGCGGGGAATATCCTTTATCCAGGTACCTACAACCCTGCTGTCCCAAGTCGACTCCAGCATTGGCGGAAAAACCGGCGTTGATTTTGATTCCTACAAAAATATGATAGGAGCCTTCCATATGCCGAAGCTGGTATATTCCAATACCGCCACCTTAAAAACTCTCTCAGAAGAACAATTTTCCTCAGGAATGGGAGAGGTTATCAAGCATGGACTGATCAAAGATGCCTCCTATTACCAATGGCTTATGGATCACTCTGCCAAAATCCATAGCAGGGATTTAACAGTGTTAAGCGAAATGGTTCTTGTAAGCAACCAGATCAAGCGGGATGTGGTGGAAAAGGATCCAATAGAACAGGGAGAGCGCGCTCTTTTAAATCTGGGACATACCCTGGGACATGCCATTGAAAAGCTTTCGGATTTTCGGCTTGTACACGGTCACTGTGTGGGACTTGGCTGCATCGCTGCAATGGGGATTTCTATCAATAGAGGAATGATTCGTTCAGAAGAACTTCCAAAACTTTTAACGGTGATGGAGCAATTTGGCATGCCTGTTTCAGTAAGCGGGCTTTCTGCTGAAAATATTGTTCTCACAACAAAAAGTGATAAAAAAATGGATTCCGGCACCATCCGGTTTATTCTGTTAGAACAGATTGGTAAAGCCTTCACCTGCAAGACTGTCACTGATACGGAAATGGCAGAAGCGCTTCGCCATATCTTAACTTAAGGAGATTTTCATGAATCAAAAAACAAAACTGATCATCGGGATGATCATTGGCTTCTTTCTTTCCATTGGCCTGGATCAATGGACAAAGCTTCTTGTTGTTAAGCATCTCATGAACCGGCCTCCCTTCGTCATCTGGAATGGAGTATTTGAACTTTATTATTCCGAAAACCGGGGAGCAGCATTTGGAATGCTTCAGGGCAAACAGGCGTTTTTCCTTCTGGTTGCCTTGTTAGTGCTTTCTGCAGCGGCTTTTGCGGTCAGCCGTATGCCTGCCGACAGAAAATACCTGCCGCTGCACCTTGTTGCCATGTTTCTTTCGGCAGGAGCGGTGGGAAATATGATCGACCGCTTTTTAAGAGGCTATGTGGTAGACTTTTTATATTTTAAGCTGATTGATTTTCCGATTTTTAATGTTGCGGATTGTTACGTTACTGTTTCCATGTTCGTTTTTATGCTCCTGTTTCTGTTTTATTACAAAGAGGAGGACTTATCCTGTCTTTCCTTTCATAAAAAGGAGGAGCTGGGTTGAGTCAAGAGTTTGTAGTCGCTCCTGAGGAAGCCGGTGTCCGGATCGACCGGTATTTATCCGACCAATGCCAGGACATTTCCCGTTCCTATCTTCAGAAGCTTTTAAAGGAACAATCCGTGCTGGTTGAAGAAAAACCGGTAAAAAGCAATTATAAAGTAAATGCAGGGGATCGGATTTCCTTAACCCTTCCTGAAATAAGGGAACCGGAAATCATTCCGGAGGAAATCCCCCTTGATATTGTCTATGAGGATAAAGATATTATTCTCATTAATAAACCAAAGGGGATGGTAGTCCATCCCGCCGCAGGCCATTACAGCGGAACCCTGGTCAATGGACTGATGTCTCATTGCCGCAGTGAGTTATCGGGAATAAACGGAGTTATGCGCCCTGGTATCGTCCATCGGATCGACATGGATACCACCGGGGTTCTTATTGTATGTAAAAATGACATGGCCCACAATTCCATTTCCGAGCAGCTGAAGGAACATTCCATTACCAGAAAATATGCTGCAATCGTACATGGAGTTTTAAAGGAAGACGAGGGAACGATCAACGCTCCCATTGGACGTCATCCCATAGACCGGAAGAAAATGAGCATCAATGAGAAAAATGGAAGAGAAGCAGTGACCCATTACCGCGTCCTTGAGCGGTTTCGGCAGTTTACCTATATCGAATGCCAGCTTGAAACGGGCCGAACTCATCAGATCCGCGTCCATATGGCAAGCATAGGCCATCCTCTTTTAGGGGATTCTGTCTATGGCCCCGCAAAGTGCCCATTCCGTCTTACCGGGCAGACGCTTCATGCTGGTGTGTTGGGAATCATCCATCCCAGAACCGGTGGATATATGGAATTTACTGCGCCTCTTCCCGACTATTTTGAAGAACTATTGAGAAAATTGCGGTTAACTTAACAGGCTAACCATAAGACACCTTCTTAAAAAACAGTTAAATCGAAATATAAATCTAGATTTTTCAGAAATTTTAAGGTATAATATAACTATAAGATACCGGAAGGAGCTGTCTATATGAGTGGAAATTTAGTAATTGCTATTGGAAGACAATGCGGAAGTTCTGGAAAAATCATCGGACAGAAATTGGCGGAAGAACTGGGCATTAAATGCTATGACAAGGAGCTTTTGGCACTTGCAGCAAAAAACAGCGGGTTATGTGAAGAATTGTTCAAGACCCACGATGAAAAGCCAACCAACAGTTTTCTGTATTCCCTTGTGATGGATACATATTCCATGGGATTCACAACCTCTGGCTACATGGATATGCCAATAAATCATAAGATCTTTTTAGCTCAGTTTGATACCATCAAACAATTGGCGGATGAAGAATCCTGTGTAATCGTTGGAAGATGTGCCGATTATGCTCTGGAAGATTATCCCAACCTTGTTTCCGTGTTCATTACTGCCGATGAAGAAGACAAGGTTAAATCCTTAAAAGAACTTTATCATGTTGATGATACCAAAGCAAAGGATATTATGGTCAAAACGGACAAAAAGCGTTCCAGCTACTATAATTACTATTCCAATAAAAAATGGGGAGATGTAAGAAGCTACGATTTATGCATTAATCGAAGCTCCGTAGGAGTAGATGGAACCGTTAAGCTGATCCACAATTTTGTTGATGCAAAAATGGAATGGAATAAGGCGAACCGTTAACGGATTAATCTCCTTTTGAAACAGATGCGATTTTTATTGAATTGAATATAGACGGACATTTCTATGATACAACGGAAATGCCCGTCTTTTTTGTTCGTATATTTGTGTTTTCTGTACATAAAATGAAAATATGAAAAATAATATTGTTGACATTGCACATATCATATGATATTGTTTGAATATACAAAATAATGTAAATTGGTAAAAGCGAGTGAAGTTATGAAAAACAATTGTTTAGAAGCAGGGAACCTATATCAAAAAATAGGTCTAGTAAAAAATCTGTTGGCGCTGGATTTAATGTCCCGGAATGCGGGAGACCGGATTCTGCCTATCTCAGAGTATCAGGATAAATTCGGAGTGTCCAGGGGGACTATTCAGAACGCATTTGCCTGTTTAAAAGAGTGCAATGCTGTGACACTGGAGAATCATGGGCATCAGGGAACCTGCATCAAAGAGATGGATTACAAGAAGCTGCAGGAAAACTGTATGCGCAAAGAAATTCTTGGAATCATGCCCCTTCCCTATTCCGTGACTTATGAAGGCTTCGCCACAGCCATGTATACCCAGTTCGCACCGCTTAACTTTAATATGGCTTACGCCAGAGGTGCAGTAGGACGTATTGATCTGGTGGAATCAGGAACCTATCAATTTGCTGTCTGCTCCCAGTATGCGGCGGAACAATCCATTAAAGAAGGAAAGCAGATCGAGGCGGCAATTAATTTTGGGCCGGGCAGTTTCCTTTCCAGGCATGTACTTCTTTTAGGGGATTCCAGATATGAAAGCATTCAGGATGGCATGCGGGTAGCATATGACAGCAGCTCCATTGACCAGAGCTGCATTACCAAAAATATTATCCACGGCAAAAAGGTTACTCTGGTCCCAATCCGGACCCAGCAGACCGTAAGCGCCTTGATGGATGGTATCATAGATGCAGGAGTATGGAACTATGACGATATCCTAGAGCATAAGTACGAACCGCTGAACGTAGTTTTTTTAGACGAATCCGATTATAACAACCTGTTTTCGACGGCTGTAATGGTTATCAGAAAGGAGGACGAATATCTAAAGGCACTGCTAGAAAAGTATGTCAGCGTACCGAAGGTTGTAGAGATCATCCGGGAGGTAAGGGAGAAAAAAAGAGAACCCTATTTTTAAAAGTTATCTTTATGAAGCAAAGTACAAAATAATGTATATTGATATTGGGAGGGAATCCAATGGATTTAAAAGACATATTAAACCAGCGTTTGGATATTCTGGAAGAAAACCATGTGATTTGCAAAAAAGTTGCGGATTATTCCAGAAAAGCAGTGGAACGGATCCTGGAAGAAAAACCTGACACAGAGGAGGATAAGGCAGCAATGTTCATCACCCATCTGGCCATGGCAGGACAAAGAGTTTTAGACGGGGTTGTGGAACACCCTTTGGATAACACGCTCCTTGATGGAATAAAAAAGGAACCGGTTTATCAAAGAGCGGAAGTGTTAAAAGAGGAACTGTTAAAGGATACAGATATCCAGTTCCCGGAAGCAGAACGGAATTTTTTGACCGTTCATCTATGCAATCTGCTTTCATAACAAGGTATCAGGGCCAAATGGTCTTTTTAAGAAATGATACAGGATAAAAGGAGGATAGAAGCAATGAAGATTGTGGTTGGTGGTCAGATTGATAAGGAAGAAATTGCCAGACTGGTGTCCTTACAGATGAACGGCCGGGCAGAGATCGAGATCAAGGGGGATTTAGATGCTGCATTGGGCGTGAAAAACGGAAAGTATGATTATTATGTAGGTGCCTGCAATACTGGCGGAGGCGGAGCGCTGGCTATGGCTATGGCCATGCTGGGTTCCAGGCTCTGTTCTACGATTTCCATGCCAGGAAATGTGAAGAGCGGAGATTTTATCAGGGAAGAGGTACAAAAGGGGAAAAAAGCATTTGGATTTACAGCACAGCACAAAGAAGAGGTCCTTCCGGTTCTGCTTCAGGCAATCATTGAGAAAGAGGAGGTTTCATAGGTATGAAATACATAGTTATTGCATTAATCGGGGCGTTGGCTTCCGTTTTATCCAATCAGGGGATTGCAGTATTTAATGACGGTTTCCGGCCAATTGTGGGGCAGTATTTTAACGGAGAGATCAACCGAAAAGAATTGGCAGCCATGAGCTTTGCCATCAGTTTCGGTCTGGTCATCGGTTTTGGTATACCGACTTCCATTGCAGCAAGCATTATTTTGATCCACTGCCTGCTGTTAACTACTGATATCATCGGATCCTTCTGTAATAACAGCAGGAACGGGATGATCCTTTCCGCTGTCATCGGAGCCGCTTACGGCCTGGCGATTCTGGCCGGTCTGGAGTTTGTTGTAAAACTGTTCAGCTATATGCCATATAACTTCACCAGTGATTTAGGAAGCGTTTCCGGTTATATAACAGTTGCATTTGCCGTATTCCCGGCGGTGGGCATCGCTTACCAGCACGGCTTTAAAAAAGGATTGACCGCCGCAATTGTAACAATACTTGTATATTTCCTTGTAAAAAAATTCGGTACCTTTGCTATTGGGGCAGGCAAGGTTTCTTTGAATGCAGAAGGCATGGCAATGCTTGCAGGTATGATTATGATGATCGTTTATGCTGCTCAGCAGAAAGGAACGGAGCATGCCAATGAAGTGCTGACTCAGGGCTTTGAGGGCAATATTTTACGAATTCGTAAAAACTGGCTGTTGCTGGCGGTTATGGGCGGTCTGATTGCAGCCGGAACCAGCCTTGCAATTATCGCCGGAGATCCCGCTTCCCTGGCCCTTTTAGCCAACCAGGAATACAGCAACGCCGGTTTAACTGCATTGGCAAGAGCCATTGGTTTCATACCTCTGGTATTTACTACTGCCATTGTGACAGGTGTGTACGGTGCGGCTGGCTGCACTTTTGTATTTGTAGTTGGACTGTTCCTCCATGGGAACCCGCTTTTTGCCTTTGTACTGGGATTTGCTGTCATGGTGGCAGAGATTTTCCTGATCAATATTTTTGCAAAATACATGGATAAATTCCCGGGAGTCAAAGATATGGGAGAGTATGTGAGAACATCCATGAACAAGGTTCTGGAAATTTCTTTGCTTGCAGGCGGTATTGTTGCTGCTGAAAAAATGGCCGTTTCCTCATCAGGATACACTGGAATCGGAGCACTGTTTGTAATCGGGGCCTTCCTGTTAAATAAGAAAGCGAAAAAACCGATTGTTGACCTGGCTGTTGGTCCTGTGGCCTGTATCGTTTTCGGAGTGCTGTTAAACCTGCTTCTCATAATTGGTCTTATTGCAGTGCCGGCAGCAAAGTAACTGGTAATTAATATGGAAAGACTTGAAACATATGCAAAGAAAACATTTTTGGCACTTAAAAATCCCTATTGCACTGTGAACCAGGTAAATCCCCGCGTCATTGACCTGGTTGCTCCAGCTCAGAAAAAACATGGGTTTGCCTGGTATACCGGAATCAAGGATACTCCGGTCATTCCCGAAAAACTAAAAGAACGTCTTAATGATTATGGCTTTTTATTCCATACCGCCGATAAAATGGCTTTCGGCGGAAGAGCGGTGGATTTACAGCTTATCAATCCCATTACAGGAAAATGGATGACCGGCTCCAGCAGCGGTACGGCCCTCAATGTATTCTATGGAATCAATGATGCCGGAATCGGAACAGACGGCGGCGGCAGTGTACTGGCACCTGCCGCTGCGCTCAATCTTTATGGATTTATCTCTCCCTTAATCGAGCAGGATCATATGAGGCAGCATTCAAAAGCTTCTACTGATGGAATCGTATTTTCTCCCGGCATTGGCGCCATTACCAGAGATTTAAAGACCCTGGAACATGTTTTGGACCCATTGCTTGGAATAAGCCTGACAGAGGAATCCGAAGATAGGAATACCGGTTGGGAGTGGAAAGAGGTACCAATCGAACAACAGCCCCATATTTATGGGGGCCGGGAACCATTGATCCAATACTTAAACGGAATCATAAAGCCGGGGACCATCCTGATCTCAAGGGAAGGACCGGTGGATGTGAATGCCATGGGAGACAGTATTTACGGCCATTTCGATAAGGAAACAGAAAAGTGCCAGGCTCATTCAGGAAAAGGGCTGATGCGGGTGGTAAATATGTGCGGAAAATCCGCACTTACCGTTCCTTCCAGTGAATTGGGGTGCTGTACCGTTCTGATCTGCGAAAGTAAAAGGGAGGACATTGAAGCAATGTTCCGAAAGGCCAGAGTGCTGGTCTGTAAAAGATCCCAGCTGATCGAGCGCTACTTTATGAATTTTGATATGTATTTCTAGTGCAGAAACGACGGGTCAAATATGAGAGTAATCTCTCCCTTTGTCCCTTGGAGGCCAAGGTTGAAAGAAAAACGTCTTTCGATCTTGAGTATGTGAACAGATGCCCCGCTTTACCGGGTACCGCGCGCCCCGCTTCATCGGGCGTTAACCGGATATGCAGGCATATCCATTGATTCATTAGGAGACAAAACATGGAAAAAGGTTATACTTTGATGCATGAACACATTACCATAGACTTATCCGGAGTAAAAAAAGACCAGGATTGCCGGCTGGACTGCTTTGAGGAAACGAAAAGCGAGCTTCGCTGTCTGTATCAGCTTGGAGTCAGGCGCATTTTAGATGTGACGAATATGGGCATGGGAAGGAATCCGGAATACGTGAGCCGTATGGAAAAAGCCACTGGCATCCGAATCTTGCAGTCGACCGGTTTTTATAAAGAGCCGTTTCTTCCGGATTTTGTGTATTCCATGTCTGAAACAGAGCTGGCCAAACTGGCAGAGAAGGAGTTGACGGAAGGAATAGGGGATTCCGGCATCAAAGCAAGGGTCATTGGGGAGTTTGGAACCAGTAAAAGCACCATGACGGATATGGAAAAAAAGGTATTTCATTCCATGGCTTTGGCAGCGGTGCGGACCGGTTCCGTTGTAACTACCCATACAACCCTTGGAACAATGGCTTTGGAACAGGCCATATATTTAAAAAATGCCGGGATAAGGCCGGAGAAAATTATTATCGGCCATTTAGACCTTTCCCAGGATTCGGATTATATTCTTTCGGTTCTGAAGGAAGGCGTCAATATCGGATTTGATACTGTAGGAAAAAATAATTACTGTCCAGACCGGTTCCGTACAGAAACGTTAAAGCGAATCGCAAAAGAAGGTTTCCTGGGGCAGGTAGTTTTATCTATGGATATTACCAGAAAATCTCATTTAAAGGCATGGGGAGGTTTAGGTTATGCTTATCTGTTTGAAACTTTTCTTCCCATGCTTCGGGATCATGGTTTATCCGAGGAACAAATCGATATGCTGCTGATTAATAATCCGGACCGGATTTTGAATTAAGGAGGAAGATAAAATGCAGACCTATCCGTTATCCAGCATCTCAGTAGAGGAGGCAGCCAGACTGCAGTTTAAAGTGATCGATTGTATCACAAAGTCATTCAGCGGCCGCGAGATTTTAAACCGTGGAGATTTAGGGGTTGTTCCGGGGCTTAATAAGCCGTTAACCACGAAAAAAGCAGAACGTGTTATTGCGGATCTGTTTGAGGGGGAAGCCTGTATCCTGGTAAGAGGAGCCGGAAGCGGAGCTATAAGAATGGGACTCCACAGCATATTAAAACCGGCTGAAAAAATCCTGGTGCACAAGGCGCCTGTTTACAGCACGACTGCCACATCTCTGGAAATGTTATATATTCCGACCGTAGAGGCCGATTATAATGATCCGGACGATATACGCCGGGTGATAAAAGAAAACAATGACATTAAGGGCGCCCTCATCCAATACACAAGGCAAAAACCGGATGACCGCTATGACATAGCCCAGGTAATAGAAACAATTAAGGGATGCATTGATATTCCCATATTAACTGATGATAACTACGCCGCCATGAAAGTGAGCCGGATCGGCATTCAGTGCGGCGCGGACCTTTCCTGTTTTTCCTCATTTAAGCTGTTGGGCCCGGAAGGCGTAGGAATTATCGTAGGAAAGGCTTGTTATATTGAAAAGTTAGTGAAAGAAAGTTATTCGGGAGGTACACAGGTTCAGGGTCATGAAGCCCTGGATGTGCTACACGGCCTTGCCTATGCGCCTGTGGCCCTGGCCATCCAGGCCCAGGTAAATGAAGTATGTGTAAAACGTCTGAACGCAGGTGAAATCCCTCAGGTAAAACAGGCATTTCTGGCAAATGCACAGTCAAAAGTACTTTTGGTTGAGTTTTATGAGAACATTGCAGAAAAAGTCCTTAGGGAAGCCGAAAAGCTGGGAGCAGCACCGAATCCAGTAGGAGCAGAATCAAAATACGAGCTGGTTCCCATGTTTTACCGGGTATCCGGTACCTTCCGGAGTACGGATCCTACACTGGAAAGCCGTATGATCCGAATCAACCCGATGCGATCCGGGGCGGATACCATTATGCACATTATAAAAGAAGCTGTAGAAAGAGTGATATAAATGTTTTTAGAGCAGACCTTAAAACGAAACCCGGAACTGATCAAAGCCTCCTTTGAGCTTCATCAGAGCGGGCTGATCCAACCGGATTCTTATGTGATAGACGTGGATACCTTTCTGGATAATGCATCTTTCATGTTAAAAGAAGCAAAAGAAAAGGAGATCCGGTTGTTCTTCATGCTGAAACAGGCCGGAAGAAATCCCTATCTGGCAAGGAAACTGGTGGAACTGGGCTACGAAGGGGCCGTTGTAGTGGATTATAAAGAAGCCAAAGTTATGATGGATCACCAGATCCCGATCGCAAACGTCGGGCATCTGGTACAGATTCCCACTGCCCAGGTTGAGGAGATCGTAGCATACCAGCCTCAGATGATCACGGTATATTCCGAAGAGAAAATCAGTCAGGTCCATCAGGCGGCAAAGAAACTGGGGCTTTCCCAGGAGATCATTCTCCGTGTTACCAGCGATTCCGATATGATCTATTCAGGGCAGACTGCAGGGTTTCATATTGATGCGTTAAAAGATCTGGCAGTACGGGTCAAAACACTGTATCCCTGTGTAAGAATTGCAGGTGTCACATCTTTCCCCTGCTTTTTATATGATGAAACTGTCCATGACCTGATATCTACCAGGAACATGGATACCGTAAAACATGCGGCTAAGATCTTAAAGGAGTGCGGATTGCATGTAACCATCCTCAATTCGCCTTCCGGCTCCTGTACCTACGCCCTGAACAAGATCAAAGAAATGGGAGGAAACTGTGCCGAGCCGGGCCATGGCCTGACCGGAACGACTCCAATGCATGCGCACCATATGCTGGAGGAAGTCCCATGTGTTACTTATGTAAGTGAAATATCCCACAATTTTAAAGGGCAGGCCTATTGTTACGGCGGCGGCTATTACCGGCGTTCCCACGTAAAGTCTGCACTTGTTGGGACCTCTTATGATAATTACACCGAAATGGGGGTTATTCCGCCTTCCAATGAAAGCATCGATTATCATTTCGGCCTGACGAAAGAAGGGACAGTAGGAGATACTGTGGTCATGGCATTCCGCTATCAGATCTTCGTTACCCGGTCGGATGTGGTGCTGTTGGAAGGATTGAAAAATAAAAAACCGCAAATTGTTGGAATATATGACAGCATGGGGAAAAAGCTATGAAAAAAAGATTGATCGTTATCGTATTGGACGGATTTGGCATCGGAGCCATGGAAGATGCACGTCTTGCCAGGCCGGGAGATGAAACGGCTAATACCCTTAGAAGCATCTTAAAGGACTATCCCGATCTAAAGCTCCCGGCACTGGAAAAACTGGGACTCATGAATGCCTATGGAGAGGAAAGTGCCTCCATGAAATTCTCACATAAAGCAAATTTCGGAAGCTGCGAGCTTATGCATTATGGAGCAGATACGTTTATGGGGCATCAGGAAATTATGGGAACACTTCCGAAAAAACCAGAAGTTCATCCTTTTCAGGAGAAAGCAGACGCAGTAAAAGCACACCTGGAGGCTAATGGACATCAGGTACAGGTCATAGAACGGCAGGGGCTGCGCTATTTACTGGTAGACCAGTACGTGACCGTAGCTGATAATCTGGAAGCAGATTTAGGGATGTGCTACAATGTAACGGCTCCTTTGGATATGATCTCCTTTGAAGAGGAATATGCCATAGCCAGAAAGGTAAGAGAAGTAGTAACCGTAGGCAGAGTGATTGTGTTTGGAGGGACCGGAAATACCATGGAGGATCTCTGGAATGCCGAAGAAGTGAAAGAAGGCCGTTTTATCGGCATTGCCTCTGCAAAATCCAAGTCCTATGATCAGGGCTACCAGTGCAGACACTTAGGCTATGGGGTGGATCAGAACGTACAGGCCCCCACGATTCTTACAAAAGCAGGGTATGACTGTACTCTGATTGGAAAAGTGGCGGATATTGTATCCAATGACAGAGGGTTAAGCATTTCCTGCGTACCAACACAGGAAGTGATGGACTTAACATATCGGGAAACAGTAGCCATGAATCAGGGCTTTTTATGTACCAATGTGCAGGAAACAGACTTAGCCGGGCATTCCCAGTCCACCATGGTTTATAAAAAGATCTTAGAAATCGCAGACCAGGGAATCAGCAGGCTTTTACCGGAACTGACTTCCCAGGACATTCTGGTGATCATGGCCGACCACGGAAATGATCCCAATATCGGTCACAGTAAGCATACCAGGGAGCGTGTCCCCCTTCTCGTTTATAAAAAAGGAATAACAAGAAAAAGGCTGGGAAGGAGAAAAACTCTCTCTGATATTGGCGCAACCGTATGTGATTATTTTGGCACAGATGCTCCGCAAAACGGTGAATCCTTTCTGCCGGTTCTTAAAAATTGATGGAAAAAAATTTAGCTTCATCAAGCTGCGAATATTCCGATTGACACCGTAAAAGAATCATGAGGGAAACGGCTAAGGCCGCCCCCCTCATGATTCTTTCTTTTCCTATGAGATTACTCAACCGTCACTGACTTCGCCAGATTCCTTGGCTGATCCACATCCAGATCCTTTCCCACAGAAGCGTAATATGCAATAAGCTGAAGCACAACTGCGATTGGAAATACCGTGAACCGGTCGCCGATTTCCGGAATATTGATCTGAACATCGGCAATCCCAGGCTCAATCTTTGCTTTCTCCTTTGTCAATAAAATCACAAATGCACCTCTTGCCTTTACTTCCCGGATATTGGAGATGGTTTTTGAAAAAATCTTCTCCTGAGTAGCAATGGCAATAACCGGAACCTGATCCGTTATAAGAGCAATAGTACCGTGCTTTAATTCTCCCGCAGCATAGGCTTCCGCATGAATATAGGAGATTTCTTTTAATTTCAAAGCCCCTTCCAGTGAGAAGGCGTAATCAAGACCCCGCCCGATAAAAAAGGCATCCGGCTCATTGATTAAGTGTGTTACTAAGGCCTTTACCTCATCCTTTTTTTCAATCATAGCCTCCATGGCCGGTATGGCATCAAGCAGCTTTTTAATAAAGTCTTCGGCTTCCTCATGGTCATAATTTCCCCGGACAAAGGCCATCCGGCAGCATACCATATAAAGGGCCGCAAGCTGAACAGAGTATGCTTTGGTGCTGGCAACTGCGATTTCCGGGCCTGCATGAGTAAAGAGAACATAATCACTTTCTCTGGCAATGGTAGACCCTTTTACATTGACCACAGAAAGAGTAGAAGCGCCACAGGCCTTCGCCAGACGCAAAGCCGCCAGGGTATCAATGGTCTCCCCTGACTGGGATATGATGATGACCAGGGTATTGCGATCAATGAGCGGCTCTTCATAACGGAATTCAGAAGCAATGGAAACCGTAACAGGGATCCGAAGAAGCGGCTCCATAAGAGCCCTGGCCACCATCCCTGCGTGCATGGCAGTACCGCAGGCCACGATATGAACCTGGGTACACTGTTTGAGCACTGTATCCGGTATGCCGTCATCGCCAAAGTCCGGAAGTCCCTTTACCAGGCGCGGCAATATGGTGTTTTTAAGGGCCTCCGGCTGTTCATGGATCTCCTTCAGCATGAAATGGGGGAATCCGTTCTTCATGGCAGCATCCATG
Source organism: Lacrimispora sp. (assembly GCF_032078915.1). Lineage (GTDB taxonomy): Bacteria > Bacillota > Clostridia > Lachnospirales > Lachnospiraceae > Lacrimispora. The sequence goes on along the minus strand of NZ_DAMAUN010000002.1, from coordinate 163,487 downwards.
TTCCAGTTTACCTCCATCATCTCCGGTACTTCTTCCTGCTGTTCTAGGTTATAAAGATGTACCTTATAGGAGGTGAGTTTAACAATATGATTCTCAGGAACCACAAAGTACTGCCTGGTGTATGGAATGAGGGCAGTTAAATCCGAAGCTACAAAAGAACCGGATCTTGTATAGGCCACCACCAGAGGGCTGACATTGCGGATAGCAAAGATATCACCGGGATGATCCTCAAACATCACGCAAAAGCTGTAAGAACCTTTTAAATAGGCGGTAAATTTTGAAATAGCATCCACAGGATCTCCCTGATAAATGCTCTCCAAAACCCAGGCAGCCACCTCGCTGTCTGTTTCAGAGCGGAGCTTTCCCTCCAGATGAAAATCCAGAGTAAGCTGATGATAATTCTCTATAATGCCGTTATGAACCAGGGTAATCCGCCCGGCCTGATGGGGATGGGTATTCTGGGTCGTTACACCTCCGTGGGTTGCCCATCTGGTATGTCCAAGACCACAATGGGACACCTCAGTGATTCCTTTGCATTCTTCCTTTAAATTAGATACTTTTCCAGTATGTCTGATCAGACGAGTATGAGAATTCTCCATAAAAAGAGCAATGCCTGCGCTGTCATACCCCCGGTATTCCAGCTGGGACAATCCATCAAGCAATATTCTTTTAGAGTCTAATGGTCCTGTATATCCAATAATTCCACACATAATTTTACAATCTCCTTAAATTTTCAATTTGTGTCTGCACTCGTCTTTAAAAATGGCAAACAAAAAAACAAGCTGTCTGGCTCCAAATTTAAAAACGGCAGCTATTTTATTACATTCTGTTTTAAGTCCCCGGTTCCAACGCGTTTGTTTTGCAGTTACCTGCATATTTCACGTGGGATACACGCCCGGAGGGGCATGGAAGGGCATCCGCCGAATATTCGATAACCCTTCACCTCGTCAACCCTTGATGCCATTTTTCCAGGGAAAAATGTTCACGACCGCATCAACTGGTGCATGGCGCTTAGCTTTGCTATTGTTATTTATGCCTCCTTCATAAATCTAGTTTATTATAGCCTCTGATCGTTTGTGCGTCAATACTATGATTTACATTCATTTTACGAAAAGCTTCTTTTTCATTTTACATCTAATCTATAAAATGAGTTTTAGATATGCAGAAAGGAATAATGATCTATGGCAAGTTTGTCTTTTGTAAATGTGTGTAAAACCTATAAAAACGGCCTCACCGTTGTAAAGGATTTTAATCTTGATATCAAAGACAGGGAATTTTTGATCCTGGTCGGCCCATCCGGCTGCGGAAAGTCTACGACACTTCGCATGATAGCAGGGCTTGAAGACATTTCTTCCGGTGAGTTGTGGATAGACGGACAGCTTATGAATATGACAAGCCCCCAAAGCAGGGACTTATCCATGGTATTCCAGTCTTACGCTCTCTATCCCCACTTAACGGTCTATCAGAATATGGCCTTTGGCTTAAAGGTACATAAAGTCCCGAAGGAAGAAATAGAGAAACGAGTCGGCCGCGCGGCGGAAATCCTTCATGTCAGCCATTTGCTTGACCGGAAACCTTCTGCCTTATCTGGAGGGCAGAAGCAGCGGGTTGCCATCGGAAGCGTTATTGTCCGCCAGCCAAAGGCATACCTGATGGACGAACCTCTATCCAATCTGGATGCCAAGCTGCGGGCACAGATGCGTGTAGAGCTTGCTAAAATCCACAGAGAACTGGGAGCAACCATCATTTACGTTACCCATGACCAGGTGGAGGCAATGACCCTTGGCACCAGGATCGTAGTCATGAACAGCGGTGTGATCCAGCAGGCAGCAGCTCCAAATGACATTTATCAGAATCCAGTCAATAAATTTGTGGCAGGCTTTATCGGTTCCCCCTCCATGAACTTCCTGCCTGTCTGGGTAGAGAGAAGAGAAGGGAAGATCTGCCTGGAATTTGGCAAAAACAAACTCTTTGCCAATGAAACCTGTGCAAAGCGGCTGGTGGATGGCGGTTATGTGGGAAAGCGCGTTTACCTGGGGATCCGGCCTGAAGATTTCCATGAAGCAGGACCAGAAGAACAGAAGCTCTTTTTGGATGTGGATATGAAAGAAGTCCTTGGGGCGGAAATACTTTTCCATGGCCGAATCAACAGGGATGAGATATGTGTACGGTTAAGTCCCAATGTTAAGGCAGAATCCGGCGACCGTTTACCGGTTTATGCGGATATGGAACGGATTAAACTGTTCGATATGGATACGGAGCAAAATATTTTATACGTTTAAGGAGCTATCTTATGAACCTAAGAACAATTGTAAAGAAAGCAGGGCCTTATGTCTATATGGTCCCGGCAATGGCAATATTTGCAGTATTCCTGTTTTTCCCGTTTTTCAAAACGATATATTTAAGTTTATATAAAACCAATAAAATGGGTCAGGCCAAGCTTTATGTAGGTCTTTTAAACTATAAGGACCTATTAAATTCCCCGTCTTTTTTCAACAGCCTTCTGGTAACAGCAGTATTTGTCATAATTGTCGTTTCAGTGAGCATGCTTTTGGGGCTCGTTGCTGCGGTTCTTTGCAGCAGAACCTTTCCCGGGATCCGGATCTTCAGCACTGCTTACGCACTTCCAATGGCCATTGCTTCCAGTTCCGCTGCCATGATATTTAAAATCATGCTTCATCCTTCCATTGGAATCGTTAATAAGATCCTGGGATTCCATATCAACTGGATCAGTGATCCCAAGTATGCCCTGGCCTGTGTCGCCCTGTTGACAGCCTGGCTGAACAGCGGAATCAATTTTCTTTATTTCAGCGCCGGGCTCAGCAACATTGATGAGACCATTTATGAAAGGGCCTCTGTGGATGGAGCAAATGCCGTTCAGAGATTTTTCTTCCTGACGCTTCCCGGCTTAAGCCCTATCATGTTTTACACCCTGGTGGTCAATATCATTCAGGCTTTCCAGTCCTTTGGCCAGGTCAAGGTCCTGACTCAGGGCGGGCCCGGGGAATCTACCAATTTGATCGTTTACTCCATTTACCGGGATGCCTTTTTTAACTACCGCTTCGGGAGTGCAGCCGCCCAGTCCGTGCTGTTGTTCCTCATCATCATGATCCTCACCTTATGTATGTTCCGCTTAGAAAAGAAGGGGGTAAGCTATTGATGGAATCCATTATCACCGCAGCCTCCAAAGATATGAACCAGGATGAGCTGGAAAAACTGAAGCAGTCTGCCAATCAGAAGGCCCTTTTCCGCAGAAGGGCGGGAAAGGTGGCTCTTGTAATCATAAACCTGGCCGTGGCCGTGTTTGTTTTGCTTCCGCTTTTGTATGCGGTGAGCATTGCATTCATGCCTTCCAGTGAACTGTTCACAACTGATATGAACTTAATCCCAGGGAATCCGACCCTTGAGAACTTTCGTCAGGCCATGGTTAAAATCCCCTTAAACCGTTTTATTGTCAATTCCTTTTTTGTAGCAGGCTGTATCACATTCGGGCAGATCTTATCCTGTTCCCTTGCGGCATTTTCTTTTTCCTTTCTGGATTTTAAGGGAAAAAACCTGCTGTTCATGATTGTCATGGCAACCATGATGATACCGGGAGAGGCAACCATCATCTCTAATTATTTGACCGTAAGCGGGCTGCAATGGCTTGACAGCTATAAGGTATTAATTATTCCTTATCTTACCTCTGCCATGGGTATTTTCCTTTTCCGGCAGTTTTATAAATCTTTTCCTGTATCCTTATATGAGTCCGCAAGAATTGACGGTTGTTCCAACTTAAGATTTATTTACAGCATCCTGATCCCTCTTACCAAATCAGCGATCGGGGCCATGGCAGTCTATACCTTTATCAATGCCTGGAACATGTATATGTGGCCTCTTCTTGTTACCGGCTCAGACCGCATGAGAACGGTTCAGATTGGAATCGGCATGCTGGACAGCGTGGATTCCCAGTCCATTTCCATGATGATCGCAGGTGTTGTCATGATCATCATTCCATCTATCTCTGTTTTCATTGCAGGGCAGAGACAGTTGATCCGTGGTATGTTCTCAGGAGCAGTCAAAGGCTGACCTGGTTCAGACGTCCGACGAGCCGCCAGGCGTATCGGACTTCAATATAAAAAATAAAATTTGGAGGAAAGAAGATGAAGAAAAGAGCACTTGCCATGAGTATGGCAGTCATGATGGCAGCAGGAGCATTGTCCGGCTGCGCCAGGCAGACAGGAACAGAAACGAGCAGTGCCGGTTCGACCGCTGCAAAAGCTCAGACGACTGCCGCCCAGACTGCTGAAAGCTCTGGCAGCCCGGCAAACACAACCATAACCTTCTGGCATTCTATGGGAGGTGTAAACGGAGAAGCCATCGATACTCTTGTAACGAAATTCAATAAGGAAAACACTTCCGGCATTACCGTAGAAGCCCAGTATCAAGGCAGCTATGACGATGCCATCAACAAGCTGAAAAGTGCTCAGATCGGCAATATGGGCGCTGATCTGGTCCAGATTTATGACATCGGTACCCGTTTCATGATCGATTCCGGCTGGGTCATTCCCATGCAGGAGCTGATCGATGAGGACCATTGGGATTTAACTCAGGTGGAGCCAAACATTGCAGCCTATTACACCGTAAATGGAAATTTATACTCCATGCCTTTTAATTCCTCTACCCCGATCCTCTATTATAATAAAGACATCTTTACGAAAGCCGGCATCACGGAAATTCCTGACAGCCTTCCGGGAATTGAAAAAATCGGCGGCGATCTTATTGGCAAGGGCGGAGCAGGAGAGGTAATATCCTTAGGTATTTATGGCTGGTTCTTCGAGCAGTTCACCTGCAAGCAGCAGGCTCACTATGCCGACAATGGAAATGGAAGAGAAGAAGCGGCGACGGCTGTTGATTTCGATAAAAACGGAGCCGGTGTCAAAACCTTAACAGCATGGAAGGATTTATCGGATAAGGGTTATGCTCCTAATGTGGGACGGGGCGGTGATGCAGGGCTTGCTGACTTCAGTGCAGGCAAAGCAGCTATGACACTGGGCTCCACCGCATCTTTAAAACAGATATTAAACGATGTGAACGGCAAATTCGAAGTAGGAACCGCATATTTTCCTAAGGTGAGCGACGATGATAAAGGCGGCGTTTCCATTGGCGGAGGTTCCTTATGGGCATTAAACAATGAGGATCCGGCAAAGCAGCAGGCTGTATGGGAATTTGTTAAATTCCTTGTTTCCCCGGAAAGCCAGGCCTACTGGAATTCCCAGACCGGTTATTTTCCTGTTACGGTTGCCGCTCATAACGAAGCCGTGTTCAAAGACAACATTGCACAATACCCTCAGTTTAAAACAGCCATTGATCAGCTTCATGATTCCACACCTCAGTCCGCCGGAGCGCTTCTCAGTGTATTCCCTGAAGCAAGGCAGATCGTGGAAACAGAGATCGAGAACATGATCAACAACAAGGGGACTCCGGAAGATGCAGTTGCTAAGATGGCAGAAAGCATCAATAAGTCCATTGAAGACTATAATCTTATTAACAATTAATAACATTTAGAGAGGATATTGACAGATGAGAACAAAGGTTTGGGCTCACAGAGGCGCTTCCGCTTATGCGCCGGAAAATACACTGGAGGCTTTTGAACTGGCCATCAGGCAGAAAGCAGACGGAATTGAACTGGATATACAGATGACAAAGGATGGAAAGCTGGCTGTAATACACGATGAAACCATTGACCGCACCTGTGATGGTACCGGTTACGTAAAGGATTTCACCATGGAAGAACTAAAAAGGTTTTACTGCAGCAAAATCCAGCCGGAATCTGGCACCTCAGTCATTCCCGAACTGATCGAAGTACTGGAGCTTGTAAAGCCTTTTGATCTCACTGTTAATATTGAACTGAAGACAGGAGTATTCCGCTACAAAGGAATTGAAAAGGAAGCATTAACACAGGTAAAAAGAGCTGGGTTGGAGGAACGGGTCATCTATTCCTCCTTCCATCACCCCAGCATTGTGAAGGTGAAGAAATTAAATCCCAAAGCATTAACCGGACTTCTCTTTTCAGATGGTTTCATTAACGTTCCAGGATACGCAAAATTAATAGGGGCTGATGCACTTCACCCGTCTCTTAACCTCCTCCGGTCTAAAAAACTGATTAAGGAAGCAAGGAAGAAGAAGCTCCCTCTTCATGTCTGGACCGTGAACGATAAAAATATGATGGAATACCTTGCAGAACTGGAAATTGAAGCAATCATAACCAATTATCCTGACATTGCAAAAGAAATTGTAAATAAGAAAGGAAAAACATATGATACGATTAGTAGCATCTGACATGGATGGAACTCTTTTAAACCGATATGGAAAGGTTTCCTCCTTAAATATTGCCGCCATTGAAGCTCTTAAGCGGAAGAACATCGGTTTTGTTGTCTGCACCGGCAGAAGCTTTGCCGATGCTTCCAGCCCCTTAAAGGAAGCTGGAATTTCCTGCGATATTATCTGTATGAATGGTGCTGCCGTTTTTGACAGTTATGGAAGACAGCTGCGAAAACAGCCGCTGTTAAAAGACCAGGTAAACCGCATTCTTAATATTTGCCGGCCGTTTTCAGTACTTTATGATTTTATGACAGAAGAGGGAAGTTACACCACCTCCACCATGGAAGACTTCCGGAAAAGCTTTGAGGATAAGATTTTTCTTCCCATGGTTTCCGATGAGCATACCTATGAGACCATTGCAAAGCGGTTTCATTTTACAACAGAAGAAGCGCTGCTTGGGTCTTCATGGGAGATATATAAAATGTCTGTTGTCCATGAAAACCCGGAGATCTTAATGCAGATTCGCTGCGCTCTGGAAAAAGAAGAAGGGATCTCAGTTGCTTCATCTGCCCCTTCCAATCTGGAATTGACTCACATAGGTGCGCAAAAGGGATCTGTCCTGATGGAATATGCAACAAGCACCAACATCCATCCCAGGGAAATCCTTGCCATTGGAGACAGTGAAAACGATCTTTCCATGCTCAGCCTTCCTCTGGGGTATACCATAGCCATGGGCAATGCCTCGGAAGTGATAAAACGCAGCGCACGCCTCATAACCAGAAATAATGATGAAGATGGGGTTGCCGTCGCCATAGACTCTTTGATCCTTTCGGAAGCAGCCGCAAATTATTGATTCTTTTACCAATCTTAAAAAACATCAAATCTTTTTCTCTTTTTTAGTCCCCAGATTACAGGTACAAATAAACCTGGCTGCGTTACGGCCATTGGCCGTAGTTCAACCAGGCTATACTGTTTTGTCAAATATGCTGCTACATGGATAAAATTATTCTGTTAGCCCGCTAAAAGCTGTTTTATGGCCGTTCAGCATAGTTCCCTGAGCACTTTTCTGCTTTTTGACAGCAAGAATATACTCTATGGTTTCCAAGCGGGTATGGTGTGTTATAAATACCCTTACGAACCCCTTACTAAACAACTTCGGCCAAAATCGGCGCAGTTGCTTTTATTGTTTCAACAATACTTTTCTGGTTCAGTTGAGCATTGTAAGGCTGGTGCGGTTCTTCTATCCTCTTTCATGATTTTTATAGTGGTCAAGGTGAATATTTTGTGTTACAATAAATAGCTGATTGACTGATAAAATTAAGAGAAAAGCAAGATATCATAGGCATATTTCTGATAGAATAGATGGGATCTGCCATAGAAAATATTGGAAAGGATTAATTATTCGATCATGGATTATGAGGATGAATTAGACCGTATGCGGGACCGCAAAAGCCGGGAGGGCAGTAAAAGGACGAGGAGCGCAGATAAAACTCCTCCGACACAAAAAAAGCGCCAGCCGCAGACGGTAAGAGGAGATAGAACCTATTATAGTACAGGTGACGGAAGAAACCCGCGTGCACGATATAACGGACCGCAAAACGGCACCAAACATAAAGCGGATAAAAAACGGAAACGAAAACACAAGCAGCGAGTAATATTAATGGAGCTTGCAATTTTGGCGCTGGTACTGCTTGGCGTATTTTTTCTGTTCAAACAGCGCACGCATCAGAAAGGTTATTGGACCATTGCCGTTTTTGGCGTAGATTCCCGGGATGGAAAGCTTGAAAAGGGAGCTCTGTCCGATGTGGTGATGATCTGCAACATCGATAAGGCTACCGGTGAGATAAAACTGGTATCGGTTTTCAGAGATACATATTTAAAGATTGACAGCAAAGGAACCTATCACAAGATTAATGAAGCCTATTTTAAAGGCGGTCATAAACAGGCAGTGGATGCACTAAATGAGAATCTGGATCTTAACATTGACGATTATGCTACCTTTAACTGGAAGGCTGTTGCTGACGCCATTAACATTCTAGGCGGAGTCGATTTGGAAATTACAGATTCAGAATTCGCTTATATCAATGGTTTTATTACGGAAACTGTTAATTCCACCGGAATCGGCTCCTATCAATTGAAAAAAGCAGGGATGAACCATTTAGATGGAGTACAAGCTGTGGCCTATTCCAGACTCCGTCTCATGGATACGGATTTTAACCGGACAGAGCGCCAGCGTAAGGTGATAAGTCTTGCAATGGAGAAAGCAAAAAATGCTGATTTTGGTACATTAAGCACTCTGGTTTCTACCGTATTTCCGCAGGTATCTACCAGCATTGGCATAAATGATGTTCTGTCCGTGGCCAAAGGAATCAACAAATATCACATAGGAGAAACAAACGGTTTCCCATTTTCACGCACTACCATGAAGATCGGCAGAATGGATTGTGTTATCCCTACCACATTAGAGAGTAACGTCATCCAGCTCCACCAGTTTCTTTATAATCAGGCTGATTATTCTCCATCATCAGCGGTGAAAAAGATCAGCGACAAGATCGCCCAGGAAAGCGGCATGAAAGATCCTGGAAAGAATGCTCCAACCGGCGGAAGTTCTGGAGGCAAGAAAAAGGATAATTCATCATCAAAAGATACCGCTCCTGCACAAACGGAAGCTGCCACTGAGGAAAGTGTGAAAGAGACCACAGCAGAAAGTACGAAAGAAGTGATCCCGGAAACAACCGAGCAGGAGAGGACGGAAGTTCCCACCAACGATGACGGAAGCCTGGTTGGGCCTGGGGCCAATATAAAAGAAACAAAGGAAGAGAAGAAACCGGAGAAAGAAACGGAAAAGGAAACAAAACCGGAAAAAGAAGCCGAAGAAAATCCGGGAGTACAGGAAGGTCCGGGATCTGACGGAGAGATCGGTCCAGGAGAATAAGGAGAAAGGAAATTATTTATGATTTTATCTGATAAAACAATTCTTCGGATGCTAGAGAATAAAACGCTGACAATATCACCAATGGAAAAGCACCAGATTCAGCCTGCCAGCGTAGATATCAGACTTGGGAATACGTTTTGTGTCGTTGACGATACAAGCAATGGGATTATTTCCTTAAATGATGAGATTCAATATAAAATCATAGAAACGGATCGGTATTTACTTCTGCCCGGACAGTTTGTACTTGCCACCACCATGGAATATTTCTCTTTGCCAGATAATCTGACGGCCTTTGTGGAGGGCCGCAGTTCCTTGGGAAGGCTGGGGCTGTTCATTCAAAATGCAGGCTGGGTGGATCCGGGATTTAAAGGTGAAATCACATTAGAACTTTTTAACGCAAACAGATGTGCGATCGAGCTATGTGCAGGCCGCCGGGTAGGACAGCTTGTTTTTGCACAATTAGATGATCATGCTTTAAATCCGTACAACGGAAAATATCAGGGACAAAAGGGTGCAACGGCTTCAAAAGTTTTTATGGATATAGATTCGTAACGAAAAAAGGAGATCAAGGCCAGCTGAACTTATCGGCGGCCCTGATCTCTTATTTTGATGAATAACTTATACCTTTCATACGTTCTTACTATTATTTGTTCCTACCTTAATATCCATAATATCCAGGAAAAACATGAACAGAGGAATGCCAAAAAGCAGACCCCAGACTCCAATATAATGTTCGCTCACCATTAGAATAATAAACACCAAAAATACGGGAATCTTTGTTTTTGCAGACATTAATTTAGGGTTCAGCACATAGGTTTCCAAAGAATGGAGAATAACGATCATCACAATAACTTCAACGATTTTTATAGCGCCTCCAATGTTAAACGCAATAATTGTAAGTGGTATCATGGATATGAGCACCCCGGCAACAGGAATCAGTCCCAGAATAAAAATCATGGCTCCAAGCCCCAATGTCTGGGGAAATCCCATAATTGTCAGAGCCAGCACAGACAGAAAAGAGTTAATGCATGCAATTACAATCTGCAATTCTATTACCTTACCGAAAGAATTTAAAAACTTTTTCCCATAGAACTTAAAGTATTCATACAGGAAGGAAACTTTGCTCTGCTCCATGTGTCCCAAAAACGTAACGATTTCATCCTTCTCCAGTAAGAAAAGAAAGCTTATCAAGAAGGACATTAATAAATTGATGCTAAAAGTACCTGCTGTTGCAACAAACCCCAAAAGATGGCTTTCCGCTAACCGGATATAAGCGTCGATCTGATCCTCAGGCATAATATTCATCAGATTAATGTCGAACTTTGACTGAACCTGACTCAAATCAAAGGTAGAAATCAAACCGACGATATCAAATAGCTGCTGGGTAACCTTCGGAATATAGACAATACCGGATATGGTGAAAAACAACACAATTATAATGTACATAAAAATAGTAATCAGCTTACGGCTGATTTTCATACGGGAATTAACTTTATCATAGATAAACTTTTGCAGCTGCCCCAAAATAAATGTAACTATAAATATGAGCAATAGCTGATTCAGCATGCCTCGAAAGAAATACATAAACAAAACCAGCAGTACGATACTTAAAATCTTTTTTACAAGTGTATTATTGATAATTCCATCAAACTTATCCATTCCGTTTACCTTTCTTACCCAAAAACATGTATTTATAAATTATGTACTATTTATGTCGAATTTAGGCCTGTATTCCAATTATAGTATAAGTATAAAGCTTTGAAAATACCTGGACATAAATTTGTAAAATCTATAATGACTTCTTAACAGCACCATAGGGTCATGAAACTTGAGCAGTATCATCTTCCTTGATGTTATTGTAGCGTTAATTGCAGTATTCTTGCTTGTGATATCAGTAATTCCGGGACAGAGCATATGAAAAAGCTTATAAATGAAATAGCAATGGTGAACCCGAATAAGACAAATAGTTGCTGTTAAATATACCTCTTAATATAAAATTCTAAAAAGCATAGATTGAATGCCGGATAAGAGACTAACAAAGCCGTCATCTTGTCCGATATTCAATCTATGCTTTTCCTATAATATTCCGCTTAGGATTATTGACAGTGCGGAAGGAAATTCATCAGGCCCTGGAAACTTGCCTGACATACGAATATAGGTTTCAGTTCACTCAGGATTCAAGATAATACCGGATATCCTTTGTTTCATGGTCTTCGTATTTAACGATATTTCCTTCCCAGGTTCTTAGTTGAACATAGCCTGGTCCCCGGGATACAATGTAATTGGGAAAGATAGGCGTTTTTCCCAATCCTTTGGGAGCATTTACTATAAATGTGGGGATCGCCATACCAGAAGTATAGCCTCGTAAATATTCCATGATCTCTATGCCGTCATCAATGGATGTATTAAAATGAGCGGTTCCCTGAACATGCTTTGCATGAAAGATGTAATAAGGTCTTACCCTGCATTTGAGAAGCTCTTGATTGAGCAGCCGCATGATGTACTTATCATTATTAATTCCATTTAATAATACGGCCTGATTTCCCAGAACGATCCCGGAATCAGCCAGTTTCTCACATGCCGCTTTTGATTCTTTCGTAATCTCTTTGGGATGATTGAAATGAGTGTTTATATAGATCGGATGATATTTTTTCAGCATGGAGCATAATTGATCTGTGATCCTTTGTGGCATGGTTACAAGGCATCTGGTTCCCAGGCGGATATAATCAACATGAGGGATCTCTTTCAGCTGCTTTATTATCCACTCAAGGTACTCATCAGAAAGGCACAGGGCGTCCCCGCCGGTGATCAGCACATCCCTGATTTCTTCATTTTCTCTTATATAATCAATGGACTCCCCGATCATGCTGCGGGACCGATGAACATCTTCCTCCCCGATATTCCTTCTTCTCTGACAGTGCCTGCAGTACATGGCACACTCATTGGTCACATTAATAATTAACCGGTCTGGATATCGTCTTGTAATGCAGCCTGCCGGATTTGTAAATTCTTCTCCCATGGGATCAAGATCCATGCAGGTATCATCCAATTCTTTATGGGTTGGAATTGATAATAATCGTATAGGATCATATCTGTCCTCCGGATCTGCCAGACTTAAATAATAGGGAGAAACCGCCCATCTGAATTTTTTCTCGACTTTTTTAATGCGCATTTTTTCTGCTTCGCTTAAGAAAATGATTTTACTTAAAGTTTCAACATCTGTTATCCTATGAGTTAACTGCCATCGATAATCATTCCAATTTTCTTCTGTGGCATCCAGTACTTCTAATATTCTGGTTTTCCTCTTAATGAATTCTTCCTCTAAATCCATTCCTTTTGGAATTCTCTTGCGTGCCTCTAAAAAATCTTCGATTCGCCCCTTTAATTCTTCTGCCCTTTCAATTGATACCTGTTGTTTTTTGCTTTTTCCCATATAATTTCTCCTTACATATATTATTCACTCCGTAAAAAACAAACTTCCTATGGAGATTTTTGCATCGAAAAACGAAAGCTTCTATACTTTTACGAAACAATCAGTGGTGTGTTTAAATTTTATTTAATAGTACTTCTGCGGGATGATTGGATACTACATGTGGTTTTTCCGCCAGGCAGCTTAAACAGGGCTTTTGCTTGTTGGAAAATGAAACATTATTGGTATTCATAAATTTAAGATATGATGATGGATTATAATGTCAGATCAGGCAAAGCAACAACTCAATTATACCAGTAAAGTTGTTGCTTCGTCAACCGTATGAATAAACCAATTCCTTAAAACTGAAGGTTATACTTCATCTGGATTGTATTCAAACAAATAAATACGGTTGTTGTAACAGTTACCTTTTCCACAAATAATACATCTTTTACAAAAATATTATAAAATTAAATTTATAATTATTAAAAACATTAAAATATTACAATTATTTTTAAAATAGTTCATTTATTATAGTAAAAAAATTCCATATAATTAAATAAATTTTTATATTATATCTATAACTGTTTTTATGGTAAAGGCAGGGCAACTTACCAACAGGTCCAAGATCACTAATATAATTATTTTAATAAAAAAGGAGGAATTTTGTGTGAAGCAAAAGATTAGGAACAAGTGGAGGCGGGTGACAAGCATGTGTCTGGCGATACAGATGATCATGACAGTTCCAGCTGCCGGACAGACGTTACCGGTAATATCCGGATCAGAATTATTAAACACACGGCATTATGCTGCGTCCATTAATCCTACTGTGGGAGGGGGAAGTCTGTCACTATCAAAAAGTAATGATACGGCTTTGGCATGGAACACCACGAATGAAGAACTAGTACCTGGAACAACCATGTTCTGGGAAGGGGGAAACCAATTCCGAGGGGCCGACATCACAACAGAACTGTCAATGAAGTCGCTTTCGGAAACTTACGGTGCACAAGGCGTAAAGTTGGGGAATGAGGTTCATGGCGTTAAATCATGGTTTTTATTCAGCGGCGAGATCCTTTGTGCCGGAGCAGGCCTCAAGGCAAAAACAGGAAGCAGCGGGCAGCTCATAACCGTTGTAGATAATATTCCGGTTATAAAAGATACAAAGCTGGCATTGACAAATCCCAACAACGGATACCGAAATGTACTGGCAGCAAGCACAAACCAGTGGATTACCCTCATTAATACACCGACAAAAGGGGTCCACACCCAGAGAAACTGGCTCAGCGCGTCCGACTTGAACAATAATGAACTGCAATGGTCCTATGTGTTTGGAGATGGGGAGACAGGATCGTTCCTGACTACTTCAAACGTATACTATCGGCTGAACACGAAAGAGTCTGATACGGCTCAGTTGGCCGAGTTTTTTATTGCTCCCGGAGAAACCTACCAGTATACCATGGTCGCAGGGAAAACAACCGCTGATTACTCAAATTCAATTCTCTACAAAACCGATGCAAGGCTTCTGGTAAATACTCCCCAGATACAGGCTGCTTCCAGTATCGTAGAAGGGATTGTATCTGTAAACAAGTGGTCTTCCGACAGCATCAGACTGGATAATCAGGTAGTGCCCTTAACAATGAATGAGAGTATGTCACTTACCGTAAAAAAAGATCCTTCTAATGGTAATATAACGCTAAATATAGCAAAGCCTGAGAACCAAACCGATGGTTATCTGGAGGTAACACTGGAAACCCGGGGAAAAGGCATACTAACTAATTCAAACCAAAAGGCATTGGCAGATTCCTCTTTTGGCTCTACAATTTTCCTTAAATTCGATGCTTCCGAAATGGGATCTGAGCCAGTGGTTCTGACTATTGAAGGAAAGGCGGCTGAAGCGATAACAGGAGATGAGATTGTTTTGGTGCGAGGAGAAGACGGGCGGATTGAAAAACCGGCGGAATTATCCGGCAGCATTCGCTGGGAAGTTAAAATACCAAAGCCCGACGGGAATTATGTACGCAATGCGGGAAGTAATAAGATTAAGAGAGAGTTGTTGGATGGAGAAACAGACGGAACCAGAAAAGCCGGAGATGCTGATGGAAGCCACATCGCTTCTGTAAAAAAGCTTTCCGGCGAAGACGCACTGTTGATGGCAAATGAAAAAGGAATTGTCACAGTACTGGCCACTGATGAAACCGGAAAACAAAAAAAGTGGAACGTAACAGTCCTATATAAAGATCCGGCAAATCTACCCCAGACAGAACCGGAAGATTACGAGACAATCCGCAAACGGTGGAAGGACTCCCTCATCGGAAATGATCTGACTGGTCTTGATGGAGGCGGAGTGATCCTTGACGACATTCAGGCTCAGGCAAAATCTGCATGGGAAGCGTATGCTTATAAAGGACAGGATTCCTGTGCCGGAATCCCCTGGCTTAAGGATGAAGGAGCTGAGGGCAACCCGGAGATTCCTTTTGAGAATGATGCGGTAGAGTTTCGGCCGTCTTTTAAAAAGGTGCTGGCAATGGCAAAGGCATATGCAGCAAAGGGGAACCTCTATTACCAAAATGAGGACCTGATAAAGGACATAAAGCAGATCATGAACTATCTGTGTTCCCAATGTTACTCACCAAAGACCCAGACAGATAACTGGTGGACTTGGGAAATCGGCGTTCCCAAAGACCTTATTCCAATACTGGTCCTTATATATGACCAGCTGACAGAGGAAGAAATCAGCCTTTATACCGAGGGACTGTATTTCTTTCAGCCGGATCCTTATCATGAAGGCATCATTGGAACCGGAAGCACCCATGCTCAGGGATACCGGACGGCCCAGGGAGCCAATATTATTGACTGTTCCAGGATCGCCTTAGGACTGGGAATTATCAGAGAAGATAATGAGCTTGTTTACATGGCTCAAAAAGCTTCTTCGGAGACTTTTATTATCCAGAGCTTAAAAGACAGTAGCAAAATTGCGGATCAGGGTTATACCAGCGGTTTCTATGCAGATGGTTCTTATCTTGACCATTCCCATGTGCCATATTTAGGGTCCTACGGAATTGAGTTTCTGAAAGGCGGGGCAGGAATGCCGCCTCTATTTGCCGGAACACCATGGGAATATCCCAGAGAAGTGCAGGAAAACCTGGAATTCTACTTGAAAGAAGGGTTCTTGAATGGAATGTATGACGGTCTGATGCTGGATTCTCTGAAAGGACGTTCTGTGTCAAGACCTGCCGGCAGTAACCGGGATGCAGGAAGAGAAGCTATGGTTCTTATGATCCAGCTTATGGATTCCGTTTCCCCTGAAGTACAGGAAGAATTAAAAAGTTCATTAAAAGCCTGGATGGAGATTGATCCCGGATTTATTAAAACCTTAAGCGGAGCAGAGTATATATCGATAAAGGAAAAAGCTATGGAAATTCAGGGTGATGATTCAATTACCACCTCCATTGCTCCGATACATAAAAATCTGCCTCTCATGGACCGGGCGTTTCACCGGACAGACAAGTTCCTGATGGCTCTATCCATGTATTCAGAACGTATTCAGAATACGGAAATCATGAATCATGAAAACCGTTATGGCTGGCATCAGGGAAGCGGTATGACCTACTTATACAATCAGGATACCATGCAGTATACGGAAAATTTCTGGAACACTGTAAATCCCCTGCGGTTGGCGGGAACGACCCTCGTTTCCAAGAATATCGGTAACGGTCAGCCGGACAGCTCAGGCTTTGCCCAAGGCGGCGATTTCCGTTCAAGGGAATCCTGGGTCGGAGGCAGCAGCATAGAGAATGACGGAATTAACGGAATGTCTTTAACCGGAGAAGTCCGGGTCAAAGAGGGAGAAGGTTCTCCTGCCGTGGCATATTCCCCTAATCTGTCCGCAAAGAAATCCTGGTTTATGCTTGGGGAACAGATCATATGTCTTGGTGCCGGCATATCCAATTCCGGTGAAGAATATCCGGTGGAAAGCATTATTGAAAACAGGCGTTTAAGGCAGGATGGCGACAATGCTCTGATCATCAACGGAGAGCCAAAAGATCTTATGACTGAGTCCGCATCTTTAGAAGATATTGTAGACGGAAAAGTGGATGTGTCAGGAACAACGCTTTCTGATGTTTCATGGGCCCATTTGGAAGGCAATACCGCCGGAAGCGATATCGGTTATTATTTCCCTGCCGGTTCTCAAACCATATCGGTAAGAAAAGCAAGGAATGCCGGAGACTGGTCAATGGTCGGAACATCAAATGGAAAAGCGGAAGAGAACTATCTGGAAATGTGGTTTGACCATGGAAAAAATCCCGAAAATGCCACGTATGAGTATGTTCTTCTCCCAGGAATGACCGCTGAAGAAACCGAACAGTATTCCAGGGAACCACAAATCACAGTCCTGTCAAACACTTCACAGATGCAGGCTGTTTACGACAGATCCGAAAATATACTTGGAGCCAATATATGGACAAATGCTGCTGCAAAAATAGGAGACTTCTCCATAAAAGGTGCTGCATCTTTCATGGCAAAAGAAGATGAAAATGGAATTCTGACTGTCTCAGCCTCTGATCCTACGATGAAAAATACAGGTACTATTGTAATCGAAATAAATAAACCTGTGACAGAAATTCTTTCATCAGACGAGAATGTAAAGGCAGAACTGACAGAATACGGAGCAAAACTTACCATTCAGGCAAAAGGAACCAACGGTTCCAATTCTTATGCAACAATGCAGCTGGCGGCTTCCCTGTATCCGCAGGCCGTTACCCTTGCTCCCGGACAAAGTATGTCCTTTGCAGTCAATGATTACACCAATGATGCAGGGAATATCACCTGGAAAGTCACAGGAGATAAATCTTTAGAAACAGGTACCGGCATCGATGAAGAAGGCGGTCTTGATATTGATGATTTTGAAGAGAGCAGCCGGTTAAACGTGACTGCCGAACTGGAAAATGGGATAAAGCTTCAGGCCTTTGTATCTTTGGGCGGAAAAGTAGGACCAGAATTACCCAAAAACATTCAAAAAGTCCAGTCTCTTATTGAAGATGCGGTAAAAGAGGCGATAAGCAGCGGTGATTACAGCGATTACAAGGTACAAAAAGTCATCAGATCAGCAGTCAATGCTTTAACTGTCGTTTCAAATGAGGAATTGGCAACATATTTGATGGATCAATTGATTACATTAGAAGAATTGTATAAGGCTGCGATGGCCGCAAAAGACTGCATGATAGACAGCAGAGTGGATTCCACTGAAACAGAAATTACTGGTATACAGATTGCAGGGGCTGCGTTAAGCATACCCATTAAAATCACAGGAAGCAGTGCAACTCCCTCCAATGCAGTAAGAGCGACTGCTTCCAATGCAAGCAAGGCGTCACCCTCATCCGCTTTCAGGTTCTTTGAAGATGAGGAAGATGATCAGGAGATCCGTACTGCAATTATGTCAGTCACAGACGGCAATGTATCGGAAACAGAAAAAGAATTCCGGAAATCCTTCGGGCTTCAGCTTCAGCTGGAGGATAAGTATGGAAATAGAAAGCCCATATCGTTAAATGCTCCGGTGAAAGTGTGGATGGACATTCCAAATCAGGGAATGGGCAGTAGTTCCATTGCTGCGGCATTTAAGGGGTCAGATGGAGAAACCAGACAATTGCCCGTATATTGGAATCACAAAACGGATAAAATTTCATTTGTGATAACGGATAACGGAACAGTGACCTTAATAATTAACAGTATTACAGAAGAAGAACACTTTCAAGTGTCCATTGATGACAGTCTGGAAGGCGGCAGCATTACTGCCAATCTCTCTGAAGGAAAAAAGGGAACAAAGGTAATTGTTAAGGCAGTTCCTGATATTGGATATCGTTTAAAACGTCTATCTGTTAACGGAAAGACAGTGTCACCAGACAAGAACGGAAAATATGAGTTCCTGCTCCTGCAGGATACCTATATTACAGGTGAATTCCGGAAAACGAATCAGGACGGAGATGGAAGCCAGGACAGAGATAGAAACTCTGAATCAAGCACAGCCAGCTCTGTCTGGAAGAAGATGGACGGAAAGTGGTACTATTTCAATGATAAGGGCAATATGGCAACAGGCTGGCTCCTGGTCGATGGAAAATGGTATTGGCTGAGCTCAGATGGAGCCATGCAGACCGGCTGGGTCTTTGATCAGTTGGACGGCTCCTGGTATTATCTGGATTCATCCGGAGCCATGGCAGAAGGCTGGAATTGCATAGAAGGGAAATGGTATTATTTAACCACACAAGCAGAAGGTTCATCCGGCTGGGCACTGAATCAGGAGAAATGGGAATATAAAAAGCCAGAAGGTCACTCACGCCCGCGTGGATCGTTATACATGAATGGTGTGACTCCAGATGGCTGGCTGGTTGACAGCAATGGAGTATGGAACCAATAAGTGTCAGGCTGTTAATCTATTGTAAAAGGTAATAATATTGTAAAAGGCAATAAAGTTGATGGATGCTGCTTCACTAACTGATGTTAGTTTTGCAGCATCCATTATTTTTACCCAAGTTCCCTCCCGGCCTTATTTAATGTTGCTCTGCACCTAATGCAACTGCATTGGAGGGGATATTATTTGTCACAACACTTCCCGCTCCTATGAACCAATCTAAACTGACTGGATTTATTCATCAACATTATGACAAGAAGATAACATTTGATGATATTGCGGCTTCTGGTGCTGTATGTAGAAGTAAATGCTGCGAATTATTCAATAAGTTCGTAGGATAAACACTTAACACCTATGTGATGAAGTATCGTATTACAAAAAGTTGTGATATGTTACGTGAAACAAACAGAACTGTTTGCAACATAGCGATCACCTGCGGTTTTCAAAGCCCAAGCTATTTTTCATATATTTTCCGTAGTGAAACAGAATACCTCCCCAAGATTACCGTAAGCAAATTACAGTACCTTGATACCTTAATATGATTGAATGAAAATTGTCTTTCAATCCAGAATTTGTAATATAAACCACCTTATGTTATGATATTATTTATAAAAATTGAAGTAGGAAGGTAAGTAACATGATTCTATGCAATTATGAAAGAATGGAAGATAAGATCAAAACGTTCAGCCGGTTTGGAGATACTGGAAAGGGCGGAATTACCAGATTTTCCTTATCGGATGAAGCCTTAGCCGCAAGAAAAGAATTCGTAAAGCGTATGGAGGCAATCGGTGCTTCCATCGAAACAGACGATATGGCAAATATATATGCAACCATTGCCGGAACAGAAGATTTACCTGCCATTGTCTCAGGTTCCCATATGGATTCCGTACGCCAGGGTGGGAATTATGATGGGATTCTGGGTGTCTTAACAGCAATGGAAGTGGCAGAAACCATAGTAAAAGAAAAAACACCTCACAGGCATCCAATTACGGTTATTGTATGGACCAACGAAGAAGGCGCCAGATTTGAACCGGCAATGATGTCTTCCGGTGTTATTTGCGGAAAATTTGACAAGGAAAATATGCTGGCTTCACAGGCAAAAGACATTCCTGGATATACCTTCGGAGAGGCTTTGGAGAAAAGCGGTTTTAAAGGAAAAGAAGAGAACCGGCTGGATCCATCTAAAACAAAGGCTTTGGTTGAACTTCACATTGAACAGGGCCCGGTGCTGGAAGCAGAAGGGATAGATATTGGAGTAGTAGAAGGCGTCTGCGGTATGATCAATTACGAATTTACATTTACCGGGCAGGCAGGTCACGCAGGAACGACACCTATGAAATACCGTAAGGATGCTCTTTATGCGGCGGTTAAAACCATTCAATATCTCCATGATGAGCTGGACCAGTTAGACAGCAAACTGGTTTATACCACGGGAAAGATTTCTGCCCATCCGAACATTCACACCATAATACCGGATGAAGTAAAAATTACCCTGGATGCAAGACATCAGGATCCGGAAGTAATCAAGCAGGTACTTGCAGTCATTAAAAGGATCCCAAGCGTTGTGGAGCAATGCGAAGTGAGTTATGAGGAAGCATGGTCACGTAAGACCGTGACCTTTACGACTGAACTGGTTGATTATGTGGAACAAAGTGCACAGGAATGCGGCTATTCCAATCGTAGAATATACAGCGGCCCAGGTCATGATGCGCAGTTTGTTATAGATCTGGTTCCTACTACCATGATATTTGTACCAAGTGTAGGAGGGCATAGCCATTGTGAGATCGAATATACTCCGGTAGATAACTGTTTAAAAGGGGCGAATGTACTTTTAAATACAATTCTGCATATTGATAATGAGCATTAAACAATATTAAAGAACAATAAAATGGAGCCGAATAGTCTATGATAAATAATGAACTAAATCATGAAACAAATCATTACTCCATAATAAACGAAAACATTCCGTCAGAATAAAGTTCACAATATAGTTAGCTGTGAAAGAGCAGGAGAGCAGGGATTAATCTTTGAATTGCAAAGGCTAAATAATTATGGTAAAATATAGAAAAATCCCAGAAGAAAGAAGGAATATCAATTATGGATAAAGAAGTATTAAATTATGCTGTTGATAAAACTCACGAATTAATGAGTGCACCATCTTGCAGCAATGAGGCAAAGACAGCGGCTCAGACCTGGTTGGATTCTATTGGAACTGATAGGGAAGCCGCAGAAACCCAAAAATATATTAATGAGCTTGAGGCAGATATTTTACCTATTGACAGTTTAATCGGTTTTGCAGGATCTGATGCTGGAATTAAGGTTTTTGGTGCGGACACTGCGAAGAATATCGAGGCACATGCAATTGAAATCAAATCTGCCGGAGAGAAATATTGTGATTGTCCGGCTTGTGCTGCGGTATCAGCGATTCTTAGTAAGAAGGATGACATTCTTAAATAAGAAATAAAACTCAATAACGGCACACTTTAAAGAGCATCAATCATAAATGATTGGTGCCTTTTCTTTATTGATTCTAACTTATCCCAGGGGCTGCTATCAATAGAACTATCTTTTAAGAAATCTTTATACGGCTTTCGAAAAGCGTGGAGACAGAAGCGAGAGACAGGTGCCCGTCAAAGCAGAAGAATGAAAGTGATAATGGCAGAATCGGTTAAACACCGGCTCTGCCGTATTTTTTGCCAAAAACCAGAAGGTACAGAGAGCTTGAATATTTATATCAGATAATCTATGAAACAAATGAAACAATCATGAAACAAATGTAAAACTTATGACTATATTGACAAAGATATTTTAATACTTTATGATCAAATTGTTAATTGTGATATATTTATTTGTTTATAGATAAAAAATATAGTAATTATATATAACTATTGTTTCTGAAACAAATTGAAAGAGGTGAAAGTAATGCCATTGACAGTTAGAGAAATTGCAAAAATTGCAGGTGTTTCTCCAGCTACTGTTTCAAGATATTTTTCTGGCAGCGGTGTTGTGAGCAAAGATGCAGCCAGAAAGATTGAACATGCTTCCAAAGAGTTAGGGTATACACCAAGATTTAAGAAGTGCAAAGATAATGGCGTCATAGCTGTTTTGATCCCTAATTTGCAACTAGGCTTTTATGGAGAAGTGTTAAAAGAATTGATCGAAGAGATTCCAAAATATAATTACAGAATTGTATTTATACCAACCATACCGGACAGTGAACATTATAAGATATTCTTTAAGGAAATGAACATTGTAGGCGTGATATATTTTGATGAATTCATTGACCTGGATATTATTAACTACATCGCTTCCAAGAAAATTAAAACTGTGATGTTTGCCGGAGGATCTCTTGACAGCAGGTCAGAAATGGTTCATATCAATGATATTGCAGCCGCCTATGAAGGAACTAAATATTTAATTAGCCTGGGGCATGAAAAGATAATAATTCTATCCGATTTTTTGAAAAATATCGGTTCTTCTTTTCAGCGGTTTACTGGTTGTAAACGTGCGCTTGATGAGATAGGAGTTGACTTAAATGAAAATGAAATGTTAGGATGCGGTACTGTTACTTATGAAACTGGTTACCGGTTAACAAAACAATTCTTAGACAGGAAAACAGACTTTACCGCTATATTTGCTTTTAGTGATGAGATGGCAATGGGAGGAATATCTGCTTTGCATGATTTTGGGCTTAAGGTACCGGAAGATGTATCGGTTTTGGGATTTGATGATATTGCCATGGCAAGCAGATTCATACCAAGGTTGACCACGATCCATCAGCCTATCAAAGAATTTGTTACGAAAACCCTAGAGGCTTTTCAGGATTTAGACAATGTAAATGATAAAGTAGAGATTACACTGCCATATAAGATTGTAAAGCGTGACACATGCACTGTAAATAAGGGAGTAAATATTTATGAAAAATAAAAGAACAGGGGCATTCGTATCTGAGATATTAAGACTGATTTATCTGATATTCTTTGTGTTTATCTCAATTGGGCCATTATTATGGATTATAATGTCTTCATTTAAGACGAACAAAGAAATTTTATCATCTGCATTCGCATTACCTTCAAATTTTAGTCTGGCAGGTTATCATGCAGCACTTAAACTGGCTCCTATCTTTAAGTTTTACAATAACAGTTTATTGATTTCCATGGCTAGTACAATTCTAAATATTCTTGTAGTATCAATGGCAGCATATATTTTGGCAAGGTGTCGATTTAAAGGGAAAACATTTATAACATTACTACTTTCCTCCTCGTTATTAATACCTACTTCCTCTTTATTAATGCCAATCTATATCATTATGACAAAGATTGGTCTGTATGATACGAAAACAGGGCTGATCATTGTATACGCAGCATTAGGGCTTCCCTCCTCGCTGTTTATTATAAAGAGTTATTTCCAGAGTATACCGGTAGAATTGGAAGAAGCAGCTTATTTAGATGGTGCGGGTTTTGCAAAAACTTATTTTTTAATTGTATTTCCAATTGCTAAATCAGGGCTGGCAACTGCAGCAATACTCCAATTCTTAACTTCATGGAATGAATTCATGTTCGCATTGATTTTAACAAAAAGTACATTGGCAAGAACACTACCATTAGCACTCAATTATTTTACATCTCAGTTTTCATTTAATTACACGGCGATGTTTGCAGCGCTGGCTATGGTGATCATTCCAAGTATATTAATTTATACTCTTCTGCAGGAACAAGTGACAGATAGTATGGTAGCCGGCTCAATTAAAGGTTAGGCTGAGAAAACACTTTTATTAGTGATACGCTTGCTTATAAAAGTAAAATCATACAAGTTAACGGGGATTTCGGGGCTATGGCACGATGGTGTCTCAAATATAATGTATCAAAGAAAGGGGATTTATTATGAAAAAAGATCTTGGGAAAGTAGTAGGGGTGCTATTGATTGGGGTTATGGTCATGGGTATGTTGTCAGGGTGTGGGGCAAAAAACAAGGAAACCGGAAACAAATCTAATACCGGCAATACACAGGTATCGGATGGCGGTAACGAATCTGGTAAGATAATTGAAATC
This sequence comes from Lacrimispora sp., assembly GCF_032078915.1. Lineage (GTDB taxonomy): Bacteria > Bacillota > Clostridia > Lachnospirales > Lachnospiraceae > Lacrimispora. The sequence continues at coordinate 139,383 of NZ_DAMAUN010000002.1, read as the reverse complement.
AATTTTCCTACCTCCTGGGTTGGAGTAAGTTCAAGTACAGAATGGTTTAATGATCGTTTAAGTGCATTTAATGAACAATATTCGGATAAATATAAGGTTGTAGTAGAAGAGATTGCCGGTGATCAGGCTTATGTGGATAAATTAAAAGTTTTATACTCCTCCAAATCCTTACCGGATGTAATTAGTACAGGAGGTTACAACTTAATCGATTCTATGAAAGATCAACTGGTTGACTTAACGCCTTTTGTGGACGATCAATGGAAAAACTCTACCAGTGAAGTATGCTGGGATGTAAATTCAAGAGACGGACATATCTATGGAATTCCGTATTCCAGACAGGTGATTGGATATTTCTATAATAAAGAGCTTTTTGAAAAAGCGGGAATCAATGAACCGGCAAAAACCTGGGATGAATTCTTTGTTCAGTGTGACAAATTATTGGCAGCAGGTATTGCGCCAGTATCAATGGATACTGCAGATTCAGGCTGGCTGACTTCATTATTATTGGGTGCCATGATTGCTTCTAATGATGAAGGCGAAAAGTTTATGAATACGTCACTTCCTAAAAACTATAACACCCAGGAATTCATAGATGCGGCCGGAATGATTCAAAAATTGTTTCAGAAATATACGACTCAGGATGCAATTGGGGGAAAATATGAGAATGGTGCAAGTAACTTCTTTATGGAACAGACAGCAATGATAGCAAATGGACCTTGGATGGTTAGTGATTTCTATGATACTTCCATGGTAGAAGAAGGTTTTGCTGACAAGATAGGAACAGCAATGTTCCCGGGAGATGTAATGTATAACAGTGGAAAGATCGGTTTTAATCTTGCATCCAAATCAGAAGAACAATTAAAAGCTTCTCTTGAATTTGTTAAATTTATGACATCTGCGGAAAGCCAACAAAAAATGCTGGAAATGACAGGAGAAATTCCGGCTGAGATTCATGTAACTTCCGATACCATTTATCCGCTTGTAAATGATGTTGTGGCAAATGGTAACCAGGCAGCTAGAAATATTAATGATTTTCAAAGCTTATGGTATGCCAACGTAGTTGATGAGATTAGCATTCAATATCCACTGCTTGCCCAGGGACAAATAACTCCGGAAGAATTTGCAGCCGCTTTAACCAAAACTGCAGAGAAAAATTAATTGACAATATCAACTCTTTCCTCTGCCGTTACCGGCAGGGGAGGGAAGAATAGAGGTGACAGAGATTGCGTGTTAAAAAAAGTATGATGGTATGTTTCTTATTACCTTGTATCCTGCTATTTGCTTTAATTTATCTAATACCCATGGGAATTGTATTTGTAACCTCATTCTTTGAGTGGAAATCAGGCGGAGTTTTTCATTTTGTTGGTCTTCATAATTATATTGAGGCCTTTGTAAATGATACCAGAATGCATCAGGCATTAAAAAACACTGGAATATGGGCTTTGCTCCAATCAACTGTCCACGTAGGAATAGGTACCATTACCGCATTAATACTATCCCGTAAAATAAAAGGCTGGAAGATCTTTCGAACTATATTCATGATACCCAATGTTATATCAGCAGCTGCCTTAGGGGTTATCTTTTTAAATGTATTTAACCCCAAATATGGACTGCTTAATTCCATGATCAGTACTTTAGCCGGTAATGAGTTTTCTAAAAATTGGTACTTTGATCAGAACTCAGCATTTCTTACCGTGACCTGGAGCTGGTTGTTGTATGCTGGTCTGGTTATGATACTTGTTCTGGCAGGTGTCATGTCTGTTCCTGATGAAGTAATGGAGGCGGCGAGAATCGACGGGGCCTCCGGTTTACAAATTGATTTTAAAATAAGGCTGCCGTTGGTACGGACAATTCTTGGAACTTGCGTAATTATATCAGCAACCAGTATGCTAAGAGAATTTGAATTGATTTATTTAACTACCAATGGCGGACCTGGCGATACTACCCTTAATCTGCCTCTATATCTATATAAAACCTCTTTGACAGATAATAATTATGGATATGCCAATATGATGGGGGTTTTATTGATTATCTTAGGAATCTTTGCTGTTTTTGCAATTAATAAATTGTTCCGTATGAGTGAGTCTGATTATTAATAAAAAGGATAGGAGAATAAGAATGAAGATTACAGTAATAGGTGGTGGAGGAGTTCGCTCGATGTTTCTTGCAAAGAGCCTGTCTCAAAATGCGAAAAGATTAGGAATCACTGATCTTGTATTCATGGATAATAATGAGAAAAAATTAAATATTTATGGAAAGATGGCAAGAGAAGTTGCAAAAAGAATTGATCCTTCTCTTATATTTACTCTCACAACCGATCCTGTCGAAGCAGTAACAGATGCCGACTATGTCATTACTACCATACGTGTTGGAGAAGATGACATGAGAGTTAAAGATGAAAGAATAGCCCTTTCCTATCATTTGTTAGGGCAGGAGACAACAGGTGCGGCAGGTTTCTCATTTGCAATGCGTTCCGTTCCTGCTTTGGTAAAATACTGTGAGCTGATTAAAGAACATGCAAAAAAAGAGGTGAAAGTATTTAATTTTACCAATCCTGCAGGAGTGGTTTCCCAGACTTTAAGGGATATGGGATTTGATTTTACTTATGGAATCTGTGATGCACCCAGCGGTTTGCTGCATTCCTTTGCGAAACTGTATGGTGTCAGTCAGGATGAAATAACAGGAGAATGTTATGGACTAAATCATCTTTCCTTTTTTAAGAGCATTCAGTTAAATGGTAAAGAGATCATGACAGATCTGCTGGCAGATGATCGTGTTTATGAGTCTACTGATATGCGGTTTTTTGATAAAGAACTAGCTTTGCATTTGGGTTGTATCTTAAATGAATATTTATATTACTTTTATTATCGTGAGGAAGCCATATCCAATATTCTTGCAGCAAAAGTAACCAGAGGTGAAGTGATTAGAGACATTAATCTACATATGACTGAGGAATTATCTAAGATGGATATCGAAGGTGACTTTGATCATTGTTTAAAAGTATATGAACAATGGTATGACAGAAGAGAGAGCGCTTATATGGCTAATGAAACGGGGATTAAAAGCCATAAACCTCCTTTTAAGTTTGATATTAACGAGAAAGATAGTGGTGGCTATGCGGGAGTCGCTTTAAAATATATTGAAGCAGAATTATCTGGAGAGCCGAAAAATATGATTCTTTGCGTTCCTAACAATGGGGCGATTGAAGGATTAAAGGATACGGATGTGGTTGAAATCAGCTGTACCATTACCAGAGATGGTTATATTCCTCACAAGATCGAAGAACCGGGCGAACTTCAAATGGAGCTGATAAGAAGAGTAAAGTCTTATGAAAGAATGGCTTCTTCCGCCATTCGAAACCGGGATAAAAAGGAAGCTGTGGATTGTCTCATGCTGCATCCGCTGGTGAATTCTTATTCCCTGGCCAGGGCCTTAATGGAACAATACCTAAGTATCAATACAGAATATATTAAGGGGTGGAAGTAGAATGGAACACGTATCAGGAGTCGGAATGATCAATGTGGATATCCTTTATTCAGGAATTGAGAGAATTCCCAATGAAGGGGAAGAAATATATTCCAAGGAATTTGATATTCAGTTAGGTGGGGGGATTCCGGCAACTATGATTAACCTGGCACGCCTTGGAATTCCTACTGAGCTATGTACTTTCTTAGGAGATGATATGTTTTCTAATTATGCAAAAACCCAGTTAAAACACTATAATACATCCTATCATAATATTTACAATGGAAACGGTATGCCCCTGGCCATAACCTCTATAGTCACAACACAAAGAGATCGTACCTTTATCTCTTATCGTAATCACTTTACACTTAATGAAGAAGATCAGGATAAGATATACAATAAACTAAAAGGTGCAAAAATAGCAGATATGCAACTGGGGTATTTAGAAGTTTATAAGCGGTTAAAAGAAGATGGAACAATACTGGTTTTTGATGTGGGCTGGGAAGACGGGATGTCTTTAGAAAAATATTCAGAGTATCTTAAGCTTGCAGATTATTTTACGCCAAATCAGAAAGAAGCGCTAGAGATCACGAAAACAAAGAATTTGCAGGAGGCCGCGGATAAACTAAAAGAATATTTTGATCAGGTTATTATCAAACTTGACAAAAGCGGTTGTATGCTTGTAGAAGGTGATTCCACACATATCATTCCGCCCTTAGAGAATATTAAAGCGGTAGATGCCACAGGAGCAGGAGATGCATTTTTAAGCGGTTTTATTTATGGTTTATATCATGACTATGACATAAAAGATGCCATACTGTTTGGTAACATTACCGGCGGATTATGTGTAGAAGGGATCGGATGTTTAACACGTTATGTAAATGAAAAGGAATTATTGGAGATAGCAGATAAACATCGTAACAATATCAGGTGAAATAAACAGACGAAATAAATCATGAAACGGATTAAAAGAAAAGATAGAAAGGTGGACAATTTATGTGATTGTCCATCTTTTTTTGTGTGCCTAATGAGCCCAGTGTGTACACGTTCTATCGAATGCAAGTTTCCAAATCCGCCCGGCAATGGGAAGGCTGTCCATACGATACAGGAAAAAGCTTTTCCTGGAAAAGGCTAGTGCGATTCGGTTGCGAGCAAGTAAGACCGCGGGCTGCGAATATCCGCTTGGCTATCATGCTTGTAACAGACCAAGATTTGACAGCACCAAAATGCTGTGATATAATGATTGCGTTTCAGTAAAGGAGAGAATACTATGAACTTTTATTTGACCAATCAACTTGTTAAGAAACTCAACTCTGTACAATTCATGCCGGTGAAACATTGTACAGAGTATAGCGTATAGATGACGCAATAAGATTTCATCGGAAAGCAGGGCAATATTCATGCTGATACAGTTAGTATGCTATTGCTTCTTTCCGTGTGTAAATTTAGCGTATAAAAGGCTATGGGCAATGTTTTGTCCGTAGCCTTTTGCTTTTAAAATATCGGTTTGTATCGAACTGAGAGGCAGAAGGCAAATACACTTATGTGTATTGTCTTCTGCCTTTTTGCGTTTTTACACATGGTTGCTGGTTAAAAAACAGAAATGAAAGGACTTTGATTAACATGAGCTTACTAGAAATTAACGGATTATCACATTCTTTTGGAGATAATCTGCTTTACAAAAATGCGGAATTGACTCTCAACAAAGGCGAACATATTGGTATCGTTGGACAGAACGGAACCGGAAAAAGCACTTTGATTAAAATTTGCACCGAGCAGGTGATGCCGGATGCCGGACGAATTATCTGGCAGCCCAATATCTCTGTTGGTTATCTCGGCCAGTATGCGGAAATAGACCATAGCTTAACAATGAAAGAATTTTTAAAGACAGCCTTTTCAAGACTTTACGAGATTGAAAATGAAATGGGCGCATTATATGAGATGGCCGCAAACGGCGATATGAGATATTTGGAACGTGCAGCTAACCTTCAGGAAGAACTTGAAAGACATGATTTTTATTCGATTGATACACATATCGAACAAGTGGCAAACGGGTTGGGCCTGCTTGCTATTGGTCTTGCCCGTCCGATTGAGCAAATGAGCGGAGGCCAGCGTGCAAAGGTGATTTTAGCAAAATTACTTTTAGAAAAACCAGATGTTCTTTTGCTTGATGAACCAACAAACTTTTTAGATAAAGAACACATTACATGGCTTGCCGAATATTTATCCAAATTGGAAAATGCTTTTATGATAGTGTCACATGACTTTGCCTTTTTAGATAAGATCACAAATCGTATTTGTGATATAGACAATGATACCATTACAAAATATTATGGCACCTATTCAGAGTTTTTGAAAAAGAAAACTCTGCTGCGGGAAGATTATATCAGGCAATATTCAACACAACAAAAGGAAATCAAAAAGACAGAGGAGTTTATAAGAAAAAATATTGCCGGACGAAAATCAAAAATGGCAAGAGGCCGCCAGAAGCAGCTTGATCGCATGGAAAAAATGGATGCCTTGGCGCAGAAGGAAATAAAACCATATTTTTATTTTCCAGAATTACCTTTGACGAATACTGAGCATTTAGCAGTTAAACACTTAGCAATCGGCTACCATTACCCTGTATTATCTGATATTGATTTTAGTATAAAAGGCGGACAAAAGGTAGTGATTACCGGGTTTAACGGAATTGGAAAGTCAACGCTGTTAAAAACTCTGGTCGGGCAAATTCCGTCCATGAAAGGTTTATATCAATACTCTGAGCAAGTAACTCTTGGATATTTTGAACAGGATTTGTCATGGCCTGATGAAACAAGAACACCCATTCAGATTGTTTCAGATGCCTGTCCGAATCTGGTAATAAAAGATGTCAGAAAAAAATTAGCCAGATGTGGTATTTCGAGCAAGCACGCTATGCAATCAATTGGGACATTAAGCGGTGGAGAACAGGCAAAAGTAAAAATGTGTTTATTGGCATTAACACCGTGCAATTTTCTGATCATGGACGAACCGACAAATCATTTAGACGTTCAGGCAAAAGACTCCTTAAAAACAGCATTATCGGAATTTTCGGGGACTGTTTTACTGGTTTCACATGAAGAAGCATTTTATCATGATTGGGCCCAAAGGGTCATTGACATAGAGAAACGGTAAAAATTTTCTGTATATCCTAATCTGCCCGGCAGCTTTTTCTTTTCTGCTGCCGGGCAGAAAGTTTTCTGCGCTTATATTACTATTCACTTTTAATTTGAGAGATTCAATAGTGCAATTTTTGAAATATATAATTATTAGAGTGAAGGAAGAAATAGATTGTCCTTGGCTCTAGCCAACAGATCGCCCCATCTGGTATAATAAAATCACAAATAGAAAGGACGTGAACAGATGCAGAAAATGTTAGAAAAAACACCGGATATTCTATTGGCACGGGGTGCGAAGCTGGAGGAGGAATATAAAAAGGTATATCCCGAGCTGGCGCCCTTAGTAAAACAATGCTTTTTAAATACCATGGATACCACTGTAAAAAGACTGGAGGATAACAGCTTTTTTGTAATCACCGGGGATATTCCGGCTATGTGGCTGCGTGATTCAGCAGCGCAGGTAAAACCCTATATAAAATATGCCGGTAAGGACAGGGAGCTGAGTCAGATTATAAAGGGCATTATTCGAAAGCAGGCAGAGATGGTTTGTATCGATCCTTATGCGAATGCGTTTAATGAGAGCGCCAACGGTGCGGGACATAAAGATGATACAAAGTTAAATGACTCTGTATGGGAAAGAAAATACGAAGTGGATTCCTTATGTGCCCCTGTTTATCTTTCCTGGCAGTTCTGGAAAGAAACAGGAGAGACAGATATCTTTGATGAGAAGTATCTGGAGATGCTTCGCAATATTTTAGAAGTATTTACTGCGGAACAGCACCATGAGACATCTGAGTACTTTTTCCGAAGAACGGACTGCGTGGAAACCGATACGCTTCCTATGGAGGGAAAAGGGAATCCGGTCGTCTATACAGGGATGACCTGGTCTGGATTTCGCCCTTCGGATGACCGGTGTGTCTATGGGTATCTGATTCCTGCAAATATGATGGCAGTGACCGCGCTTACCTATGCAGAGGAAATATGCAGAACGGTTTATCAAAATGAGAAACTGGCCCGGAATTGCCAGAAACTCTCGGAGGAAATCAGAGAGGGTATCGAGAAATACGGAGTTGTCCATCACGAAAAGTACGGTGATATCTACGCCTATGAAACAGACGGTATGGGACATCATATTCTGATGGATGATGCAAATTCCCCCAGTCTTCTGGCTATTCCTTATCTGGGCTACAAAGATGCTTCGGATGAGATTTACCGGAACACCCGCAGATTCATCCTGTCAGAGGACAATCCTTATTTTTATTCCGGTACATACGCCCGGGGCATTGGAAGCCCGCATACACCAAAAGGTTTTATCTGGCACATCGGATTAACGATGCAGGCAATAACTTCCGCTGACAGGAATGAGATACAGGAATGTCTGAGAATGATAGCGGCTACCCATGCAGGTCATAACTATATGCATGAGTCCTTTAATCCGGATAGCCCGGAGGAATTTACCAGGGAATGGTTTGCCTGGGCTAATTCAATATTTGCAGAACTGCTGGATCAATTATCAATTCAAGGGTTCTGGTTCTGAACAATTATGGATGAATTATAATTATCTGCACCGGGAGGAATACCAGGAATGAAATTGGAATTGGTACATTCAAAGCCTATATTTATGCAGCTGGTCGTTTTTTCTCTCCTGATCAGTCTGATACCGACGTTGATCGTCGGTGCTTTTTTGTTCCGAATGCTGGAAAATATGGTGATGGGTGAGATGGAAGACTACCATGCCCAGATCACTTCCCAGTATACCAAAAATATAGAGGAAAAGCTGGAACAATACCAGAAGAGCTTACGATTTATTTCCAACAATACGATGATATTAAGCACGCTGGCAGATAAGAGTCAAAACCCTTATGCCAGGGGAGAGATTATCAGCGAAGAGGTAACAAAATCTCTGCTGTTGGAAAAAAAAAGCGAAATCAGAAACTGCATGGTTTACTCCATGGTGAAAGAGAATCCGGTATATGGAAACAGGGCTTCTATGATAGAAGAGGCGGGCAGGGAAATATGGTATCCAAAAAAACAATCGGTAGATGAGGGGTGGTTTTCATACTTTGTCCTGGGGGATGAAGAGCCTCTTTTATCTATAGTAAAAAAAGTAGAAAAACTAGACACGGATAGTCTGACCAGAACACAGCTGGGAATTGTAAAACTGGATGTTTACATGACAAAATTGTTTGCTCCGGCCGCTTTAATCCATAACAGCAATGCAGCCTATGATGTGATTGTATATAGCGGGGATTCCGAGATACTATATTCCACAAATGCAGATACTGCTCCGGTTTTGCAGGCATATTTGAAGAATCATGACAAAGAAAACCCAAAGAGCGGTTCCATTCAGGAAATCAACACCTACGTGGTCGAGCAGAAAGACTTAGACAGCTACGGGATGAAGCTTTTGTTCCTTTTTAACAATAAGGAAATACTGGAAAGAAGAGCTGAAATCCAGTGGCTGGTGCTTCCGTTGATAGGAGTTCTGATCCTGATCATCATCGGCTGTTCCTATGTGTACAGCAGAGGTTTTTCCTCCCGGATTGCCCTTCTGCTTCAGAAGTTCCGCACAGCAGAAACCGGAGATCTGACCATACAAGCTCCCATTAATGGAAAAGATGAGATTGCAGAACTGGATCACCAGTTTGATCATATGCTGCTTAAGCTGGATCAGCTGATTAAAAAGAATTATATCCAACAGCTGGAAAATAAGGAAAACCAGCTTCTGAACCTTCAGCTGCAGATTAATCCTCATTTTCTATATAATACATTGGAGACGATCAGTTCTATTGCAGCAGTGAAGCAGGTATTCGTGGTATGTGATATGTGTCAGAGGCTGGGGGAGATTTTCCGGTACAGCCTGGGAAAAGATTATGGTGAGATCGTAACACTGGAACAGGAACTGGCCCATATTAAGAACTATATTTTTATTCAAAAAATCAGGTATGGAAATCGTTTTGAGGTCTTCTACAATATTGAGGTGGATGACCAGAAGTACTACCTTCCCAGGTTTATTTTGCAGCCGATTGTGGAAAATGCGATCGTTCATGGTCTGGGTGAACTGACCAGCACAGGGACTTTTGAAATCTCCGCTTATGAAAATGAGGATATGCTCTGCATCTGTATTGAGGATGACGGAGTGGGCATGGACAGTCAGGGTGTGGAAGCGTTAAGCGCTTATATTAACAGCACCGAACCGGATAAAAAGAAGAATAAAAGCATAGGAATCAAGAATGTAAACCAGAGGATTAAATTGTCCTGTGGGGAACAGTATGGAATTATCATAAAAAGTCATCCGTATCAGGGCAGCCGGTTTACACTTCGTCTTCCTGTCGTCAAAGGAGGTGAGACGGATGAGACATAATTTACTGATTGTAGATGATGAAGAATTAATACGCCAGGGATTGCGGGCACGGCTGGAGTATTTAAAAATAGATACTTATGAAATATTTGAAGCAGCAAATGGTATGGCAGCCCTGGCGGCTGTAGAAAATCATCCGATTGATATCGTGATTACGGATATAAGGATGCCGGACATGGACGGGCTTACCCTGATTCATGAAATAAAAAAGCTTCAAAAAAACATGCAGTTTGTAGTCTTGAGCGGTTATGCAGAGTTTTCTTATGCAGAAACTGCAATCCGCCTGGGAGTAAAGGCTTATCTGTTGAAGCCTCTGTCCAATGAAGAACTGAAAAAGACGTTTAAGAAGCTATATCAGGATATGGAGCGGGATTCCAAAATCAGAAGTGCCATGTGGAGGCAGACGAGAATGGATCGGGAAAAGCAGGAATACCTTCAGGAAAAGGCAATCAATGCACTGCTTTTTGACACCTCAGCTGAAACCATGGATTATAAAGGCTTAAGTGAAGTCTGCGGAATAGATGCCGGTGACTGCGGCAGAGATGTGTTTATGATGCTGTCTGTTATCCATATCAGCGGGGAAACCTATGAAAATATGAAGTTTCGCAGGATGGATTGTGATCTAATACGGTTTTCTGTTCGAAATGTTTTCCTTGAACTGGAATCTTCCTGTGGAAAGCAGATTGTGAACAGCCTTTCTGACAATAATCAATTGTATGCTGTCTTTTTTATGGAGGACGAAAGGAGACTGAGGAATGAAGTGGAGCGTATTTTCCTTGAGATGAGGTCTGTTCTGGAAAAGAGGATGAATATTTATTTGACCTTAGGGGTGAGCAGATATACGCTTTTACTCGGAAGAAAATCAGCTTCAGAATCACTTGGAGCTTTGAAACAGAGAATCATTTATGGAGATTCCAATATATACTTCTATGAAGATACCGGGATCTTCAGCGAACAGAAATTTCCGGTTTCTCAGATTCATCTGCTGGATTCCTATTTGGAGAAAAATGAAATTCATAAGATAAAAAATCTTTTGGAGGAAATTTTTTCGGAAGAACTGATGCGTAAGTATGGTACGCCTTATTTGAGAATTATGTGGGTGCGGATTTTAAATGTAATTCTTAAATATTATGATAAGAAAAGAAAGGCCTCCAGCATGGAAAAGCTGTTAATGAGCTTTAATCTGCCGGATCAGATTCAGTCAGCTTCTGAAATCCAACAGCGTATTACCGATATCATTATGGAGTGCGTCCGTGCAGAAGCTGTGAACGACATGAATGCCAGGAGCAAAATCCAGATGGCGGTCCGGTATATTCAGGAACATTACAGTGAAAATATCGCAATCAATGATTTAGCAATGAGCTACGGTATGAGTCCAAATTATTTCTCGTCTATATTTAAAGCGGAGACCTCACAGTCTGCTGTGAATTATATTACGGAACTCAAGATCAAAAAGGCACAGGAACTGCTTGAGAATTCGGAACTCAGTGTGGTGGATATTGCAAAGCGGACCGGGTATGAAGACAGTCAGTATTTCTTCCGGGTATTCAAAAAACACACAGGCATGACTCCTCTTGGTTATCGGGAACAAAACAGGAGGTAAAAAGGAAACACCGTTAAATTATGTAGAATCTCTACTAAAAAACGGTGTTTTTTCTATTATGTCAACAGCATCAGGTTTTATGAATTCCATGTCAAACCTTGGAACCGCAGTTTCGGCCTTTACCATCGGTAGTAACTCTGTCTGCGTTAGTACTATGCGCCTGGCCCCATAGTCATAGGTAAATCACCGGACTTACGCACACCAGGTTTTCCAAAATCGTTTCTTTTTCGTAAAGCTTTGGAATAATTATGGTATCCTTTCCGAATTCTGTCACCGGAATCCGGTCATACAGATGACAGGTTAAGGTGGCTGAACCAGATTTCAGAGTGATGATATAATCTTCCGGCAGGACAGGAGTATATCCCGATTTTTTTGTCTGGTAAATAGAAAAATGAATCATGCCATCCTCCCTATGGATTTCCAGCAAAGGGCCTTTGCATACCCAGGTTTTTTGCGTGTGTATGGCATCTTCCAGTTCCTGGCTTACATCACCGCCTTTTTCACCCTGGATGTAGGTGGCGTAATGTCCGGAAAAAGAGCTGTTGCCATGCAGATCCATGCCGCAGGCAGCAGATAGTTTTTCACCGGAAAGCACCAGAGATTCCCAAAGCATCACAGCCTTTTCATTTACCTCATGAAGGGGTTCGGGATTATTGAAAATCTCGATAAAATCACAACAGGAATAGTCAGTAACAGTCATTACAAACCGGCATCCCTGAGCAAAAGGCCAGCCATAGGAAAAGGGATGTGCGATGCCTACCAGTGCACCTTTGGCGCGGGCAGCCAAAAAAAGCAGCTCTGGTTTGTGTTTGTTGATGTTTTCCCAGGGAACATACTCCTTTAAGTTCAGGCAGAGAATGTGCCCATAATAGGTTGTATATTCCATGCCCGGAATAAAAGATATGGGCAGGTGTATTTCTTCCAGAATTGCCTGGATTTTTTTATGTCCGGATATGGTATTGTGATCGGTGAGAGCAAAAGCGTCCACTTGATCGGCTGCCATAAGTTCCGTCAGTTCACGGCAGGTGCAGGAAGCATCCGATTCGTTGGTATGATTATGTAGTTCCAGTCTTTTATACATGTCAGGTTCCTCCTATTATCGTACCCGTACTGTCAGGGTGTAATCCGTGTTGTCAAGAAGCACGGAAAAAGCCAGAATTGTGACCTTTAAAACTCCTTCAATGGAGGCTTGCGGAATGCAGCCTTCTGTAGCTTCTTCAGGAGTAAAGTGCATATGCCTGGTGGTCAGCTGCCGGTGGATGCATCCAATGAATTCATCGTTTAGCATTGCCAGTGTATGAATCTCAGTTTTCATCTGTCCATAGATTGCCTCATCAAGTTCTTCCGGGGAAGATGGGGTTAAATCATAGGCTTTTTTGCAGTAATCAAGCAGCCTTTGTTTCAGCCCGGGAGTTATATCTTCGGGAGAAAAGTGCCGGGGCCCGAAGGAAAATTCGATATCCAGTTCTTCATAGGTTTCATCCAGGCAGACAGTATAGGAAATCTGACCCACAAAATCTTTTGACAGCTTTCCCTGGACCTGATAGACAGTTTTCAATTCATCCATAGTCGTATATCTCCATTTATATTTTTTATTGATTCCAGTCAAGAATAAGCAATCATTTTTCCAATGTCAAGCATTAGAGAACAATCGTAGAAATATCCAGTTTTTTTGAAAGTTGTGTGCATTATGAGAAAAACAATGTTTTGATATACTACATATATTGGAAGACAATTAAGAGGCCCGGGAGAAGGGCCGGAAAGGAAGCCGAATTTGGAGAAGAGAACTCTGTATAAAGAGGGAAGCTATAAAAAAGGGAACCTGCATACCCATTCCACCTGGTCGGATGGAGTGAATACTCCAGAGGAGGTGGCAAAACATTACCGCAGCAAAGGGTATGATTTTCTGGCAATCACGGATCACTGGGTATATGGAATCCATCCTGAGCTTTGCAGGGAAGATTTTCTGGTATTCCCGGGTACAGAACTGGATATAGAACTCCCTTCGAGAAAGGATCATCATCTGGTTGGGCTGGGCTTGCCGGAAACCAACGAAATCCCGGAAGGGTATACGTTTCTGGAGGAGCGAAAGAGAGATGCCTTAAGTACCCCAGAGAGGATCATAGAATATTTTGGACAGAAGGGAAATGTCACATTGTATGCACATCCGTACTGGTCAAAAGTAGACTCTGCCGATATTAAGTATCTGCAAGGCATGATAGGAATGGAAATCTATAATCATGGATCAGAATTTGAAACAAATAACGGCAACTCGGAAACGTACTTTGACCATTTTCTCTTCGTGAGAAACAGGATTAACTGTTTTGCCACAGATGATGCACATGATCTGGAAGAACATAGTCTGGGTGGTTTTGTTATGGTTAAAACAAGGGAATTTACTCACAGTGGGATCATGCAGGCATTAAAAGATGGCAGCTTTTTCGCGTCCGGCGGACCTCTGATCCAGGACTTTTATGTAAAAGATCAACAGGCAGTGGTAACCTGTGCAGCCTGTCAGGACATCTACTTTCAGGCACCTCACCGGGGCAGCCATCTGCACAGTGACGCAGAAAACTTAACAGAGGGGAAGTTTGAACTGAAAGGCGACGAGGAATATGTACGTGTGACGCTGAAGGATTCCCATGGGAAAAAGGCATGGAGTCAGCCTGTATGGCTCTGGTTGTAGGGGGGGGGGGCTAAAGATGCTGAAACTCGTAACATTCAATATAAGATGTGATTACGATCAGGATAAGGGCAACAGTTTCCGATATCGAAAATCACTGATCCTGAAACAAATTCAAAAGGAGAAACCGGATCTGATCTGTTTTCAGGAGGTGCTTTCTCATGTGGCAGCGTGGTTAAAGGATGTGTTAGATGATTATTATGTGGTGGGATGTGGGAGAAGTGAAACACTGGAGGACGAACAGGTTGCTGTGGCATACAAAAAGAAGCGGCTGAATCTGATCTCCATGGAAACTTTCTGGCTTTCTTTACAGCCTTACCGGCCTGCCAGCAGATATGAAGAACAGTCAATCTGTCCCCGGGTGTGTACGGAAACCTTGTTTGAAGATCTGGAGGAAAAACAAGTGTTCCGTCTTATAAATCTTCATCTGGACCATCAAGGGGTACAGGCAAGAATTCTGGGACTGAGGCAGGTACTTAAAAAGGCAGCGGAAGCCAAGCTGTTTCCCGAAGCACCTGTGATTCTGGCAGGCGATTTTAATACAGAGCCGGATGGCGAAGAGTTCCTAGAGATAAAGCAGCGTCCGGAGTATAAGAATATCACAGAAGGGATTGGAATTACTTATCACGGTTTTGAACCGGAAGATGAACCGGAACGTATCGACTATATTTTTATCAGAAACTCAAAAGGTGAAAGCACGGGCCTTAGATGCCGGTCTGTGGATAAATGGGAGGAGAGGGAAGATGGCGTATGGCTGTCGGACCACTATCCTGTCTGCGCTTTGCTGGAATGGATCTAATGAAAAAGTCATCAAAAAAGGGGGATATTTTATGCAATATGAGCCGCCAAAACAGCCGCTGGGAAAAAGGCTGCTTCGTTACTGGCCGCTGTATGTGATGCTTCTGCCTTGTATTATTTACTACATATTGATTTGCTATGTACCTATGGCAGGCTTGGTATTGGCCTTTAAGGATTATTCATTTAAGAAAGGAATCTGGGGAAGCCCATGGGTGGGACTTAGGTACTTTAAGACGTTCTTTTCCAGCTATGACGCTCCAAGACTGGTAAAAAACACATTAACCGTAGGCGTGATTAAATGTATTCTGGAATTTCCCTTTGCCATAATACTGGCACTGATGTTAAATGAGCTTCGCAGCATGAAGTTCAAGAAGGTTTCACAGACAATTACATATCTGCCTCACTTTCTGTCTTCGATTATCATCGTTACAATGCTGCAGAGAATTCTGGCTCCCAACACAGGTGTGCTGAATCAGGCAATTTCAGCATTGGGAGGAGATGGAAGTACGTTTTTCCTGATGGACGCAAAATATTTTTTTCGCATTCTGTTTTCCATGGATTTATGGAGGAATATCGGATGGGATTCCATCATCTATCTTGCGGCAATCAGTTCGGTAGACACTTCTCTGTACGAAGCGTCTGAGATGGATGGCTGCGGCAAGTTAAAAAAGATGTGGCATATTACACTGCCCAGTATACGCGGAACCATAGGCCTTCTGTTCATCATGGGAGTGGGGGGACTGCTTTCCTCCGGTGTAGAGCAAATCTGGCTTCTGCGCACGCCCGGCAACATGTCACTGGCAGATACTCTCGATGTCTTTGTACTTCGGACCGGTATTCAGGGCGGACAGTTTGGTTATGCGACTGCAATTGGCCTTATACAGGGACTTGTAGGCCTGGTACTGGTTGTAGTATGCAATAAACTCAGTAAGAAGGTTACTGAGATCGGACTTTGGTAAGAGTTTTATAACTATATTTTTCTAGGGAGGTATTAAACATGAAAAGGGGAAATTTAAAACGTTGGCTGGCAGTGTCTATGGCCGGAGCCATGGCGTTGACAACGCTGGCAGGCTGCAGCAGCCAGGGCAATAGCAGCAATGCTGCAAAAGGCGAAGAAAGCAGCACAGATCATTCCGATAAGCCCGATACCTGGATTGCAGACCGTACCATTACGGTTCAGGCTTATGTAGATGATATCGGGGATACGCTTCCGGATGATTTTAACAACACGGAAACAATGAAGAAGATTACGGAGCTGACGGGTATCAAACTGGATGTCCGGTATACGCCCGGAGACAGTGACTCAAAAGTACTGGCTTCTCAGCTTGCATCAGGAACCATCCCGGATGTGATTATCAGCTATCTGGATGACTCCACAAGAAAGGAATTCCCACTGCTGTATAAGGCTGCCAAGGATGGCATGTTTGCAGATGTTTCCGATTATATGAAGAACAGTAAGGTGTATTCCAAATATTATGAAGATGGTTACCTTCCGCAGGATACCCATGATAATATTGTGTTCAGAAAAAACCTGGACGGTGTCTATATGTGGCAGATGAATATAGACGAGATTGACCGTTCTCTGGAATATAATGCGGATGAAGAATATGTTGGCGGTATGTACATCCAGTCTGCCATTGCGGATGCTCTTGGTATTGATCCGAGAACAATTAATACACAGGACGACTTTTATAACCTGCTGGTCAAGATTAAAGAAGGCGGCTTTAAGGATGATAACGGCAATGAGGTATATCCATTGGGGCCGAAATACTGGGGTGGTTCTGCAGATCCTCTGAAATTTATCACCGCCGGATATTATTGGGGTGTCAGTGATTATTATAATCTGGATACAGATGGAAAAGTAAAACATATTGCTGAAACAGATTATGCCTATGACCAGATTAACTTTGTGAGAAAGCTGCTTAACGAAGGACTTATGAATCCTGAGTTCTTTACCATGGACTCCACCCGTGCGGAGGAGGTTTCCAGAAATCACAGCTCGGCAATCATGGCAGATGTTCATAACTATGAAGAAATTGTATATGGAAGTGATGACTGGGTACCGCTTGGGCCGTTGAATGATATTCAGGGAGACAACAAGGAAGTGGTACACGGTAAGTCTCACCGTGGATGTATGGCAATCTCTGCAAATGCTGAGAATCCGGAAGAGATATTCAAATTCTTTGACTGGCTGTCTTCAAAGGAAGGGCAGATCATCGCCCAGTATGGCGCTGAAGGAGTATCTTATGACATGGTAGACGGCTATCCCCGGCTAAAGGATGAGGTTATCAAAAAGTTGAATGAAGGTGATACAGATTATCTGATTCATACAGTTGGTTCCGGTCTTGGCGGTTCAGGAAATTATTTTTTTGAATTTGTGCTGACCAATAAAAACAACATTGATAACTTTGGGGAGTCACGTCCCGGTGCCTCCGCAGGTGAGTCCACTTTCGCAAGAAGTGTAAAGATTGCCAAAGATTATCCGGTGGAGAAGAAACTGGTTCCGGGGCTTGACGCCACGGCATACTTATCAGCAGATGAACTGGCGGATGTTAAGATGCAGATGGAGCTTCTGGACTGGAAGGAAACCTTCATACAGGCATGCTTCGCAAAATCAGATGATGAGGTGAAATCCATTGTTGAGTCCTTCCGTGCACAGCTTAAAGCAGCAGGTGTGGAAAGATTTGAAGATCATGTAAAAAAAGTTTACGATGAAAATCCGGAATCTGTAACATTTTATAAATAGGATATGGAGGGGGCTGAGAATGAAAAAATTCGTAAAGACAAACCCAGCGGACCGGGCAATGCAGATACTCATTTATACGATAATCATTGCACTTTGTCTGATTATTCTGCTCCCGTGTTTAAATGTACTGGCTCTTTCTTTTAATGATGGAAAGGACGCCGCCCGGGGCGGTATCTGGTTCTGGCCAAGAGAATTTACATTAAACAATTTTAAAGAGGTATTTAAAGACGGAAGCATCATGAATGCATATGGCATCACTTTAGCGAGAACAGGAATCGGGACTTTTTCAAGTCTGATGGTCACTACGATGGCAGGCTTTGTACTGAAACAGTATGATCTTCCCGGACGTAAGCCCATTACGATCCTGATTACCTTTACCATGTTGTTTGGCGGCGGTATGATTCCGACTTATATCCAGTATAAGAATTTACATTTGCTGAACTCTTTCTGGGTATACGTAATTCCCGGCCTGGTGAGTGTAACCTACCTTATGATGGTGAGAAGCTTTTTTGAGGGGATACCGGACAGTCTGGAAGAGTCGGCAAAGCTTGATGGATGCGGATATTTTCAGATTTACACAAAAATCATGCTCCCTTTAAGTAAACCGGTAATTGCTGTTGTGGGACTTTATACGGCGGTGAATCACTGGAACGATTGGTTTGCCGGAGCATTCTACATGAATGATACAAAGCTATGGCCGGTTCAGACCGTATTGCAGCAGATGCTGACGAAAGCCATGAGTTCTCAGCGTGAAGTTACTTCCGTGGCGCAGGCACTGGCCCATAATACGGCATCCGTAACTTCGGATTCATTAAAAATGGCGGCAGTTGTGGTAACGACAGTACCGATTCTCTGTGTATATCCTTTTATACAAAAATATTTTGCCCAGGGCGCTATGATTGGTGCGGTCAAAGGGTGAGTATCCCAAGGAGAGAGAATGAAGGAAAAGAGATGGGATTTATACGTTTACGGAGATGTAAACATTGATATTGTAATACCTGGTGTGGAAAAGCTCCCGGAACCGGGACAAGAGGATGAGGTTCCGGTCATGGAGACTTTTGTAGGCGGCGGAGGCGCCCTGTTTGCACTGGGGATAGGTAAACTGGGGCTGCATCCGGTGTTCCAGGGGGAAGTGGGAGATGATTTCTATGGAACGTTCATCCGAGAGATATTTCGGGAAAATAATATAGACGATTCCCTTCTCCGAACAAGCAAAACACAAAAGACAGGCATTTCTTTAAGCTTTACAAACGAGAAAGACAGGTCTTTTTTAACCTGTCGCGGAACAAATGAAAGCATCAATATCGATACCGTGGATGTAGAGAAGGTAAATGATGCTTTCCATATTCATGTGACAGGATATGCGGGTTCGGTGAATCACGATTCTTATTTAAGATTCCTCCGGCGAATCAAAGAGGAGACACAGGCTACGGTTTCCTTTGACGTAGGATGGGATTCCACAGGGGAATGGAAACGGGAGATTTATCAGTTGTTTCCATATATTGACGTATTGTTTATGAATGAGACAGAAGCCCGGCATTACGGGCGGAACGATGATGCCAGAGAGGCCGCACTGGATTTTGCGGCGAATTGCGGACTGGCAGTGATTAAAATGGGAAAACAGGGCTCCATTGCCGTAAGAGGGAAGGATATTTATGAGGCAGCCGCTTATACGGTGGAGACAGTAGATACCACCGGAGCTGGAGATTCCTTTAATGCGGGGTTTCTGTATGGATTTTTAAAAGGAAAATCACCAGAGGATTCTCTCCGTTGCGGGAATGGCTGCGGTGCTTTGTCAGTGACCGCGCTTGGAGGAAACACAGGGTTTCCCACAGAGAGCAGGCTTATGGAGTTTATACAGACTTATGAAGAAAGGAGGATGGCAAGATGAAGATTGCAGTGATTGGAGGAGCGGGCGTACGTACTGTTATTTTTATAAATGGCCTTTTAAAACGTTATAAAAATTTGAATATCGATGAAGTTGTTCTCTATGATATCCAGAAGGAAAAGCAGAAAATCATTGAAAAACTCTGTAAGCATGTAGTAAACCGGGAGCAGAAAGATTTGAAGGTATGGGCAGTATCCGATCCGGTGGATGCCATAAAGGGGGCGGACTTTATTGTAACCACCCTTCGTGTGGGAGGAGATTCATCCCGGGCAATCGATGAGACAGTCGCACTGGATCTGGGAGTTATCGGTCAGGAAACCACAGGAGCAGGGGGATTTTCCATGGCTTTGCGAACAATACCGGTGTTGTTGAACTACTGCGAGATGATAAAAAGACACGCACCTGAGGCGTGGATTTTTAATTTTACGAATCCCTCAGGTCTGGTAACTCAGGCGCTGTGCAATGCCGGATATTCCAGGATCATCGGAATCTGTGATGCTCCAAGCAGCACAAAATTCCGCATGGCAAAGGCACTGGGAGTGACGGAAGATGAACTTTATGTGGAATTTTTCGGATTGAATCATCTCTCCTGGATTCGCAGCGTAAAAAAGAAAGGGGAAGAAATCCTGCCAAAGCTTCTGGCTGATGACGGGTTTTTAAAGCATATACAGGAGTTTTCCATTTTTGATCCGGCACTGCTGCGTTCGATTGGATTCCTTCCCAATGAATACCTATATTATTACTACCATAGGGAAAAGGCACTTGAAAATATAAAAAAATCGGGAGCGACCAGAGGAAAGACGATTGAGGCCGTCAATATCAGGATGATGGAGGAGCTGCAAGCCATGGATATGGATGCGGACCCGGAAGGAGCGCTGCAGATTTTCCTTTATTACATGCAGCTCAGGGAAAACTCCTACATGAGCATCGAAACCGGTCTTGAAAAGCGGCCGCTGATTGAAAAGGGACAGCTTGAGGTTCCTGAGGGCATGGGGTATGCCGGTGTTATGCTGGACTGCATCGAGGGAATGCAGAGGGAAGAGGGAAAGTATCTTGTGCTTTCCGTTGAAAATAACGGTAGCATTCCGGGACTTGACGATCAGGACGTGATTGAGACCACCTGTCTGGTATCCAAGAATGGTATTTGTCCGGTTAAGATTGAAGAGGTGCCGGAAGACTGTTATTTGTTGATCCGCCTGATCAAGATGTATGAGAAACTTACGATAGAAGCTGTGAAAACACAGTCAAGAGAAACTGCCATCAGAGCGCTGACGCTGCATCCTCTGGTAAATTCCTATTCATTGGCAAAACAGCTGGTGGATAAATACGATGAGGCGTATGGAGGAATGAAAAATGCCATTTGATTTTCACAATCGGGACAGAATTAAAAATATCATAGAGGAATTGGAAAGCCTTAGATATAGAGACAGAAAAGACTTGGAAGGGTTGTTATTATGGGAGGATCATGGGACAATAGGCAACAGAATTCCCCAAGGAACAGGACAGCCGGTGGAAAACGGATTTTGCTGGAAGGGCTGGGATCGTTATAACTGGCTGACTGCTGACGTAGAAATCCCTCAGGAATGGAAAGATAAAGAGATTCTGGGACTGTTTGATTTCGGTGCCCGGACCGGAACGGGAAACAACGGGGATTTTGAGAGTTTGCTGTACTTAAACGGAACGCCTTATCAGGCAGTGGACGGAAACCACCATGAAGTGTTTTTGGAGCCAGCAGTAAATGGCTATTCCCAGGAGCTGAAATTTCGTCTTTGGTCTGGATTAAGCGGCGGAGGAATTCCGGAGGAAAAGATGATGGAAATCCGCCAGGCGCAGATAGGAATTCTTGATCATCCCACAGATGATCTGTATTATCTGGCAAAGGCAGCACTTGAGACTTATGATTTGCTGCCGGTGGGAAATGAGTATAAAGAATGGATCTTGAATATTCTGGTGAATACTTTTACCAGGATTAACTTTACAGAGTCCGGAAGTGAAGAATTTTATGAGACTGTGAAAATAGCCTGGCAGTTCCTCGACTCAAAGATGGATGGCAGGGGAAAGCCGGACGTGAACGTAAGTCTGATCGGACATACGCACATAGATGTGGCCTGGCTGTGGCGGCTGCGCCATACAAGAGAAAAGGCAGCACGCTCATTTTCTACCGTGAACCGGCTTATGGAGAAGTATCCTGAATATCGGTTTCTTCAGACACAGGCACAGTTATACGAGTATATCAAGGAAGATTATCCCGATATCTATACATATATTCAAACGCGTGTGAAAGAGGGAAGATGGGAACCCTCCGGAGCAATGTGGGTGGAGTGCGACTGCAACTTAGCCTCCGGAGAATCTATCATTCGCCAGATTCTTATTGGTAAAAATTTCTTCAGACAGGAACTCAGCTATGAAAGCGAATACTTATGGCTCCCGGATGTGTTCGGATACTCCTGGGCACTGCCCCAGATATTAAAAAAATCAGGGATAGATACCTTTATGACCACAAAAATAAGCTGGAACGACACCAATCGTCTGCCTTATGATACCTTCCGCTGGAAAGGAATGGACGGAACTGAAGTGACGGCCCATTTTATCACAACAACAGATCCCGGAGAGGACTACTATACCTATAATGGCAATACCAGTCCGGACGCCATAAAGGGTGTGTGGGAGCAGTATAAAAATAAGGATAGCAATAAAGATCTGCTGATTTCCTTTGGATTCGGTGATGGGGGCGGCGGCCCTACCAGAACCCAGATAAAGCAGGCAGAAGCCGCCGGCAAGATTCCCGGTCTGCCCCATGTAAAGATGGAGATGCCTACGGAATATTTCCGCCGTCTAAACCGTACATTGAAAGAAAACCCTATGGCCGGCTATATTCCCGTGTGGGATGGCGAATTGTATCTGGAGTTTCACAGGGGGACCTATACTTCACAGGCCTACAATAAGAAAATGAACCGGAAAATGGAATATCTTCTTCGTGATACAGAGATACTTTCCGTACTGGCCGGGGTAGCTGGGGGAGCACCTTATGATTATAATAATCTTTTAAAAGCGTGGAAAATTGTGCTGTGTCATCAGTTCCACGATATTCTTCCCGGCTCTGCCATTAAAGAAGTGTATGAGGACAGCCATGTGGAATACGGCCGGGCCCTGCAGCTGATAAAGGAAACCATGGAAGCGGTAAATCAGACGCTTTATACACCGGAGGCAGGAAGTTATACGGTGTTCAATAACTCAAACTGGGTGAGAAGCGGGGCAGCCTTTATCCAGATGACCGCTGCAGAGCTTTCTCATTATAAAGGGCATATGGTGATAGATGAATACGGTCAGGAAGTAAAAGCCGTCTGGAAAGAAAACGGTGTGCTTATATGGGTTTTCCAGATACAGCCATTCTCATTTTACGCTTTCCGCTTCGTGTCCCCCAAAGCCCGGTATACCGGTACGGAGCTATCAGACTCTAAGGTAGGAGCATCTCAGATCGAAACGCCATTTTACACGATTTCCTGGAATGAAAAGGGTCAGTTGAACCGTATCTACGATAAAAAAGCGGAGCGGGAGGTTCTTCCTGAAGGGAAATGCGCCAACGTGCTTCAGATTTTTGAAGACAAGCCCAGATGTTTTGACGCCTGGGAACTGGAGCCTACCATTGACTTAAAAAGAGAGACAGTGGAGAACTGCATTGCGGTCAATACCAGAAAACACAGTCTGGGCTGGGAAGTGGAGTTTTCCTGGCTGTATCATAAATCCCAGATCCGGCAGACTATGTGCCTGTATGAAGAAGGACCGCGGATTGATTTTAAAACAATCATAGACTGGCAAGAGCGTCAGAAGTTGTTAAAGACCAGCTTTCCCGTGGATGTACGTGCGGTAGATGCCCGGTTTGATATTCAAAATGGAAATATCCGCAGGCCGATTACCAGGAATACGACCTGGGAAGCTGCTAAGTTTGAGGTGGCAGCACATAAATGGGTGGATATCTGGGAAACCGGCTATGGAATGGCCGTGTTGAATGACTGCAAATACGGCCACGATGTGAAAGAGGATACCATCCGCCTGACTCTTTTAAAATCAGCAGTGGATCCTGATTATACGGCAGACCTTGGAACCCATGAATTTACGTATGCAATTCTGCCTCATGATAAGGAATGGTATGAGGCGGGCATTGAGCAGCAGGCATTTGATTTAAATAATCCGCTGACCGGAAAACCGGGTCAAAACAAATTTGGAAGCGAAAGCTGGATTTCATTTGATCAGGAGAATCTGGTTGTGGATGCGCTGAAACGTGAAGAAAATGGAGAACGCCTCATACTTCGCTTCCATGAGTTTGAGGGCAGAAGATGTGCTGTGAAAGTAAGCAGCAGACTGCCGGTAAAACAATGGTGTGAATGCAATCTGATGGAAGAGGAGACAACGTTTAATCCGGGAGAGATTCAAGTACCGCTGACGCCTTATGAAATAAAGACATTGCTGCTGGAACTGGAATAAAGAAGGAGCCGTGAATATGAGAATTCAAATCACCCGCAGCCCGGCCCCTGAAAGCAGGAACTTACGTCCGGACAAATTATGCACCGGGAAAAGGCGCCGGAGCCAGTGTGGCGGCCTGCTTTCTGGTGAAATTTGTGGATCCGGGAACCCGGTGGATTCATCTGGATATGGCAGGGCCATCTGTGATACGCTCTGATACTGAGGAAGTGAGAGAGGGGGCCGGCGGGGCCGGCATCATTACTATAGTGAAATTTCTGGAAAGGCAGTAAGAAAGGAAACGATAAATGGATTTTGTATTTTATGAAACGATATCAAGGGAAGTGTTGGAGAACTATTTATCCCGCTGTGTAACTGCAGCGGGATTATTCGAAAGCAAAACCCTTACGGATGATCTGCGCGCGATCAAAGAGATGGGCGTAAAATTTCTGGGAAGGGCATCCGGCATTTGGTATATGCCAATGGAGGACGAGGAGCATTTTCGTCTTTCCAGGGAACTGGCGGAAAAAGTCCATGCTGTGGATCCTGAGATTATTCTTCAAGCCAGCGTGTTTGAGTGGATTGTGGAACGGATGGAGGAGATCAGGATACCTGGCTATGTATTTAAAGCCTTTGGGGTAAAGCAAGAAGAGAGAACCTTTCGGATGCAGGAGGCGTTGTTTACGGATGAATCCTCAGGTTATATAAGCCGCAGAGAAGATCCGTCTAAAAATGGAGGTATCCCGGATCTGTCCCGCCGGGAGGCGCAGATGTGGTTTTATTACCGTGCAACCAGATATATTGACAGTGGCTATGAAGCTTTGCATATGGGACAGGTGCATCTATACACAGCTCATGATCCGGGTATGGAAAAGACTGCGCGGCTTTTTGCCATGATACGGGAATATGCCAGAGTGCATGGGAGACGGCACAAGGTGCTTTTAGATGCCCATACCCATGGCGTAAATATCCGTGGAAAGCTGCTGTTTGATTATCATGCAATGCCATTTACCAGAGTTCCGCTTCTGGAAGTACCCGGAGAGAAGCTGGTGCTTGTGAGAGAGGGTTACAGTGAAGGCGGAGAAAATCCCAATGGTTGGTCGGCAGGCACCATGCCTTATTTGATGGAGTATGATAATTGGGGCGGTTTAGCGGTGGAAGACCGGGATTCCTATTCAAGAGAAGAGCTGGCATGGAAGGACTGGTGGGGATATGATCAGATTGCCTGGTTTGCCAATCAGCCAGAAGAGAGCCGAAATCATTTTCTGGAGTATACTTACAAATGGACAGAGATTAATAATCCCAATGCTTACTTTGAACTGCCATTCCGCCGGATGCTGGGAGATGGGGCGGTTACAGGAATAAGAGCTGACAACGGAGAACCAGACCGTCAGAATTTTTATCAGATAAACCGGAAGAGTTCCGATTGCCCCATGGGGTTCAGTCAGGAGGAGACTGCGAAGCGGTTATGGGCCACTGGACATGAATTGAGAAAAAAAGCGGCCAATCCTGAGATGCTTATCCGTTATGGAGCCGGAGAAGTATATGATGAAAAGACCGGAATGAAGCTGCCGGAGAAAATTGTGGTATATGGAAGTTTTCAGTCTCATGTGGGTGCAGTAAAAAATGATTCCAACAGCGAAGTGACCCGGATGTATTACATCGGTGACAACACCTATACACTGTCTGTGGTGATGCCGTTTGCAGGGACTTATGATTATTCGGTAGCGACTTACGGAACGTTGTCAGCTACCTATCAGGAAGATAAATATCCCAGAAGCGGCTCAAGCAATAAGGCACATTTTACCACGGAGAAAGATAATATGGCAGTGCGTTTTAAATATCGGTTTATTACAAATGAAGTTACAGTAGAGAAGTTTGATTGAATTATTATACCAATTTAAGTAGTATGGATCCTTATTCGTATTGTAAAGGAATGTGCAGAAAAATACATCATTTTTTATAAATATCATTGGACTAAGGGTAATACCAATATTGTATGATTAATGAATTTTAGCGAATGGAAGACGATAAAACAGTAGAAGATTTTTTTCGGTTATACGACATGAGATAAAAGGCGATTGTAGATTGACATTCATAAAAATAAGTGCTAAGATAGAGATACATTCAACTATTCGCGAAAGTCTAGTTTAACGAATAGTTAGCGAGAAAAACAATGGAACTGTTAATTACACAATTAATTTTATAACTTAAAGAACTTTATCTCTCATATCCTAGATTACTATTACTCTGATATGCTCTCGCAATACTTACTCTCTTTATACCAAAAGTATGTAAAGTTCTTTAAACACCATTACCTAAGAATCAGACTATATATATTAAGTCTGAAATAGAAAAACTAATTAATGAGGGAAATATAAATGACTGGTCTTTCAAAAATCATTTACAATCCAAATACTTAAAGAAATGAGGCCCAATTATGAGTTCTTCTCTCTCCTACCATCAACAAAAAGATATTGAAAATGTAAAGCACCTGCGCCAATTGGTTAAGGAACTTCCCAATTTCTGCGGAGATTTCTTCAGGGGAATTGAACCTCGCACTTCTTCCCGGACCAGGATCGCTTACGCTTATGATTTAAGGGTATTTTTTGACTTTCTAATTAAGGAAAACCCCGTTATCGGCAAGCTTCAGGTTCAGGACATTACTTTAGACCACCTGGATTCGCTTCGGGTTGTGGACATTGAAGAATACATGGAGTATTTAAAATACCGTTTTAATGATAAAAATCAGGAGGTAACTAACAAAGAGCGGGGAATCATGCGAAAAGTCTCTTCTCTGAAAAGCTTCTATAATTATTATTACCGGAATGAGCGGCTTCAAACAAATCCTGCTTCTCTAGTGCAGCTTCCAAAGCTGCATGAAAAGGATATTATCCGGTTAGATATTGATGAGGTAGCTCTTTTGCTCGATGAAGTAGAAAACGGGGAATCTTTAACTGAGAAGCAAAAAGCCTATCATGCGAAAACCAAGATCCGTGACCTCGCACTATTGACACTCATGCTGGGAACCGGTATCCGGGTATCGGAGTGTGTCGGTCTGGACGTAGATGATATTGATTTAAAAAATGGTGGAATCCGGATTCATAGAAAAGGAGGAAAAGAAGTCACTGTGTACTTTGGTTCCGAAGTTGAGGATGCCCTTCTTGATTATCTTGACGAACGCAGTTTCGTCATTCCTGAGGAAGGCCATGAAAAAGCACTCTTTCTATCCCTTCAAAAGAAACGGATTGCAGTACGCAGCGTCGAAAATCTGGTAAAAAAATATTCCAAACTTGTAACACCTTTAAAAAAGATTACCCCACATAAACTGCGCAGCACCTATGGAACAAGCTTGTATAAAGAAACCGGGGACATCTATCTGGTTGCAGACGTTTTAGGACACTCAGATGTTAACACTACGAAAAAACACTATGCTGCTTTGGAGGATGAACGCCGGCGTAGTGCCAGAAATAAGGTGAAATTGCGGGAAAAAATGTAACTAAAAAATTTTATAAACCCATAAGTATAAGTAAAAAACCAGAAATTGCTGTTTTGTTCAAAAAGACTACGCCGCTGAAAAGCGGCGTTTTAATTTTGCTCAAAATACTTTGCTTTCAGAGTATAAGCTTCCTAGTGTCATTGTCACAAACAGCGAACCGATATTCTTTTATAAAGTTTACCATTTCTAAATATATCATTTAATTTCAGCTAGGGCAAATGCCAAATCTTAACCTGCTTAACGCCCTTTTGAATATTTTACTGGTCATACATCCAAAATATCATATATTCTGTCTCCATTCCTTATTCTACTTGGTATATAATAATCTCCTCTACAATCTGTTTTACATCATCAAGGATAATGGCTTTTAAAACATAAGGAATATGCTTCTTCCTATTTGGTGCTTTACTCCAGAGACTATAGGATTCCTTTTTGTCTTTTGATGAACTTTGAAAGCTTTGGCGAATGGTCTGCGAGCATGTGTCATATGTAAGAAGACATGGCACATGCTCGTAAGGACCTGATATAAATATAATGGGAAGTTGCTATCTATCTCTTTATTTTTTTGTTATAAAAAAAGAAAGCATCTAATATCTAAATTAGAGCTTTCTTTTTTCACCTTTATCATCAGGCTCTTATAATATTTTCATACGAAAAGTGAATGCCGTTATTCCTCTTAGCTTTTGGCCTCTTCTTCACCTTCTACTGCTTCACGTATCTTAGAGCCAACAACTGTTATCATTTTTTGTTCCGGATCAATAGTTGAGGTAAGTCCTTCCGGAAGTTTAATATCACTAAATTTAATACTTTCACCAGCCTCCATATTAGAAACATCAATTACTATTTCATCGGGAATATCCTGAGGTAAGCCCTCCAGTAAAACTGAATCTATGGTACTGTTAATCAACAATCTTTTTGACTCAAGAAGTTCTGCTCCGGAAATTTTTATAGCCACTTCTTGTTTGATTTTTTCCGAAAAAGATACCATTTGAAAATCCAAATGAGAGATTTCGCTTTTAACAGGTTCAATGTGTATTTCTTTTGCCATTACGGTATAACTCTGGCCATCAGGAACAACCAGTTTAAAAATGCCATTCCGGCCAAACTCTTTCATTGATCTTCTAAATACATCTTTCTTAACAGCTATTGAGATTGAATCAACACCTTTACCAGCTATGTTTCCCAGTAAATATCCCTCTCTTTTTAACTGATTATTGTCACCCTTTCTGGTACTTTTTCTTAACTCAACGTTCATAACTCCAGTATTTTCCATAGTTATAAGCCTCCTTGATTTATAATTATATTATGGCAATCATCTAAAATCTTATGATTCAATGATGAAAACCTGTTACCTAAATTTCAATGTGATTTAACATAATAAAATATAAATTGTCAAAAGAAAATATACTTCTCAAAGAAAATGTTTTTCAAATAAGTTATCCTAGAATTAAATTTGAATTTATTTCTTTAATACAAACTTATTTTATTTATTATTTAAAAAATCACATAGATTTTTAAATCACATATAACTAATATTATAGTATAAATCTGACAATTGTCAAGTTTTTGATTTGTATAACAGAAAATTTCCCTGATGAAAAGATTAAAAGAATATAAAGATGCAGTTCGAGAAACCTTTACTGGCCATACATTCAAAACATCATAAATTGCATTAAGTGAAAAAAATATTTTACCTGTCCAGAGATGAAAATGTACTTTATTTTAGCTAATAAGAGGAGTGATCTAACACAGACCGCTCCTCTTCTATTACATAAAATGATGTTTTTTACGACGATATCCTTTACAGTAGGTGCAAGATTCAATACAACGCTTTTGGTAATACAAGCGTCCTATAACGTCCTGCTTTCATGAAGCTGACGAACCGGACCGGCAGAGCCTATCCCTTTTGCGGCGCACGCCCGGTGAGACGGTTTGGCACGCATACCCATGCGCACGCCCGAAGAGTGAAAATGTTGTTAGGCGATGACCATGCCCTGTTATCCAGAAATCGCCATGGGTGGCTATTCCTACGCTTTCTTGAATACCCTAAAAATCAGTCTTACCAATTGATCTTCTTTATTTAAATGGTTTTCACTTATATAAGCTAATAAGATCCTTCACAAATATTTCTTCATTTGTAAATTGAATTTTATTATTGCTTAAAAATCCATCCAATGATTGGATTGTTTTTTCGATAATAGAAATTTTCCATTTTTTTCTTAAATCTTTTTTAAAACTAATATAAATTTCATTTTTTAATGGTTCATATACTATTGAACACAGAGTATCTTCCTGACTAGTTTTACTTAAAACTTCAAAGGCTTCATTTATTCCAAAGCTATGAATATTATCATGAATATATTCATGAGCACAAATATATCTATCAGCACCTATACCATATACTTTATTATAATTTGCTTCCTTAAAATCCCCATTTGGAAAATTAGTCATAATAATAAAATCATTATGACTAGGACTTACTATATTTGTATCATTTCCTTCTTCCAGAATAAATGCATTACCAGTTTTATCAGCGATAATAGTATGTAGCCCTAAATCTGGGAATAATGGATTTCTAGGATACGAGATTACTCTTTTATTAAGAATTTCAAAAAATTCAGATGTTTTTCTTGTTTTCTTTAGCGCCTCATCAAAAATATCAAAAGTAAACCAATCATTTTCGTTACAACTTGATTTAAAACCTGGACTATATTCTACTGCTTGAGTACAGATAAAAAGACCCTCACTATTAAAACCAGCGATATCCCTGTATTTATTATCTAATAAGCCTGAAAAGTAAAATAAGTTCATATCATTATAACTATTGACTTTTAGTTTTAATTCAATATCATCAGCATCGAAATTCATACCATAAATAGCTTTTTTTTGACTGTATACTGCAAAACTTGTACACATTTTGAAATCTCCTTTTAATATATAATTTTGTCATATAATATGCTTAGAGTATTTAGAGAATCATTTAGCTATTTTACCATTGGCCTCACCACTTTCTTAAACTTCCATCCATATGATATCACCAGGCATCTCAATGGTTCAACCTACAACATTTTTCAGAATAAAAAATGCGCCACTTAAGCTTATTTTTGTTAAAGCTATATTGACCGACTTTGTATATGTCACAAAACAGTTACCTCTCCTACTAGTCGTTATAAGTGCCAAGCATTTGGATACTCTGAAGCCTTAAAATTATTTTGTACACCTGCTGACAGAGAAACCCAAAAATATGGATAATAAAGATCTGTCTTTTATTGATACAATGCTCCCATGGTCAGAGCAGCACCAAGAGAAATGTAAAAAACGAAACAATTAATTTTCAACTGCTAAAATGACGGAGTTTTTTATGATAGTATTATGGTCTACCATATAATTCCGGTCACAGATATGGACATGATATTTGCCGTGGCAGGTTGACCATTTGATAAAATGGACTTTATCGCCCCTCCCTCCTCCTTCTTCAGGATCAATTTTTGAACCTTATTCTGCATGAATTATTTTATCCATTTATAAATAAAGTCCATTTTTAATAAAGTGGATAAAACCCTACAGACTACGTGTTTACAATAAAATATCGTGAAATTAATAAAATCTATTTTATTTCACTTATAAAAATGTAACTTAAAATATAGGTAAAAAAATTGTACTTTATTTTAGTTACCATGGGGAGAGATTATTCTTTTCGGTTTTTCCCCTTTGTGTGTATTATAGTGCAGATTCCGGGCATGTTTTGCGGGAAAATACTACCCGCCCCTTGACAGTCTGGATAGGCGTAACGGACGGAAAGGTTTTGTTGTTTCAGATAGGAGAATGTAGTATAATCGTAAAGTAGTGTTTTAATTCCGTGCTTTGCTTTAGGGCGAAAAGTCAAACGAACAGTATTTATAAAATTGCACAGGAGGATAAAAGTGAAATTTTATATAGCGTCAAAACTGGAGAACTATGAACAAGTACAAGACCTTGCTGAATTGTTAAAAAATTTCGGTTGGGAACATACTTATGATTGGACAGTACATGGATCAATCAAAGAAACCAATATGGAAACGCTGAAATC
Organism: Lacrimispora sp.; assembly: GCF_032078915.1. Taxonomy (GTDB): domain Bacteria; phylum Bacillota; class Clostridia; order Lachnospirales; family Lachnospiraceae; genus Lacrimispora. Next base: position 107,670 of record NZ_DAMAUN010000002.1, on the reverse strand, counting down.
AGTCGGTCAAAAAGAAATCGATGGAGTAAAGAACGCCGATATCGTGATTGTCTTAACTCCTCAGGGCAGAGGAACACATGTAGAATTAGGAATAGCGATTGCGCTAAATAAAATTGTCTATATATATCATGCAGACGATAAATACTTTAAATGCGATGACAATACCTCCGCTTTCTATTGGTTGCAGAATGTCAACCATTTCATTGGGAATATTGAAATGTTGGCAAAAAAATTGCAGATAGATAACCCAGCAGTATAAGCATACTGTGGGGTTATCTATCTGCGCCAAAAGCACACAACAAGGCGGCGAAATAGATAGATTTATTCATTATTATCTTGAACTTCTCAATATTGATTTTGTCACTTAATCTAATGGATTTTCAATATTTTCTATTATTTCTCCTTTATCGCAATGTTTTAAAAAGAAATAAAATGTTGAATCAATTATATTAATAGTACGCTGAGAGATATCATAATCAAACAACGGTGGCTGGATTTTCTTCGCTGTTTGTAATTTTGCCAAACTACTCAATAGATACCCAATATCACTTGGCCTTATATCGGCACTTCTGTGATGACGGCTTTTAATTATTTCTTCTATCTTTTTACGTGGCACACCCATTAAAATAGTTGAAAAATCCAGACTTAAAATTGCAGTAACAAAGTAGTATGGCAAGAAAAGAGGCTTTTTCTCCTTATCTTTCACATCCCTCTGCCCCTTCGCAATATCTTCCAATGCACGAACATGTCTTGAAGAATAATCATCACATTTTGCCGTAATAGCGTGATCAAGAGTCATCTGGTCAACAATATGTTTTCTAAGTCCTTGCTTTTGTAATATACCATTCTCCAAGCATAACAGTTTTAATAGCTCCTGAACAACTCCTATGCTTCCCATTGATTCCTCGCAGAGTCTTAGTAATATTTCATCTGAAATTTCAATATTAAGCTCTTCTGCTCCCTTTTTTGCTACGCTAATAAATTCTGTGTTATCCCACGGCTCAACCGGTATTTCTGCAATCCGATCTTGTAAATCTCCATTAAATTGAATAAGTCTGTTTTTCTCTTTCCATACTCCTAAAATTATAAATCTTAATCCTAGCTCTTGAAAAGTGCGCAAATCAAACGCCAATTGCTTTTGAACATCACTGGAAAGATAATGAAAATTTTCAAGAATTACAAATTTATCAGAATTAGCTTGTTTATACAAGTCAAAAATGTCTTGCGGCAGCTCTAGGTTAAACTCTATTGATCGATAATTAAGCTGCTGTTCAGCTGATGCATTAACTTTTGCAGACCCTTCGACCTCTGCAGCTGCTAAAAATGGTAATTTAGATTTAATTTTTGCTACAGCTCCAATTTCAACATCTCCGCTCTTACTTTTCTGCTTATCGGTTAAAATTTCAATGCCAAGTTTTCTAAGAATCGATTTATAAATATCTGAAACTTGACTTTTGGGACTGCAGCTAACAGCTAAGCATTCACTATATGGTAAATATTTACTGACCAAAGCAGTTTTTCCTTGTTTTGATGCACCATAAACTATTATTTGTTTATCCGATCTTAGTGCGTTCTCAAATGACCCATCAACTTCCTGGCGTTCAATATAGCTAAGCACAGGTTTTCTACTGACCCCGAAGACTTCTTCTAATTTGACCATATGTACTCTTCCCCCGTCACAATATCATATTAAACTCATTATACAATGCATTTTCTGTTTTAACAAACAAAACCATTGATTCTAAAAGAATATTTATAATAGGTCATAGTATGGGAGGAATGCTGTCTCCACAAATTGATGCGGAAGGCGGAAATTTTGCCGGAAATATTATTATTGCGGTACTACAAAAAAGTTTGAAATATCCCATTGTCTTTCCCAACGCATTACAGTTTCGTCTTCGCCGGTACAAAAGTCTTTTAAATAAGGGTTTATAGGGGGTTCAACAAGATTAAAACCACCTAACCCACGATTAATTTTATCTATTTTATAATAACTGGAAACATGAACACGCATAGGGATTAAGTCATATTGTGTGAAATATGTCTTATCCACTTTTTATATGTAATCATATAGTATCTCCTTTGATCTTATTATTTATTTTCACCCTATCCTTCTAATGTTTATTATATCATAGCTCATTGCTTATGAAAGATATAAAAAGCTATCAACATATAAATGTCGATAGCCTGAAGCGGCAAACAATTCATTGCCACTTTTTTTATGTGGTTTTTCTTTATGTGGCTTTTATGTGGTCTTTTACAGACTTCAGAATCTTTACCAATGATCCATCAACTCAAGTTAAGAATAAAAGTAATTAGCAATAATTATTTAAGAGTATGCATATATTCTTCTGCACGATCCCAATTAACTACAAACGAAGTTCCCTTTTGGCAGAATACGGAACAAGAAGGATTATTAATATCCTCATTTGGATTATATTGATAATGATCAATAACCTGGGCTTCATTATGACATCTATCATAATGAGAAAACACCATAGATATACTTCCCTTGCCTCCGGTCATTATCATCAGTTCTTCTCCGTAATTCATAAATGAAGCAACAGGACCCTGACCTCTTATTACAGTTCTTCCGATTCCATCCGGAACCGGAGCTTCAAACCGGCCGGAATATTTTGTAATGTCAGTTAATACCCTTCCTGTTAGGGGATCAGGAATTAATATCGTAAAGCTGTAATAAGGCTCCAGAAGTAGATTGTGGGCCTTCATAAGACCCTGGCGAATCGCCCGGTATACTGCTTCACGGAAATCCCCGCCCTCAGTATGCTTAATATGAGAAATTCCATCAACCAGGATAACCTTAATATCCGTCAACTCAGATCCGGTTAAAACTCCTTTATGAATTGTTTCAAACACATGGGTACGTACCAGATTCTGATAATTGATCCCAAGCCTGTCCACATGACATTGACTCTCAAATGTAATCCCCTTCCCTCGCTCTTCGGGTTCTATCCTTAATGCTACTTCCGCATAATGGCGGAGTGGTTCAAAATGTCCATATCCTGTAACCGGTTCCTCTACGGTTTCCATATAGATGATCTCTGGCTGTCCAAAGGATATCTTTGTCTGAAATCTTTCTAACACAACCTGTTCCAGAACCTCAAGCTGAATTTTACCCATGATATTCACTTTTAACTGCCGCAAAGACTCTTCCCATACCACACTTAGCCCAGGCTCTTCTTCCTCCAGATTGTGAAACATCTGTAAGATTGCCCGGTCAGGTATCTCAGATGAGTACAGGACTCTTGCCTGAAGGGTGGGTTGAAGTGCCGGAACTACCGTATCATAGCACTCCCCAAGCCCCTGGCCTGCTCTGGTAGTCCGAAGCCCGGTGACAGCTACCACATCTCCTGCAGAAGCCGTCTGAAGAGCCGTAAAACGTTCTCCCTGAAATATCCTTATCTGATGAACCTTCTCATCCGCTGATAAGGAATCCCGGACATTGAGAATGCCGCTTAATATCTTCAAATACGTCATTCGCTCTCCATGTCCATCATAACGGATCTTAAACACTCTCCCTCTAAATGGCGCTGATACCGGATAGGAAGTTTCTGTGTAACTATAAAAGATATTAAGAAATGCTTCTATCCCCTCTCCATTTAAAGCGCTGCCGCCAAAACAGGGGAATAGCTTCCGGTTTTTAATCTGAGAAACTACGGCAGGCCTTAGGTCTTCAAAAGTAATACTTCCATTCAACCATTTATCCAGTAATGTTTCATCCCATTCAGATACATTCTCAATGAAATCATCTGTCAGGGCAGTCTCATTTCCCTTCTTAAGGCTAATGCCTTGAAAATCCTGGATATTGCCGGAAAAACGTTCTCGAATCTCAGTTAAAACCCTTTCATAAGATGCAGAGATCACATCAAGCTTATTAATAAACAAAAAAACAGGAATATGATAACGCTCCAACAGGTTCCAGATGGCCTCTGTGTGGCCCTGAATTCCATCTGTGCCATTAATCATAAGGACTGCATAGTCCATTACTTCCAAGGCCCGTTCCATCTCAGCTGAAAAGTCTGTATGACCAGGCGTATCAATCAGATAATAGGTATTATCGCCATGAGTAAAGCCGGCCATATCCGAAAATATGGTTATTCCTCTCGCCCTTTCGATATCATCATGATCCATACATGCGTTTTTAGCATCTACACGGCCCAGAGCCCTGATTACCCCTTCTCTGTATAATACCTGCTCCGAAAAGGTAGTTTTTCCGGCATCTACATGGGCCAAAATTCCAAAAGTTATCTTCATAATTATTTTTAATCCTTTGACTATAAGAATAATTCTGAACTTAATAATACCTGTTTAACGTCTCTTAAAGAGACGCCGCTTCTATTATTCTAAGATATAATTCCAATAAAATCAATGGATTTAAAATAGTGGCTGTCTGGTTTTTCTATTTATCTCACTCCTGGATCAGATGCAAAGTACACGACAGTCAGATACTGCCCGCTGTGTATAGTATCTTCTTTTAATCCGTTTATGTTCTTTAATTCTTTTACATATTGGGCAGTGGTCATACCGCTGTTCTCCAGATACGTTCCTGCAATGCTCCATAAGCTGTCCCCCTTTTGGATCTCAATGCTTGTATAATACTTCTCTAACACCGGAATTTCCGTCTCTCCGGCAAGGGCATTCATTATAGAATTGCCAAAAAAATGAGAACCAAGTAAAACGACCAATGACAGTACAATTAATTGCTTCATCACGTATACCTCCTTTAAAACAATCCAAAACAGAACATAAGTTCTTTTCCTGTCATTATAATACCATTACGAACATACGTTTGTCAATTGATTTTGCACTTTTTTCGAACAAAGGTTTGCATTTTAATCGAACATATGTTACTATAGTCTTAATGAATAAGGAGTGAGGAGGCCGTACCATGGCGCAAGAGAGAATTACCCCAAAACAGCAGGAAATTTTGGAATATATAAAAGAAACAATTTTAAAGAAGGGTTATCCACCGGCAGTCAGGGAGATTTGCGAAGCGGTCTGTTTAAAATCAACATCATCCGTCCACTCTCACCTGGAGACGCTTGAGGAAAAAGGATACATAAGAAGAGACCCAACCAAGCCCAGAACCATTGAGATCATAGATGATTGCTTTCAGCTGACACGCAGGGAAGTTGTAAACGTTCCGCTTCTTGGTACCGTTGCGGCCGGACAGCCTCTTTATGCAGAGGAAAACATTGAGAATTACTATCCCATACCAGCTGATATTCTCCCAAATGCCGAGACCTTCATGTTAAAAGTTAAGGGAAACAGCATGATCAATGCAGGCATACTTGAGGGTGATCAGATTATTGTTGAACACTGCCCGACAGCCCACAACGGAGAAATTGTGGTGGCATTGGTTGATGATTCCGCAACTGTAAAACGTTTTTTTAAAGAAAAGGGCCATTACCGCCTGCAGCCAGAGAATGATTCCATGGATCCGATTATTGTAGAGAATGTAGAAATCCTGGGTAAGGTAATCGGTTTATTCCGTTTGGGGATTCATTGATATTATTAATTGAAAAACGTAATTTCAGGCCATGGTTAACATAAAATTATTATGTTAACCATGGCCTGAATAAAACATTCATTAATCAATTATTACAAGACTTGTAACAAGACATTAAATAAAACACAAAATAAGACGATGCTGATTAAGCAAGAATATAAGCAGTTTCATACTTCTATAGAACTGCAATGAGAACTATAATGAATACTAAAATGAATACTGCAATGAAAACTTCAATGAAAAAACGGCTCACAGATTCTGTTAAGCCGTTTTACCCAATAAAATTCCGTTCTTATGATAAAGCTTCCAATTCGTCAGCCTCAATTTTCTTTCCATCTCTCCAGATTCTCTCCAGATCATAGAACAAACGATTTTCACGATCAAATACATGGACAATGATATCACCGTAATCCATGAGTATCCAGTTAGCAGACTGATAGCCTTCTATCTGTTTGCAGACAAATCCCTTTTTTCCAAGTTCTTCCTCTACATTGTCAACCATGGCCTGTACCTGATTTGCATTGTTACCGCTGGCAATAATAAAATAATCTGCCATTACGGATACTTTGCAGATATCAATAATTCTGATATCTTCCCCTTTCTTATCTGATAAAGCCGCATAAGCGGTTTTAACCATCTCAACTGACTGATTCATCCTTGTTCTCCCTTCTTTTCTTCGTGAACCTGCTTATAATAAGCATATGCCTGCTTTGACATAGAGTCCACAAAACTGCCTTTTCCATCCAGATAATCCAAGGTTTCCTTAAGGATCTGATAAACACACTCATCCAAGTCCACAAACGCCATAGACCGCACAAGAGCCAGATTCACTGCTCTGTCGCGTCTGGGCTCAATATAATCCGCCGTAAAAACGATTTTTTCCAATATAGACATCTCCGCTTTGCCGGTGGTATGCCATCGGATCGCGTTTATGATCTCTTCGTCATTGATACGGTATTTATGCTCTGCAAGCCATGCCCCATATTTCGCATGGAGCACAACTGGGGCCCTGAGTTCGTCGTCAGTTAATGGAAGTTCTTGTTTCCTGCATTTTCTGATAATATCTTCATCTCCATAAGGCTTGGCGCAATCATGAAGCAGGCCGGCCAGCTCCGCTTTATATAGATCATATCCATAGCGCATCGCCAATGCGGTGCAAATAAATGATACACTGACCGTATGCTCAAACCTGGAAGGAGTTAATCTTCCCTTTAAATCATTTCTCAACTCTAAGATCAGATCTTTCATGATTCCAACTCCTGATATAAACCGTGGGCTTCGATATATTCTATGACTTCCCGCGGTACATAGTCTGCTATGGACTGCCCCCTGGCAATCATGCTGCGTAATTCTGCAGAAGAGATATCCATTTCCCCGCAGTGAAGCGTGCGGATATCCGCGCCATACTTAGAGGCCAGATAAGCTATCTGCCTGTCCATGGAACGGTCCGCTTCCTCATATTCCCTCCGGGCAGCCAATATGACTGCCTGAGTCAGCACCTGGTCCGGCTCATACCAATTCTCAATCTCATATAAAGAATCAGCTCCAATGATGAAATAAAAGGAATGCTCCGGATATTCTTCGTGCAGTAATCTTAACGTCTGCGCCGTATACGTATTTCCGGTTCGCCTTACTTCAAAATCCGAACAGACAAAGCCTTCATGATCTTTCATGGCAAGTTCTGTCATGGCAAGACGGGTAGCCGGTTCTGACACATTACGGTTCTTTTTATGAGGCGGATGTCCGGAAGGCATGTACCAGACTTCTTTTAAGCCATATTCCTTATATGCCTGTCCGCCAATCATTAAATGTCCATTGTGGATTGGATCAAACGTACCGCCCATAATGCCTATTCTACCCATAATCTTCGACTCCCTGACTCAAAAATGAAACAGGATTATTTTGGAAGCACGATCTTCCTCTTATGTTCCTCTTTCGCCTGCTTATAAAGGATAATCTTTCTTCCGATCACCTGAACGACCTCGGAGTGAGTTCTCTCTGCTAATACTGCAGCAATACTGCTTCCATCATCCAGGCAATTCTTCAGTATCGTAATCTTTATTAACTCTCTGGCTTCCAGTGCCTCTGCAACCCCATTGGTGATCTCAGGTGTCAAGCTGGACTTTCCAATCTGGAAGATAGGATCTATATTCATCGCCAATCCCTTTAAATAGGATCTCTGCTTACTTGTCATATTATTCTCCTCTGCTATTTGTAATAGTCAAATTCAAGACCATACATGCGGACCGTATCTCCTTCTTTAATTCCCGCCTGTTCCAGCTCATCTAAAATCCCGTTTTCTTTTAAGAATTTCTGGAAGAAGGTAAAGCCTTTTTCTGATTCCAGATTCGTATAGCCTAACATCTTTTCAATACGGGGACCTTCTACCACGTAAACTCCATCTTCTGTCACTTCCACAGAATAAGGAAGAAGTGCAACACCCAGGCTCTTAACATCGAATTCCTTTTCAAATATAATCGGACTTAAATTCACGGTCTGAAGCAGCTCATAAATAGCATATAACAATTCTTTTACGCCCTTACCGCTTACTGCAGATATAGGATAAACCTTAACACCCTGAGACTCAAACTCCGCCTTAAGCTTTCCTACCGGATCTTCACCGTCATCATATATCGCATCCGTCTTATTGGCCGCAATGATCTGAGGACGTTCCATCAATTCCGGATTATAAGCCTCCAGTTCCTTATTGATCGCATGGATATCCGCGATGGGATCTCTTCCTTCCGTAGATGCGGCATCCACCACATGAACCAGGACCCTTGTCCGTTCAATATGACGGAGAAAATCATGTCCTAATCCAACACCCTCAGAAGCGCCCTCAATAAGCCCTGGAATATCAGCCATAACAAAGCCCTTTCCTCCATCCATATCCACAACGCCTAAATGTGGGTTTAAGGTTGTAAAATGGTAATTGGCTATTTTAGGTTTTGCATTGCTGACTCTGGAAAGAAGCGTGGATTTTCCAACGTTCGGAAAACCAACCAGGCCTACATCCGCAATCACCTTTAATTCAAGCTGTACCCAAAGTTCCTGGCAAGGCTGTCCAGGCTGGGCATATTTGGGGGCTTGCATGGTAGGAGTTGCATAATGCATATTCCCCTGTCCGCCTTTGCCACCTCTTAATATAACTTCCCTGCGGTTCTCACCGGACATATCGGCAATAATTTTTCCGGATTCAAAATCTTTGAGCACCGTGCCTTCCGGAACCTTGATCACCAGGTTTCCGCCGTCCTTTCCATGGCATCGGCGTTTTCCGCCTGATTCCCCGTCCTGGGCGGTATATTTGTGAATATGCCGAAAATCACTTAATGTGTTAAGGCCTTCATCTACTTCAAATATAATATCACCGCCGCGGCCGCCGTCACCGCCGTCAGGACCGCCGCATGGAACATAAAGTTCCCTCCGGAAGCTGACATGACCGTCACCGCCTTTTCCGGATTTTATAAATATTTTTGCTCTATCGGCAAACATTCATTCACCTGTTACCTTTCTTTTCGATTAAAATTAGGGTTTAACCCTTCCTTTAAAGGGTTAAGCCCCTTTCTTAAAGGGTTCAACCCTAAATTGAGCATGAGCAGCGAATTTTTGAATACAGGCAGCCAGGCAGGTCCTGTATTTTAAAAAACGGCTCCATACGTCTAAGGTATGAAGCCGGTCCAATTATTCGTTAATTGCTTTTGGATAAACAGAAACCTGCTTTTTGTCTCTGCCTTTTCTCTCAAATCTTACAACGCCATCCACTAAAGCGAATAATGTATCATCACCGCCACGGCCTACGTTGATGCCTGGATGAATGTGAGTTCCTCGCTGTCTATAAAGAATATTGCCTGCTAACACGAACTGACCGTCAGCTCTCTTGGCACCTAATCTCTTAGACTCGGAATCTCTACCGTTCTTGGTAGAACCAACACCCTTTTTATGAGCGAAAAATTGAAGGTTCATTCTTAACATTACTTACACCTCCTTAAATCGGATTTTAATATATGGTTCTCCATATTCTTCTTCAATATCTTGTAATCCCAATACCAAAGAATTCATAAGGAGTTGTGATCCTGAACTGATATTTGATGTAAAACGGAAATGAAAAGCACCTGACTTCTCTTCCTGATCCACTTCAAAGGAATCTTCAGTAAACTGTTCCACGCTGTTGGTCATATTAAATGTAAGTGCTGACACTGCAGCACAGACAAGTTCCTGTCCATCCTGATGATCATCAGATAAACCGGCATGTCCCAACATCTGGATTCCCGCATAATGCTGTTCTGAATCAACCAATACGGTTACTCTTATCATAATTAAGCATTGATCTTTTCGATCTTAACCTGAGTATAAGACTGTCTGTGACCATTTTTCTTATGGTATCCGGATTTTCTCTTATACTTGTAAACAATAACCTTCTTAGCTTTGCCTTCCTTCACAACTGTACCTGTTACGGTAGCACCTGCTACGGTCGGGCAACCAACTGCTAATTCACCATTGTTTACAACAAGTACTTGGTCAAATGTGACAGCTTCGCCAGCGTCAACACCAAGCTTTTCCACTTTAATGATATCGCCTTCCGCTACTTTGTACTGCTTTCCACCTGTTGCAATAATCGCGTACATATGGCACCTCCTATTATCATTACTCGCCAACTGTGGTGTTCCAAATAAATGGAAACTTTTTTACCTCATTGTGCGGCATACTTTATTAATATATCATTCTCAAACTGTTCTGTCAATATCTTTTAAACAAAAAATAGTCGGTTTTTCCGCCTGCACCATAGTATCTCCTTGTATTTGTTACTGGCGTCTAGTATAATAGAAGCCATCCGATAAAACAAGGGGATACGAATAGAATCAGTTGGGCATAAATAATCACATATTTGCCAGCTTCTGTCATAAACATGCTATCCGTATAAGGAGCGTTCAGTTTACGGCGCTTAACATTTTTCATAAGCAAACGAAAGGAGATCAGACTATGAGAAACTTTTTTAACAGAGAATGGAGTTTACCTGAAAAACGACTTTCAATCGTGTCAGCATTTCTGTTGGGCTGCGTCCTTGGATTTTTATTCGCACCAATAAAGAAAGGAGTCTACTGCGGCAATCATAACGGAAATAGAAATGAAAGTCTTCCGGAAAAAAGCACAAAGGGAATCCTGTAACATTTCATTATTCTCTCCACGCAACAAGGCCGCAGAGCTTAAATGATATGCTCCCTTCCAGATAGACAGTTTTATTATTTCAACTGTCTGCCTAAAGGAAGCATATCAAATATCTGCGGCCTTTTTTCTTAACTGTTTTTCCATGTAGAAGGTGCAAAAATCAATAACATTGGGAATATCTCCAGACGCCCCGCCAGCATGTCAAACATCATAACATATTTGGACAAAGCAGAAAAATTGGAGAAGTTCTGGAGAGGGCCTACCCCTGCCAGTCCTGGCCCGATGTTATTAAGGGTTGCTACTACGGCTGTGAAATTGGTGGTAAAATCAAAGTTATCCAAACTGACGAGCAGGATGGAAACCGTAAAAATCACGATGTAAGCACCTAAAAATGTATTGATGGACCGGAGCACATTATGCTCAACGGGCTTTCCCTCCAGCTTTATAATCTTCACGCTTCTGGGATGGATCATGGACGCCAGTTCCTTTTTAACAGCCTTTAAAAGGATAACGACTCGTGATACCTTAAAGCCTCCGCTCGTACTTCCTGCACAAGCACCGATAAACATAAGAGCAACCAGAATCCCTTTTGAAAATTCCGGCCATAAATCATAGTCAACAGTAGAATAACCCGTTGTGGTGATAATCGAAGCTACCTGGAATGCGGCATGATGAAAAGCAGAAAACAGGCTGCCAAAGCTGCCGCGGATATTAAAGGTAATAAATAAAACGGACGCCGCAATGATTCCCAGATATGCCCTTGCTTCCTCACAGCGGAAGGCTTCTTTTGGATGACGGGTTAAAAGCAGGTGATACACATTAAAGTTTATACCGAATAAAATCATAAATACGGTAACAACTCCCTGCAGATAATAACTCTCATAAAAAGCCATGCTGCTGTTTTTGATCCCAAATCCGCCTGTACCGGCTGTTCCAAAGCTGATTGCCAGTGAGTCAAAAAGTGACATTCCTCCTATCAGCATAAGGATGACTTGCACCACCGTCATGAATAAATAGATCTTATAAAGGATTTTAGCGGTCGTCCTCACCTTAGGCACCAATTTTCCTACGGAAGGACCGGGGCTTTCCGCCTTCATAATATACATATTATAACCGCCGGCAAGAGGAAGGATGGATAAAATAAATACCAGAACACCCATACCGCCAATCCAGTGGGTAAAGCACCTCCACATGATCATGCATTGGGAAAGAGACTCCACATCCGGTAAAATACTGGATCCGGTTGTGGTAAAGCCGGAAATAATCTCAAACATTGCATCTTCAAATTTGGGGATCTCCCCACTTAAATAAAAGGGCATTGCCCCAAAGAAACTTAAGACAATCCAGCTTAATGCAACGGTAACAAATCCTTCTTTTGCAAAGAAAACCATGTTTTCAGGCTTTTTGCGGGTACAAATAAGCCCGGTGCCTCCGCAGACTGCCATAACTGCCAGAAACCAATAACCGCTGGTTTCCTGATAAATCAATGCAGTGATACACGGCAGCAGCATAAAAACTGCCTCAATATTTAAAATCCAGCCCATCAGATAGATGATAACTTTTTTATTCATAACCTTTTTTCGCCTTTTCCTACCTTAGTATGTCTTTTAAATCATTGAGCCCGGTCACCGTGGTGACTACGATCACCCGGTCGCCTTCTTCCATGGTGTCCTTTCCGCGAGGGCTGATAAAACGTCCCTTCCGGTTAATGAAGGCCACAAGAAGGTTATTTTTAAGCTCAAGTTTTTCAAGTGGAATCCCTACGATACTTGGCTCATTTGCCACGCGGAATTCCAATGCTTCCGCCCTGTCCGCCACGATTTTATAGAGGGTTTCCACATTGCTCCCCATGGAATTCTGCATGGCACGGACATATTGGAGAATTGTCTCAGAGGTGATGAGCTTGGGGTAGATCACACTGCCTAAATTCATGGAATCAATGACATTTTCAAAAGCGATCCGGTTTACTTTTGTAATAAGTTTTGCCTTGGACTGGCTTGCTGCATAAAGAGAAAGCATGATGTTCTCCTCGTCAAAACCGGTTAGAGAAGCGAAAGCATCGATCTGCCCGATTCCTTCCTGAAGCAGCAGTTCCTGATCAGAAGCATCTCCATGAATGACCATAGCCTTTGGAAGAAGCTCGCTCAGCTCATTGCAGCGTTCCATATTCTGCTCCAGAATCTTTACGTTAATCTTTGTACTTTCCAGCAATTTTGCAACATAATATGTAATCTTTCCGCCGCCTACCATCATTGCTGTCCGAATTGTATTGTTATCAATCCCTGCCTGTTTGAAGAACTCGTTGGCTTCTGCAGGTGATGCGATAAACGATATCTTGTCCCCTGCCATCATGACGGATTCTCCGCTTGGGATGATGACATCACTGCCATGCTCAATGGCACAGATCAGCACATTGCAATGAAGCTTCGACAGAACCTCACGCACCCTCATGTTATGAAGGATGGAATGATCCGGCACCAGGAATTTCAAGATTTCAATCCTGCCTTTGGCAAACGTATCGATTTTGATTGCAGATGGAAACCGGAGCAGCCTGGCGATTTCCATGGCTGCAGCCATCTCCGGGTTAATAGCCAGGGAAAGTCCAAGCTCTTCCCTGATATAGTTGATTTCAGAGTGATATTCCGGATTACGGATCCTGGCAATGGTATGACAGTCTCCTGCCTTCTTCGCAATCAGGCAGCAAAGCATATTCAGCTCGTCGGAATTAGTTGTGGCAATTAAAAGATCTGTTTCCTGAATCCCTGCCTCCATCTGTACTTTATAAACTGCACCATTTCCCACGACGCCCATGACATCGATTCTCTCCGTAATAGAGTTAATGACATCTGCGTTTTTATCAATGAGCATAATGTCATGATGCTCATTGTTCAGCTGTTCTGCCAGGGTTGCTCCTACCTTACCGCAACCCACTATTATGATTTTCATAATGAAACCTTCTCCTTCATCTGCAATGCCTGTTCATAAAGAGGCTTTCGTATTTTTTTTCTGGTCACTTCCACCAGATTTAATTTTGTCATTTCAACAACGGTCGTTTTGACCGGATCTTTGGACAAAATCCCCTCCAGACGATCCATAAGGATACGCCTGTCCTCTTCTGCCTCCATATCTATAAAATCAATAATAATGATACCGGATAAATTCCTGAGCCGAAGCTGATGCCCGATTTCTTCGGCAGCCTCTAAGTTAACCTTTTTGATCGTTTCCCTTAGTTCTTTCTTTCCGGAATACTTTCCTGTATTCACATCAATGACTACCAGGGCTTCCGTAGGTTCAATGACCAGGTAACCTCCTGATTTCAGCCATACCCTTTTCCCTAAAGCTTCATCCATAGTCTTTTCTATCCGGTAAAGCTTTCCAAGCGGAAGCAGATTGTCCTCATACCTTGTAAGAAGTCCCAGGTCTTCCGGCTGGCACTGGGTAAGATAATCTTTTATAGCCTCGTATATATCCGGTTCATCGGTAATGACTGCTTCCAGGGAAGATTTAAGGCTGTCCCTTAAGCCGGCTAAGTAGGAAGGAGCCGAGCTGTACAGAAGGTTGTAGCAGGTTCTGTGCTTTGCATTGTCCAGCATCTCTTTAAAAGAATCCATTAACTGGACCAGTTCTGATTCCAGTTCCTCTTTTGGAACCTTATAGGCATTGGTGCGGACAATCATGCCAAAGTCTTCATCCTTCCTGGATTCCAGATAGGACTTCATCTCCTGTTTCCATGCCTGATCCGTGATCTTGGTTGAAAAGCCAATCTGTTTCTTTCCGGAGGTCAGCACAAAATAGCGGCCGGTAACATTTAAGTTTCCGGTGAGAACCGGAGCCTTTGTCTTCACCGCATCCCGTTCTACCTGGACGATGATTTCATCGCCCTGGCGAAGCTTTCCGTTATAAGGCCTCTGGTCAGCAAAGAGGATACTGGCGTCAGACAGACTTAAATATCCCATCTGTCCCCCTCCAATATCTACAAAAGCCGCATTGATATTCTTAACGATATGATTTACTTTTCCTATATAAATATTGCCCAAAACGGACTGGTTTTCCTCCGGTTCAATGTTGACTGAAACCGTCTCTTTTCCTGACTGGAGAAGGGTGATGACCGAGCCGTTCCATCTTGTTATGATTAACTTATTCAAGGGATTCTCCTATAAGCCCCAAAGGCACAAGTATTATATGTTCCTCGTCGACCTTATTGCCGTAAACCTCTTCTCTCTGAATCTGGAAGGCAAACTCCGGGCAGGTCTGTCCAAGCCACTGATAATAAGCCTCCATCACCAGCTCTGGCTTTATATTATCTGCGCTTCCCGCAGATATCTTCATGAAGATCGTCTCTCCATGTACAGAGAGTTCATAGATAAAAGCTTTTAAGTCTATTTCTCTTTCGCCCTTTTTGGTTTTTTTTGTGATAAGGATATGATCCTGTCCCATAAAGTCCGAAAGACCGTTTAGAAATGCCTCCAAATCGTTTGGCTGCTTTCCTTCCCGGAACGTCAGAGTATAATCTGCGGCAGCAACAAGAGACATGGCGTTTTTCGCCCGTTCATCAAGCATATGGCATTCCATGATTTGGATTCCCTCTGCCATTACTTCATTTAACTGGCTCACCATGGTTTTGCAATCCTCCATGGAATTTACTTCAATATCCATGTATTCTCCATTGCTGGTAAGACCCACTCCTAAAGGTGCTGCAAAAGACATGACCTGATGAGGGCTGAAGCCTTCGCTGTATTTGATATCAATCCCGGCCCTTCTCATGGCCTTCTGAAAATAACGCATCACATCCAAATGGCCTACGAATTTTACCGGGCCTTGCTTGGAAAATTTAATTCTCAGTTTCATAGCAGACTCCTCCCTCGAAATTCATAGCCCCACAGCCGGAACATCTCTCCCTGCAATTAGGGGTGACTTTCGCATTGATGGCATTCTGCCATTCTCTCTTTAAAAATTCTTTTGATACGCCTGCGTCAATAAAGTCCCAGGGGAACACTTCCTCTAAGTCCCTTTCCCTGACCGTATAGAAATCCGCATCAAGGCCGCAGGTCTCAAAAGCTTTTATCCAGATATCATTTTTAAAATGCTCAGACCAGGAATCATACAAGGCACCGTTTTTATAAACCTCTTCAATCAATGTGGAGATTTTTCTGTCTCCGCGTGCCAAAACGCCTTCCAGAACCGTCAAGTCAGCTTCGTGATAATTGTATTTTAAGCTCTTTTGATTCAGCATCTTTTTAAATTTGTCTTTCACGATATAAGCTCTTTCCAAAAATTCCTCTTTTGTGCACATCCTCGCCCACTGGAACGGGGTAAATGGCTTAGGAACAAAGAAGGAAGAACTTGCTACCACCTGGACCTTTCCATTTCTCTGGTCCTTTGGAATTTCATAGTAGACTTCCGCCACCTTTTCCGACAGTTCTGCAATCCCTTCCATATCCTCTACGGTTTCTGTAGGAAGGCCCAGCATAAAGTAAAGCTTTACCCGGTTCCAGCCGCCTTTAAAGGCTTCTCCCGCTCCTTTTAAGATGATCTCTTCTGTCAGTCCTTTGTTAATTACGTCACGAAGTCTTTGGGAACCAGCCTCAGGGGCAAAAGTCAAGCTGCTCTTTCTGATATCCTGGACCTTGCTCATGACATCAAGGGAAAAAGCATCAATCCGGAGGGATGGCAGGGATATATTGACTCCCTTGTCCTTAAATTCATCAATCAGGAAATTCACAATTCCTTCTAAATGGCTATAGTCACTGGAGCTTAACGAGCTTAGGGAGATTTCTTCATGTCCGGTACTTTTTAAGAGCTTGCTGGCGTAGTCCTTTAAATATTCCAGGCTGTGTTCCCTTAGCGGACGGTAAACATTACCGGCCTGACAGAAACGGCAGCCTCTGATGCAGCCTCTCATGACCTCTAAGACCACCCGGTCCTGAGTTACCTTGATAAAAGGAACTACCGGTTTTTCAATGTAATAAGCCTCATCCATGGTGACAACCAGCTGCTTCGTTACCTTTTCCTTTGCGTGAGGATTATTGGGCTTCATGCTCTTTATGGTGCCATCCTCATGATAGGATACATCATAAAAAGCCGGTACATAGATACCATCAATCTCTGAAGCCATCTCTAAAAATTCCCGGCGGCTTCCGTCCTTATTCTTATTTTCCTTATAACGGTCCATAAGCTCAAAATAAACGGTTTCTCCTTCGCCGATGTAGAACATGTCAAAGAATTCCGCCAAAGGCTCAGGATTGTAAGCACACGGGCCTCCGCCAATGATAATAGGATCTTCCTCTGTCCGGTCCTCCCAGTGAAGGGGGATTTGTCCCAAATCAAGAACCTGGAGGATGTTTGTATAGCACATTTCATATTGAAGGGTGATTCCAATAAAATCAAATTCTTTAATTGGATCCTGAGATTCCAAAGCAAAAAGAGGAATATGCTGCTCCCTCATGATCTGATCTAAATCCGTCCAGGGGGAAAAGATGCGCTCGCAGTAAATATCCTCTCTACGATTAAACATATCATATAAAATCTGCATTCCCAAGTGGGACATCCCAATCTCATAGACATCCGGGAAACACATGGCAAAACGGATGTCCACAGCAGACAGGTCTTTTTTTACCATATTTACCTCGCCGCCGATATAGCGGGCCGGTTTTTCAATTCTCAATAAAATCTCATCGCTTAATGCTAGTTTTCTCATGATCATTCCTTTTTTATTTGCAGTTTATGAATCTATTTCGTAGCTATCTGTTATAAAGCTGTCAATGAAAACCAGCGATTGCCTGACATTGCATCCGCTTTGTTTTCCCCAACGAACCATTCTTAATGATACTTTGCATAATTATAGGATACTTTCGGTGATTAATCAACTCCAAAATTACCTGTGGACTCGGATATGTATAAACCCATTGACACAGAAAAAGGCCGCGGTCCATGGGGCACTTTGTTCGTCAATCGGATATTCGTAAACCGCTTCGCTGTTTGATGAGGTTAAAATGTCCCAGTATCCGGAACCGGTATCCCTTTATTTACAAAAGCAGGGGCTGGCCGGCTTTTTGTCCTTTTTTTTCTATGCCAACGGTTATCCAGGATACAAGCAACAGCACACAGGCCAGCCAGATCGCCTTTTCACCCAACTGAAAAGATAGCCAGCCCCCCGTAAGAGCTCCGGTGAAAAAGGCCAACAGGATTCCCGTGTAATGATATGCTCTTTTCCGGCACCCTCTGTCCTTTCTGACAAAGCCTTCGTAATACATTTCCGCACAGGAACGCATATTTCCCGTACAAAAAACCGGTGCATATGCGGCATTCCCTCCAAAGTTCCGGAAGGTGCAAAATTGAACCGCAGCAGCAAATGACACCGCCGTATTGGCAAATAAGTGCGGCAGGGTGTGGGGAATGAAGCCGACCAAAAACAATACGGCAATTTCCAGAAATAAAATACCCGATATCCAATGGGTGTGTTTTTCATTATAAATTTTATAAAAAATATGTCTTGCCAGAAAAACTCCCAGCCAGAACGCTACGATGGGCACAAATGCCTGCCCCATGCCTTTATAGTCCTTTGAGAGGAAACGAATTGCAGCCAGCACGAAATTCCCTGTCTGGCCGGTGGCAAATACATTGCCTCTGTCAACATAAGAATAAGCATCCATTAATCCGCCTATTGCAGCTAAAAGCATGTGAAATCCGATGTGGTCAGTAAACTTTATATTTGATTCATTTCCCATATGCCAATATCTCCTTACTTCCTAATGCCCATGGCCTCCTAACATTATAGTACATTCCTTCACCATGTACAAGGGTAGTTGTGTCCATTGGGCTGGATACTGTAAAGCCAAATGAAAGCCCGAATCCCTTCATTCATGTTTAAAAGCGTGAAACCGACAATGCCAGTTTCACGCTTTCACATCAATACTCCCCCTGATAATTATATTTTATTGCTTAGTCCCATAATAACCGGCAATCCCCTTAAATATCAATTTTCCAACAACAGAACCGCCGTCTAAAATGCCAATGCTGCGATCAGCCGAATAAGCGGCACGTCCATGAACTGCCCGCATCTGCCGTGTGGCTTCTGAACCCTGTCCTGCTGCCTTCTCCGCTTCTCTCACTGCCATTTCCGGATCAGACGCATATGTTACCAGGGCCTCTGCTCCCGGATACAGGGAATCAAGAATGGTCTTCTCTCCCACCTTTGACTCCGCCTTTCCCATGATGTTTTCCACTGCCGAAAGCATCGCCCCTGCGGCCTCTTCAAAGCTCGTCTCTTCTTTTCCCTTTAACGCCTTTGCCAGGCCCATAAAGCCAAAAGAAGTGATCGTTCCCAGGGAAGACGGGGCGGAGGCATTAAACACCTTGCCGCATGCCAGGAAAAGCTTCCCAAGATCCTTTTCTTCCGCAGTTTTTAAAAATTCCACCACTGCCCGGTAGCCGTCGTCCATGGAAATCCCTAAGTCCCCATCCCCGTTTACCTGATCCAGTTCCACCAGATAATCCCGGTTTGCAGACATTTCCCTGCTGATCGCTTCCATGATTCCCTTTACTGATTCCCGATTCATGCCATATACCTCCCTATTTATTTGAATTGGTATAAAACGGAGTTTCTGCCGGAGCCTGAAGCAATTCCTTTAATTCCTGATCCAGTTTAAATATCGTTACAGAAAGGCCGGCCATTTCCATGGAAGTAGCATATTCCCCTATGCTGACTCTTAAACGGGAAAGGATCTGATGCACTTTTCTGTACACAATCAACTGTTCCTCCAAAGGGGTTCCACCAAGGCCATTGACCATTACGGACACTTCATCCCCGTCTTTCAAAGGCATATCCTTCGTGATCGTATTCACCAGCGTTTCCGCTATCTCGTCGGCGGTCATCATCTTCCTTACCTCAATACCCGCTTCCCCGTGAATTCCCATTCCAATCTCAATCTCATCCTCTGCTATGGCAAAGGTCGGTTTTCCGGCCTTGGGAACGATGCAGGGAGACAGGGCAACACCCATAGAACGGATGTTGTTTAAGGCCTTGGTTGTCACAGCCGCCACTTCCTCTAAGTTCATCATGTTATCGGCAGCTGCTCCTGCTATCTTAAAGGCATATACCATGCCTGCAACGCCCCGGCGCTTCTTAGCATGTTCCTGAGAAGAGCTGGCAACATCATCCTTTATAAGCACTGCTTTTGTCTGAATATCGTCAAATTCCACTTCCTCACAAGCCATGTTGAAATTAAAGCGGTCGCCGTTATAGTTCCCGAATAAACACAGCACGCCATTCCCCCTGTCACAGGCGCGGATCATGTCAGCCATCTTAGCTGCTGCCGGGGAGGCAAAGACCTCCCCTACTGCACAGCCGTCCAGCAGCCCTTTCCCAACATATCCTAAAAATACCGGAAGATGGCCGCTTCCCCCTGCTGTTACTACGCCGACTTTTCCCTCCTTGGCCGGATAATTGGAAACCAGCACCTGAAAATCATTATGTAACAGCTTTACCTTATCACCGTATGCACAGATAATACCTTCCATGGTATCCTTCACGAATGTGTCCGCGCGATTGATAATCTTTTTCATATAATTCCTTTCTTTCTATAGTTCAGACAGAAAATTTCCTCCTTATCTTACATTGGGAAACGATATCTCTTTCGGATATTCCCACCTTTGCAGCTCCTCTTGAGCAAAACCATCCGGCTCTTTTCCACCGCCTGCGGTCAATGCCAGATAATATAATTCTGCCAGTTCTTCAATGTAAGCGGCCTTTAAAAATGCTTCATAAACATCACGTTCATCCACTGCAACGGCTCCATGCTTTTCCAGCAAAAAGCAGTCTGCTTCCAGGCAGCTTTCAATGACGCTGTCCGCCAGTCCGGTGGTCCCAGGACGTCCATAGGGAGCGACAGGGACACGGGCTTTTGTCAGGCCTAAGTTAGCCACTTCATACACAACTGCCGGAATCGGCTTGTTTAGTAAGGCAAATGCGGTGGCATAGGCAGAATGTGTATGGGCGATAGCCGCTGCTTTTGGTCTCTGTCGGTAGATCATAAGATGCATCAGGGATTCGCTGGTCGGTCTTAAGCCAGATAAGTTTTCAATAACCCTGGCCTCCAGATCCATAACTACCATATCCCTTGGAGTCAGCAAGTCCCGGTCAACGCTGGTTGGAGTAATGACCACATAACCGGTTTCTAAATCCCGTGCACTGAAATTTCCGGATTTATGCTTGCATAAACCATCTCTCTGAGCACGTTTTGCAATTTCACATACATCTTTTTTCAATGTTTCAAGCATTCTAATCTCGTCGTTTCTATTTCATTTTTGCAGCCTATAGTAATTCCAAAATGTCATCTGCTGTTTTGGCATCCTTCATGGAAGCCAGCTTCTTTTCATCCTCTAAAATATTGATCAACTGGTTTAATGCTGCCAAATGACTCTCATAATCCGGAGTTGCCAGCACAAAAATCACCTTTACCTCCATGTAATCATTTACCATTATGGTCTGGGGAAGCAAAAGCATGGATAATCCCACATCATATACCCCTGCATCGATTCCAGCATGAGCAATCATGACATGCTCTGCAATTAGCATGATCTGCTGATGCTCAATAATATTAGAGATAATCGTTTCAACATATTGGTATTTGATAATATTTTTATACAGCAGGGGCACCGCTGCAAATTCTATGGCTTCCTTCCAGCCCATGCGTTCCTTAATGATCCTGATGTTGGATCTTGTCAGCAGTTCCCTTAGTTCCGGTTTCCTTTTCTCTATGGTTCCTCCTGCTCTCCGGTCTGACTGTACCATGTACGAGTCAATTTCCATCCTCAGCTTCTGAAACACGCTTTCGTTTGTATGCTTTTTTATGATTTGAAGGATTGTCTCTACCTGGGGAAAGATCTCCCCTGAACTTTTCAGGCTGTCAAACACATTTTTACGAAGTTTCCTTCTTCTTTCCTTGTCCAGCAAAGGTTCGATCACAAACTGCTTTTTTGATGTCCTTAAGGACGTTGTTGTAAATACCAGGTCAAAGTCTTCCTCGTACTGATCGAATTGGCGCGCCGACATATAGTTTAGAAAGTCGATTTCCGGAAAGGTGTGCTTTAATGAGGTCAGAAGAAAGTGGGATACAGTAATGCCGTTCTGGCATACCACCACCGCCCTCGGGCGTCTGTCTGTTATCTCTTCTTCATCCTCTCTGCTTGTAAGGGCAATAAAGATCAGGGTAATATAAACCAGTTCACTTTCCGGAAAAGACATTCCGATTATTTTTTCCAGAGGCGTCACAGACTTTTTCACCATGTCATGTACTTCCTGATAAGCAGGAAGCACGTATTCAGAAATATCGGGACCGATATGAAAATTATATCTGATGCGGTACAGGGCAGGAAGGCTGTGGTTCATGAGCAAATGAAAGGTATTCTCTTTATTCTCAAAACAAATGCAGGCGATCCGTTCAAAATTGCGGATGGTTTCCTCCACTGCCTGATAAACCTCTTCCTGCCCTGCAACAGCCTCCAAATGGGTGTTGATTTTCATGCTCTGGATATGGGCGGTAAAATACATGGTTTCCTGAATGCTGTTTACGCCCTCGGCAGCCAGGCAGGATTTGATCACCATATATTCCTTTGTTCCTGCCACATGACGGAAGGTTTCCGGAACCGTGTCTAAAGCCATACCGTCCCGGATCCGCCTCAGCACCAGGGCAAAAAAATACCGGTTCACTTCGATCATTTCGTCCGTAAAACGGGTTTTCAATTCCCCTTCAATGGTTTCCGTCATATTGCGCATATGCTCCATCTGCTTTTGTGTGATCCTTCCGATCCGAAAAACCACTGCCTGCTGCCCCCGTCCTGACAAAATATTTCGCAGTACCAGGAACAGCCGCTGCCTCAAATCATATTCCCGGCCTTCCAGCTGATAGCCTTTTTCCCTGCTGTATGTCAGCGGAATGCCTGAATCAGACAGTTCTTCCTTTAAGCGCTTTAAATCAGACAGCACCGTATTTTTACTGGCCTTTAACTCAGCAATGAAATGCTGCAGCGATAGTTCCTGCTGTTTTGTAAGCAGCATCAGCTGAATGATATCTCCCCGCTCTTCCTTAGAAAGCCAGACATCCTGATTCTCCTGTTCCAGGTGCGTGAAATCCAGTTGTTCTATGACCTCATTTGGGATGAGGATCCTCCCGTTATTTGCCCGTTCCAGAATCGGCAGCTGCTGTTCCTCCAGATATTCATTAATTCTAGTAATCCCATACTCCAGTTGTTTTCTTGAGAGATGTAATTTTGCCTCCAGAGCCTTTCCTGTGACAGATGCACTATGATTAATAATTTCTTTCAAAATCAAGCAATTCCGTTGGCCGATTTTCATGTTACGCTCTTTCCTTTGCCAGGTCTTCCTTCTTTTCCTGAATCAGGCTTCTTGAATAGAGCACAAAGGACACGATCCACAGAACCAGAATAATTAACGGAAGGAAATCTCCCTGCAGCGCCTTTACCGCGTGTGAAAATGCATACGTAAATATAGGACCGTCAATGCTTGAGTTGGAAATCATCTGCCCAGGCGCAAGCTCCACGGCCTTTGTGGTATTTGCCAGCTCTGTCATAAAGGGAGCAAAGGCAGTACCCACCCATAAAAATACCGGCGTAAAAATAGTACATTGAATCAGCATGCGCAGGATGTTTCCCCTGCACACCAAGTATGCAGGCACTGCAATGGCAATATTAATGATGCCTGCAAAAGGTAATATCTTATTACCGGGAAGGATAAAGGACATAATAAGGGTCACAGGCACTGTCCAGATAACAGCCAGCCAAATCTCATTGGCTCCGCCAAGAAACGGCCAGTCTAACCCTACATACATCTCTCTGTCTGCAAATTTGCTCTGCATAAATTCCGAAACCGCGTTGGAGATCGG
Organism: Lacrimispora sp.; assembly: GCF_032078915.1. Classification (GTDB taxonomy): domain Bacteria; phylum Bacillota; class Clostridia; order Lachnospirales; family Lachnospiraceae; genus Lacrimispora. The sequence continues at coordinate 84,072 of NZ_DAMAUN010000002.1, read as the reverse complement.
TTCCAAAGCCTGCATGAAGTATTTTGAGATCACCGGGAATAAGGTGAGGGCAGTGGCACACTGCACTCCAAGGGTTAATATCCCTGCTAAATCGTACCTTGCCAAAGCTCCGAAAATAATTCCTAAAAGGAAACCCAAAATATGATTTTCCGCAAAAATACCAAGCTTATCTTTTAAATCCTCTGCATTAAATGATTTGTTGAGTCCAGGAATCTTCCGAAGTATACAGTCTACAATATACATAGGTGCTGCAAGAAAAACCATCTTATGAGTACAGGTGACTCCCGGAATACCGGAAAGCTTACTGATACGGTGCTGATGAAAATCAGCGGATTTCAACTCAAAAATCACCTGAACTGCCGCAACGATAAACGCTGCGATTACATTGCCGGTTATGTAATATACTGCGACTGCCGTAAAGATTTTCCCCCATACATTCCATAAATCCGCATTAAAGGTATCCGTCTTGTTCATGGCAAGCATGATAATATTAATTACGATTAAAAGGGGAAACATTAAAAATGCATAAGGCCAGGACCAGGAAATCGTGGACATTGTGGTCCAGCCCCCATCGGTAATGGGAAGATCAATACCGGAAAACTCCAGCATGGCAGTTGCCGCCGGTGTGATCACTCCGGTCATGTAGTTGATCAGCATGCTCATTCCGGAAAATGCTACGCCAAGGGTAATGCCTGATGAAACAGCGTCTTTTACTTTCATTTTAACAATTAATCCGGCTATGATAATAATTACCGGTACAAATACAGCAGCCCCAAGCCCCAGAAAGAAATTAACAGTATTCGCTAACATCTGCATCCTCTTTACCTCCTTATTTTCAAACTCTAAATTTATAGATTCTTCTTTTTGTAGTCCGCAATTGCTTTTAACAGTTTATCAAACTCCTGGTCTTTCCCAATGCCTGTGAGAAATGCGATTCCATTGATCACAGGGATCGGATATTCCTTGGCATTTTTCACTATGGTAATATAAGCTGCGCTGCCGTCCATATAACGGTCAACAGACTTTAAATCCACCGCCTCCACCAATGCATCCACTTTCTTTTCCTTTAACATGCGGTTTACCTTGCTTGCTACTGTCTGTGAAGTAGCCACACCGCTTCCGCAGGCTACAATAACTCTGATTCCCATGATCAAAACCCTCCTCTGATTTCATACGGATCCTTACGATTCCATACCCTTGATGCCGCAGACCAGCTCAAAGTATTCATCTGCTGTTTTGGCATTGTTTAAATGCTCCATTAATTCCTCATTCTGAAAATTCTCCACCAATATCTGAAGCAGGTCGATGTGCTCATCTGATTTTAAAAATCCCAGCATAAAAACAAATCTGACTTGATGGACTTCATCATTGTTTGCCATTTCCCTCCATTCAACAGCTTCTTTCAGCCGGACAGGAGCAATAAACGGCCGGATGATCTGGCTGATATCTGTATGGGGAATGGCAACCGGATAAGGCTTAATGGGCAGTGCTGTGGGATAGCGTTCTTCCCTTACCTTTAGTGAATCCAGATAAGTTTCTTTAACAAATCCTTTTTTAAACAGAATGTCTGCCAGCCGTTTAAACACTTCGGTCTGGTCCGCCGCTTCTAAGTCCAGCTGAACCAGATCCCGAAATAACATATCCTTTTTCAAATGTAACCTCCTTTAATGCTTATCATTTACCGGTAATAATCAAGCAATTTGTTATGTGCAAATTATACCATTGGACCAACTCCCAATCCACAACCGTTGTGTACAATTATCAATCTTACCATTGTGCAAAATTGGACTCATGAAAAAAAGGCCAGTCCATGTGGCCTCAATTAACTTTCATATTTATTGCAAAAGGCCACATCAGTCAAACTGAGTGGCCATTTCTATCTATTCTATCTCTAAAATCCATCAACGTCTGCCATTACCCGCCAATATAAATGGCGTATCCTGAATCTTATCTTACTATGTTCTGAAATTCTCCCGCCAAGTACTTAACCACATTATCAAACACAAGCTCTGCCCGCTTCACCAACGCTTCCTTTGATGCAAATGCGATATGCGGTGTTACAATTGTATTCGGTGCTGTCAAAAGCGGATGCTCCTTTGCTACCGGCGGCTCATTTTCAAATACGTCTATACATGCTCCTGCAATTGTACCTGCCTTTAGTGCCTCTGTAAGTGCCTCTGAATCCACTACCGGACCTCGTGACGTATTAATCAGCACTGCGTTTTTTTTCATCAAACCAATCTTTTCTTTATTTATCAGACCTTTCGTCTCCTCATTCAACGGTGTATGCAGTGAAATAATATCGCACTCTGCCAGCAAAGAATCCAAATCGACATACTTTAATCCCTGCACTTCCTTCCTTGTTCTGCTGTATGCAAAGACCTCACATCCGAACGCCTGGGCAATCGCTGCAACACGAAGTCCGATCGCTCCGGTTCCCACTACGCCGAATTTTTTGCCCTCCAGTTCAAAGCCGGTCAACCCTTCCTTTGTTCCCTCCATCCGGCAGGCCTTGTCACAGGGAATGATGTTGCGGTACAGGGCGATCAGCATACCAAACACAAGATCCGCTACGGCGCAGGTAGAATATCCCGCGCTGTTGCAAACCGTGACTCCATTTTTCCGGCACACATCCATAGCGATATGATCCACTCCGGTAAAGGCGACTGAAAGAAGCTTCAAATTTTTGCATCCTTCCATGACCTGGGCATTTAAAGGCAGATTGGACACCACGATGATATCCGCATCCTTTCCCCGTTCAATCAATTCTTCCGTATCAGAAGTCCTGGTGTTATAATAAACAATCTCCACCTTATCCTTTAAACACCCTGCCATTTCAAGCAGTCTTTCATCTGCAACTCCTAAAGGCTCTATGATCACCATCTTCATATTCTTGTTCTCCCGTTTTATTTCAGTACAAATAGTTTCAGCGCTTTTTTCAATATGGTATGGCCCTCGCAGATTCCGATTCCTATGGAATCCGGAATATTCAGACGCCCATCGGACAGGGTCAACTGCCCGCCCAACAACTCATTACTAATTTCAAATCCCTTTTTATTCTCCTGGTACTTCCCGATATTCGGAGTATAAGAGGAGAAATGCAGAATATATACAAAGCAAAATCCGGTGGAAACGTGAGGGGTAACCGTCATGCCTGCAAGCTGTGCCATCCTGGCTGCTTTAGTCGTCCGCACCAGTCCGCCGTTATAGAGAATATCCGGCTGGATCACATCGGTTCCGTGGCTTTCCACCAACCACTTAAACCGGCGCAGGCTGGTTTCCTGCTCTCCGAATGCCAGGGGAATGGAAAGCCGGCCGCATACTTCTTTTGTCGCCCACAGATCATCAAAGGGGCAAGGTTCTTCATAAAAATATCCGTTGATTTCCTCCATCACACGTCCGAAATGTACCGCCGTTTCCACATCATAAGAACCGTTCCCATCCGCATGAATCATCATGTCATCACCGAAAAATCTTCTGGTCCCATAGATCAGCTCCTCACTTCTTCCGGCTATGGAATCCTTATTTTTGCTCATGCGGCCCCCAATCTTATATTTGATTGCTTTGGCACCGATCCGTTCGACCTCCGCCCGAAGGATCTCCAGTTCCTCTTCCGGCGTCGTATGGCGGTTTCCACTGGCAACATAGACATTGGCAGAATCGTGAATCCGTTCCCCGAACAATCTGCCTAACGATACCTGCTTTGCCTTTGCCAGCAGATCCAGAATACTCAGTTCCAACGCCGATAAGCAGGAATAATAAGGGATACCGGCCAGCTTATAATTGCTTTCATATACATAGACTTCTTCTATGAGGGCTTCTAAGTCCCTGGCGTCCTTATGCAAAAAATAGGGGGCGATCAGCTTTTCCAGTATGGGATAGCTGAACTGGATCCGGTCATTGCTCACAGAAATTCCGACCAATCCATCCTTTGACGACGTTCTGACAAAATACAAACCGCAGTTGAATAAAAGCTCAATCCTGTCAATCACAATCGGTTTGTCAAGTCCCGTTAAATCCAGCACCGGTGTTTCCAGGACAAGATCCAGCTGCTCTGAAGTAACCGGGCGGTAATCTGCAAAATCCTTATGTTTTTTATACATTCTATCCTCCTAAAACTTTACCAGGGAATCGATCTTCACCGGAAGCCCTGAAGCAATGGACCGGTTCGCCGCCACGCCGGTTAATATGGACTGTACGCCTGCTATATGATCCGCCGCCCGATGAAACCTGTCCTCATTTTTACCCGGCAGGAATAAATCGTCTAACATCACCGGATCGCCGCCGCCATGTCCGCCTTCCTTTTTTTCCACCGGTACCTCATAAGGCTTCCCAAACATGGGGCAAACCCGGATCTGATAGGATTTCGCCGCTCCCTCCTCCTTTTTGTCTCCGCCGGCATTGATATAAGATTTCTCCAATGCCGTATATTCGATCCTGCCCTTGGAACCGTTGATTGCAACATGAAAACCTTCCCAGGGCATATAGCTGTTTAAGGAATAGGTCATCATAGCCTTATTTTTATACCGCACGGTTACCGCCATGGTATCTTCGATGCTGATATCATCCCCGAACACACTCCGGTCCCGGATATAGCCGCTGTCCGCTTCCGCCTCCAGATACAGCCCCTTTAAAACCGGGTTACGTTCCATATCAATGGCAAAAGGATCCTTCTTCGCCGCCTCACTGCCATGACAGCGGTAATAAAAATCAGTCACCCCACGTTTTTCCGCGTTATGGCGTCCGTAAAAATTCAAATCTCCAAAGGCAAATACCGTATCCGGCTCTGTTCCCAGCCAGAAATTCACCAGGTCAAAATGGTGGGTCGCTTTATGTACTAAAAGTCCGCCGCTGTTGGCTTTATTTCTATGCCACCTCCGGTAATAGTCCGCACCATGCTGTGTGTTTAAAAGCCATTCAAAATGAACAGAAAACACCTCCCCCACCGTATCCTCCATAATCAGTTGGCGGATCTTCGTATGGTGAGGTGCATACCGGTAATTGAATGCCACCCGGATGTGGCGTCCGGTGCGTTTCTGTGCATCAAGGATGGACTGAGCTTTCCTTTCATCAATGGTAAGCGGTTTCTCCGTTACCACATCACAACCCATTTCCATCGCTTTTATAATATATTCATCATGGGTCCGGTCCACACTGGTCACGATCACAACGTCCGGCGTTTCTGCCTTCATCATCTCTTCAAATTTCGTATAATGATATGTTGGGACCTGCTCCTTTCCAAACTTCTCACCGATCATGCGGTTGGCGTAATTCATTCTGGTCTGGCTCAAATCACAAAAAGCCACCAGTTCACAGCAATCCGCATACGTCGAACTCAATGCCTCATAATACATCCTGGCACGTCCTCCGATTCCTACCTGTGCATATCTTACTTTTCCCATATCTAAACCTTCCTTTCCAGGCTAATGCTATTCGCTTTCCTCTTTCTTCCCTTTGAACTGGTTCCGGTATTGTCCCGGCGTCATCAAAGTATATTTTTTAAACACACGAATGAAGTTCTGGGGGCTGTTGTATCCCAGCCGAACGGATATTTCCTGAATGCTCAAATCCGTTCCTGACAGCAGTTCCTTGCAGCGTTTCAGTTTCTTATCAATGACATACTCGGTATAGGTCCTGCCAAACTGTTTTTTAAACATCCGGCTCAAGTAATTTGGATTATAATTAAAATGTCTGGCGCATTGTTCCAGAGAAATATCCTCTTCAAGATTCTGGTTTAAATACTCCGTAATCTGCGTAATCACCCGCGGGCTCTCCGTCGGCTCTTTTACTTTGAGGTTCAGAAGTTTTAAGAAATACTCCCAAAAATACAGCTTCAGCTTTTCTATGGAATCGATATCTTTTGTAATATCAAAATCCGCGATCTCTTTCATCTTTCCATAGTCCGGCTGAAGGGAATACTCATGATAGCAGTCCAGAATATCGGATAACAATTTGTTGACCTCAAGCTTAAACAAATAGTAATCCACTCCATCCAGTTTTTCAAAATATGCATCAAGATGATCCTTGCACTGTTCCTCTGTTCCTTCCAGAACCGACTGAATAATCTTCAGGCGCTTTTGCTTGATCCGGATTTCTGAAAGCACAACTCCTTTTCCCTCATTGATGCCGGAGAAAATGCAAACCCCTGACCGTCCAATCGCTTTTCGCAGCGCGGATTTACACTCTTCCACCGCTGTGGGAAGCTGCTCTGCCGAAAACACCTGTCTGCTGATTCCAATATTGACCTGCAGCCCTGTATACCGCGCAATGGCTAAAACCACCATCTCACAGGTTCTTTGAAGCTGAAGCAAAGCCCCCTCCGATGACATGTACTCTTTATAATGGGTGATATAAATCACCTGGTCAACCGCTACCGGTACAAAGCTGTCCTCTGTTCCCATCAATTCCGCAATGATGTTTTTAACCCCAAAGAGGTAAATCTCCGCATCCTTTTTGTTCTCCGCCGTCAGGTAGAATTTCACTGCGATGACATGAATATGACGGCCTTCAATCGGCTCTGTGATCACCTTATGGCGAATCAATTCTTCCGTGCTGATGGCGACCGGTTCATTCCGGTATATTTTTCTTAAATAAATTTCTCTTTCAGATTCTTCTGTGTCCGAAAGCCGTTTCTTCAGTTCCACATTCTTTTCTACCAGATAATGGACCTTAGATGTGATGGAATCCAGTTTCCTCTTGTCCCCTTCCGAAAGACTGTTATCCACCAGCTCATTGATCACATCAATCGGGCGATACAGTACCTTTGAAAAGCAGTAAACCAGCGTTAAGAGAATAAAAATCATGCTGGCAATGACAATCCATACCAGGTGATAGACTGACTCCATCCCTTTTTTTAAGTCGGAATTTAAGATTACGGACACGTACGTCCAGTCATTAAACTCCGATCTGGATACGGCGCAGACATAGTTTTCGTTGTAAAAGGTAATCTGCTGAGGCTGACCGTCCTGCAACGCCGTCCATTTTTCACGGGAGGCCTTTATATATTCCACAACTGCCTCTGTTCCAGCTGCTCCCACGATACATTTTTCGTTTGCATCCAGGATCACCACCTGCTCATTCTGATTTTCTCCATTAAGCTCATAGTAAATCGTTTTCTTATCGATGATCGTGATCAGCATTCCGTTTCCCGTGCTGACATTGACCGGAATTCTTTCAACCAGATAGATGTATAAATCATCATAATGCCAAAAAGAAGACTGTGAAATTTTCTCCAGCTGCTCCACCAACTCGCCATAAACAGACTCTGAAATAGGCAGAAAGCTTTTCTGGCTCATGACCCATCTTTGTTGACTGCTGACCAGTATGGTATCTGCGACCGGAAAGGACAGCGCTCCTAAAAGCTTCAGCTGATCATCCGCGGCGTTAAAATCCTGAAAATATCTTGCCTCCCGCGGCTTCCTTACACTTTCCACGATGGCTCTGCTAAGACCGCCCCGTATCATGGAATTGTCCACATATTCCAAGCTGACCTCAATCTGTTTTCTTTTATTATGGATCGAAGAAGCCTGTACCTCATACAAGCTTTTCATCTGGGCTGATGTCATACTTCTGACTGCAATGATTAAAATAACTACCGGTAAAACCCCGATGAGTAATAGTACTGTGAATATTTTTCTAAAATATAGATTTTTTCTCTTTCTCATTTGTTTACCTCCCAGTACTATTATAAAGGATTTCATCCTTTTATCGAGCCTACCATAACTCCTTTCTCAAAATATTTTTGCATAAAAGGATAGAACAATACAATCGGCATGGTTGCTACCACAATAACAGCCATTTTTACGCTCTGAGATGGAATGACAAATTCCATTCCCATAGAAGCTTCATCTCCGATGCCACCCTGGGCCAGGATCACGATCTGCCTTAACAACACCTGAATTGTCCATTTCCTTGAGTCGTTTAAGTAAAGCAGGGCGGTCAGAAAGGTATTCCAGTGACCAACCGCGTAAAACATGGTAAAGGTCGCAAGGGCCGGCTTTGATAGGGGCAGAACAATTTTAGCCAATACCCCTGCTTCATTGCATCCGTCTATCTTAGCGGAGTCTATTAAGTCCTGGGGAATCTCCTGAAAGAAATTTTTCACCAGAACCAGATTAAAACTGCTGATCGCTCCCGGCAGGATGAGGGAAGCATAGGAGTCAATCAGGCCCAGCCCATTAACTACCAGATAGGTAGGGATCATTCCGCCGCTGAATACCAGAGTAAAAGTAACCGCATACATCAGATGCCTTCTGCCGGGAAGTTCCTTTCTGGACAACGGATATGCCATAAGGCAGGTCATAACCAGGTTTACGATGGTGCCCGCAATGGTCACCATTACCGTTACTCTCATACTTCTCATGAGAGTGCTGGTGGAAAAAATATATTTGTAAGCGTCCAGTGTCGGCTCCTTTGGGATCAGGAGAAAGCGGTTGAGTGCCAGTTCCTTTACGGAAGCAAAAGACCCTGCCACAATGTAGAGAATCGGGAAAAACGTAACAAGCGTTATGATCACCAGCAGTATGTAAACAATAAAATCAAAGACCCTGTCGCCGTAGGATCGCCTCGCTTTCCTCATAAGATACCTTCCTCTCCTACTTTTTTAGAGATCTTGTCCGCAGTCAGAACCAAAAACAGCCCAACCAGAGATTTGAACAAGCCAACCGCCGTGGAATAACTTAACTGTCCATTCACCAGACCCATGCGGTACACATAGGTATCAAATACGTCCGCCACATCCCGGTTCATCGCATTCTGCATATTATACAGCTGGTCAAAACCGGATTCCATAACATGTCCCAATCTTAAAATCAGCATGGTGATAATCGTGGTCTTAATTGCAGGCAATGTGATGTACCATGCCTGCTGCAGCCTGCTGGCTCCATCCAGTTCTGCCGCTTCGTACATTTCCATATTGACTCCTGCCAGCGCAGCCAGGAAAATGATCGTACCCCAGCCGGTTTCTTTCCATATGTTCTGTATCACTACCATAGGCTTAAGCCATCTGGGGCTGGTTAAGAAGTTCATCTGTCCGATGCCCAGCTTCTTCAAGCCCTCCGTTATAATTCCTCCGTCGGAGGTAAACAAGGTATAGGAAATCCCTACGATTACCACCCATGATAAAAAGTGGGGCAGATAGACCACGCTTTGTACGGTCCGCTTAAACCAGCCGCATTTCACTTCATTCAGAAGCAATGCAACTAAAATCGGCATAGGAAAGAAAAATGCCAGATTAAGCAGTGACAAGGTCAGGGTATTGCCTAAAAGTTTCATAAACGATTTATCCGTAAAAAAACGGATGAAGTATTTAAGTCCGACCCACTCGCTGTCAAAAAAGCCGAGAAACGGCTGGTAGTTTTTGAATGCAGCGATTAAACCAAACATAGGACCAAATTTAAACAGAGCATAATAAACGACGCCCGGGATCAGCATGACATACAGCCACTTATAGGACATGATTCTTTTCCAATCGCTCTTTATTTTCATATCTTCTCCTTTCCGGATTCGCATCCAGTTTGATGGTTTGCTACAAGAACGTTTCCATGTCCTTGCTGTAAGCGGCTCGTCAGCATGCTCACAGAAGCTTTGGGAGATCTCCTACTGACATTATATTTATACAAAACGGATAACTCAATAATCTTGTTTTTCGCTCTTTTGCACAACCGATCCAAGAAACCTTGTATGATTTTTATCCCTCATGCTCATTTTCTTACCTTAAAAGCAAATGAGCATGTATGTATTTTGTAAAATGAGTATTTTGATGATCCCATTTTATTTTCGCATGGTAATTTCAGGGTAAAGATGATTATTGCTTTATCTCACCTCCATAACTACAATTTAAGTGTGTACACAAAAACAAAATGATCTAACATGATCGAATTTGGAGGTTTATATGGGTTTATTAAAAAATGTAAAGTTAGGAAGACAGATCCTTTTTGTATGCCTTACATCAGGCATGGTATTATCTGCAGCCGCATGCGGTAAGAATACCGCCGGTTCTGCCTCTGGTTCTTCCGACGGCCAGACAAGGACAGAAGGAAGTACTTTTTCATCCCAGGACGCTGCAGATCCATTGCCGCTGATTACGCTTATGGCAAACTATACCGGTGCGGAGGCTCCCACCGATGACAATCCGCTGATACAGAAAATATCCGAATATACCGGTTCTGAAGTGAAGGTTACCTGGGTACCCCAGTCCGCCTATAGTGAGAAGCTCAATACTCTGATCGCTTCCAAGGACCTGCCGCAGATCACCACCATCCGCGAAGTAAAAAGCGCCGGTTTTGTCAACGCGGTCCGCTCCGGAATGTTCTGGGACGTAGGGCCGTACCTGGACCGGTTTCCTAACCTAAGCCAGATTGATAAAACGGTTCTTAAAAATGTCCAGATTGACGGACAGCAGGTTTTAATACCGAAGGTGCGCGAAATATCCAGAGAAGGCGGAATCATCCGCCAGGATTGGCTGGAGGCTGTAGGTATGGAGATGCCGGCCACAATAGAGGAACTTCACGACGTTCTCTATGCATTCACCTACAATGATCCGGATCAGAACGGCAAAAACGACACCTACGGCTTCTCCTTAAAATACAATGCACTTCCCCGCTTTTCCACCTTGTTAAGCATCTATATGGGCGGGCCGAACACCTGGGGGATTGATGATAATGGAAATGTTATGCCTGAATTCTATTATGATACCTACACCAAATCCCTTACATGGTTTAAGCAGGCTTATTCCGAAGGTTTATTCAATCAGGATTTCCCCATCTGCAAAGATGAAATGCAGAACTTCACATCCGGCGCCGCCGGCATGTTGTTTCTGGGAAACTTAGAAGACGCCGCAACCCGTGTTACCGACTTGACTGCCGTTTACCCAAATGCCACGACCGATATCTTCCAGCTGTTAAAAGCAGAGCCTGACGCGCCTTATCATATTACCGGCTACCAGGGATATACCGGCGGCCTGGCATTTTCAAAAACAGCAGTCAAAACAGAAGAAGAACTGTTAAAACTGTTGGCTTTCTTAGATAAACTGGGCGATCCGGAAATGGCGGACGGCATGAATTGGGGGATTGAGGGCGAATCCTATACCGTAAAGGACGGAGGTGTAGAGCAGACAAAGGAACAGTCCGAGATCTATGCCCGCAAATACAACGATATCCGTCAGATTACTCCTTTCTATACTACGCAGAACTTAACGGCAAACAACCAACCGGAATTAAACCAGAAGATCATCCGTCTCATGAATGAAAATGCCCAGTATGCAGTACACAACGTAATACTGCCGTTCATCTCCGATACCAATGTGGAAACCGGCGGAGATTTAGAAAACCAGATCAATGATGCCAAAATCAAATATGTAATTGGGGAGTTGGATTTAGATGGGTGGAAAGCCGCCATTGAGGACTGGAAAGCTGCAGGCGGTGAGCAGATTATCAAAGAGTATACGGAACAGTATCAGGCAGGTAAATAATATGGCTTTTCTCCATTGTGAGCTGAAAGCCGAATCCATCCGCATGGTCACTTCTGTCTGCGCGATCCTTCCGCAGGATTTCTGCCGGACGGACCGACCGGTTAAGACTCTGTATCTGCTTCACGGGCGCTCACACAACTATTCCGTCTGGACCCGCTATACCAGCCTGGAGCAATATGCAGAAGCTTACAATACCGCCATTATCATGCCGGAGGTGAACCGGAGCTTTTACAGCAACATGAAATACGGACTGGATTACCAGACCTATGTTTCGGAAGAATTACCGGATTTATGCGAATCCATGTTTCATATCAGCACCAACTCCAAAGACCGTTATATTGCCGGAATGTCCATGGGCGGCTACGGTGCCTTAAAAACCGCCCTTCTTCATCCTGACCGGTATGCCGGCTGCGGAGCCATCTCCGCTGTCACGGATATTCTTAAGCATGTAACAGAAACACCGGAAGACCATCCGAAAAAACAGGAGTTCCAGGGAATCTTCGGGGAACAATGTGACCTGGTTCCGGAAGATGATATTTTCTTCCTGGCCTCCCGGGATGCCGACGCCCCCTCCCGCCCTGATATTTATATGGCCTGCGGTAAAGAAGATCATCTTTATCCGGAATCGGTACGGCTTCACCAGCATCTGCAAAATCTTCCTTACAAGGTTACCTTTGAAAAATGGAGCGGGATACACGATTGGAAATTTTGGGATGAGGCGGTAAAACGGATGTTGAAACATTTCTTTTCTGAGTCAATGATATAGGTGTTTCCCTATTGTAAAATGAAGTCTTGTCCTCAATTAACTCATATTTGCTTCAAATCGGATCGCTATGAGGATTCAGGTTATGCATTAAAAGCTTGAATAAGAGATAAAAAAGAAGGTTTCAATAGAGTGTATCTCCATTAAAACCTTCTTTATAATCAAGATAGATATTTTACTGAACCAGAGTTACAGCTGAAAAAATCGGATACACACAGGCGCCCCGGTATTAATTTGGTTTACCTGACTCATATGACCATTATCTTCTATTTCAAATACCGTGATTGTATCACTGTCTTGATTGCCAACTAAAATATATCTTCCAGTCAGGTCAATTGCAAAATTCCTAGGCGTTTTTCCACCGGAAAACTGCCTTTCAATGAATGTCAGACTTCCATCCTCTTTGATTTGATAACATGCCAGACTATCATGTCCACGATTCGATGCATAAAGAAATTTTCCATCTGGAGTAATATGAAGGTCAGAGCATGTGTTATTCCCGGCAAAATCCGACGGTAGTGTATTCACGGCATTCTGAAATTCCATCTTGCCGGCAACATATGTAAAATGCATTACCTGCGAACTAATTTCATTAATCAAATAAAAATGCTTCCCATCTTTTCCGAACTCTCCGTATCTGGGGCCGCTTCCTGCAGGTACACGAACCGAAGCGTCAGCCTCAGGATATGCAGCGCTTCCTTCATATCGATATGCTACAAGCTTATCGATTCCCAGATCAGAGACATAAAGCAGTTCCTGATCCGGCGCAAAAAGACAGCTATGTGCATGGGGCCCTTCCTGACGTGACTGATAAATGCTGCTGCCCTCATGTTGAAATAACTGGCAATCATTTTTAACATTTCCTTTTTCATCAATTGGATATACAGTCACTGAGCCACTGGAATAATTAGCTATAGCAACAAATTGTCCGTTTGGCCCAATTGCAATATGACAAGGGTCTTCCCCAAAAGTATTCCAGCTTCCTTCTATGCTCATATTGCCTTCATCATCATAAGTGAGCCGGGTCATACCGCCGCCGGTCTTTCCCAAATATTCTTTCATCTCATTAACTGCATAAATCTTTTTATTTATCTCATCTACACATAGGAAAGAAGGATTTTTAATGGCAATTTCTTTTTTTATTTCTATTTTGCCGTCTTCAAATGTACAGAATGATATTCCCTTTCCTTTTCCTTGAAATACCTCACCTGTTCCAAATAAAATTGGTTCTGTGTAACTGCCTATAACAAAATATTGTTTCAAAGTTCTTATTCCATCCTTTCTACTAGCTGTTAGCTTATTAAAATATATCAGTCAATCGGATATTCTCAATCCGCTCACTGGTTATCTTTACAGCCTAAGCGATAAACTGATCTCCGCCACTGCGAGATCTGTTTTATCACCCATAACAACTTCTACAAGTGGAACCCGAGTCCAACTCATAGCTGCATGGTATCACTTTGAATAAATATTGTCAATATCATCTACATTTTTTATTCACCTTGTACAATGCGAGGTTTCTTTCTTATTTCAATCAGCTTTATCACATCATCTAAATCATCTTCTGAAAGTATCCTGACATGCACCCAGCCGCCATTGTTACCGCAAGGATAGCGGTTCTCCCAAAGGGACTGCGTTTTTGATGAAAGCGTAGCTAATACCTGATTGAGCAACGGTACTTCTTTATCGCCTATTTGCAAGGTGATTGTGATTGCATCCTTCTCAAAAAAAGTATAGCAAAGATGTTTTGTTTTATGGGAGTATTTGTACCCCCAGCCGTAAGTATTACCGAATGGAAACCGTATTTCACGGTGAATATCATACCGTTTCATTAATGCATCTTCTAAGAACTGCAGGTACTTACAACCATTCAGACCGATATGCCGTTCAATGTCGTTTATTTCCGGCAGAATATTTTTATCCATCATTCTTTCATACATTTTTCTTAACCAATCCCTCCAACAATACCAACCCTTCTTAATAGTTACTCACATTTACTTAAATCAACATATTATATTGAGGTGCTTGTATATTGGCATTTTTACGGCTCTAAATATGAACAGTATCATCAACTATGATTAGGTTCTTTTGCACTTAAAATGATATCTGCAATATGCTGCTTATCCTTTTCCCATTGACTGGGACGAATGACCACATTAGTAAGGGCATAAAAATCTCCGATTTTTGTGCATGTGATATAATCGTAAAAAACGGAACCTTCTTCAATCAGAGAATATAACATTTGAGGTGTTTGGCTGTCTAAGGGGAGCAGAACTGCATCTGATACCTCTTTGATCTCTGTGATGTCATCTGAGCTCACAAGATTTTCTGAAACTGCATCTATAAAGTACTGTTCATCTATCAACTCTGAAAAGTCGTCAATATTATAAAGTGTTATCATCACAATCTGGGTACCGGAGGCGGACACAAGATACAGGTCACTTTCGCTGTCATTCTTTTGCGTGAGGTATGTAGGAATTGTATAGGTTAGCTCATTACCTTTCGTTGTGATTTCATAGGTTGACTCTCCGCTAGATGCAACTTCATGGGCTGACTCTCCAATTGAGGAACCCTCATAAGTTGACTCTCCAACTGAGGAAACTTCATAGGTTGACCCGACAGTGGCAGAAGCTTTATTTTCTTTACTTCCTGCAACGAAAATAAGTACTCCGATACCAATACAAACAATGCACAATAAAATAAAAACAGTAATAAAAACGGCTGGAATATTAGTTCCTCCGTGCTTTTTTAAATATTCCTCTGCCTCTCCCTTAAGATAGCCTTGAACCGCCTGCTTCGTTAAATTATATTTTTGATAATAAAAGTAATTTGCATACAGAGCCAGAATAATATGGATAGCAAGCCCGCCAAAGGGAATGATCCAGGCAAAAATGCTGACAAGGAAAACAATGAATGCGTTGCGATACATCTTTCTTGCTAGCAACCAGTAAAAAGGAAAAAAGAAGGCAACCCAGTTCCAACTTGTAAAGGATTGGCTAGGATTTCTATCTTGCCATTGCTTTTTATAATAATAGTATTTTTCCCCAACAAAAAGTTCCATCTCCCAATCATCTCGTGATTGCAGTTCTTTTTCCATAATTTTTTTCTCCTCGTAAATAAGATTTGCAACTGGCTGACCTTCAGTCATTGAACATTGAAAAATACATAATAGCCTGATGCATGATTAAAAGATGCTTCTTAAAACTGTATCCCGCAAAATATTTGGAATTTATTACGTCTGCGGAAACTTCTTCACCTCTGAAAAATGGAGGACATGGATTTAACACAGCGCCGGCATTTGCTTTTTGCATAAGCTCGTTCGTTATCTGATAAGACGAAAAGTCAGACAGCGCTTTTGACGGCAAAGAATCTGTAAGAATAATGTCACTGTTCACGATAGCCTTATTGATATCATGCTCAGCAGTTAATCCGCTTATCTCATACCCTGCTGGGCAACACTGCTTAATATTGATGCCTAATACCTTTTTTGCTTCAGCCCATGCATTCCCTATATTCCCTGGGGCACCTACAAACAGATAATTCAGATCAAGGTAATCTTTTCGGATTTTTGATAATGAATATAAATCAGAAAGAATTTCACAGGGATGGTTAACACCGGTCATAGCATTAACGATTGGAAGTAAATTACACTCTGCCATCCGTGCAATCAAATCAATATCAGCGTGCCTGACTACAATACAATCGGCCCAATTATGCAGATAATTGACTACATCTTTTATCTCTTCTTTTTTATCTAAAGCATCACTTGGGAAAAGAATAGATTGCCCTCCAAGATCAAATATCCCTTTCTCAAAAGTAACGCGGGTGCGTATGCTTGAAGATGGAAAAAATAAAATGATCGTTTTTCCTTTAAAGCATTTTTCATATTCCCCTTTGTTCATTTTATCAGCTATATTGAAAATCCTTTGTACCTCGTTAACTGTCAAATCAGTAAGTTCTATCAGATTTCTCATCTTCTAATCACTCCTTAACATATCTTACTAAACGAATGATTCTATTCGGTAATTTCCTTGTTAACCCCTGTATTTTTTACGAATCAAAAAAAATATAAAAAGACAAAAATTCAATATTTTATTATTTTAATATATTTCTATCAAAAAAGTATATTATGTTCTAAAATGCACGTTTTTTGCTTTGAATTTCTAACTTTCCAGTGGATTAAGCAGGTTTTATATATATGTAGAACCCTACATAAGTAATCAAAAAATATATAGAGTTCTACACAAACACTGAAGATAATAGCAAGCAGCATCTTTATTTTCTACCGCTCAATGTGCCTGCTTATACCTTCCCTGCATCTACCGGCCTTGTATTTCCTGAACGCTTACTCCGTGAAAGGTTATCATGAGCTTTTTGAAGTAACATCAAAAATTGTTCCTGTTCTGCAGTCGTCATACCGCTATGTAGCTGTTGTTCTGTGCTTTTAAATACGTCACGCAGCGCTTCTAAAACCTTATCACCTTTTTCAGTAACCTTGATATTCATTGCACGGCCATCATCTTCACGGCTATAACGAATAATAAAGCCATTCTTCTCTAAGCCATTTAATAAGCTGGTTACCGATGGGCCTTTTAGCTGCATCATATCCTCCAAAAACTTGCGGCTGATATTAGCTCCATCGTAAAGACTGCTGCTGATTCCCCCCAATAGCCGGGCTTGCTGGTTCGTTATGCCGAATTCCTCTAACTTTTGATCGTTCATATAGCGCAAGGACAGCGCAATACTCTGTATATAAAAATCAGCACTTGGTTTACTTAAGGCTGAAAGCATAAGATCACCTCCAAAAATCAAAGTAGAATTCTACTAATGGTATACGAGTAGAATCCTACTTTGTCAATAGCTGCTTTTTTAATCTGAGCTGCAGGGTACTATTCCCTCTGCATATTATCTTTCCGTAAATTTCTCTACGATTTTAAGAAGCAGTTCTACCACCTTCTCCATGGACTGAACGGGAATGAACTCAAACTTTCCATGGAAGTTATAGCCTCCGGTGCACAGGTTTGGACAAGGAAGCCCTTCATAAGACAAACGGGCGCCATCCGTCCCTCCGCGGATTGGAGTTATCAGAGGTTCTATTCCGATTTCCTCCATGGAAGTCTTTGCTATATCGATCAGGTACATGTGAGGCTGGATCTTTTCCTTCATGTTATAGTAACTGTCCTTTAAGGTAAGTTCTACGGTCCCTGCATGATAGCGGCTGTTGAGATATTCCGCCACCCTCTCCATAAATGCCTTTTTCTCTTCAAATCTCTCTTTGCTGTGATCCCGGATAATATAATCCATGCGGGCTTCTTCCACCGTTCCGCTCATAGAATCCAAGTGGAAAAATCCCTCATATCCTTCCGTATACATAGGATTTTCAGAGGCTGGAAGCATATTGTGGAACTCCATAGCCATCAGCAGGGCATTCCTCATTCTTCCCTTAGAAGATCCTGGGTGAATGCTGGAGCCGTGCACCCGGACCTTTGCGGAAGCTGCATTGAAATTCTCATACTCCAGTTCTCCTAAGCCACCGCCGTCTACGGTATAAGCCACATCTGCGCCAAAACCCTTTACATCAAAGAAATCTGCGCCTCTTCCAACCTCTTCATCCGGTGTAAAGCCAATGCGGATGGTTCCATGAGGAATCTCCGGATGGGATAAAAGATACTCCGCCATAGTCATGATCTCGGCAACTCCGGCTTTGTCATCCGCACCCAGCAGGGTGGTTCCGTCCGTTGTAATGATATCCTGCCCCTTGTACTTTAATAAATCCGGAAAATCACTTGCTTTCATGACCAGTCCGGTTTCTTTATTCAGCAGAATATCACCGCCGTCATAATTTTTCACGATCTGCGGCTTCACTTCCGTCCCGGAATATGCAGGTGCTGTATCCATATGGGCAATAAAGCCAAGCACAGGGACTGGCTTTTCCATGGTGGCAGGTATGGTGGCATAAACGTAGCTATGCTCATCCACCATCACATGCTCCGCCTTCATGGTCTGAAGCTGGGCTGCCAGTTCTCTGGCTAATACCCGCTGCTTTTCCGTACTGGGAACTGCCTCCATATCCTCCTTAGACTGTGTGTCAAAGGATATATACTTTAAAAAATTATCTAATACTTGTAACATAATCAAATCGCCTCTTTTTCTAAGATTTATTTTTCCATATTTAAAATGGATTTTATAGCTCCTGCCGCGGACCATATGGACAGGCCGTAACCAATGGCAAGGTCAATGAAAAATCCTCTCCACATATCCATATCGGACATCAGCTTTCCAAAGTTAGAGAAAACATAGGACAAGGTTTCAAAACTGGCTTCATACTGGAAGTATCCCCTTGTCATGGATACTGCATAATCCAGAAGATTGGCTCCGGTGATCATTCCGGCTGTTACAATAAGACAAATGACGGCTCCCTTTTTATCCAGTGAGCCTCCAAGCTTCTGATAGCCGCTTAAGGCAAGCTTAAGCATAATAAACCCAGCTATTCCGGCAACAAACCCCACCTGGCCGATGAGCACCCAAAGCCCCACTCCTAAAAGAGAGGCAAACAGCGCCCCGATCACGCCAAAGAACGGATTGGACGGCTTCTGATCAAGGGAGGCGGATATCTGAAGGATTGCTTCCGGATCCACATGTTCAGGATCCATGCGGTATTCACCTGTCAGAATATTTTCCGGCAATTCCTCTTTTTTATCCTCAATTTTCCTTTTCACCTGGCCGATGAGTTCCTGGAACCCATCCTTGTTCTTTCTTCCCCCCATAGCAAGAGTATGGTATTTTTGATCCTTCGTTTCAACCATAAGCCTTTTTCCCGTTGCAGAGGAGGTATCATAAATCCGCACAACAGCATCATATGGGATAATATCAAATCCCTCTGCATTGGCAATGATATAATCATTGGTCAAATAAAGCTGTTCTTTTTCATAGGAGGAGGTACTGGCCCCATTAAGCTGTCTGTCTAAAGCAAGCAGTCTTTCTCCCGTCCATGACTTTAAGGTTGCGCGGCTTATCTTAAACCTCCGGCTGTTAAGCTTCCATACCAAAAGCAAGGTTCCTGCCAGGAAGGCCAGAAATCCGAACGAAAAAATGAGAGAAATTGTTTCCGAAGCATTGGAGGCCGGCTTTCTGGTGGTATCCAGATAGTATTCTCCGAAATAATCCGAAAAATTATCCTCCGTTACAAGTTTCTCTCCCCACATCTCATTGTAGCTTTCCATGGCATACTCCCGGATATCAGCCTCAATGCGCGACGACATGCCGTAAAATACCGCAGGCTCCGGTGTTTCCTCGGACTCATCGTACAAATAGGATTGGATCTGTAAATATTTCTCAGGCAGGTCCCCATGGACCTGTACAATATAAGGAAGCAGGTTTACATCATAAGCAAAGTAATAATGATTGGTTTCCTTAAAATCCGACGCAAACTCCCAGGTCATCATATGGGCCTTTAAGCTGCTGTAAATATCTGCGCCATCATACACATGAAACTCCATCGGTTCCACATCAGATTTCGTATTTCCCAAAAGCTTCATGCCCATTCCTGCACCAAAAAAGGAAACGGCGGTGATATACAGGAAAATAACCGGTAACACCCAGTGGTAAATCCGCGTCATCCGTTTCATCCTGCCAGACATCTGTTCTTTCATACCCATTGCCTCCCATAATTTCCATTTTTTAATTATAACATGGAACAATCAGGCTGTCCATGGCTCTATGTACACAAAAAACGCTGGAAAAGCAAGCGGCCTTCCCAGCGTTTTTTACTTAGCGATTAGACAGTTCTCTGGTTATATCTTCCCAGGATACTCCTTTATAAGCCATGAGCACCATCATATGATAAAGAAAATCTGAAATTTCGTATTTAACTTCCTCGGGATTTGTATTTTTGGCTGCTATGACAATTTCTGTTGACTCTTCTCCCAGCTTTTTTAATATCTTGTCAAGACCTTTGTCAAACAGATAGTTGGTATAGGAACCTTCCTTTGGATTTGTCTTTCTGTCAAGGATTACATGAAATACTTCTTCAAACACCTTTAAGGGATTGATATCCTGATACTCTTTCTTTACCAGATTCTGATAAAAACAGCTTCTAGCCCCTGTATGGCAGGCGGCTCCGATCTGGTTCACTTTCGCTAACAGCGTATCATTGTCGCAATCTAGGTCCAGGGACTTCACATACTGATAGTGGCCGGAGGTTTCTCCCTTCCGCCAAAGGCTTCTGCGGCTTCTGCTGTAATAAGTCATGCAGCCGGTCTTAAGCGTTTCGCGAAAGGCTTCTTCGTTCATATAGGCCAGCATGAGCACTTCTCCTGTCCTGTAATCCTGGGTGATAACAGGAATCAGACCATCATCGCCCAGCTTAAACTGGTCAAAGCTTACCGGGCTTTCAAAGGTATCTACTCCGATTCCCAGGGCTTTTAAATCCTGCTTCAAATCCATGCAGTTCACTTCTCCGTCAAAGCTTCCCACCAGGCCTTCCACATTATCCACTCCAAGGGCATAGGCAAAGAGATCTGCATCTTCCCCGCAGCCGGTGATCAAAAAGGACTCTTCACAGGCTGAAACAGCCTGGAGTTTTTCCTCTGTGACCCCATCCCCCAGAATCATAACGGAAGCACCCAGCTGGGCGTATTCCTTGGTCCGCTCCAAATACGAGCAGTCCGGTAGATAAGCATAAATTTTATCATCTCCGAACCTGTCCGCCGCCTCTTTCATCAAATCCACATTTTCATCAAGGCTTACGTCTAGAAATGCTGCCTTTGCGCCTGCATAAAGGTATTTCTTCACATCCTCCAGCCGTCTGACTCTTCCCCCTAAAATCACAGGAATATCAGACAGCCTTGCAATCTCCTTCATAAGGCCGATTGTCCGTTCATGATCTTCCTCTGACTCAGACAGATCATGCAGAAAGAGCTCATCTGCTCCGCTGTCACCGTAAAAACAGGCCAGCGTCAAAAGATTCTCCCCATAGCATGTCTTTTGATCATCAAGCCTTACTGCCTTCCCCTCCCGGATTCCAAAACCTGCAATTAGTTTTTTATACTCCATCATCATATCCTCCCCTGATGATCCTGCTTTTCAAAGGCTTCTATGGCTTCCTTTAAATCGATCCGATTTTCATACAACGCCTTCCCGATGATGGCTCCGCGGACACCTGCATGATAAAGCTGTCTTAAATCTTCCATGGAAGACATTCCGCCGGAGGCAATGATATCCATTCCGGTTTCTTCCGTCAGCTTTTTCGTGTACTCCACATTAGGACCCGTCAGCATCCCATCCCTTGATATATCGGTATAAACGATATGGCAGACGCCGTATTCCTTCATCCTGTTGCAAAGCTCTGATGCGGTGATTCCGCTGATCTTTTCCCAGCCTTCCACCGCTACCATACCATCCTTTGCGTCAACGCCCGCCACGATCCGGTCCTGTCCGAACTTTTTCACCATGTCCCGGATAAATTCCGGATTCTCAACAGCTTTTGTCCCGATAATTACCCTGGCCACTCCCAGGGAAAGCATGGACTCGATTGCCTCTTCGCTTCGGATGCCGCCGCCTATTTCGATTGGTATGGAAACGGTATCCGCTATTTTTTTGATCACCTTTTCATTTACAGAACGGCCGGCCAAAGCCCCGTCTAGATCTACGAGATGAAGGAATGAGGCGCCCTGGGATTGCCAGAGGGCAGCTACCTCCTCCGGCTTTTGGGAATATACGGTGATCTCCTTAAATTCTCCCTGTTTCAAACGGACGCACTGCCCGTCTTTTAAGTCAATTGCTGGATAAAGCTGCATATGGATTCTCCTTTATAATGTTCCCTTTGTAGACAGTACCCCTGTGATTCTCGGATCAGGGGATGTTGCCTCATCCAAGGCCTTTGCAAATGCTTTGAAGGTTCCCTCGATCACATGGTGGTTATTCTCTCCTGCCATTTTTCTGATATGCAGGTTCATTTCAGAGGCATATGAAACAGCATAGAAAAATTCCTTCAGCATTTCTGTCTCAAATTCCCCCACCCGTTCGCTTGTAAGCAAAACATCATAGCCTAAATACGGCCTGCCGGATAGGTCAATGGCACAGAGGACCAAGGTTTCATCCATAGGAAGGATCATGCTGCCGTAACGTCTGATGGATTTTTTATCACCAAGGGCTTGTTTGATGGCAGTTCCCAGGACAATGCCCGTATCTTCAACGGTATGGTGGGTATCTACCTCAAGATCTCCTTTTACCGACAAGGTTAAGTCAAAAAAGCCATGACGGGCAAAGCTGTTTAACATGTGATCAAAAAATCCAATCCCCGTTTGGATGTCAGCTTTTCCGCTGCCGTCTAAATCAAGGCTCAGCCGGATATCTGTCTCACGGGTTATACGGGAAATCTCTGCACTTCGTCCCATATTTAACCTTCTTTCATGTTTTATAATTTGGTGAGTCCGCAGTGGCGCTCGCAAAACCTGCGGTTTTACTCGCTCACGGGCATTCGCCCTATGGAATAGGCCGGAAGAGAAATTTCTTACGTGCAAGCACGACGAAATTTTTCGCCCGTCCTATTCCGCACTGCTCATTGCTTTCGTGGAAAAGCGTACTTTCACAGAGTTTGCGTGGGCGGTTAAATGCTCTGCCTCGGCAAAGGCTTCGATATCTTCATGGATCTCTTCCAACGCTTCCTTTGAGTAATAAATAATGCTTGATTTCTTTATAAAATCATCCACACTTAAGGCTGAGAAAAATTTCGCCGTTCCATTGGTAGGAAGGACGTGGTTTGGACCTGCAAAATAGTCTCCAAGAGGCTCAGAACTGTATTCTCCGAGGAAGATTGCGCCTGCATTATGAATCCTGGTCATATCTTCAAAAGGATTTTTGGTGATGATCTCCAAATGCTCCGGGGCGATCTCATTAACAGCCTGGATGGCTTCCTTCATGGTATCCGCAACAAGGATATAGCCGTAATTATCCAGGGACTTTTCAATGATCTCTCTGCGGGACAGTTCCCGGGTAAAGGTTTCTATTTCCTCTGATACCTTCTCAGCCAGCTCCATACTGGTAGTTACTAAAATAGCCGAAGCCAGCTCATCATGTTCTGCCTGAGACAATAAATCTGCCGCCACAAAGCGGGGATTGGCGCCCTCATCTGCAAGCACCAGAATCTCACTTGGACCGGCAATGCTGTCAATGCTTACATGTCCGTAAACTGCCTTTTTCGCCAAAGCCACAAAAATATTCCCAGGCCCTACGATCTTGTTGACCTTAGGGATGGTTTCCGTACCAAAGGCAAGGGCCGCCACAGCCTGCGCTCCGCCCACCTTATAAACTTCGGTAACTCCTGCCAGATGAGCTGCCGTTAAGGTGACAGGATTGACCTTTCCATCCTTTCCGGGCGGAGTCACCATGGCAATGCGGCTCACGCCTGCCACTTCTGCCGGAATGATATTCATCAGGACCGAAGACGGATAAGCCGCCTTTCCTCCTGGGACATAAACGCCCACACTTTCTAGGGGTGTGATTTTCTGGCCCAGGATGGTGCCGTCCGGTTTACTGTCAAACCAACTGTACTGCCTTTGCTTTTCGTGAAACTGGCGGATATTTTTCATGGATTTTTTAAGGATCTCTATAAGTTCCGGATCCACTTCTTTCATGGCTTCCTCAATTTCCTGCCTGGTCACCTTTAAGTTTCCGGCCTTTATTTCCGCCTGATCAAATTCCTTTGTATAGGCAAATACTGCCTGATCTCCATCCCGTTTCACCGTTTCCACGATTTCCTGGACCGTGTCGGCATATGCGCCGTAATTATTAGGATCCCTTTTTAACAGATCCCCGAGAATATTTTGTCTGGAAGTTTCGTTAAGCTTTACAATTCTCATCGGTTCTCCTCCTGCAGCAAGGTACGCAGATCATGGATCAGCTTTGTGATCCTGTCATTCTCCCGTTTCATACTTACCTGATTGACCACCATACGGGCGGATAAGGGGCAGATTTCTTCCAATACCGCAAGCCCGTTTTCCTTAAGGGTAGCACCTGTTTCCACAATGTCCACTATGACCTCGGAAAGCCCTACAATCGGCGCCAGCTCAATGGAGCCGTTAAGCTTTATGATTTCAACGGTCTGATGTTTTTTATTGTAAAAATAGTCCTTGGCAATCGCCGGATATTTGGTGGCTACACGGATCCTTTCATGATGCTTTAAAAGCTCTCCTGCCGATGGTGGGCCGCAGACGCACATTCTGCAAGTTCCAATCCCCAGGTTCATGACCTCATAAAGCTTTCTTCCTTCTTCTAAAATAGTATCCTTTCCCACTATGCCAAGGTCAGCCGCCCCATACTCTACGTAGGTAGGCACATCACTGGCCTTCGCAAGAAAAAAGCGAATCCCCAGCTCCTCATTGGTGAAAATCAGCTTCCGGGAATCCTTATCCTTCATCTCTTCACAGGTGATCCCGATTTTTTCAAACATTTCAAGTGACTGTTTTGCAAGCCGCCCCTTTGCCAGGGCAAAAGTCAGATATCTCATACGTACCCCCGATTATTTTAAATATTCCGACAGAGGTATCTCATCTGTACGGTCCAGAATAAGGTTCATGACCTTTACGGAAAACCCGCTTTGGTCCAGATACAGCAGATTATTTAAATCCCGGCGCCTTGCGTAAGCCTGATAGTCCTCAAGGGAACGGGCCTGATCCCTCCGCTGAAGCTGAACCGCCATGCCGGACTCCCGGAAATGGCTGGAAAGCCGGACGGCATTTTCCCTGGCTTCTATCTCATAAAGGATCATGGTGTTCACCAGATCAACCTTCATCTCGATCTTCTGCCTGGAAAGGGCCAGTAAAAGCTCATCCACCGAGATTCCGAATCCCACGGCAGGAGCATTTTTCCCAAACTGTTCCAAAAGCTTATCGTATCTTCCGCCGTTTACCACGTAATCTCCGGTCCCATAGGTATAAGCTTTGAAAATAATTCCGGTGTAATACTGATACTGACTCAGCATGCCAAGGTCATAGGAAACGTAATCAGAAAGCCCATAGCATTCAAGAATCCGGTTCACCTCTTCCAGGCGTTCAATCGCCTTTAGCGCCCTTGGATTGGAAGTCAGTTCCCTGGCTGCCTGGATCTGATCCAGGGTGCCAAACAATTCCGGAAGCTTTAAAAATACCTGTTTTAGCTCCGCGTTAATAGGCTGGGCCATTACCAGTTCTTCTACACCAAAATAATTCTTATTTTCAATAAGCTGTCTTAAGGCTTCCTCCATTTCCTCATCCATGCCGGCTTCTTCCATCAGCCCTTTAAAAAAGTCCACTTCACCTAATTCCACCTGGAATTCCGTTAATCCTGCTGCCTTTAAAGCTCTGATCACCATAGCAAGGATTTCTGCATCCGCATCTGCGGAATCGTCTCCGATAAACTCCACTCCGGTCTGGCTGGCTTCCTTAAGCCTGCCCTGATAGCTGGAATTATTGATAAAGGTTCTCTCTATATAGCATAGACGGATGGGCATATCCTCATCCAGAAAATATTTGGCCGCACATCTGGCAATGGCAGGCGTTTCATCCGGACGCAGCACCAAGGTGTGGTTATCCCTGTCAAAAAACTTAAACATCTCTTTTGCCTTGACACTTCCCCGGGATTCGTTGAAAATATCAAAAAATTCGAAGGTGGGAGTTTCAATGTCCTGATATCCGCACAGATGAAAAACCTTTAACATCTTCTCCTGTACAGCAGCCTTTCTCGTACACTCCACTCCATAGATATCCCGGACTCCATCCGGCGTATGTAACAGTTTATTTGCCATAATAACCTCCGTCTTCTGCTTCGATCTTCCATGATAAGCCGCTATAATATGCAGTGAAGAAAATTATTTTCACGGTTTATCATTTTATATCACTTTCTTGTAGTAAAGTGATAATTTGATAACGTATAGTCGATTATAGGGGAAAAAGCGGTTCTTGTCAATCTCTTCTATCCAAATCTTTCTGGATCAGTTCCAGGTAGTGAACGAAAATATCCCGTAACCGACCTATCCGCCAGGTTTTATCCACCTCTTCGTAGGTAAAGCTTTTCCGCCCGCCCTCTTCCATCCGTATCCAGAACCGTTTCAGCTGGTCAAATGGGAGATAATAAATCTCATCCTTCTGGGTATAGGATAAAATGATAAAAGCAATTCCTCCCTGGCTTTCAAACTCTTCCATAAAAGCGACTTGATGAGGATGGATATTTTGAAGGGGAAATGTGCCAGCCGAACATTCCTTGGCATCAAAGCATACCGGAATCCCCTGTACGGTCCCGATATAATCCACTGTACTTTTCTGATCAAAATAGGCCAGGGTGATGTGGCGGCTTTCCTTATCAATGGAAATCGGAGTGATCGGCGTCGGTATTTTCTGGATCAAAGCCAGGCCCTTTTCCCGGTAACTTTCATTGCTGCGGTTAATCAGATCTTCAAGTGCTGAACCTCTTAACCCTCTTGTATTCCAGGTTCCCATCTCTGCCTCCTATCTCCAGTCCCTGCATATTTTGGAAAAGGTCTTTGGTAAAGGCGCATAAAAGGTGCGGCCAGATAAATAGGCAAGGGGCTCCGCCAGTTCCGGAAGTGTCACCTGATAGGAGTGTAGAAGCTGGGACTGAATGTGATAAAGCTTTTTTGCTTCCTCATTCACCCTGCTGTCCCCATATTTATAGTCTCCTACGATCGGGTGTCCAATGGAGGATAAATGAGCACGGATCTGATGGGTACGTCCTGTGATCAGAGTGACCTTAAGGAGCGTATATCCTTCCTGCCGCTTTACCGGCTCATATTCTGTAACAATCGGAGCGCTCCCGGGAACCTCCTGCTTATGGACCGTCACCTGATTGGTTGCTTCCGACTTGGTTAAATAGCCTGTGATCACCTGTTTATCTGAAATCTGCCCCTTTACCACGCACTGATAATACTTGTGGATGCTCCTGTCCTTAAAGGAGGCTGACATGAGCTGAAGGCCTGGGAGCGACTTTCCTCCCACCACCAGGCCGCTGGTGTTCCGGTCCAGACGATTGCACACGGAAGGCCGGAAGCTCCTTAACTGGTCTGTGGATAACTGGCCGCTTGAAACCAGATAATCGATCATGTATTCCACCAGGGATTCATCCGACTCCTTAGCTTTCTGGGAGAGCATGCCTGCAGGCTTATTTACCAAAAGGATGTGCTCATCCTCATATATAATGTTTAACGATACTTTTTTTACCTCCTGAAGCTTTACCTGGGAAAATTTTTCAATGGTTTCATCGGAGAGAAAAAGTTTGACCTCGTCTCCTTCTGAAAGCTTTTCCGAGCCTTCACATTTCCTGCCGTTTAAGGTGATGTTCTTCTTTCTCATCATCTTATAAAGAAAGCTCTTTTCTGCAAGATTCAAATATTTGGAAAGCAGCTTATCAAGGCGCTGCCCTGCTTCATTTTTCGATACAATCAAAGACTGCATGTTTTTTCCTTTCCATATTACTACCATGTATTTTGGACAGGACCCACCCCGATTTATCGGGTGTAAAGGGATACCCTAAGGGTTTTACTGTCCTGCCGGTTACATGGATAAACTTTTTAACAACGCAACCCCACGCTCCATGCTGCCGTCATCCTTGTACTCTGCTTCTGGTCTCAAGCTGGAAAGGCAGTTGAAAAATTCCTCTTCATCCAGAATGAGCCTTATATCCAGCTTTACCTGATGGCTGAGGAACATATCCTTAAAAAAAACTTCTGCTTTTCCTGTGTCCAGCTTTTTGGCTGTACAGTAAGCATAGATGCCGGTTGGATGAACCGCAGCCACATCCACCGGCATGACCGCATCCCTTGAGGTGATGATCAGATCGTAAAGCATTCTGCTATTTCCTTCATGGGAACATGCTTTTTTATAAAGTTCCTCGTTCAGCGTTTTGTACTTCCATGAAGCCAAAAGGGGGGATGCCCAATTGGCCACCGGAAGAACGGATAGAATGGCTGTAACCGTCAGGATATTTTTAAAGGATGAGCTGTCTGCCATTGTCCGGGCCAATAGCTGTATGAGTATCAGGGCTGCTCCGGCAAGGACCTTCCCTAATTCTGTTCTTCTATGATAATTGCGGTAACCGTACTGTCCCTTCCTGTATCGTTTCACTTTTGTATTCCTCTTCCTTTGCCTGCTGGATATTCTCAATCCGCTTCGCTACTTGCTCACAGCGTGCCCCGCTTCACCGGGCATAACCTCATAGCTGCTGTCGCAGCTTGTCAGAAGGGGCGACACCCCTTCTGACACAAGTAAGTCCCCACCCGCCACTTATGCCGTTTCGGCATTAAAGTGGGGAACTTATTTGATGAGGTTAAATAGTCTTCGTAAGCCCCTTCATAAGTCGAAAGATCACGGAGTGAGGGATTGTCTTGCACATAAGCCGGAAGGACTTCATGGTGGTTCCATATACAGAAACCGGACTTCCCATCATACTGTCCCGCAAAGCAATACGCACCACCTTCTTAGGATCAGCCATGACGATCCGCTTATAAAGAGGGATCTTTCCTGTGGTTTCCGCAATATCGAAAAATTCGGTTTTCACTGGACCCGGGCATACCGCCGTCACATAGATTCCCTTTTGCTTCAGTTCTTCATTGAGGGCCCTGCTGTAACTTAACACAAAGGATTTCGTAGCCGCATAAATAGCAAATCCAGGTTGGGGCAGAAAGGAAGCAGCAGAGGAAAACTGTATGATGCGGCTGTTCTTCGACATGTAGGGAAGGACCATATGGGTCACGGCACAAAGGGCTTCGCAGTTTAATTCCACCATGCCCATCTCATCTCCTATATTTATGCTCCCCACGGCGCCGATTTTTCCATAACCTGCCGCGTTGATTAACCACTTTACCTCCGGCTTTTCTTTCGCCAGGATATCCTCTAAGCTCATCAGCTTGCTCTTATCCGTTAAGTCAATGGCAAAGGTCCGGACCTTAACCGGAACGTGAGGGGACAGTTCTTTAAGCCGGTCTTCCCTTCTGGCTATGGCCCATATTTCTCCAATCCCATTAAAACGGTCAGCAATCTGCATGATAAATTCTCTTCCCATGCCGGAAGATGCACCTGTTACAATGGCAATCTTCATAATCGTTCCCTTCTTTTCTATTATTTTTGCCTACATATTTGGGGCAGAGTCCACCCCGCTTTTCCGGATGTGAATATACCCGAAGGGTATTTCTTTAAATTCAGGATTATTTTTTACCTGCTTTTTTATGGATGTTCCTAATGGTCTTTTTCTTTTGCTCCCGACGATCTTTTGTCTCTGAAGCCGCCCCTCTTTTCCCGCTGCCAAGATTCTTCCCTGTTTTATTCTCTGAGAAACCACCTGGAACACCTGTCTTCGGACGGATTAAGCATTTTTTGTCATAGCCGATCAAATCGGTGCGGCCTGCCAGCCTTAATGCCTCGGAAACCAATTCATAGTTTTTCGGATTCCGATACTGGATAAGCGCTCTTTGCATGGCCTTTTCATGGGGATTGACCGGCACATAAACCTTTTCCATGGTACGGGGATCATATCCCGTGTAATACATACAGGTGGATATGGTGGAGGGGGTAGGATAAAAGTCCTGGACCTGTTCCGGCATATATCCCAAATCCCGTAAATATTCTGCAAGCTCCACGGCTTCCGAAAGTCCGGAGCCTGGATGGGAGGACATTAAATAGGGAACCAGATACTGTTTCATGCCAAGCCGCCCGTTCATGTCCTTATATTCCTTTACAAACTGGCGATATACCTGATTCCGGGGCTTTCCCATCTTTGAAAGCACCTTGTCTGACACATGCTCCGGGGCCACCTTTAGCTGTCCGCTGACATGGTACTGACAAAGCTCCTTTAAAAACTTTTTGCCGGGATCTGCCAGCACATAATCAAACCGGATGCCGGAACGGATGAATACCTTTTTCATCTTTGGCAGGCTTCTCAGCTTTCTCAGTAACTCAATATAATCCGTATGGTCCGCTTTCAGATTTTTACATGGTTCTGGAAACAGGCACTGCCGGTTGGGGCAGGCCCCTTTCGTCATCTGCTTTTCACAGGCCGGGTATCTGAAATCCGCCGTAGGACCTCCTACGTCATGGATATATCCCTTAAAGTCCGGCTCCTCTGTTAAAAGCTTCGCTTCATCTAAAAGAGAGTTATGGCTCCTGGCTTGTATAATCCTGCCCTGATGAAAGGTAAGAGCACAGAAACTGCAGGCGCCAAAGCACCCCCGGTTGCTGATCAGACTGAATTTAATTTCACGGATGGCTGGAACTCCTCCAAGCTCCTCATAGGAAGGATGGTAATTCCTCATATAGGGGAGGGCATAAACCTCATCCATCTCCTCCATGGAAAGAGGCTTGGCCGGAGGATTCTGAACGACAAACAGATTATCTTTATATGGCTCCACCAGACGCTTACCGGTATATGGGTCCGTATTATTATATTGAATGTAATAGCTTTTTGCATATTCTTGTTTTTCAGCCTTCATTTTGTCAAAAGAAGGAAGGATCTGGGCATCATATACGGATTCCAGGCTGTCCGTCTTATAGACCGTGCCATCGATAAAAGTGATATCCTTGATGTCGATCCCGCTGTTCAATGCATCTGCAATTTCCACAATGGACGTTTCCCCCATCCCATAGGAGATTAAGTCCGCCTGGGAATCAATCAGGACGGAATGCTTTAACCGGTCCGACCAGTAATCGTAATGAGCCAGACGCCTTAAGCTGGCTTCAATGCCGCCAATGATGACAGGCGCTTTCTTATATGCGGACCGGATCAGGTTACAGTAGACCGTAACCGCATAGTCAGGACGCTTTCCCATAACGCCCCCTGGTGTATAGGCATCCTGCTGTCTGCGTTTCTTTGAAACAGAATAGTGATTTACCATGGAATCCATATTGCCGCCGGAAACCAGGAATCCCAATCGTGGTTCTCCTAAAACCTGAATGCTTGCCCGATCCTTCCAGTCCGGCTGGGATATGATCCCCACTTTATAGCCATGGGCCTCTAAAAGGCGGCTGATGATGGCATGGCCAAAGGACGGATGGTCCACATAGGCATCTCCGGTGACATAAATAAAGTCACATTGCTTCCACCCTCTGATATTCATATCAGCCCGGCTCATGGGAAGATAATCGTGCATCATGATATTTCGACCTTTCTTTTCAGTATCTGGTGATAATCGTATATAAAATAGTCAGCCAGCTGCCGTTTTTCTTCTTCCATCTCTCTGGAAAATTCATCATCAATGGCGCAGACCGTCATGCCTGCCCGTTTCCCTGCTAAAATTCCGGCAGGAACATCCTCAAAGACCAGGCACTGAGCAGGAGATACGGAAAGCTCCCCTGCAACCTTTAAATAAATATCCGGCGCAGGCTTTCCATAAGTCACCTCGCAGGAAGTAGCCACCACTTGAAAATATTGCCCGATATTTAAAGAATCAATCACCGCATCCACCATCTGTCTGCCATTGCTGGTGGCAATTCCGGCCTTTAATCCTCTTTCAGTAATGTATTTAAGAAAATCTCCAGCTCCCGGCTTTAACCAAACCTCGTTCCTGTATTTTTCAATGGACATATCCGTCCACACAGCCTTGATTTCCTCAAGGGATTCTTTCAGCTTGAACCGCTCTTTAAAATAAAAGGCAGTTTCTGAAAAGCTCATCCCTTCAATCTCCTTTTGTAAATCTTCCGGACATGTAAGCCCTCTGCTGCTAAGAAATTCTATATCAATGGATTTCCACATCCACATGGAATCAACCAGTGTTCCATCCAGATCAAAAATCACAGCTTTCTTTTCCTCTAACATCCTCTGCTTTTGTCTTCCTTTCCTTGTTATTGCCCATGTAGTCTGGGCATAAAGGGATACCCGAAGGGTGCTTCCTTATTTCCCATGACTTTTTAATTTCAGGATTTCATCCTCTGAAAGCGGGCGGTATTCACCCGGTTTTAATGCCTCATCTAATATCAGGCTTCCCATAGACATTCTCTTTAAGTATATCACACAGCACCCAAGAGTTTCAAACATCCGTTTGACCTGATGAAATTTTCCTTCCCGGATGGTCAGGTGGATTTCAGAAGGTACTTCACCCTTCCCCTGCTTTCGTACTTCCAGCCGGGCTGGCATTGTGGGAGTTCCATCGGAAAGCACAAGCCCTTCCTCTATACGTTCCTTTGCATCAGGCGGAAGCTCCCCTTCAATCCGGGCAAAATAAACCTTATCCACATGCTTTTTGGGAGACAGAAGCCGATGAGCCAGGTCTCCGTCATTGGTGATGAGAAGAAGCCCCTCCGTATCAATATCCAGCCGTCCTACCGGAAAAAGATCATCCCGTTTCCGTTCCTCAATAAGACTGATCACGGTCTCATAACGGGAATCTTCTGTGGCAGATACCACGCCCTGAGGCTTGTTTAGCATGTAATATTCATACCGGACATAGGACACAAGACACCCATCCACGGATACCTGTTGTTGTTCCGGATCGATTTTACGCTCCGCCCTTTTCTCCGGTATGCCATCTACCAGAATCCTGCCTTTCCTGGCCATTTCCTTGATCTGGCTTCTCGTTCCTTCTCCCATCTCTGTTAAATATTTATCAAGTCTCAGTTCCTTCACTATTGCCACCGCCATCCCGGATAGTATTTGTTTTTAAGCGTCGCTCCGCTGCCCTTGGCAAAGCCCAGGGGGAAGCCTTCCACGCAGATCAGGCACCAGCCTTTTATAGGGTCCTCTCCTTCTTTCAAGGAAATGGTTTCTCCCTTTAAATAGCGGATCACCCTGTCATCCCGCTTTTCCCAGGAGACAACTTGTTTGAACTCTTCCGGTTTTAAGGCCATAGCAAAGGCCTGTCCCGGTTCAAAACGATCCTTCTTCATCTCTCCCAGCAAAAGTCCGGTCCTTAAATAGCGCAGGCTTTTCGTATTCTCCTGGAAATGTTCCGGCAAATAATAAACCGCATCATTCTTTATCCGGATCCGGGAACTCTCCATGGGCTTTGAGACCATGGTAAGGAAATTAGAAAGTTCAGCAGGAAGGGAAGACTGTTTGCTTCCGGCCTTCCCATAATCCTCATGTTCTGCCGGGCTGCCTTTCTTTTTTAACAGCGCCAAAAAATGCCCCTCTCCCTTGATCTTATGGGGAAAAAGGCGCAGGCAGCCAGGGAGGCCGATCCCACCGCTGGCTCCTTCAAAAAGAGGAAGCCTGACAAGCTCCATCTCCTCATGGCGCTCCAGAGTCCATCTGATGATATCTTCATTTTCACAGGCAGAAAACGTACAGGTGGAATATAAAAGATATCCGCCAGGTGCAAGCATGTCTACCGCCTGATCCATAATTTCCCTTTGGATCGCAGCATAATACTCCGGTCCGTGTTCCTCATAGCTCTTCACCATATCCGCATCCTTGCGGAACATCCCTTCTCCGGAACAGGGAGCATCAACCAGTATTTTATCAAAAAATTCACCGAAGGTTTCCTTTAATTTCTTTGGTTCCTCGCTGGTGACACATATATTCTCGATTCCCCACAATTCTAAGTTCTTAAGCAAAGCCTTTGCCCTGGAATTGCTGATGTCATTGGACACCAAAAGGCCTTGGCCTTTCAGCCTTGCCCCCAGCTCCGTGCTTTTCCCTCCTGGTGCTGCACAAAGATCAAGGACCTTGTCTCCCGGAACCACAGGAAGCAGGCTTGCCGGCGTCATAGCGCTGGGTTCCTGGAGATAATAAAGCCCGGCGTAATAATAAGGATCTTTTGCCGGACGTTCTTCCCCTTCATAGTAAAAACCGTTATGGATCCAGGGAACGGGCTTTAGCTTAAGGGTTGTCATGTTTGTAAATTTTTCCGGGGTTATTTTAAGGGTATTGATACGCAGCCCATAGAGCCGTTCCTCTTCAAAGCTTTTTAAATACGCTTCATACTCTTCTTCCCCTAATAGATCTTTCATTCTGTTTAAAAATTCTTCTGAAATCTTCCGTTCTTTCACGTTGTCGCTCCCATCTTGCGTCAAAGAAGTTCGACTCGCCTTAGGCTCATCGAACGGCAAATTTACCAAAGTAAGGCGCGCACTTCTGCCTTCATTAAATAAACTATGCCTATGTAAGCAATCTTAATATAGCTTATCGAAATTTGCAAGGCAAGTTTCGATAAATGGCCTGCTTTTTTAGCCCGTCCATCCGATTACCGGAAGCGCTTTTTTTGCTTCCGATAATATATAACTTACCGGAATTTGCAAAGCAAGTTTCGGTAAAAGGGCTGCTTTTTAGCCCGTCCATCCGATTACCGGAAGCGCTTTTTTTTGCTTCCGATAATATATTAATACGAATATTTCAACCGGTATTTCTCCAGGTATTTTAAGACCCAATAGGGATTTACGCTCATTTCCTCATTATGATCGGTCTGCAAATAAATTCCCAAATGCAAATGGACTGGAAAGTTGCCGGTAGTCCCCTCTACCTGGCTGTAACCGGTGTCCCCCATAAATCCCAATAGCTCTCCCGCTTTTACCTCGTCCCCTTCCTTCCACTGCCTGCTGTAGCCGTAAAGATGGGCATAATAAAGATACGCTCCCTTTGGAGTCCGTATCCCGATCCGCCAGCCGCCCTTTTCCAGCCACCCCACCTTTTCCACCACTCCGTCGCTCATGCTGACCACCGGATAATGCCCTCTGGGCTGGTCCTCGCCCATGATGTCGCAGCCTTCATGCCCTCGTTCTCCTCCGTAGGTCCTGTTGTCCATCCAGCCGTTTTGATAGCTTATATCCGGAGAACCGGGCTGAACGGATAAGGGGATCGGGAAAAACTTTAAATCATATAAAATGGTTTCATAAGCCTGACGGAGCTTTCTATACTCCGCCGGCTTCACCTTTAAAAGTCGGTCCGTATGGGTGTCACGGTCCGTGACACCAGTCAGATCATATTCATGCTCCACCATTAGGGAAGTCAAAGTATCATAATCAAGAGAATCCCATTCCGCCACCATTTTTCCAAGCTTTAAGCTTCTGAAGTCATCGCTTTCCCAGGTATAAGCGTCGAGCTGGTAAAAGGTAGGATTATTATACAGGTAATCGATCATGGTTACCTGGAAAACAGAAAGGATCAGGATGAAAAGAAGAATCACCATCATATCAGTCATGCCATTTCATATAATTATATAAAACAATCTATTCAGGTGTACATGAAAAAATCCTTTTTCCGTCTGCTTTCTGTTGCTGCCTTAATTCTGTTGCTCCGTTTTCCGTCCACAGCCTTTGAAGGGGCAAGAAACGGACTTGTTTTATGGGGCTCAGTCGTGATACCCACTCTTTTGCCCTTTATGATCTGCTCCAATGTGATTGTTGCTTTAAATGCAATCCGCATCCTTATTTTCCCCGTCAGAAGGATCCTTCATCGATTCTTTTGCCTTTCGGATGCAGGAAGCTATACCCTTGTTTCCGGACTTCTCTGTGGTTATCCCATGGGAGCCAGAACCTGCAGTGATTTTATGGATAATGGACGCATTTCGGAAAAAGAAGGAAGATACCTATTAGCCATCTGCAATCATCCCAGCCCCATGTTTTTGTTAGGCTATGCTGCCGGAGGACTTCCATCATCCGTACCGGTCTGGCTCCTTCTTGTCTGCGTTTACTTACCCATAATTCCACTTTCCATTGCAGCCAGGAGCTGTTATGGCATAAACGGACCTGCCTTGTCCCTTCCGGTAACCAGAGAATCCTCCAAATCCTTTGATGACAGCCTGATGGATTCCTGCGAGGTCATGGTAAAGATCGGGGGATATATCATGCTTTTTTCCATCCTTGCCCTCTACATAACAAAACTTCCCATAGAACTCCCCCAGTATAAGGCCCTTATCCTGGGATTTGTAGAAATGACCACAGGAATCAAGGCCGTTTCCCAGGCCTTTTCAGGAATCTCCGCAGGTTTATGGATCGGAACCGTAACCGCTTTCGGGGGATTATCCGGCATCTTTCAGACAAAGAGTGTTATAAAAAATGCCGGATTATCCATCCGGCACTATGTAGCTTGGAAAGTACTTCACAGCTTCCTTACCATCATACTTTTTATTCTGTTGTCCCGTTTTCTTCCGTTCCTTCCACGGGCATGACAGCTCCTGTCAGCTCCTGGCGGTTAGAGGAGACGATATCATAGCTTGACTGCATGGAAGTCATAAAAGCGTCAAAACGGCCCTGAGCCCCTTCCATGGAATGACTGATAATAGTCTGAAGGCTCTTTAACATGTCATCCGTATACTGGACAGCGCTTTGCCTGATTCCGTTGGCATCAGAAACCGCCTGTTCCACGATCTGCTGGGCTTGGTTGTTGGCCTGTTCAATAATATCATTGGCCTGGGTGTATGCTTTCTGCATAATCTCATGCTCATTAACCAACTCATTGGTCTGAGCATTGGCCTGGGCCAAAATAGAATCCGCCTGCTGGCGGGCTTCATTCATAATGGCGTCACGGTTGCTGATGATCTTCTGATACTGCTTGATTTCATCCGGAATGCGCAGACGAAGTTCTACCAGAAGCTCTTCAAGTTCATCCCTGTTGACCACAATCTTACTGTTGGAGAGCGGCTGGTATTTGCAGCTGTCAATATATTCTTCAATTTCACCGATTAACTGTTCAATTCTGCTCATCATAATACGAACACTCCTTACCCTTATTTCATTCTATCTTCCATCTTCTTCATTACACGCTCTGCAACGCATGCAGGTACAAACGTGTTTATCTCTCCACCGTAGGCGGCAATCTCCTTCACAATGCTGGAACTCAAGTAAGAATATTTTAAATTCGTCGTCAAAAACACAGTATCAATCTCTGGGGCCATGACCCGGTTTGTCTGTGCGATCTGCAATTCATATTCAAAATCCGTTACAGCCCGAAGCCCGCGAATCACTGCATCCGCCTGTTTGGCTCGTACAAAATCTACCAAAAGCCCTCCAAACGATTCCACTTCCACGTTGGGAAGTTCTTTTGTAAGGCTCTTTAACATATTAACACGTTCTTCTACAGAAAACAACGGAGTTTTTGAATTATTATTTAAAACTCCTATGATCAGATGGTCCGACATCCTGGCAGAACGTTCAATAATATCCAGATGACCAAAAGTCACCGGATCAAAGCTTCCCGGATATACTGCTTTTCTCATATGGTCTCTTCCTTTTCCTTATTATTACCCGTGTATTTTGGGCAATTTCTTAAAGTCCTTTCCTTGCTATAAAAATATGTTTATTGGTTTTATAATTCTTTTCTCTTATCATCCGATATCCCATATTCTCCAAAAAATCAAAAGAAGTTTCTAAAGAAGCTTCCACAATCATCGTCGTGTCCTCATCAATCAGCCGGGAATCAGCCAGATACTGCAAAACCTTTTTTTCCCAATCTTGATTATAGGGAGGGTCCATAAATATAAAATCAAACACATACCCTTTCCCTTCCAGTCTTCCAAGTCCTGTTATGACGTCGCAATACATCACAACGGCGCCATCCTCCAGTTTGGTGGTCTTTAAATTCTCACGGATGCATTCAACTGCCCCCGGATTCTGTTCCACCATAACCGCCAGCCTGGCTCCCCGGCTCAGCGCCTCGATTCCAATGGCCCCGCTGCCAGAGAATAAATCCAGAAAACAGCAATCAGGCATGTCCCCTTGTATCATATTAAATAGTGTTTCTTTAATTCTATCTGTCGTAGGCCGCGTATCCTGCCCCTCTATAGTCTTCAAAGCAAGCCTCCTGGCTTTTCCGGCAATTACTCTCATAACAATTCCTCACTTTATTTTTCCAAACCATTATAGTATGAAATCGGTAGATATACAACTGATTTTTCGCGCCAGCAATGAGCCATGGTGAAAAAATACAGAAATTCAGGCGCGTTGTGCTTGCACATAAGCACCTGAACTTCTGTATTTTTTCATAGGGCGAAGCCCGCGACCCAGACTGCGCTCCGCGCAGTCTGGGTTCCATGGCGGACTCCGCCACCGCACCAAACCTTTCCAGCCACCTTTGCCATCTCACCAAACCTTTCCAGCCACCTATGCCATCTCACCATAAAAAACAGGAGCCGCAGCCCCCATAACTGATTATCAGTTACGAAACTGCAGCTCCTGCTTCCCTTCAATCGTCCATGAATTGGACTAAAAGTTATTTCTTGTTATATTCGAAGGGTGTTTCTTTGTTTTTTACAGATTATTTACCTGCCATCTGTCTTTCCTGGGCTTCGATCATCTTCTTAACCATATAACCGCCTACGGAACCGTTCTGAGCAGAAGTTAAGTTACCGTTGTAACCGTTGGTTAACGGAACACCAATCTCGCTGGCTACTTCCATTTTAAAACGATCCATTGCTTCTTTTGCCTCTGGTACATTTGTAGTATTAGATCTACCTGACATAATGATATGCCTCCTTTTCATCTATTCACCATGATTTTGTTTTTTTAATAATTCATGGTGTGTTTTGTGCTACACTCCTATTATGGCTGGAATAGAATGAAATACACTAGAAGGTTTTTCGTAAAATGTTTTTTTCTGGAAAAAAATCGAGCCCTCAAAAACATTCTCATGCAGATACGTTTTTAACCCTGATTCCCTGACTCCAATATTTTTTCAATATTCGTTTTCACCAACTGAAACGCAACCTCATTCATGCCGCTGTTTATAATAACATCCGCCATTGGTTTCGTAGGCTCCACATACAAATAATGCATAGGCTTAACTGTAGTTAAATACTGTTCCACAACACCCTCGATATCCCGGCCTCTTTCCTTTACATCCCGGATCACCCGACGAAGGATCCGTTCATCGGCGTCAGCCTCCACAAAGATTTTTATATCAAACATGCTCCTTAAGCGCTCATCTGCAAAAACCAGGATCCCCTCGACTAAAATAACCTTTTTAGGCTCCACCTTCACCACATTTTGAGAACGGTTGTGCATGGAATAATCATAAACAGGGCAATCAACCGATTCTCCTGCCCGAAGCTTTCGAAGCTGCTCCAGCAAAAGCTCTGTTTCAAACGCTTCGGGATGGTCATAATTCATTTTCTTTCTCTCTTCAAAAGAGATCCCATCCTGCTTTGTATAATAATTATCATGATAAATAACCGCGATATCATCACAAAATGCATCCTTTAACCGGTTGGTAAAGGTCGACTTCCCTGAGCCGGTTCCTCCGGCAATTCCAATTATCACACACTTCATCTTCCGTGCTCCTCCACTCGTTTACCGTACAAAAGGGTTCAACCTCTTAAAAAAGTTTGAACCCTTTTATCATTTACTCAATTACAGTCGCTTCCTCATATACAACCGCATTAGGTTTTATTGCATTATAATAATTAGCAAAAGTAACCTTCATATAGGGATATACATAAATGAAAGCAAGGCCGCAGGTGACAAGGCCTAAAAGCTGCCATAAAATAAAGGACAGCTCCAGAACAAAGAACTCCCACTTATGTCCTACCATCATTTCCTTACTTTCACGAATGCATTGCATAATACCTTTACTTGGATCCTCAACCATAATAATAATAGCCTGTGAATAGCGGTAAGCAGCTATAATTCCCGGAATGATTAAAAGCAAGGTCCACAAAAAAGTAAGCAAAGACACCATGAGAATCAATCCCAGAGCTTTTAACAAATACCTTACAGATCCGAATAAATCCCCATATGACATAGTATCATCCCTGTTAGCAACTTTTAAACAGTAAGACTGATACCCAAACTGGATAATGGTACTAACAACAATATTAATCACTAAAAAAATAACGCTGCTGGCTGCAAATGCTCCGGTCTGGCCTAAATCCCCATAAGCGCTCGCATTCTCTATCATGCCCTGCCATATATCAAGAAAACCCTGCACTGCAGATAATATAACCATGATGACACCCACTATTATTGTAACCATAAAAGGACTTACCATCGCATCCCTCATGGCATCCTTTGCATCAAATTTTAAGGCTTTTCTACTCATTACATTCCTCCTGTTTCCTTGCATTCATAATTTTACGTAAATTAGTTTATCATTTGCTGTCGATTATTGCAAATATTTTCTGCAAAAATCAAAAAATCAAATTATTTTAACTACAAATTAAGCTTATCATAGCTTTTCTCAAGATACTCTTGCAGCTTACCTTTCAGTTCCTGGTGTTCCTCTTTTTCCAGCTCCGGATCCACATTAAAAAGCCGTTTCACTTCTTCTGATACAGTCTTTAACAGGTTTGCATCCGTAAATATATCCCCCAGTTTAAATTCAAGATCCCCACTCTGCCTGATTCCGAAAATATCACCGGGTCCCCGAAGCTTTAAATCCTCTGAGGCAATAAAAAAACCGTCATTGGACTGGTTTAAGATATCCAGGCGTTCTTTCGTCCCTTCCTGTTCCGAAGCTCCTACCATAATACAGTAAGACTGATATTTCCCCCGCCCCACACGCCCTCTCAGCTGGTGAAGCTGAGCCAGCCCGAAGCGTTCTGCATTTTCAACCATCATTACCGTCGCATTGGGAACATTCACTCCTACCTCGATTACAGTCGTAGAAACCAAAACTTTAATTTCCCCGCCGGCAAATCTTTCCATGATCCCGTTTTTTTCCTTAGGCTTCATTTTCCCATGAAGATATTCCACAGAAATTCCCGGAAGTGCCTCTCTTAAAATTTTCGTATAATCCATTACATTTTCCGCATCAATCATCTCGCTGGCTTCTACCATAGGGCAGATCACATAGGCCTGCCGGCCGCTTGCTATCTCTTTCCGGATAAATTCATAGGCCTTCTTCCGGTAGCCGGTATCTACCACACAGTTTTTAATGGGCAAACGGTTTGCCGGCAGCTCATCAATGATAGAGATGTCCAGATCCCCGTAAATGATAATGGCGAGGGTTCGCGGGATGGGCGTGGCGCTCATAACCAGAACATGAGGCTCTTCTCCCTTTTTCCCCAGCATTTCCCGCTGGCCGACTCCGAACCGATGCTGCTCATCGGTGATCACCAGTGCCAGATTATCGTATACCACCTTCTCCTGAATGAGGGCATGGGTTCCTATAATGATATCCGCCTCATGGGAAGCTATCTTTTCGTAAGCAATCCTTTTTTCCTTCGCCGTCATGGAGCCTGTAACAAGTATGGGCTTTTTGTCGATCTGATGCGCGGCGAACAGCTCTGTCATGGATTCAAGATGCTGCTTTGCCAGTACCTCCGTAGGCGCCATAAGAGCTCCCTGATATCCGTTATACGCAGCCTGAAGGAGGGAGAGTATGGCAATGATCGTCTTACCGGAGCCTACGTCTCCCTGAATAAGCCGGTTCATGACCCTGCCTCCCGACAGATCGCCGTATACCTCATTTAAAACCTTTTCCTGGGCATTGGTAAGAGAATAGGGAAGGCTTTTCCTCAAGGCCTCCACTTCAGGAGAGAGGCTTAAGATATAAGCACTCTTTTTATCCTCTCTGCCATCCTTTAAACGCCGGA
Organism: Lacrimispora sp.; assembly: GCF_032078915.1. Taxonomy (GTDB): domain Bacteria; phylum Bacillota; class Clostridia; order Lachnospirales; family Lachnospiraceae; genus Lacrimispora. Next base: position 42,396 of record NZ_DAMAUN010000002.1, on the reverse strand, counting down.
CCGCCATGAGAAAAAGAAAAAACTCATCAAACACCAGTCTTTTTCTGGCAAATAGCAGTTCGTTCCGGTCCGTCGGAAAATGAATATGTTCAATAGCAAAATTATATTCCGCCAGTTCGTGTTTTTTTCGCAAATCGGCAGGCATATAATCCCGTACCATACTCCGGATGCTTAACGCCTGCCTTTGAGCTCTTACAATGGTTTTATTGCTCAGTCCCTTTGTCTGACCGTAAACAGGCTGCATGGAATGCACCACCTGCTCATAGGCCTCTTCCGTAAATACCTCCGGCTGTTCCATGGTAAGACGTCCGCTTTTCTTCACCACCCTGCCACGGAAAACAGCCCGTGTCCCTGCTTTTAAAGTGGAGTGAAGATAGGGCATATTGTACCAGGTGAGCAAAAGAGTTCCCGTCATATCCTTTAAAGTTGTTGTGATGACCTGGATATGACTGTACCGTTTTACATCCGGAGTCTTGTAAAGCATACCTGCCACTGTCATCACCTGATCCGGTTTAAGCTCCCCAATGGGGCAAGGCTCCTCATAGGTGTCATAGGCCCTTGGATAATATTCCAAAAGATCCCCAACGGTTATCACTCCCACCTTTTGAAACAATTTCCCTGTTTTTTCACCGATTCCCTTTAAGGAATCAATTGACTCACCATTCAAAGACGGGTCCTCCTCCTTTCTTTTTACCTGCACAGCAAAACCGGGCAGACAGGCCTCGTCTGCCCGGTATATAAAATGCCGCTGGCTCTTTTTATTCTACTGATATGAGATAATAATAAATCGGCTGTCCGCCTGCATGAAGCTCTACCTCACATTGGGAAAACAGCACTTCTGCTTTTTCCTTAAGCTCTTTTGCATCCTCTTCTTTAACATCCTTACCGTAATAAACGGTCACTAATTCAGATTCTTCTTCCACCATGGCTTCCATGGCTTCTAACACCGTGGACTCAATTTCCTTTCCAACCGCCAGAATACCACTGTCGCCAAGCGCCATGATATCCCCTTCCCGGATCTCAATATCATCGATCATGGTATTGCGGACCGCATAGGTCACCTGCCCGGTTTTCACTCGGGACATCTCTTCTGTCATAATCTTCTCGTTATCCTCCGGTGATAAATCCGGAGCAAAATTGATGATGGCAGTAATACCCTGAGGTATGGTTTTTGAAGGGATCACAATAACCTTCTTGTCTTCCATCAGGCTTTTGGCCTGCTCTGCAGCCAATATGATGTTTTTATTGTTTGGCAGGATATAGATGGTGTCAGCATTCACCTTCTCGATGGCATTTAACATATCCTCTGTACTTGGGTTCATGGTCTGACCGCCCTGGATCAGGTAATCTGCGCCGATCCCCCGGAATATTTCATCGAGACCTTCCCCGGCAGATACGGATATAAAGCCATAGGGTTTTCTCTGCTCCGCCTTTTTTTCACCCTCAGCCTTCTGCTGTGCCGCAAGTTTTTCCGATTCTTTAATTAATTTTTCCTGATGTTCTTCCCTCATATTATCGATCTTCATGCGGGATAAGGAACCATAAGTAAGGGCCTTCTGGATAGCAAGTCCCGGATCATTGGTATGGACATGGACTTTTACCACGTCATCGTCCGAAACAACCACAATGGAATCACCAATGGATTCCAAGTATCCTTTAAAATCGCGCTCGTTCTTATCATCATAGTGGTTTTCCAGATTAATGATAAACTCGGTACAGTAACCGAACCGGATATCAATGTCAGCAGTTGTTGCTCCTGAGGCTCCGGTAGTAACAACCGGGCGCTTTTCAACCTCTACAGATAAGTCTACCTCCTTGCCCGACAGGCAGTCAAAGGCTCCCTTCATTACCTGCATAAGGCCCTGGCCGCCGGAATCTACAACTCCGGCCTGCTTTAAAACAGGAAGCATCTCCGGCGTCTGGCTCAATACGTAATCACCATGTTCGATTACCTTCTGGCAGAACTCAAGGATATCCTCTGTCTCAGTGACCAGCTCCGCAGCCTTTTCTGCCATTCCTCTGGCTACTGTAAGAATGGTTCCCTCTTTGGGTTTCATGACTGCTTTATAAGCTGTTTCTGTTGCCCGTACAAAGGAATTGGCTAAAACGGTGGCAGTCACCTGATTGGCGGCAGCGATCTCTTTTGTGAAACCACGGAACAACTGGGACAGGATCACACCGGAGTTTCCTCTCGCTCCTCTTAATGAACCGGAGGAAATTGCTTTTGCTAACGATTCCATGGTAGGATTCTCAATGGCAGCCACTTCCTTTGCCGCCGCCATGATCGTCATGGTCATGTTGGTTCCGGTATCTCCATCCGGCACTGGAAACACATTCAGTTCGTTGATCCATTCTTTCTTTGCTTCCAGTCCTTTTGCTCCTGCCAGAAATGCCTTCTGCAGCATTTTGGCGTCTATATACTTCATACCCACGGGTAGTTTCCTCCTTAATCAATCACTCTTACGCCTTCGACAAAGATGTTTATCTTATCTACTGTCATACCTGTGAATTCTTCTACTTTGTATTTTACATTTTCAATCAAGTTATCCGCCACCGCAGAAATGCTGACCCCATAGGCTACAATTACATGGAAATCAATGGTGATATGGTTGTCCTGGATGTTCACATTGATTCCATGAGTCAGGCCTTCCCGTTTTAAAAGCTTAACAAGTCCGTCTTTCATACTGACAGCCGCCATACCGACGATACCGAAGCATTCCACTGCGGTCGTTCCGGCATACATAGCGATAACATCAGGGCTTACCTGGATTTCGCCCAGTTTATTATTAATATAACCCTTCATAGTCTCTACCTCCGTTCTTTCTGTCTGTTTTGATTATACATGATTTTTCCAAAAAAAGAAACAAATTTTTAATTTTCACTTGCAAATCCATGTATTTTCTGTTATCATACATTTGTTGTGGATTTTTCAACCATAAAAAGTCCAAGTCGCTTTTAAGGAGGTGCAATCATGGCTAAATGTGCAATTTGTGAAAAAGCTGCTCACTTTGGCAACGCAGTGAGCCATTCCCATAGAAGATCCAATAAGATGTGGAAAGCAAATGTGAAGTCCGTTAAAGTAAAAGTTAATGGCGGCGCTAATAAGAAGATGTACGTATGTACTTCCTGCTTAAGATCCGGATTAGTTGAAAGAGCTTAATCGAAGGAAACTCCTGGCTGATATCAGTCAGGAGTATTTTTTTGTCTTTTTTCATGAGGCCGGACCTTTTATAAGGCTGGCCTCATTTATTTTTAACAGCATTGCTTATTCAGCAGCAGAACAGGTTATATCCCAGTACCAGACATCCGATAATAAAAAGGATCGTTACGATAGTCGCCGGGATAAAAAGCAGAATTGCCATGCCCGCTCCAAAGCAGAACAGCATAAGTCCGCATACTCTTCTCATATCATCCCTCAATCCATTCAGGCTATATAATATCCTATGCGGCTTATCCCTTTATTATTCTTCCGCTTTTTTCTTCTCTTCCGAAGCGGCCATCTCCTCCGCCACCTTTAATGCTTCCGGGGAAACCTCTTTTGTTCCGCCGGCAAATTTATTGACAAAATCCGGAACCATATCCAGAATTTTCGTTACAGCATCCTGCTGTTTGATGTTAACCAGCTTTGTTACTCCATTCTGAATGATTAACACCGCACTGGGGCTCATCTTTGCATGCATGCCTCCTGCCCCGTTATGCTTTGTATCTCCCGCAAAGGATCCCGCGGCCATGCCGCAGGTCACATCCACCAAAGGCAGAATGATCGTATCATCCACCTTTACCGCATCTCCTACCACAGTTTTTGTCGCCACAAAAGAATCCATTCCCTTAAACAGCGACTCTACCGTAGATGTAAAATTATTCTCTGCCACGTTAAGCAATTCCTCCTTTATGAAGCCATCCTTTTAACAAACGCCTGAAATTTTTATCCAACAGCATCCGCGATCCAATGAGAAGAACCGTCGCCATACGGATCCTTCCGCGAAACGTTCCTTCCACCGTAAACACCGTCTGGTCAAAAACCGGATACAGGTTCAAATGCTTATGGCAAAGCGGATAAATAACGCTTGCATAGGTGAGCACCTGACCGGTCAGATACGGATCATCAAAGCCAAAGGTTATATTTCCCTTTCCCCGGCGGGGAAGGATATGGCGGATCAATCTTTTTACCTGTCTAAAAAGCAGCTTTCCTGTCTTCTGGTTCTCCTTATTGGAAATCCAGGCATAAATCTCATCTTTTTTGTCTTTTATTGTTCTCAGTGTATCACAGATCCGCAGGAAAAAAAACTTAAGTTTTATAAAAGCCCTAAGAACCTTCTTCTTTAGCTTTTCAAACACTCCCATAAACCGGAATCCTTTTTTCTTTTTTGGCTCTTCCTTCGGAGGCGTCGGATTTCTTAATTCTTCCTTGGGAGGCGTCGAATTACTTAATTCCTCCTTTGGAGGCGGCAGGTTCTTTGGTTCTTCCTTGACCCTGTCATGAATTTCATCTTTCACTTCCTGTGCATCTCTTATGGGTTCCGGTTCCATTATTTCCATGGCCTGAACCATAATATCTTCCGCTTCCTTAAGCTCTGAGTCCATCTTTTTGGGTTTTCCTATGCGGAAGCCAAAAATCCGTACCCTCACGATTAAGTCTTCCTCGAACTGAGCTGTTACGGAAAGGATATGTAGCAGCCAGGTAATCCTGGCTTTCCCCTTCACCTTTCCGTCATAGGATCCCTCTGCCTGGTACCGTACCGGAACCAGAAGGATCAGCAGAGCAGCAGCGAGGACAAGCCCTAATACGGCAAGCACCAGCAGCCCTAAAATTTTAAGTATAAACAAAATTATATGAAGCATGAACACCTCACACCTTACCGGCTTCTTTCATTGCTTTCGCCCATGTATTTCGGACATAAAGGTATCCCTTAAAGGGGCTTCCCTATAAAAGCAGGCAGATCGAAGCCTCCAGTTTTCCGGTACATATCACCGATGATATTCCCGGCCACCTCTAACGCTTCCCAGTAACCGGACGCAATGCCTAAAATGAGAAATTCCTCCTCCTGGTAAAGAGGCCATAAAAGGGACATTGCCGGATAGATATCAAGTATATTATTCCCATTTAAAGCAGGCGTAATCACATAAATCCCTGGTCCAGGCTTTAACCTGCGGATTCCCTGAATAATCCGGTAACGTTTCTTCTTCGCTTTCTCACCTACGTACAAACGGTCAAACCAGCTTATTTTCATCATCCATCAGCTCTTCCAATAATTCCTTGCAAGTTTCCTTTTCCGCTTCATCCAGGCAGCTTTTTAAGCTTCCTGCAATATATGCCTGTATTTCGTCAATTGAATTGAAATAGACAGGGAGGTCTGATAAAACCTTCGCCATTATGGCCCGGATCACAGGTCTGGAGACGCCAGAGAATACCTCCTCAAGCTCTTTAAAATACTCCTTCGCCGTTTTCTCCAGATAGGAACGGTCAACAACAGCCGCTTCATCCGCCTTACCTGTTTCCTTCTGCTCATCCCGGCTTTTTAATTCCACAAAAGAGCTTCCGGATAAAAACCTGTCTACATTTACAGCTTTCACATAATCCGGATCTTTATTCCGATCGTCGTTCTCTTCCGGCAGCTCGGTCCTTAAATACCGCTCATAATAAGCTTCCTGCCTTCCCTCCAGCTGAGTAAGCCTGTCAAAAAACTCTTCTTCTGCAGGAGAATAATCTTCTTTTATGAACTTTTCTAAAATCTCCGTAACCATGGAGCAGTAAAGTTCTTCCTCCTTCACATCAACAACCGCATCCGGTCTTGCAAATACCAGAACACAAAAATCATTGATAATATCCTGGAGCATGATATAAAGGCCGGATTCATCCATAAGACCCTCGCAGGCAAGGCCAAGCTTTTCAGAAGCTTCTTCAAAGTCTTCAGCGGTCATATTCCCGTAATCCATAAGCCGGAACTGTTCCAAAAGCTTAAAAAGATCCTTATGCCCTTCTTCCATTCCGGAAGGAAGCTTCACCATGGATTCTGTGCGGAGGTTATACATCATATCCTTAAGATTCTCCATGGGAGAACCAATGTAAACGGACAGTCCTTCCATAACAAGACTGAAAAACTTCTGTTTTGTCAGACGGACCGGAAGCTGTCCGATGATCTGCCTGATCCTTCCGTTCATAACGGCCGTTTCCTTCGTATCCGTTACGAATCCCATAAGACGCTGTGCAAAGCTATCATCATCACCTTCGGTTTCCGGCAAAGACATAAACTTCCGTTCCAGGCGGTTTATAACATATTCATAAATCTGAAAGCAGTCCGTATAGGAAGTCAGGACCTCCACTTCATGAGTGATACCCTCGCGAAGCTTAAGCAGTTCCTCTTCCACATCTTTTCCGGAAAAATGCTCTTTTAGCAGCCCGTTAAGCTGCAGACAGTAAGCAATAATCCGCTCCGGAATCACCGGCTCCTCCCCTACGGTTTCAAATAAAGTATAATAATTCAGCACCAGTCTTACATAAGAGTACTGGTACGCTGCAGTCATCTGTTTTTTCAGCAAACGGGTTTCCAAATTTATCTCCTCCCGGAAGGTTTTATGAATGATAATTCTTAAGAATGGAACGGCGCAGCAGGTCCAGTGCCTTTACTACAGACTGTTCCCTGATCTTCTCCCGGTTTCCCTTAAAATGATATTCTTCCACTGAAACCTTATCCTTCATATAGCAGGCCATGTAAACAAGTCCTACCGGTTTTTCCCCATCAAAATCCGGTCCTGCGATCCCTGTCACTGCGATGCAGACATCGGAATCAGCCGCGAAAACACCACCAATCGCCATTTCTTTGGCAGTCTGTTCGCTGACTGCACCGTATTTCTTCAAGGTGCCTTTGCTTACATCAAGATGTTTTCTCTTTGCCTTGTTGGAATAAGTGATAAAACCTTCCCGAAACACTTCGGAAGCCCCCGGCACATTCACCAGACGTCCTGCAATCAGTCCTCCGGTGCAGGATTCCGCCGTAGTCACCGTCAGCTCATATTTTTTCAGGAGACGGACTACCGCCATTTCAAGGGTCTCTTCCTCTTTTGTGGTATACACATCGTTACCAAAACGGTTTTTGATTTCTTTTACCACCGGTTTTAAAAGGCTTTTGGCTTCCTCTTCACTTGATGCTTTAGCTGTGACTCTTAAATGCACCTCAGCCGTCTTCGCATAGGTGGCAATGGTCGGGTTGGACTGTCCGTCAATGAGGTCAAGAAGCTTATTCTCTACCTGGCTCTCTCCATGCCCGCAGATCTTGATCATTTGAGAACGGATCACTTCAGGCTGGAGCTTCTGAAGGTAAGGAAATACCTGATCGCGGAACAGGGGCTTTAACTCATTTGGAGGTCCGGGCAGCAGGATTGCCGCCTTTCCATCCTTTTCTAAAATCAGTCCGGGAGCAGTACCGTTATGGTTGTCAAGTACAGCCGCTCCTTTAGGAACCAATGCCTGCTTCCAGTTATTATCTGGAATCTCTTTATAAATGCTGTTTTTAAAATACTCTTTGATCCTCTCCTTTGTATGGCTGTCTTCCATTAAAGAGAGTCCCATGACCTCTGCGCAGACTTCTTTTGTCAGATCATCCTCCGTAGGTCCAAGGCCTCCGGTCAGGATGACAACATCCGAGCGCTTTAAGGCAGTCTCAAATGCCTCAGAAAGGCGTTCCCTGTTATCGCCCACCGTAACTTGATGATACATGGAGAGTCCCAAGAGCGCACATTTCTCCGCCAGATACTGAGTATTGGTATTTACAATATTTCCAAGAAGAAGTTCCGTTCCAACTGAAATCAGTTCAACAACCATGATCACATACTCCCTTCCATAAGAACGCGGTAATTTTTTGCTATATAATCAACTAGTGAAACCAAGGTAAGGATAGTGGCGATCCAGATAAACACCGTTGTGAGGATGGACAATGCCGGAATATTCAGGATAAGAAGAACCGACATAATCATCTGGGACACTGTTTTAAACTTTCCCCAATAACTTGCCGCGATCACCACGCCATTATCAGAAGCCACCAGACGGAAACCGCTGATAATAAATTCACGGCTGATGATCACGATAACGATCCAGGCAGAAAGCTGGCCCAGGGCCGTAAAACAGATAAGTCCTGCACAGACCAGCAGCTTATCCGCCAGAGGGTCCATAAACTTGCCAAAATTAGTCACAAGGCCATACTTTCTTGCAATATTTCCATCAAGAAAATCCGTAAAGCTGGCCACAATAAATATAACAGCCGCAATGTAACGGTATGATGCATTGCCGCCTCCGTCAAGCAGCAGAAACAGAACAAAAAACGGAATCATAATAACCCTTAAAATCGTAAGCTTATTCGGTAAATTCATCCTCCAACTCTCCTATCAAATCATATTCCATAGCCCCTGTCACGCGGACTCTTGCAAAATCACCTGACATCAGTTCTTCGGCTGTCTGAACAAAAATCATTCCATCCACACCAGGCCCATCCATATAAGTACGTCCTACATAAGCGTTTTCATCCGCCACCTTGCCTTCTATCATGACCTCCAGAGTTTTCCCAACCATGGACTTGGAAAAATCATAGGAGATTTCCTGCTGAAGCTCCATGATGGCGTCACGGCGTTCCTCCTTTGCTTCCTGCAAAACCTGATCCGGAAATTCCGCAGCAGGAGTATCTTCTTCTGCAGAATATGCAAACACTCCCAAACGCTGGAATTCCATCTCATCCACGAACTCCATCAGCTCTTCATGATCTTCCTGGGTCTCCCCTGGGAATCCGGAGATCAATGTAGTTCTTAGTGCAATATCCGGGATTTCTCTCCGAAGCTTTTCCACGGTTTCACGAAGCTGGGCCTTTGTGGTCTTACGGCCCATGCGTTTTAAGATCCGGTCGCTGGCATGCTGAATGGGCAAATCAAGGTATTTGCAGATCTTCTCTTCTTCCTTTATGGTCTGGATCAGCTCATCCGTGATTTCTTCCGGATAACAGTACTGGATCCGGATCCACTGAATCCCGGATATGCGGCACAGACTTTTAAGAAGCTTTGAAAGTGACTTCTCACCATATAGATCCACGCCATACAGAGTCGTTTCCTGAGCTACTAAAATAAGCTCTTTCACTCCCCTATCAGCCAGCCGTTTAGCCTCCTTTACCAGACGCTCCATAGGAACGCTGCGGTAATTTCCACGCAGAGACGGTATGATACAGTAAGTACAATGCTTGTCACAGCCTTCTGCAATCTTTAAAAAAGCATAATGTCCCCCTGTTGTAAGAATCCGGTCTGTTTCCACTTCCGGAAGCTCATCAAGTTCGTGAAAACGCTGAACGTGTTCTTTTCCGCCCAAAGCTTCCGCCAGAACGTGAGAGATCTCGTCATAGGTGGAAGTACCTAAAATTCCATCCACTTCAGGAATCTCATCTATGATCTCCTGTTTATACCGCTGGGCCAGGCAGCCAGTTACGATCAATGCCTTGCATTTGCCATCGATCTTTCTCTGGGCCATCTCCAGTATGGTATTTACGCTTTCTTCTTTTGCATCACCGATGAAGCAACAGGTATTGATCACGATCACATCCGCCTCATACTCATCATCCGTAAAGGTATATCCGTCTTTATTCAGAAGGCCCAGCATCATCTCTGTATCCACGAGATTCTTGTCGCAGCCCAGTGAAACACATAATAACTTCATGTCTTAACTCCTGTCTTTCTTTATAATGGGAAAGGCCATCTCATCCAAAAGGGAGACGGCCTCTTTCCTAATTATCGTCTTCTTCTGTTGCGTCCGCTTCGCTTAAAATCTTCACTTTGCCCTCATACAGTTCCTCTACGGCAATAGAAAGCGGTTTCTTACCAGCTCCCAAAACCTCCGGCTCTGAGCCGCCGATAATCTGCCTCGCTCTCTTAGCTGCGGCAATCACGATAGAATAACGGCTCTGTACAACAGGAGCCTCTCCTGGCTCTACCTCGCTGTTTACTACATTAATCAAATCTGAATAAGATGGATGTAACATATTTTATTCCCCTTTCTCAATCGGCTCTATATATTCTTTAATTCTTCCCGAATATGGGATAAAAATGCCATATTATTGGAAGCACGGTTATGCTGTACCTGAATCATGCGGTGCATCTCTTCCACACAAGTGTCTATCTTATCGTTAATGAGGATATAATCATAGCCCTCCATACCCTCCGCTTCCTCAGCTGCCCGGCGGAGTCTGGCATTGATCACATCCATGTTTTCCGTACCGCGGCCTATGAGACGGCGTTTTAATTCCTCTGCATTGGGTGGCATGACAAAAATCAATATCGCAGCAGGGAAATGTTTCTTTACTTTTAGCGCCCCCTGAATTTCAATTTCCAGGATTACATCCTTCCCCATTTTCATCTGGTTTAAAACGTATTCCTTGGGTGTACCATAGTAATGGTTGACGTACTGGGCATATTCGATCAATTCTTCCTTTTGTATCATATCCTTAAAATGTTCTTCTGTCACAAAGAAATATTCCCTGCCGTCTGCTTCTCCCTCTCTGGGATTTCTGGTGGTAGCGGATATGGACAACGCATAATTATCATACCGTTTCAGAAGCTCTTTCATCAAGGTACCCTTGCCTGCCCCTGAAAATCCGGATACGACTACCAATATGCCATTTTCATTCATGTTATTCGTTACACTCCTACTCAATATTCTGGATCTGTTCCCTAACCTTTTCAATCTCGGTCTTTAAAGCGATGGCCTTATCGGAAATTTCCAGGTCATTGGCTTTGGAAAGTATGGTATTCGCCTCCCGGTTCATCTCCTGAGCGATGAAATCCAGTTTTCTTCCCACACTTCCGCCTGCATTAAGCTCTGCACAAGTATTTTCAATGTGGCTCCTAAGCCGTACGGTTTCTTCATCCACACAGATTTTATCGGCAAATATGGTAACTTCCGCAGCAATTCTTCCATCATCAACGGAAGCGTTTGCCAGCAATTCCTTCACCTTATCCTCCAGCTTTGCCCTGTATTCCAAAAGAATCCTGGGGGACCGTTCTTCTATGAACTCTACAAGCTCCGTCATAAACTTAAGCTTTCCAAGAAGATCGTTCTTTAGGTTTTCTCCTTCTGTCACTCTGGTTTCCACAAAACGTTTTGCAGCTTCCTCTATGGTTTCTGAAAGAAGTTTCCACATCTGATTCTCATCCTCCGGTACCTCTTCCATGATAAGGACCTCCGGGCATCTGGCCAGGGCCGATACCTTGATGTCGTTCTGAATTCCGAATTGTGCCTCCATCTTTGCGAAATAATCCATATATTCAGCAGCCAGCGCACTGTTATACTTCAAGCACAGCTTATTCTCTGTGTAATCCTCATAGGTGATAAATACATCAACCTTTCCGCGCTGGATATAATTCTTTAATAGATTCCTGATCCCTGCTTCAAAGAAATTAAACTTTTTCGGCATCTTTATGCTTAAATCCAGATATCTGTGATTTACAGCTTTCATTTCTACGGAAATCTTATATTCATCCGTGACAGTTTCGCATCTGCCAAAACCTGTCATGCTTTTGATCATTCCATATGCCTCTCTTTCGCCATAGATATCATCCATTATAATTCATAATAAAATACAAGTCAATTGGTTTTAAATTTTACAGAAAGTTGATTCTGTGCTATACTATCCTTATTATATAGACCATTTACCGGAGGTACAGACGATGGCATTAGACGGAATTGTTATGGCAAATCTCGCAGCAGAGATGAAAAACCGGCTGGAAGGCGGAAAAATTGCAAAAATAGCCCAGCCGGAAAAGGATGAACTGCTGTTTACTATTAAAAACCAGAAAAACACATGGAGACTCCTGATTTCGGCCAGTGCCAGTCTCCCCCTCATCTATTTTACAGAGGCAAACAAGCAAAGCCCCATGACCGCCCCGAATTTTTGTATGCTTTTAAGAAAGCACATCGGAAACGGGCGCATTATCCGGGTGAGCCAGCCGGGACTGGAACGGATCTTATGTATGGAAGTGGAGCACTTCGATGAATTAGGTGACAAAAGAATCAAAAAACTGATCATAGAAATTATGGGAAAGCATAGTAACATCATCTTTTGCAATGAAGAGGACCTGATTTTAGACAGCATAAAGCACATCTCCGCCCAGGTCAGCTCCGTACGGGAGGTTTTGCCGGGAAGAACCTATTTTATCCCACAGACCATGGAGAAAAAAGATCCTCTGACCATCACTGAAGAAGAATTCATTGATGTAATCGGCCAGGCAGCCACACCCATACAAAAAGCGCTGTATATGAAACTGACCGGCCTAAGCCCCATTATGGGCCATGAGCTTTGCAATCTGGCCTCCATTGACGGAGACCGCTCCGCCAATGGAATGACGGAACTGGAACTGGTTCATTTGTATCATATGTTTTCCTTTATCATGGAGGATGTAAAACATGGACATTTCACTCCAAACATTATATATAAAAAGGATGAGCCTGTGGAATTCTCCGCCCTTCCCTTAACCTGTTATCAGGGAGAAGGCTATGTTTCCCAATGCTTTGACTCCATCAGCTCTCTTTTGGAAAACTATTATGCCTCTAAAAATACCATCACCAGAATCCGGCAAAAATCCGTTGACTTACGAAAAATCGTTCAGACAGCTCTGGAACGAAATTATAAGAAATACGACCTTCAGGCCAAGCAGCTGAAGGATACGGAAAAGCGGGACAAGTATAAGGTTTACGGAGAGCTTATCAATACCTATGGATATGAATTGACCGGAGGTGAAAAGCAGCTGGTCTGCCTTAATTATTACACCAACGAGGAAATTACCATTCCTATGGATGATCAGCTATCTGCAAAGGAAAATGCTCAGAAATATTTCGATAAATACAATAAGTTAAAGCGCACCTTTGAAGCTGTAACAGATCAGATCGCGGAAACCAAACGGGAAATCGACCATCTGGAATCTGTAAGTACTGCTTTGGACATCGCCTTAATGGAGGAGGATCTTGTACAGATCAAGGAAGAATTGATGGAGTACGGATACATTAAGCACCGTCGATCTGGTGACAAAAAACCCAAGATCACAAGCAGGCCCTTCCACTACCTTTCTTCTGACGGATTCCATATTTATGTCGGGAAGAATAATTACCAGAATGAAGAGCTGACTTTTAAAGTGGCAAGCGGCAATGACTGGTGGTTCCATGCAAAAGGAATCCCAGGCTCCCATGTGATCGTAAAATCCGAAGGAAAAGAGCTTCCCGACCGGGCATTTGAAGAAGCCGGAGCTTTAGCCGCCTACTATTCCAAGGGTCGTGAAAACGATAAGGTGGAAGTGGATTATGTGCAGAAAAAGCAGATTAAAAAGGTGGCCGGAGCGGCGCCTGGCTTTGTTATCTACCATACCAATTATTCCATGGTCGCTGAGCCAAAGATTCTGTTGGAAGAATGTAAGTAAATCCATTCTGGAAGGCTCGTAATCGTTTATTGAGCCGACGAAGGAAAAGATATAGGTAAAATTCAAAACAAGCAGGTATCGAGGAGGGAATTACCAGCCTTTCTCAATACCTGCTTTTGTTAGCTATTTGTCAGTTCCCTAGTTATATATCAATACACTCTATTTCTACCATAGCTTTTCTTTCCGGTATGGTTGTTATCACGTCGATAAAATATTCATCCGGAATAATCTTTCTCTTTCTGTTTTTTGACACGATATTCTTTTGCGCAGAAGTAGCTGCCAAGTTCTTTTCCAGTTTTAGAATTTTTCGAAACAACTTATTTTTCATCTGCTTTGTCTCCTATCTTTGTCATCCCTTTGTCTTAGAAAAGCGCTACCAGACTTCAAACAAATCAACTGACTAACTGCCCTTTGAATAAATTCAAAGGGCAGCAATTATTTTAACCTTATTTTACTGAGTATCCATAAAACTTCTGAACGAAAAATTTTCATATTTTGATTTATTTATAAAGATCTTAATCAATCCGAAACAGAAGTTTCCCCCTTGTTACTACAGTAATTATACTATACACATTCCAACTAGTTGGATTTGAAAATTTTACAATAAATTTATATGTATTATTTTCTTTGGCATAGAGGTGCTTTTTCTTCCTATAATGATTACATTATCATTATATTACTCATACCGGACCATTTACACATAAACTAAAAAACAAAGTTCTTTTCTTCATTGATCTCCTATTTATCATTCTCCTTACGCATTTTTAACACTGCATCCGGAATTTTCCTTTCATAAACTAAAGCCGGGAAACTTTTTCCTACAGAATTAAGAGATACATTTACTAACATTTTCTGTAATTTTTCTGCTGCCATTTTTTTCATCATAAGTACTCTCCTTTAATATTTATTTTATTTTTAGGAAGTAACGTCAGCACTTCCAAAATAACAGGATAAATAATTAAATCCCTTAAAGCTGGATTTAAAAATGCTACAGACATCATCAAGGTTAAGACTATAATTGAATTTATTTTTTTTCTTAATTTATCTTGTGGACTAAAATGCTCAATATTTATAGTTCTCGGAACGCAACAAACAATAATGGAAAGAGAAACAATATAAATAAAAGGTAAGAATGACACTTTCACATCGAAAAAGAGATCACCTAATATTGATATTGCCCAAATCAGCAATGCACTAAATCCACAGCCCAAATTAGTCTTAGCATGAATGCCGCCAGCCTGTAATCTCAAGCTACAAAATGTAAATAATATCACAACTGACTCAAATCCTTTACCTAAAACAACACCAATAAACAAAATAACAATAATTTTAATGATATTGTCCAAAAACAATTCCATTCCATACTGGATCACTTTATTCTCTTCTGGATCTCTGGGGCTTACCTTATTTAGCCAATCGCAAAAACCAACAGCTATTTTTGTAATACTCATTTTATCACCACCATTTGCCCATATACTATCATATCCTTGTGCTAATAAAATATTTTTGTAATTACCGTAGTAGTTTTCTTCCTGAACGCAAACTGAATCTATTTTTAATACAATTTCCTTTACTTTCCATTTGTAACAATGTAAAATGTACTCATACATCTACTGGCGAGGAGATACATCATGACTTATTTTATTTATACATTTACAGGAGCATTAAGTGTCTACTTTTTTTGTATACATTTGCTCCCCAACAAGTTAACAATTATTAAGAGACTTACTATATTTTTATTTACATTTGGAACTGCTTATCTTTTCAACCGGATCTATGGACAGGCCAGTACATTTATTACCTTTTTAGGGCTCACACTTTTAACTTATTTCTTTACTGATGATCGCTATTTAAGCCTATGCTGTTATTTATTCGGCTATCTTCATGGTATTTCTTCCAGCTATCTATTTATGTGGATAATGGCCTTTTTTCTTAAAATAGACATGAACGACTTTTCAACTAATAGTAAATCAATCATGCTCTTTGCCTGCATTTATTGCTTATATTGTGCGGGTACTACAAAATTGATCGGTTGGTATCTTCACAAAAAGTTGAAACTTTCACAATATTTAACCAATCGTCATCTGCTGAAAGCGATTTTTATTGATTTGCTTCTCTTAATGTTATTTTACATTTTTAATTTTTCCTACGGAGAACGTCTTGGCTACAACTATGGTGTCATAGCATTAAATGGACTTATCTTTATTTTTTTATTTATTATTACGGTCTTTCTCATGTATTCAGTCTATAAAATTACCATGAGCGAACAATCTTACAAACACCGTATGGCACAATTCGAAAATCTCCGTACCTATACAGAACGCTTAGAAAATTCTTATGGTGTTATGCGCAAATTCAAACACGATTATATGAACATACTTATTACCATGTCTGGTTTTATGAAAGAAAATGATATGGAGAGCCTAAAAGAATATTACGGAGAAAGAATCCTCCCTATCAGCCGTGCCTTTACAGAATCAGATACCAAACTGGGAAATCTCTCTAACATTAAAAATACCGCCTTAAAAAGCCTTCTCTCCTCTAAATTTGTCTACATGATGGAATTAGGCATTAAAACAGAAATAGAACTGACGGAGCCTATCAATGACCTAAACATGGATTGCCTCGATCTATCCCGGATCATCGGCATATTTTTAGATAATGCCATGGAAGCTGCTATGGAAACAGAAGCAAAGAAAGTACATTTCTGCATGTTTTATAAAGAAATGGATCTCTATCTCATCGTTCAAAACACTGCCCTTCCTCTAACACATACCATATCAGAGCTTCGTAGCCACGACATTTCAACAAAAGGCGCGAATAGAGGAATTGGCCTTTTTAACGTAGACGTAATTTTGAAAAACTATGAAAATGCCATCTGGAACACTACATATGAAGAACCTTTTTTCACGCAGGAACTAATCCTAATACATACCGGTACATAAGGAGTATAAAAATGATACACATCTATCTTTGTGAAGATGATAAAAAACAATTAAACCGATGGAAAGACATTATAGAAAAATATCTATTAATGAACCCTACGGAATCTATACTTTACTGCTCCACTTCAAAACCGGAAGAACTCCTTTCCGTGCGAAGGCGTTCTAGTACTACCGGACTTTATTTTCTAGACATTGATCTGCAGTCAAATAAAAATGGAATTGAACTTGCCCAGGAAATACGCAAATATGATCCACGGGGATATGTTGTTTTTGTAACTACCCACAGCGAAATGGCTGTACTTACCTTCCGATATAAAGTGGAAGCAATGGACTTTATAACAAAAGATAAAACAGAAACTTTGCCATTGCAAATCTGCTCTTGCATTCAAAATGCAGAAAGAAATTATAAGGCTCAGCTGGATTCCTCCAATCGTCTTTTATCCATAAAACTGGATAAGGATTCACTGGTTCTGGATCAAAATGACATTGTAGCAATTACGACCAGCGACGATTCCCATAAAATCATCGTTCATACCAAAACCGGGATACGTCAGATCTCAGGCTCATTAAAAGAATTACATGCAACTTTGAATTCCGGTTTCTGCCAATGTAACCGTTCCACCATCATAAATATGAAACATGTATTAAAGTTTTCCAGAGAAAATGCTTTACTTCAAATGAATAATAAAGAAACCTATTCCGTATCGATTCGTATGATGGGAAAAGTACAGAAAGCTTTAAATGACATTCATGTTAAATAGATGCGCTGGGCAATTGCAGCACAGTAAAAAACAGCAGCCCCTGTCATTCCTTTAGAGAATGCTTATGGAGCTGCTGCTTTTAATGTGTGATCGCTGAATAAAGCCTACCACCATTTAATTAAATCCGTCACTTTATTTCGTAATTCTACAAAGTCCTTAGACGCAATATCCCTCGGCCTTGGCAGATCATTTTTTATCTCTGTTTTTATCGTTGTAGGCTTATTGGTAAGAACAAGAATCCTTTCCCCTAAATAAACTGCCTCTTCGATATTGTGGGTAATGAAAATAACAGTTGTCCCGTTTCGTTTCCACAGGCTTAACAGCTCATCTTCCAGCTTAAACCGCAGTTCAATATCCAGCTGCCCATAGGGTTCATCCATTAACAATAACTCCGGCTCCGTAGCAAATGCTCTGGCGATGACTACCCGCTGGAGCATACTTGCGGAAAGCTGGTCAGGATAGTATTTACGATATTTTGTCAGTCCTACCACCTCTAAATACTCCTCCACCTTCTGATCCGCCAACTCTTTTGAAGTATGCTTAATGTCCAGACCAAACCGGATATTTTCCTCTACCGTCAGCCATGGCATCGTTGAATACTCCTGAAAAATATATGCAATGCTGTGCTTTTTTAAATCTACAGGCTCATTGTTAATTAATATCTCCCCTTTTGTGGGCTGGTAAAGCTTAGTAAGGCTGTTTAAAAATGTTGTCTTGCCGCAGCCGGTAGGCCCTACGATACAAAGGAATTCTCCTTTTTTCACATCAAAGGATATGTCATCCAGAACAAGAAGCTGGTCGAACTGTTTTGTCAGATTCATTACCTTTACTTTTGTTTCTCTTTTATCTTCCATAAACTCCTCCTTTACAGCGATTTGTCCATATTTTCAGTTATCTCCTGCCGTAAACGTAGGAATTCAGAGTCAACATAACTTCTGGGATGTGGCAGAGCAATCTTATATTCTTTCTTAATGGCAGAGGGACAGTTGGTCATCAGTATGATCCGGTCTGCCAGAAACAACGCTTCCTCAATGTTATTGGTAACGAAAATTACCGTTCTCTTTTCTTTCTGCCAGATTCTCTGAAGCTCTTCCTCCATCATATATCTGGTCTGGGCATCTAAATGGCCGAAAGGTTCATCCATCAGCATAACATCAGGATTATTGCTATAAGCTCTGGCAATTCCGACTCTCTGTCTCATTCCGCCTGATAACTGGGAGGGATAACTCTTTTCAAACCCTTTTAAACCTACCAGTTCAATATAATGATCTGCAATCTTTTTTGTCTCCTCTTTCTTAAATCCGCGGACCTTCGGCCCAAATTCCACATTTCCCATGACTGTAAGCCATGGAAATAATGCTGTTTTCTGATAAACAACACCTCGTTTTGGAGCAGGAGCAGTCACCTTTTTCCCATGGTCCATTACTTCCCCTGAGGTGGCCGGCTCTAGCCCTGCCAAAATGTTAAGCAAAGTGGTTTTTCCGCACTGTCCTGGTCCAAACAACACCAGAAATTCATTTTCCTTAACAGAAAAATCAATGTCCTTTAATACCAGATTCTTGCCTGTGCCGTCAAAGCTGTCAAACTCCTTGGAGACGTGACTGCACTGAAGCACTCCTGTTAAAGTCCCTGCTGTTGATTCCATATGCATAACCTCCCTTCCAGCTTAGCCATGGCTGTAGCCAGAATATATCCAACAAGGCCGATTGCCAGCATTCCAACCATGATCTGAACGGTATTTCCATTGGTCATTCCCATAACGATTAACCAGCCGACACCTCCATCGGACCGTACCATTTCCGCTCCCACCACAGCAGACCAGCCAGCTGTAATCGCAATCTGAAGACCTGCGAAAATATAAGGAACCGAGGAAGGAAGAACCACACGAAAGAACACCTGGCGCTCTGATGCGCCTAACATTCTGGCAGCTCCCAGTAAAACAGGATCCACATTTTTCGTACCATCGTATGTATTCACTGTGATAAAACAAAAACACCCCAGAAAAATAATAAAGAACTTACTTTGATCTCCAAGCCCAAACCACAGAATTGACATAGGAATCCAGGCCAAAGGCGGTATGGGACGAATAAATTCAAATATGGGCTTCACAATTGCTTCTACAGACTTGGAATACCCCATGGAAACTCCCAAAGTAATCCCGGTCAGAGTTGCGAAAAAGAAGGCAACACCCACTCTGTACAGACTGACGCCAATGTGTACCATCATCGTATGCCTGCCAATGGGGACAGTAAAGCTTTCGAAGAATTTAATGATGATCTCTGAGGCAGGAGGGAGAAACATTCTGGCATTTGTAAACCTGGCTATCAGTTCCCACAAAAGCAGCAGAGATCCAAAGGCAATCACAGTCATAAAAACTGCAACGTTTTTTCTGAACAATCTGGCTGCCATGGCTATTTCCCTCCCTTAACGAACTTATTCTGCAATTTTTCCAGTATATAGGATAACAAAAAACCAATCACTCCTATTGTGATCATTCCTACTAAAATGACATCTGGCCGTCCCAGCATTCTTGCTACCTGAATCATATAGCCCAGACCTCTTGTTGCCGCCAGAAGCTCTGCTGCCACCAGTGCAACCCAGGAGGACCCCAGTGCAAGTCTTAACCCTGTAAAAATCATTGGAAGTGCAGTAGGAATCGCCACTTTAAATAACATCTGCTTATTAGAAGCACCAAAGGTACTTGCGACCCACAAGTGAACCCGGCTGGTTCTCTTGATCCCTGCATAGGAGTTGATGGTAGCACTGATAAAAGCTGCAAAAAATATAATTCCAACCTTTGACCAGTAGCCAATTCCCAGCCACAGAATCATCAGAGGAATCCAGGCAAGCGCGGGAATCGGACGTATTACATCAAACAATGGTTTGGCAAACAGCTCAAATCTCCTGCTCCATGCCATGGCAATCCCCAGAGGCACACCAATGACTACTCCAACGGTATAACCTCCCAGTGCAATTTTCATACTGGCTCCTATATGCTGGAGAAGGGTCGCTCCATCTGGATTGACCCCTCCTGTTAATTTATATAGAAATGTATTCAGTACCTTTGCCGGACTGGGAAGCATCATGGGAGAGATCAGGTGCAAAATATCGGTTACCAGCTCCCAGATAAAGAGCACAGTAAGAACAGAGCATACTGACATCAGCCAGTATTTATATTTTGCTTTCTCCTTCTTCATTTCCATTCCTCCTATTTGTTTTTAACGAATTCCGTATCTATATTTTTGTCAAACTTATCTATGAGCTCAGGCTCCAGCTGGCCAAGGCTTATATAGAATTCGCCAAGCTCCCTGGCAAAACTGCCCAGTTCACGATTGCTCCAGTCTTCCGCTGTGATAAACTGAACTCTGCCTAAATCACTGACACAGCTTTCTCTTGTAGTCTCTGCACCTGCTTCTTTTAAAAATTCTACCATCAGATCTGCTGCCATATCAGTATCTTCATTCAGCGCCTTACAGGCCTCCATAATACAGTTCAAGTATTTCTGCACCAGTTCCGGTTTTCCTTCCACTGCTTTTCTGTTAGCGACTACCATATCTACATATCTTGTTCCAAGATCTGCCAGATTGCCAACCTGAACCATACCGTCATCCACTGCTTCAAAAAATGTGGGAACGTTAAGGGCTACCGCATCACACTGATTTGCCTGTAGAGCCTGATAAGCCTGGGCAGTATCCATATTAACAATATTTACATCTGTAATTCCAAGCCCCAGCTTCTCCAGCCATTTTAATGTGGTAAAATGCTGAGCGGTTCCTATTGGCAGA
Source organism: Lacrimispora sp. (assembly GCF_032078915.1). Taxonomy (GTDB): domain Bacteria; phylum Bacillota; class Clostridia; order Lachnospirales; family Lachnospiraceae; genus Lacrimispora. Next base: position 21,465 of record NZ_DAMAUN010000002.1, on the reverse strand, counting down.
AGAATTGTGGCTCCCTTTACAGTCTCAGGACTGCCAAGTACATTAGGGTAAGAAGGGTTGTAGCCCTTAGCACCTGCAATAGCAGAATCAGGCTTTACAAATACTCCCAGACCGTCGGTAGACTCCAGAACTTCTCCTATAATCATCATGTCATAATTTGCGACACCTGTCACTGCTGCTGCACCCATTGCTCCAACATCCCATAAATCTGCTGCCAATGCTTCATTCATCGGTGCGCCTGTTGCAAACATAACTGTTTCCATTTTAAAACCAGCTTTTTCATCCAGCTTATTCTTCTTAATATACTCTGTGGGCAGACTGGTAATAAACGGCATCATAGCAACTCTTAACACAGGCAAATCTCCTGCTGCCTCTGTATTTGAATTTCCTCCGTTTTCTTTTGACGGAACAGAAGCATTTCCGCCTCCCTTTCCACAAGCTGACAGTACCATGGTCAGAGCCAGAACCGCCGCTGCGATCTTCATTACTTTTTTGCTTTTTCTCATATGACATCCTCCTCGTATAATAGTTTGTAGCATTTTCCCCTATCCTGTTTACAAATGGAAATACGAAATCATCCGACTTGCCGCTTCCAATTCTTTTTTCTTCCGTATTTCCTTCTTGTATTATGATTATATAATAGCCATAGCACCTTTGTTTTTTCATTATTTTATTTTTCTTTTGATTTTCGGATGGATTTTGTTAAAATGAAATTGTTGACTTTTCTAATTTTGACATTTGTTTAGTTATTATGACAGAATTCTGATGCTGCAGGATTCTCCTCCTGGGGTGGCTGCACCGTTCCATCCATTTTCGTGAAATTTCTTTTATATAAAAAAGATGACCGCTCAGTTAACGGCTGGCGGTCATACAATATTATCCCCTCTTCTTAGAATCCATATCGTTCCAGCATCTCCGAAGGACACTGGTTTTCCTTCATACGTTTTCTCATTAAATGGATCATTCTTTTTTCTGCTGCTTCATCCTCAATGGGCGATTCCTGATTCGGATCTTTTTCTAAATCAAACAACATCGTAGGATATGTATTTTGCCCGGCTTCTCCTCCATAGGGAATCTGCATAACAGGCAATTCCTTTGTAAATGAAAATCCATCTGACAATGTCATCTGCTTTAACTCTTCCTCTTTTATAAAAGCCCTGCGTCCTCCATGGCGAGTGGGCATCAGAGTATACTGATAAATCTTTGTATCATAATTCACGGGACTTCTCATATAAATATAGCGTCCGTCTGTACAGTTTATCTGGCCTCCGTAGATTCCGAAGAGAGCAGCTTCCCGTATGGCTTTATCTTCCTGAATCACAGACTGAAGGGGGATTCCCTCCATATCCTTTGGAAGTTCCAGCCCAAATTGTTTCAGTATGGTTGCAGGCAGATCAATGGTCTGCACCAGACTATATACCTGTTTTCCCTTTATTCCAGTGACCGGGTCCCATATGAACAAAGGAATCCTGGCCACTTCATTATAAAACGGACAGTGGCATTTGGCCCATTGCCCATGTTCAGACAGAAGAAACCCATGATCTGTATTAACAATGAGCATAGTATCCTTCCACATATGATACTCATCCATCAGATCCAGGATCTCCCCCAGTTTTTCATCACACATAGACAACAGGGCTCCATATTCTGACCTTAAATGAAGAATTTCCTCTGGTGTATCACGCTCATCAAGTTTTCTGTAATCCGGCCAGTCATAAACCGCTCCATGGTAAGTATGGGGAAACAGCTTTTTAAATTTATCATGAGTAAAAAACGGCTCATGGGGATCAAAGGTTTCGATCTGCAAAAACCACTGGTCTGTATTGCAGTTGGTCCTGATAAATTCTTTACCGGCTTCAAACGTTTTACTCTGGGGCTGCTTCTCTTCTGTATCTAAATAGGATCTGTTAATAAAATCCTGGGGAACCCAGTTGTGCTCCCAGCTGTCAGCAATACCGTCACACCGGTTTTTATATTCCTTTGGAGACCAGTTCTCTCCTGCAACCCCTTTCCATGCATCTCCCTCCTGTCCCCGGAATCCTTCCCATGTTCTGTATCTGGTATGATAGGTTGCCCCGCCATCTTCAAAATAATGGTAATGATCTGTAGCAATATGGGTATGAATGCCATTGTGATTTAACAGCTCAGGCATGGAATCATCAAAAGGCTCTAATGGCCCCCAGCTTCGATGGAGAAAATTATATCTCCCGGTGTGCAGTTCCCGCCGCGCAGGCATACAGGGAAGACTGCCGGCATAACAATTGTCAAAAGTTACCGAATGTTCTGCCAGTCTGTTAAAATTAGGGGTCTTTACAAATCTTCCTCCATAGGACTCCAGCATATTTCTATTTAATGAATCAAACATGACCATCAATACTCTCATGTTTCCTTTTACTCCCCTCTTCTGTATTCATAGGGATTGACCCCATAACGTTTTTTAAAGGTTGTGGAAAAATAACTTACATTAGGATATCCTACCGATTCCCCAATCTTCTGAACACGTTCTGTTGTGTGGGACAGCAAATAGGCGGCTTTCTTAAGCCTTATCTCAGAGACAAAGGCACTATAGGTACAGCCCACCTCTTCCTTAAAGATTCTGGATAAATACTCAGGGTTTAAATGGACTTTCTGGGAAAGCATTTCCAGGCTGATGGCTTCGCTGTAATGCTTTCTCACATAATCAACGGCTGCGGCTACTCCTTTGGACAATCGTCTTTCATCTACATCCTGATATGCCAGCACATTTTTGATAAACTCCAAAACCAGACACCGGGCTTCTGCATAGTCTGTAGTACTATAGACCCGGCTTTTTTCTTCCAAAAGCATATGGTGCATCAGCTGTGCATCCTCTTCTGCAAACCGCATATATGCCATTTCCATTGCATCACAGCAAAAAGCAGTAAAACCACTGATAGGGACCCCTGTATCTTTCCTGGCTTCTTCCATGGTTTCTTCTGTTCTTCCATAAAATTTGTCACTTTGCACATCATATAATTCCCGTCTTTTCTTCCGGAAAACAGACTCCCACTTTGATTCCTTTTTTCTGATCTCACTTCCATTGCTCTTAGCCTGCCAAACCTTTATTTTCCCTTCATAATATCCCATTCCAAGACCATAAACCGCCTGAACAATGGCATCGGGCACACTGCTTAAACGTTCCGTTATGGTGCTGACTCCTGCCATACAGCCGTTATTTAATACAATTGCAGATGCATACTCATACAAAACCTGATTCTTCTTAAGCTCTGTTAAATCCCTTGCCAGATTCCCAATGATCACATAGGTATATCTGTCATACTCAAAGCTGGCTACATGACGGACACAGGCGTTCTGAGGCAGGACAAAATCTTTCATTAAATCCTGTTTCCAGACAGCTATGGAAAACAGTCCTCCATCCCTCCATCTGATATTACACTCTCTCAGCTGCCTGATATCATCCTCTTCCAATGGGCTGCCTTTTCTTAAAATGTCACTGATTATGGAGTGCTGCTGTCCTGTACTCTCCGTTTCTCCACGAACTTCTTTAGAATCCGCTCTTTTTATTTGCAGTTCCAGCTTGGATAGCATCTCCTGAAAGGACTGTTGATTCATCTCTGTTTTCAGCAGATAATCATCACCCCCCTGGCGAATGGCTTCCCGCACCAGATCAAAATCTGCAAAAGCAGTCAGCAATATGACGATCGTTCTGGGATTCAGCTTTTTAATCTCCTTTAAAAGCTCTAACCCTCCCATGAGAGGCATTTTTATATCTGTAAATACGATATCAGCCTCATTCTCTTTAAAAATTGACAGAGCCTGCTCTCCGTTATGCGCACAGCCTGCCAGCTCACAGCCCGGATAGCTCTGAATACAAAACTGCAGCCACTCACAAATCATTCTTTCATCATCTACAATCAGTATTTTCATGCTAAATCCTCTTCACTAAAATGCTCTCTCCTTATAACAGGAAGCTTTAAAGTAACCGTTGTCCCGATTCCTGATTCGCTTTCCACAAGAAGCCCATAAGAATCTCCAAAATTGATTCTGATTCGATTTAACACATTTAAGATGCCAATGGAGCCACCGGTATGGTACTCTCTGTCCTCCAGCTGATCTCTCAGCTGCATAAGTTCCTCTTCGCTCTGACCAACTCCATCGTCGGAAATGGTAATCATAAGGCAGTCCCTGTATATGGCAGATTCGACCACAATCATCCCCGGCTCCTCCTTTGCATTAAGTCCATGAAATATAGCATTTTCCACGATTGGCTGAATAATAAGAGAAGGTACAAGGCACCCCTTTGTCTTTTCCTCTATTTCACATTCAAAATGCACTTTATCGCCATAGCGGATCTGCTGTAGTACCAGGTATTTTTTCGTATTCTCAAACTCTTCCTCCAGCAAAATGAAATCCGTATCTACTGACAAAGTCCTCTTTAGTAAGTCTATAAAAGCTGACATCATTAAAACCGCCTGCTTGTTATTCCCCAGTTCAATCATGCACTGAATAGAAAACAGGGTATTATAAAGAAAATGGGGATTGATCTGGGCCCTGAGAAAATCCAGTTCTGATTTCCGCTTTTTTATTTCTTTTTGCTTTACACTTTCCATCAGTTTTTTAATCTCTTTTGCCATCTCATTAAAGCTGTCTTTCAATTGATTGACTTCTTCATAGCCTTTAATGTCACTGATCACATCAAAATCACCCTGCCGCACCTGATCCATCAGACTGCACAGCTTCTGGATCGGCTTTGATATTCTGCCAGATAAGTAATAAGCAGCTCCTGCTCCTGCAAAAATACAGAAGCTTAAGAGCAGAAGCAGAATGGCAATGGCTTGATGGAGAGGCTTGAAAATCACAGAACAAGGCATCTCTTCTACAATTGTCCAGCCTGTCTCAGGATCATAGTAATTGGACAGCAGATAATCCTGCCCCAGTTTCCTGATCATATTGTACTGGTTTACCCCATAAAACTGTCTGAAGTTTTTAACCCCAATGAAGTTTTTGCCAAGCAGATTCTTATCTCTGCTGGATACAATATTTCCTTTTTTATCAAAAATATAAAAATTACTGTTTTCCTCTACGGAACTATATAAACCCTCCAGATACTTTTCATCGATATTAACCAGAATCGTACCAAGTATATTGCCATCCTGATCCATAACCTGACGAAATGCACCGAATACATAAGGATTTTCTATGCCTGTGCTGTCAAACTTTTCCTGAAAACTGCTGATAAACACCATATCATCCTCAGAATCATAGCTTTGCCTGTACCATAGCTGGCTTTCTAATCCCTGAAAGTCATAATCCCCTTTTCCCCTTGAGGAGTACTGAAAACCATTATTGCCCAGAATGACCACATCATAATTCAGGCCTATATCATGAAAAACCTGGTCATAGGTCTTTTTTAACTCATCAAGATAATTGATGGCCTTCTGTCTGTTTTCCAGGAACTGATCCTTTTCTTCAGACAGATAGCTTCTCATATGCTCATCATAGCGGTAAAGATTGGATATGGTAATCGTATTGCTTTTTATGGTATTGGATCGTTCTGAGATCTGCTTTAATACATCTAGTCTGCTCTGTCCGATCTGATCCAGCATAAGGCTTTTGATCCCTAAGAATAAAAACATAACAAAAAGAAGGGAAATCAAGGCAAAAGTAAGCCCATATCCCAGGCGCAGCTGTGCCTTAAGGGTTCTAAATCCATTTTTCCTTTTATTCCATTCGTTTTTCATCTTTACAATGAGTTTTCTGCAGTTTTTCTTTAATATAATCATCACAGCTATGAGACGCTTTCCCCTTACTCCAGACTCCTGCCAGATTGATCTGCCCGGAACCATATACAGCTTCTTTCGCACCATCAATCTCCGGATTTACATAGTTTAAAAACCACTGCTCTAATTCATAATTCAGTTTATTTTTTATTTTTGCCGTTTCCCCGTCTTCTGATAAAAGAAGATTGTACCTCTCTCCCGGATCTTTCTCTAAATCATAGAGTTCATTGGGTCCATAAGGGTAACGTTTGATAAACTTATATCTGGTTCCCCGTATCATTCGGTTCGGCCCATATTCATCCAGTACAACAATGGATTCTGACTGAATAAACGGCTGTCCCATCATAGCCGGAAGAAAGCTTCTGCCTGGAAGATCTGTGAAGCGGTCCTCTGCTCCGGCATATTCCAGCAGAGTAGGCATAAAATCATAAGCAGAAACAAGAGAAGTGTTTACTTTTCCCTGAGGAATAATGCCCGGCTGGCTGGCAATAAAAGGAACCTTAACTGAGGATTCATACATATTGATCGGAAAGGTACCGTTGCCTTTTCCCCAGAAACCATGATGTCCGCAGCTGAATCCATTATCACTGGAAAACAGTATCAGCGTATCTTCCCTGATACCCAGACGATCAAGCTCATCAAGAATACGGCCGATATTCTGATCCATTGCAGTGACTGCCGCATAATATCCTATCTGATTGGCCTTTAAATCCTTCATAACCTCTTCTGTTAAATAAATATGATCCGGATGCTTTTCCTCCATAGGGCATGACAAGAAGGAACAGTCCTCGTAAATTTTTGTGTATTCTTTTGGATGGTTGTTGACCCATGGGGAATGAGGTGCTGTATAGCCCACATGAAGATAAAAAGATTGCTTGCCTGCATATTCTTTGATAAAAGATATGGCATCATCGGTTATCACATCAGTGACATAACCGGATTCATAGATTAGTTGTCCTTCTTTATAAAAAGGAGCATTATAATAAGGGCCTCCGCCAGATTTGTGCGCAAACCAGTGTGTAAAACTCTTTTGAGAAACAGAACTCCTGCCAACGTGCCATTTACCGGACAGACCACATACATAACCTTCCCGAGCCAACACATCGGTATAAGCGGTCTGACCCGCCAGATATTCTATATCCTCCTGTTCTTTATTATCGTCCCGAAGCCAGTCATGCACCCCATGCTGTGATGGAATTCTTCCGGTTAATAGAGAAGCCCTGGCAGGGGAACAAACAGGGGAAGCACAGAAGAAGTTGTCAAAGCGGATTCCCTCTGCTGCCAGCCTGTCCAGGTTGGGCGTAATAATCTCTTGATTCCCGGCACAGCCCATAGCCCAGGCACCCTGATCGTCCGATAATATAAAAATGATATTGGGTTTATTTTTACTCATTTTTGTTCTCCTTACTATTAGGTTATAATAGCTGCGGCAAGTCGAACATTTATCTTTAGTATATATGATATAGAATCAATTGTAAAGATGCATTTTATGCCGCATATTATACAAAAGCATCTCCTGACCATAGTCAGGACCATCGGCTATGCCGCTTAGCGGATTGCTTATATATCGTGCACATTGCATACACAATTGGGTCACGGCACATAAAAAGCGCCGGAAGGAGTCCGACGCTAATAGAATGTGCATAATTAATTCAATTTATTTTACCTGTCCCACAAAAACGGATCTTTCGTCTTACAAAGGTAATTTTTAAGCTTTTCCCGGTATGCCAAAATTTCCGTCCTTTTGCAGTCCGGCTCCAACAGTTCCGGATTTTTCTGGTAAGGATCTTCCTTATTATCATAAAGATATTCCTTTTGCTCCTCTCCCGGAGCATAACCGTTAAAAATGACATAGGTATAACGTTTGTCCTTGATGCCTCTCCAGCCATAAGCCTTATGGGTAAGCCCCTTGTCGGAAAACGCCTTTACCGCATCCGCGCCGCCTGGATAGGAACAGATCAACATGTCCTGCGGCTCGTTCTCATCTTCTCCGAACATACCTTTCACATGACTGTAACCCTCGCACGTTTCAGGTATGGAAAGCTCCAGAAGTTCCAGAATGGTCGGCATATGATCCGGACTTGCAAAGATTCCGTCATTGTCCACAGCCTTAATTCTTTCCTTCTGACGGATCATAAGAGGAATATGGATGGACTCCTCATACCAGACATTTTTACTCATCAGTCCGTGGGAACCAAGCATTTCCCCATGGTCCGCCGATAAGACGACAATGGTATTTTCCTCCATATTATGATCCTTTAAATACTGTAGGATCCTTCCAAACTGTTCATCGATTCCATGGATTGCGGCATAATATTGCCTGGTCTGGGTTTCCAGAAGTCCGCCTTTTTCCCGCATCTCTTCCGGTACGTTTTCCCGGTAGCTGACTTCTAAATCCTTAAATTTATCATAATACCGGTCCGGTACCAGTTCATAGGGAAGATGAGGCGGATTATAGGATAAGTACAGCGCAAAAGGCTGCTCCTCTCCTTTCCTGGCTTCCATGTATTCGATGGCCTTATCTGTTTCAAATTCCGCAGACCACTTTCCAGGTTTTATTTGCGTTTCATCATCCTGCCAGTAATGAGGATCCAAATGGTCATCCCAGGCTCCATAAGACAGCCAGTAGTCAAATCCATGCCTTCTCTCCCCTGGCGGCGTATAAGCATCCCAGTCTTTTGCACCTGATTTAGGATTGGAGGAAAAGTTAAGCTCTGAAGCATCCAGATGCCATTTACCGATATATCCTGTGTGATAACCTTCGGTCTTAAGTACATCTCCGATGCAGAGCTCCTGAGGTCTTAGCATGACCTTTTCTTCCAGTCCTATCTTGCAATTGGTCCACATCCCCACACGGAATGGGTATTTCCCTGTCATCAGGGAAGCTCTGTGAGGAGAACATAATGGGTACGTACTGTAAGCATTGGTAAACCTCATGCTCTCCTGTGCAAAGGAGTCAATATTTGGAGTCACCACCTGGTCCATGTTCATAAATCCCATGGCGTGAGCCCGCCACTGGTCGGCAAAGACATACAGCAGATTTGTTTTCATTTTTTCCTCCTTATTCTACCACAGTTCTTACCAGTACAGCTCCCAGTCCTTAGAAAGCCTGGTAAGAGCCTCCATGTAAAAATAGTCACCCCAGGTATTGCACTCATCCACGCCCCGGTTCGTACAGGTATTCTCCTTAGAATCCCTGGCGTAGGTGCCATGAAGCAGCAGTCCGTTGGACTTTTTATAATCCTTATTGGCGCAATGATCCGCCAACGCTCTAAGCATACGGTCAGCCGCATCTAAATATACCATGGCTTTATCTTTATCCAAATATTTTGCCATTTCCAGGATTCCGCAGACAGCAATGGCAGAAGCGGAGGAATCTCTTGGCTCCGTGCTTCCAGTGTCAAAGTCAAAATCCCAGTAAGGAACAAGATCATCCGGCAGGTGTTCGATAAAATAATCCGTTACGCTGCAGAACAGATCCATGTATTCTGTATTTTTTAAATACCGGTAACTTAAGGCGATTCCGTATATGCCCCAAGCCTGGCCTCTGGCCCATGCGGAGCCATTGCGGTTTCCCTGATGGGTCACGCCATAGGTCGGCTCCCCGGTCTCCACATCAAAGAAATGAGTGTGGTAAGTGGAATGATCCGGACGAAGAATGCATTTCATCGCAGTTCTTATATGATTTTCCGCCTTTTCTTCATAAGAAGGATCTCCTGTCACTTCGGTTGCCCAGTAAAGCAGGGGAAGATTTAACAGACAGTCAATGATCAGCCTGTATTCCTTCGGCTCTCCTGGATTTCCCCATGCCTGAAGAAACCTTCCTTTTTCCCGGTAACGTTCCGCCAAATGGTCTGCTGCCAATAAAGCCGCCTTTTTTGCGTGTTCATTGCCGGTCAGCTTATAAGCTGCCACACAGGATAAGCTGAATAAAAATCCCATATCATGATGGTTAACGTCAATTTTATTTTCAATTCTGTCAAGAAAGCTTTCTACCTGCACTTCTGCCGCTTTCCGGAACGCTTCATCGCCGGTATGCTCATAAGCCAGCCAGATCACTCCTGTCCAGAATCCTGTTGTCCATTCTACATTTTCTGTTGCTTCATAAAATCCGTTAAAGCTGTTGGAAGATTGGAATTTATCCGTAAATACCGATAGATTTTCTTTGACGATCTTTACAGCATCATCAAGAGCTTTTTGAACCATACCCTCTTCCATTCCAGGATAGGTTTTTATTTGTTCCAATGTCTGTGCCATATGATTCTCCTTTCCTCCTATTGTCCATCTTTATTGGACATAAAGGTATACCCGCAGGGTGTTTCCTCCTATTGTCCATCTATCTGGACATAAAGGTATACCCGCAGGGTGCTTCCGCTTAGCCCTTGATTCCGCTGGCTGCAACGCCCTCTACAAAGAACTTCTGGCAGCTTAAGAATACAATGATAACCGGGATCAAAGAGCATACAGAGGCTGCCATGATCCATGCATAATCCGCTCCGAACTGGGATATAAACATCCGGATACCAAGCTGAATTGTCTTTAATTCTTTTGTCTTTAAATAGATCAATGGTCCCATGAAATCATTCCATACATTCGTAAAGGTAAAGATAGTCAGGGTTGCCATTGCCGGCTTGCCAAGAGGAAATACGATTTTTCCGAATATACCGTACTCGTTTAATCCGTCGATCCTGGCAGCTTCACATAATTCGTCAGGAATACTGATATAAAACTGGCGGATTAAAAATACACCGAAGGCAGAGAAGGCCTGCATCAGGATCAATCCTAAGTGAGTATCGTTAAGTCCAAGCTTGGAAACCAGAATAAACTGGGGAACCATGTAAACCTGCCATGGAACGGCTATGGTCGTAACATACATAAGGAATATTAAATCCCTTCCTTTAAAGCGTGTCTTCGTAAAACCGTAAGCGGCAAAGCAGCTGGTGAACAGCTGGATTACGGTCGTAATGACCGTCAGCTTGGCGGTATTAAGAAAGAAGGTCACAAGTGGCAGCTTCTTCCAGATGATTTTATAGTTCTCCCAATGCAGCGTATCCGGCCACCATGTCATAGGTATGGAAAATACGTCTTTATTAAGCTTTAAAGAAGAAATCACCATCCAATAAAAGGGTACCAGCATAAAAAGGGATAAAGCAATCAATCCCAGATATAGAAATATGTTCAAATTCTTTGTTTTTGTTCTCATCGCTTTCCCTCCTTACATCAAATCTTTAGACCACTTCTTTTCACCAGCAAACTGAATCAGGGTGACAACAAGCACTACTGAAAACAGAACAAGTGCGCCAGCGCTTGCCGGTCCAAACTCCCAGCTTGTAAATGCCTTTTCATAAATATAATTGACCAGGGTCTTAGTGGCATTACCAGGACCTCCACCTGTCATTACATATACGAGGTCAAATACTTTAAAGCATTGGATCGTCAGCATAATCAGCACGAAGAATGTGGTTGGAGTCAGCATGGGAATGGTAATATAACGAAGCTTCTGGAAGCCGTTGGCTCCGTCTATTCCTGCCGCTTCATAAAGTGAACCTGAGATTCCCTGAAGCGCTGCCAGATACACGATCATGTAGTATCCCATGTATTTCCATACACTTACCACAGAAATAGCCACCATGGCCCATTTCACATCCACTACCCATCTGGGGGGCTTGGAAATGCCGATGAATCTTAAAAATTCATTGATCGGTCCAAAATCCGGCTGGAACAGCATATTCCACACCGCACCTACTGCTACGATGGAAGCAATATAAGGGAAATACAGTGCTGTACGGAAAACAGCGATCCCCTTTAACTTATTATTCAACAGGACTGCCAGTAATAGCGCCAGCACTAAGGTTGGGAGTACCGTAAGCAATGCGTATTGAATCGTGTGAATAAAGGATTGAACAAAAATCCTATCATTAAAAATTTGAACAAAATTACTTAATCCTACGAATTTCATGGGAGTACGGGAACCATCCCATTTCATAACACTTAAAACAAAAGAAAAGATAACGGGAATGAATACAAAAATCGCATATCCGATTAAATTGGGTAGAATAAAGGAATAACCAATCAGGTTACTTCGGATTGCCTTCATTTGATGAGACTTTAGTGTCTTTTTTACTTCTTTCATACAGGGTTAACCTCCTTTTCACCTGCTTTTTGCCACAAAAAGAGCGCCTTGCCATAATATTTAGAAAAGGCGCTCTCCGGGCAATCAATTTTTACCAGCCCTTGATCTCCGCAACACGCTTGTTCAGCTCTTCGATTCCCTGATCAACGGTATACTGCTTAATCATGATCATTTCATGAACTTCTTCAAGCAGATTTTTGATTTCAGTAATCTTCGGATCTAACGGACGGTCAAATATATAGTGGGTATAAGTCAGCGCTTCAACATTTGACTCTCCCTCTGGGAAGAACTGTGCAGAAGCAATTGTCTTTAATGACTCTTCTGTCTGGATACCGGTAAATACGCCCTGTTCAGCTAAAATGTTAGCTGCTTCTTCGCTGGTTGCAAACTTCACAAAATCCCAGGATAAGTCAGGTTCATCAGTGTAAGCACTGATTCCGACAGGAGTGAGAGCTCCTACTGTGTAACCGGCTTCAGTATCAGCAGGATGAGGAATCCTTGCAATGCCCCAGTTAAAGGAAGTTTCATCTGATGCCTGAGACTGGATCATAGTTGCAATAAACCAGGAACCCATTGGCATCATAGCACACTGCTGATTTTTGAATACAGATGAATAATGGATATTAGCTGTTTTTAAAGTAGAGAAATCCTGAATATAACCATTATCCTGTAAAGCAAGAGCCTGCTCATACCATGGCTTTAAGAAGGAATAATCCTTTTCAACAACTGTGTGTTTGCCATCCTGAACAGCCCAGTTTGATACAAGTGCCTGCCAGGTGTGGTTATGTCCGCCATAAACCTTTGAACTGCCTTCACCAGATGTCATCTTAGCTGCAATATCATAATACTCATCCCAAGTCATATCATTTGATGGATAAGGAACGCCTGCCGCATCAAAAAGGTCCTTATTGTAGTATAAGATATACCAGTCGGAACGATATGGAAGTCCGTAGGTAGCTCCGTTATACTGAAGCTGCTCTGCTGCACCATTGTAAATGGATAAATCCAAATTATCTTTCTTCATGAAATCATCCAAAGGAAGAAGCTGATTTTTATCTGCCATCTGGAGCATGGAACCCATGTCCTTTACCCAGATTACATCTGGATCCGGCTGAGCTGCAGATAAGCTGATTCCCAGGGAATTGTTGTATTCATCGGCTGATGTATCAATTACATTAATTTCAACATCTGGATTTTTTGCCATGTAAGCATCAACTACCGTCTGGAATGTCGGTGATGTATCATAGTCCCATGTAGTAACGGAAAGTACTTTCTTTTCTCCTGTGCTTTGTGCTTTTTCATCTGATTTTGTTGTTTCTGTCTTATCAGTTGAACTTGCAGCACTGCTCTCAGTTGTTTTGCTGCCACCACAAGCAGTTAAAGATGCGCATACCATTCCGGCTGCTAACACCATAGCTAAAACTCGTTTTAATCTCATTAGCTTGAAACCTCCCTTTTTTTAGAACTACGCGCGTATGTGTTCTTTGTGGTATAAGGATAACAGATTTAAGACAATATCGGAATAAACGATTTGCATAATTCTATTATTTTTTTTACTCATAACCGTTTTTCACGATCCCAAACATATACTTTATTTAGATTTTTATACTTTTTTAAGATTAATTTTTATATTCGTTGAATTTCTGAGTAATAAAGGATATGATACTATTAAATTTATTCTCGTGAAGACAGCGAGTTAAGGTCAAGCTTGTTTAACTTTGACGACTGCTCACGGGGTTCAGAAAGGATCTCTGTCATGCCCCGCACATTCCAGTATAAGCTTCTTCTATATAATCTTCTGGTAGTTATAAGTATCGCCTGTGCCGTAAGTTTTTATAACTATCATTCCTATTATAAGGATGCCATTCAAAACGAAACGGAAAACTCAGTTAACCGCATACAGATTCTGTCCGACCGGATGGAAGTTGCTTATGAGGAAATGGTCAACATCATTGTGACCTGTTCAGAAAGAAAGTCTTTATTTTACACACCTTCCCTGAAACAGTCGGAATACGGAGATGCTGCTTATATTAAGCTGTACGCCTCCAATGTACTTAGGGACTTCTGCGCAATTTCAGGTTACAGCAAATATATCTATAAGATCACTCTTTATAGCAACGGAGAAATCCTGCAAGCAGGGAACGCCTACGGCTCCTCTTTCGATTTCAGAGACATCCAAAATGCGCCCTGGTTCCACGATATGCTTTCCAGAGAGAATACCCAGTATCTCCTCTCCCTGGAGGACAACCCTTTTTCTCCAATGAATTACACCCCTAAGCTGCTCCCTCTTCTTAGACCATTAAAATATTCCTCAAGCAGCAATCCGGAAGATGCCTGGATATTTCTGGCGATTTCTCCCCGTCTGTTTTCCGATACTCTGGAAAGCATGGGGGATGGACAGATCCTCTTTGCTTCTACTTTAGATGGAAGTATCATTTCTTCTGTGAATGGAAAGGATTATGATGTCTCTGATCTGCTGGTCACTCTTAGAAACTTAAAAGAACCCCAGGGCAATTTCCGCACTTTGCTGAATGGAAAGGATTGTATCATCTCTTATCAGAGACAATTAATCAGCGGTCTGATCTTCTTTCAGATCCTGCCAATTTCAGACCTTAACCTTGACCATGGCATGATTGGAGGTACCATTGCTCTCATATTCTTTTTCTGCTGTGCCATCGGCCTTACCTTGTCCTGGTTTATATCCCGCCAGTTAAGCGCACCCATCAGCCGTTTGAAAAAACGACTGGAATTCATTTCCATGGGAAATTTTAATCCGGACCGCTCCATTGAAACAGATGATGAAATCGGAAGCATAGGAAAGCAAATCAACCAAATGTCTGACCGGATCTCCGATCTTTTGGAAACCAGAGTTCAAAGCGAAAAAGAAAAAAAGGATTTGGAAATTAAAATGCTTCAGGCCCAGATCAATCCTCATTTCCTCTACAATACACTGGATTCCATCAAATGGATCGCAACCATGCAGAAAAACAGCGGGATCGTTCAGGTGGTTACTGCCCTGTCCTCCCTGCTAAAAAACATGGCAAAGGGATTTAACGAAAAGGTAACCCTTCGTCAGGAATTGGATTTTTTGCAGAATTATGTTATTATAGAGAAAATCAGATATATTGAACTTTTTGACGTAACCACAGAGGTTGATCAGGAAGTATTATACGATGCCAAAATCGTGAAGCTGACCCTTCAGCCTATTGTGGAAAACGCCATCTTTAATGGAATCGAGCCAAGCGGAAGAAACGGGCTGATTCAGATACACGTTTTTGCTGAAAACAGTGTTCTTTATATTACCATAAGGGACAACGGCATCGGCATTTCCCCGGAAGGCATTGAAACGCTGTTAACAGATACTTCCCGCATCACGAGAAGCAATATGAGCGGAATCGGGCTTCCAAACGTGGACCGGAGATTAAAGCTGGTTTACGGAGAAGAATACGGATTAAAGCTGGAAAGCGAATTAGACCAATACACATTAATTACCATTGCCCTTCCTTTGGAATTTTAAGAAGGGCCGACAAAGGGGTATAAAGACAGCATGTATCGAATTATTATTATAGACGACGAGCCACTCATCCTGGCTGGCATCGCTTCCCTGATCATATGGGAAAACTATGACTGCACGATTATAGGAAAGGCAACCAACGGCCCTTCCGCCTATGAAATGATCATGGATCTTCATCCGGATATCGTCATAACGGATATCCGGATGCCCGTGTTAAGCGGGCTTGATCTGGTGGAAAAATGCAAAGAAAACGGCTGTGACTTTGCTTTTATTGTATTAACAAACTTAGAGGAATTCCATCTGGTGAAAAAGGCCCTTTCCCTGGGCGCATCTGACTATCTGGTGAAAATCGATCTGAATGAAGAAGCGCTTGTGAACGCTTTGGAACGGGCCAAGGAGGCCTGCGACTTACTGGTCAATAAGCAGAACCGCCTCTTGGACAGCCAGTTTATGAATAACCAGGAGGATCTGGCAAAGACAGAGTTCCGCCGTCTTTTCCTTTCCCATGAGGCAGTATCTGATATTCCCGAAGAACTGGAGAAGCAGTATCCGGCTCCTTTTGTTATCCTGTTTTCCTTAAGCCCTATCCACATAGATTTTGAAGCGGGCGGGGGAAGCTATGATCTGCATTCTGTCAGCAGGCAGCTTATGGATATACTGGGAGGAATCGCAGCAAGGTTTTTCTTTCATTACACGATTCTGGAATACCGGCAGGATACTTTTCTCCTTACAGCCTCCTTTAAAGAAGAAGCCTTTTCCCAAAACCTTATAAGGGAATTCTGTCAGAAGTTCAGCGTTGCTTTAAAAACTTACTTTGAGCTTTCTGCCGTTTACGGTGTCAGCAGGACAAAAGAAAAGATTTCAGAACTCCCCCAGGCATTCTCAGAAGCCTCGACAGCACTGGAGTATTACTACTTTGACTCTTCATCCCAAGTAGTTTTTTACGACGGACAGAACTCTCATTTCAGTCAGGCAAAAAAATTCAATATCAATGTATTTAAAAAAGATCTGGCTGCTTATATAAGCCAGAACGACAGTGAAAAGCTTGCTTCCATTTTTGAAGAAATCATCACCCTGTTCCGGGAAAACAGGCCCCGTAAGGAACAGGCCACCAGCGCCTGCATCAATATCTACACCTATCTCTATTCATTTTTTGAAACTGGGGATGACAGCTATCAGGAGATCTTTCCTTATACCATTAACATTGCGGAGCAGCTGAATCATTTTAACAGCCTGGAGGACATCCTGGAATGGCTGAGGAGTTTCTGTCAGAAGCTGTGCCGCCTTTTGGAGGACCGGAAATCCACTCGTTCCGACAAGCTGGTGGATCTGGCCAGAAGCTACATCAAGGAACACTACATGGAAAAGCTGACCCTGGCCGATGTAGCCGAAGCTTTAAACATTAGCTCCGGACATTTAAGCAATACTTTTAAAAAACTCACAGGAACTACCCTGTCAGATTATATTGCCCAGGTTAAGATTCAGCATGCCATGGAGCTTATAGATACCCACCAGTACCTGATGTATGAAATCTCTGATAAACTGGGCTTTGATAATCCCTATTATTTCAGTAAAGTATTTAAAAAGGTTACGGGCATATCGCCGAGAGAACACGAAAACCGGGTCACCTATCCATTTACAGATGAAGGGAGTTAACTATGCCACCAGTTAATCTTTTGATCAAACCGGCCTCTGGCATGTGCAACATGCAATGTCAGTATTGCTTTTATCATGATATCACGGAAAAGCGAACACAAGGCTCTTATGGCTTCATGTCGGAGGAAACTTTAAAGAATGTCTTAAAAAAAGCCCTGGACTACGCAGATACTGCCTGCACCATTGCTTTTCAGGGAGGAGAACCTACTCTGGCCGGCCTCCCCTTTTTTGAACAGGCCGTAAGGCTTTCAAAGGAATATAATAAGAAAAATTTGGATATACATTTCGCCCTTCAGACCAACGGCTTTGACCTGGGACCGGAATGGGCGGAATTTTTCGCAAGAGAACATTTTCTGGTAGGAATTTCCGTAGACGGTACCATACATACCCATGATGCTTACCGGAAAAGCGGAAACGGCAGTGCCACATTTTTAAACATCATGAAAACAGTGGATAGCTTCAACAGGTATGGAGTGGAGTATAATATCCTCACAGTGGTAAATAAAAGAACCGCGTCCTCCATCGGAAAAATATATCAATACTATAAGAAAATGGGCTTTTCTTATCTTCAATTCATTCCCTGTCTGGATCCTCTGGAGGCAGCCCCTGGTACCATGGAATATTCTCTTACTCCGGAATTATACGGACAATTCCTCTGTGACCTGTTTGATTTATGGTATGAGGATTTAAACGCCGGAAAGGAAATCTACATCCGCCAGTTTTATAATTACCTCTCTCTTCTATTGACCGGCAATGCAGAATCTTGTGACATGAACGGTTTTTGCAGCATTCAAAACGTCATCGAAGCCGACGGTGAAGTATATCCCTGTGACTTCTTTGTTCTGGATGAATTTAAGCTGGGGAATTTAAACAATACCGGTTTTGATGAAATACACAAAAAAAGAATGGAGATCGGTTTTCTCTCTTCCCAGAAAGCGCCTGACAGCCAGTGCCAGGCCTGTTCTTACTTTTCTCTGTGCAGGGGAGGCTGCTACCGGCACCGTATCATGTCCATGGAAGAAACCTGCTGCAATTACTTCTGCAAATCCTATCAGATGTTTTTTGACCATTGCCTTCCAAGGCTTTTGCAGACAGCAAGAAAATTTAATCATTCATGAAAAACGTTTTAAAGTCAGATACGGCATTATGGGGAAAGATCATTTACTGGTCTCTCCCCTTTTTTGTATTCTAATGCATGTTCTGGACATGTTTGATGAACTGCCTTCTGATCGCTTTGACTCCTATTCCGGTTTTATTTGGTTTTGATGGCTTGACATACTTAGATTGTCTAGGTATAATGATTACTGTACTTAGATTATCTAGGTATAGTATCAGGAGAATGATAAATACTGAGAAAGGGGAAATCTTATGGACAAACGCTATATGGCTCTCGGCACTTCTATGCTGGTGCTGAAGCTTCTGAAAGAGCAAAGCATGTACGGATACCAGATAATACGCATACTGGAACAGCAAAGCCAGAATGTATTTAAACTTCAGGAAGGCACACTCTACCCAATTCTGCACACCCTGGAACAGCAGGGAGCAGTCACCAGTTATCATCAGACTGCAGACAACGGCCGCAGCCGCAAATATTATGCAATTACCTCTCATGGTCAGAAGATGCTGGAAGAAAAATCAAAAGAGTGGAAGGTCTACCAGACTGCCGTCAACCAGGTGATGGGAGGTGTTCTATTTGAATAAAAAAATCTCTGATTCCGCAGTCTCCCATTTTCTGGAAGAGGTGACTGACCAGATTTCTTATAAACCGTTACGTCCCTCCATTCATCAGGAGCTGGAATCACATATTAAGGACCGGATTGAGGAGTATGAATCCCAAGGACTTTCTCATGCTGATGCAGAGCATAAGGCTCTTCGCGGCATGGGAGATGCGATTGCCATCGGTGCCGAGCTAAATGAGGCCCACAAGATTCAAAAATCTCCTAGACTTACCTTCATCACCGCTTTGCTGCTTCTGGCAGGCTTTGTTCTCTCCTGCTTTTTGCGATGGACACCAGAGCGGATGTCAAATGGATTTCTTTCCTACATTCCAGGAGGAATACTGCTTGTATTTACAGTATTAAAGGGGTATCCCTTCGTAATCCGGCACAGAAAGATACTGGCATCATTTATATGCCTGCTGTATCTGGCTCAAATAGTGATATTTTTTCTGTCACACTTTAGCAGGAGACGGTTTTGGATTGCCAGTACTGCCTATTTTGCCACATTACTGTTAGTTCCAGTGATTACAGTGCTGCTGTATTGTTCCCGCCATAACAGAAAGAAATTCCTGACAGCCGCTCCCTGTTGTGCCGGAACATGGCTGCTTCTCATGTATACATCCGGCCTGTATCAAATCAGTGATACTGCAGCAGCCATTTTTCTTCTGAGTACACTTGGAACTGTGTGTTTTATGATTCACCGCGGGATTCTTTCCGGTAAGAAAAAATATCTTTATTCAGGTATACTGGCATTTTTTGTTCTTCTCGGAAGTCCGCTTTTTTTAACACCTTCCGGCCGTGAAAAAACTGAAGCTTTCCTTTCTCCACAATCCGCGATTCACACCACCTGGGATGATACATACAATGGGGTATTGATTCAGGAGCTGCTTTCAAGAACTCCTCTTACCCGCGGTCTATTACTCTCCCCGGAGGAAATGATGGATTATGGTACCGGTGCATGGTATTTCGCTTCCCGTGATCCTCGTCATATTGGCATAGACGCCACAGGGATTCATACCGACAAACAGCTGCAGGAATTTCAGGATAAAGTGGAGGCAATTGAAAAGCAAGGAGGCAGCCCGCGATCTATCCATTACATGGCAGATGATGTGACCCTCTGGGATATTCTTCCTCAGCATTATCATAATAATTACTTGATTGCCGTATGCATCTTCCTGTTTGGCTGGCTTCCGGGACTGGCAATAATAGGAACCATTGGCCTGTTTTATTGGATCCTTTTCTCATACATTAGACGGATCCATGGGAATCTGGCTTCATCTCTTGCTTTTTGCTGCGGGCAATGCTTGCTTTGGCAGGGAGTATTTTACCTGTTGGGAAACTTTGGTTATCAATATGCGATCTTTCCCAATCTACCCCTGATTTCAGAGGGACAGTTAAGCATACTCCTCAATATGTTACTTCTTGGACTGGTTTTTTCCGCATACCGTTATGACCATGTAATAGAAGAGCCTGTAAATTACAGACCTATCACATCCGGCTGATCAAAGAACAATAATTAATAAACATGATATTTAAAACTTTAATAATATAAGAAATACAGAAGTACCGGAAAGTGGTTTTCCGGTACTTCTTTTTGGATCTTGCTAAAATATCATCTTTTTCTCCCGATTTCTGCACTATCTTAATTGGTGGGCCTGGTTATAAAAAAACTACCAACTTAATGTTGATAGTCTTAATATTAAATTCAAAACCTTACTCTTTTGGATTCGGCTCTGGGAGCCATGAAGTATTTAAATCAGCTCCTTTAAAAACTCGTCTCAATTCATAAGATTTTTGCATATACATATCATCATCAGGATAATAGCAAGTATCTTCATTTTGGTTAGTTCCAATATCCAAAATTGTCAAAACTTCGTCACTGGAATTATAGAATGTATGGGCGATGTTTTTCCCTGCTGGTTTAGCTATAAAGTCTCCTTGTCTAACGGTTTTCTCCTCCTCGTTTAAGCGTAAAGTTCCCGTTCCGGAAAGGATCATAAAAAACTCTTCCTGCTGTGAATGACTGTGATATCTTGTACTGTATGCTTTAGGTGGAACATAATCAATATTCACATAGATTTTCTGACTTCCGGCAGCATCCCCCAACAACTTTGTTACCAAACCTATCTCATCATCCCAAATATACTGTTCAGGTAAATTATCCACGTTAAAGATATCCAATTAAATTTCTCCCCTCGCTATTAAAATCATTCTTTATGAGTAGAATATCACACGTCCTGCCTACTATCAATATTAGTTTTCCAATTTATAGCAATTATCTATTTTATTTTTGTAAATAGTTTTAATGGTTAACCTACTATATTTTTCAGATCGTCTGGTATATAATTTAATCAGAATAATAATTAGGAGGCGCCACATGTTTACTTATCTCGCATTGTTTTTGCAGTTATTTGAAATTTTTAAGTATGTTGTTTATGTTTTGGTTTTCTTATGTTGTATCAAGTATTTAAGGAAATAACAACATTATTTCACGGTCTCAACTGCTCTCACAATCATATCCGGAAAGCCTTTCATTGGCCCTGACGATGGCAGTTAAAGAATCGCATTTATATATATCGAATAGGAATACATCTTATAAAGTCATAAAAGCACGGTATCCCGTGCTTTTATTTGTAGTGTGCCCAGCGGGCGCACGTTCTAATGGGTGAAAGTCCCTAGTCCACC
>NZ_DAMAUN010000001.1:227322-231533 GCF_032078915.1 Lacrimispora sp. | reverse complement strand
GGATCCACCTTTAAACCGGTAACGGTAATTGCAGGACTGAATGAAGGGGCCATCAGTACAGATACCAGTATCGTATGCACCGGCGTATTTGATAAGGTACAGCCGCCTCTGCGCTGCTGGAAACGGTCAGGACACGGACCGATTCTCTCCAGTTCCGATGCCCTTAAAAATTCCTGTAATGTTTATCTGTCCGAAATCACATACCGGCTGGGAACAGGAGAGGACGGGTTGTTTTCAGAAGAGAAAGGATTAAATAAGCTTCGGGAGTATGCCGGTTTGCTTGACCTGGATAAAAAGACAGGCATTGAAATCGGGGAGGCGGAACCTCATGTAACGGATCGGTTCGCCATACCTTCATCCATCGGACAGGGAACCCATAACTATACGACGACACAGATTGCGCGGTATACCTCGATATTGGCTAACCATGGGAACAGCTATGATCTTTCCCTGATTTATAAAGTGACAGATTCAGATGATAATACGATCCAGTCCTTTACGCCTGCACTTCAATCCAATGTTTCAATTCCGGACTACATATGGAATGATGTGGCTAAGGGTATGAATGAGCTGGTAAAAACCAATGCAACCTTAAAAGATTTAAAAGTGAATGCAGCCGGAAAGACCGGGACGGCAGAGGAATCCAAAAGCCGGCCAAACCACGGACTTTTCATAGGATATGCCCCGTTTGAGGATCCGCAGATAGCCGTTACTGTACGGGTTGCCAATGGCTACAGTTCCGGCAATGTGGTCGGGGTAGGAAAAGAGATATTCAATTATTACTTTCATCTGGAAGACCCCGCTGATATTCTTACCGGGACTGCTTCCGGCGTTTCCAATAATCTGCGGACGGATTAACAGGAGGTATGCGATGAGGCATAGAAAAAGGAGATTTTTATTCAGTACTGTTTGCACACTTGTTATTTTGCTGACTGGTTTGGCAGGGGCGGTTCTGTTCTTTTGGATTCAGGAGAAAATCGAAGCGTCAAAGAAAAAGCCTGATGAGTTGTTCCTGGAATATGTGGAATGCCTTTCTAAGGCAGACTATAAGGATATGTATGGGATGTTAGATGATCAGAGTCATCTAAATATCAGTGAAGAGGATTTTATCACCAGGCATAAAAATATCTACGAAGGAATTGAAAGTTCCGGAATAACCGCCCAGATCGGGCAGGTAGCAGAAAAAGACGGGGAAGCTGCGGTCAGCTACAATATGAGCCTTGACAGTGTAGCAGGAGAAATAAACTTCAGCAATCAGGTAAAGTTCCGTAAGGAAAAGAAAAAAGGCTATCAGATGGTATGGGACGACAGCGTGATCTTTCCGGAGCTGGGGCGTTCTGATAAGGTGAGAGTATCAACGGATAAGGCAAAGAGAGGAAGCGTTTTTGACAGGAACGGACTGCTTCTGGCGGGAAAGGGCACCGCTTCCTCCGTAGGCCTGGTTCCCGGAAAAATGAGTGAGGATTCTGCCGGAGATCTGGAGACCCTTGGGAACCTCCTTGGAATGTCTGCGGATGCAATCGGGAAGAAACTGTCAGCCAAGTGGGTGAAAGAAGATTCTTTTGTGCCTTTAAAAACCATTAAAAAGGTAGATGAGCTCAATTTAAATTCCATGGAACCCCGGGAGGACAATGTTAAAAATAAGGAATTCCAGGATGAACTTCTGGCTGTTCCCGGAGTCTTAATCACAGACACGGAAGTACGCTATTACCCATTGGGAGAGAGTGGAGCCCATCTGGTGGGATATGTCCAAAATGTGACGGCAGAGGATCTGGAAAAGCATCCGGATGAGGATTATCTTTCGGACAGCGTGATTGGAAGGAGTGGGATGGAGGCCTTGTTTGAGAAGGAACTGAAAGGAACCAATGGACGGACTATTACCATTACTGATTCCGGCGGGACCGTTAAGAAGACCCTGGCTGCAAAACCGAGGGTAGATGGAAGGGATATCACCCTGACCATTGACAGCACCCTTCAGGATGAGATTTATCAGGCATTCAAAGAGGATAAGAGCTGTACGGTCGCCATGAATCCTTTTACCGGTGAAGTGCTGGCTCTTGTCAGCACGCCCTCCTACGATGACAATGATTTTATCCTTGGAATGTCTGAAGAAAAATGGGCTTCATTAAATGATGACGAAAGAAAGCCCATGTTCAACCGGTTCCGCCAGAGATTTGCTCCGGGATCTTCCTTTAAGTCCATAACCGGTGCCATTGGGC
Source organism: Lacrimispora sp. (assembly GCF_032078915.1). Lineage (GTDB taxonomy): Bacteria > Bacillota > Clostridia > Lachnospirales > Lachnospiraceae > Lacrimispora. The sequence continues at coordinate 229,314 of NZ_DAMAUN010000001.1, read as the reverse complement.
TTACTACCGGAGCGATTGACCCCAATGAAGACTTTGGAAGGGAAGGGTTAAGCTGGAGAAAGGATGAAAGCTGGGGGAATTACTATGTCACTACCCTTCATGATTACAGCCCAGCGATACTGGAGAATGCATTTATTTATTCGGATAACATTTATTTTGCAAAGGCTGCTTTAAAAATCGGATACGATGATTTCATGTCCGGTCTGGATAAACTGGGGTTTAATCAGGAGATTCCTTTTGATATTTCTGTAACAAAGTCTCAATATTCCAATACGGAACGGATCGAAACTGAGGTTCAGCTGGCTGACAGTGGATACGGACAGGGCCAGATGTTAGTTAATCCCATACACTTGGCATCGCTTTATACCATGTTTGCCAATCATGGAAACGTCATAAAACCGTATTTGCAGTATAAAGCGGAACCAAAGCCGGAAGTCTGGCTGCCGGAGGCATGTACCCCGGAGATTGCGGACAGGATACGGACTGCTCTCAGTAAAGTAATCAGTTCCGAACACGGTACCGGGCACGCAGCTTACCGAAATGATATTGAGCTTGCGGGAAAGACGGGAACGGCTGAGATCAAGGCATCAAAAGACGACAGAACCGGTACGGAGCTTGGCTGGTTTGCTGTCTTTACAACAGATCCAAATCTGGAGACTCCCATTCTTCTTGTCAGTATGACTGAGGATGTGAAGGATCGGGGAGGAAGCGGATATGTGGTGAGAAAGGACAAAGCTATTTTAAATTCTTATATTCCAGGGGGGCAGTAAATAGAGGGCTGCCGTAACGGTTTGAATTTGGTATTCGCCTTCCTTTCTTTCGTTGAAATTCGTTTTTATTATCAATATGATATCAAGAAACTATGCATAAACATACACTAAAAATCCCTGAGAGCAAAAATTAGAGATTTTTAGTGTATGTTTTTGCGATTTTTTTGCCTGGCTGGGGAGAGGCCATATATTTATAGGGAGAGACCATATATTTATTAAATGCAGAATATATGTTAGAAGCGTAAGAAGGATAATGTAGGATCAGAGATTATTTCGTAGCAATGTGTGTAACAGTTTAATGATCCGAATAAACTGATAAGCGGTAAACATTTTATGCCATAATGAACCTTTAACGCGGTATTAATTGAATATTAATAAAAGATTGGTCATCAATAGATATTGTTGAATTCCTTCTTTGTATTTAGATAAATGTTTAAAATAATCTTATGCCAGAAATGTTTAAAGGAAAATAAATAAAATAGTTTTACAGCTAAAGAAATCAAAGTTAAAAATTCAAATTAAAGAGGAGAAATAATATGTCGAGTATAAATAAAACATCATTAGGATTAAATATATGGGAAGCATCAGATAAGCCGGTAAGATTAGATTTTATCAATGATAATGTTATTATTAATAGATGATATCTGAGCTAAACAGCAATATAATGACAAAGGCAAATACAAGTAACATTATATTTAATAATCTATTGTAAGACTAAATAGAAAGGTTTGGTTAAAGACTTTATTTTATAAGAATGGGTATTCACCACGGCAGAAAATATCAGTTTAGCCTTTCTTGAATATAATACATTAGGCGCTTAATTGCGCTATTAAATAAATTTTTAGGAGGAAGTTTATGCATCTTGGAAAATTTCAAGAAGTGAATATATGCCATTGCGGAGACGCAAAAAAGTGTTCATGTAATAAATGTTCCAATCAAGAAAATATAACTTGTAAATCTTGCCCTTGTAAATGCTGTCGTTGTGTAGGATCTACCGGACCCACTGGGCCTACCGGACCTGCTGGAGCTCAAGGACCAACCGGGCCTACCGGACCTTCTGGAGCTACTGGAATTCAAGGACCTACCGGTCCAACCGGACCTGCTGGAGCTCAAGGACCTACCGGGCCTACTGGACCTTCTGGAGCTACTGGAATTCAAGGACCTACCGGTCCTACTGGACCTGCTGGAGCAACCGGTGCTCAAGGGCCTATCGGACCAACCG
>NZ_DAMAUN010000001.1:219765-227222 GCF_032078915.1 Lacrimispora sp. | reverse complement strand
GACCTGCTGGAGCAACTGGAGCTCAAGGACCTACCGGGCCTGCTGGAGCAACCGGCGCTCAAGGGCCTACCGGACCTACTGGATCTGAAGGACCTACTGGGCCTACCGGGCCTGCTGGAGTTACTGGCGTTCAAGGACCAACCGGACCTGCTGGAGCAACTGGAGCTCAAGGACCTACCGGGCCTGCTGGAGCAACCGGTGCTCAAGGGCCTATCGGGCCTACCGGACCTGAAGGACCTACTGGCGTTCAAGGACCTGCTGGAGCTGAAGGACTTACTGGGCCTACCGGACCTGCTGGAGCTACTGGCGTTCAAGGACCAACCGGACCAACCGGACCAGCTGGAGCAACTGGAGCTGAAGGACCTACAGGACCTGCTGGTGATCTCGGCCCCACCGGACCTATTGGTCCAACTGGCCCAACTGGCCCAACTGGAGAAGTGGTTTTGGCTTATGGATCTTTAAGAGGAGACAGTATAGAAACACCCGGTGGAACATTCATACCCGTGCCATTTAGTGTGGCTGGACCTTTATCAGATACTATCACAGTTAGCCTATCGGGCAATGAATTAGTGGTCGGGGAAAGCGGAATTTATCAGATAACAATATCTATTAACGCTGAAGCTACTGCTGATCCAGATCCAGATCAACCATATCTAACTGCTATTATTACTGTCAACGGTTTACCGATTTTTGGAGATATTACTACTATCTTTAAGATAGCTAATAGAAGTAGTTCAACATTTGTCGTTCAAGCCGCCCTGGCAGCTGGAGATGAAGTTGGAGTAAGTATTATTACGGATTTCCCTGCTTTAGGTTATATGAATCGTTCTTTAACGATTGTTCAATTAAGTAATTAAATAACTTTCAATCTTAATGAGAAAGGTTAAAATAAAATCGCAAAGTATATTGCCAATTATGGGATATAAATATAAATCAGTTTTGCGGGTGCATTCTGTCAAATAATTTCAATACAGATTTTTGGATAAGATACATTCACTTTAAGAATTTTACATTGATTCATCAGAGAAAGAAATGAAAAAGCGTAGGTTCTGGACTATGAGTTAGTCCATCAACCTATGCTTTTTACGTGTTTACACATTTAGGAAAATTAAAAACATCAACTATTTTCAACTACCCGTTAATCAATATACCAAACTCTCCAAACCCGGATAGGCGGGCCATAGGAATTATAGCCTCATTCTTTTTCTCCAAAAAACGTTTTAAGATCTCATGAATGAATCAATTTTTTCTTTTGTTGAATATTTATAATACATAATTAGTGCAGCAAGCAATTTAACAACAGCCGCCTTTGGTCACTCCTAAGGTGGCTGTTGTTTTGCCTTGAGCTTGTCTGCCTGGAAAGGAGCATACCAATCCCCGGTACGGCAGCCTTGTTATGGTGATTGGGTATAAATTTCTTTATCATTTAAAATATCCAATGTTATTTTTCCGGCCGTGCTGCCATTCGCCTGATTCCCGCCCTGTATGTTGGTTGCAAACACATAGGTTTCTTCTCCGTTCTCCACAAAGCCGATGAACCAGCCGTTTACATTTTCCCCCTCCACGGTTCCGGTTCCGGTTTTTCCGTACAGGGTAGCACCATTGGAAGAAGAAAGGAGTAAGGACTCTTTTACCGCCTTTATATTCTCCTGACTGAATGGAAGTTCATCCTGGTAGAAACGGGTCAAAAGCTTCACCTGCTCCACCGGAGAAATTTTTAAGGAAGATTGAATCCAGTAACGCCCCAGTCCGCCGGATAAGTCCCTGTTGCCATAGCCGATGGTATCTAAGTATTGTTTTAACCTGGGAAGCCCGGTCTTTTCATCCAGGGAAGTGAAATACCAGTTAACCGAACGCTTCATGGCAGTGTCAAGAGTCTGGTCCTGGTTCCAGGCTTCAAAAGGGTAACTGGTCCCATCCCAGGAAAGCAGGGAGGCTTTCGGAGTTATGGTTCCAAGTTCCAGGGCGGCCAATGCGCTGTAAATCTTATAAGTGGAATCCGGGGAAACCCTTCTTGTTCCGGCTTCCCGGTTATAGATGCAGTACTGCCCCGAATCTAAACAATACAGAACAAAGCAGCCATCGTATCCGTTGAAATAAGAGGTTAAATCCAGCGCAGTTACATTTTCAGCCGTAAAATCGTATTCTGTACCGGTGTAGGCATCTGCAGACAATATCGGAATACAGCCCAGCACCAGTGCTGCAATCACAGTAAAGAGGATCCTGCTTTTCACCTCACGCCACCTGGATTCTTTTCGGTAACCGGCAATGTTCAGAATGCGCTTTTTAATCTCTTTCTTCGAGCCGCTGATTCTGGCAGCGGAATAGGAAAATAGGGATATCTTTTCCGCAAAATTTATGAGCGTGCTTCCGTAATCCAGATAGCTGTCCGAATCCAGCAGGGACAGGACTGATGAATCGCAGGCAATCTCCCGGTCGCTTCGCATTTCCTTAAAAGCAAACCAGACAAAGGGATGGAACCAGTAAATGATCTGTGCCAGAGCCATAAGCCTGTTTACCAGAAGATCCTTGTGTTTGCAGTGTAAAAGCTCATGGAGTAGGATATACCGGATCTCTTTTTTGGAAAGCTCTGAAAGCATATTAATAGGAACAATGATGCAGGGGTTCCATAATCCGGCCGCAATGGGAGAGGAGATATAAGCGCTGCTATAGATCGGTATTTCTTTTTTTACACCAGATTCCTCCATGCATGTTGTAAATAGCTCCCGTATCTCCTTATTCTGAAGGGGAAGAGAGGACTGTTTCAACAGCCTGATTTTCCGGCTGGAATGGATGTGAAAACCGGTCATAAGTACCATGCCGGCGATCCAGATTCCAGTTAAAGCAGTTGGAAGGCCCGAATGCGCTGCACGGCTTACGGAAACAGAAAAATCCTGGAGGAGATATTCGGTGGCTGCCGCGGTTTTATATGCAGCTCCTAAGGTACCTGCATGCCCAGGCGAAAAGGAGCTGCCCCAAAACCGCAGCAGCTTAAACGCATATCCAGGAAACAGAAAAGAGCAGGGCAGAAACGGGGCAGCCAGCACAAACAAAAACAGGAACCACAGATTGTACCGGATTCTTGCAGTCAGCTGTTGGTTTAATAATTTCCTGACCAGAAGGATTGCGGCAAGCAAAATAGCCAGGACCACGCTGTTAAGACAAAGGCGTGTCATAAAAGAATCGGGCATAATCAGCGTTCCTCCTCATGTCCGCCCAGAAGAAGCTTTTTCAGCTCTGCCAGGTCTTCGCTTGATACATAATCACTGTTTAAATAGTTGGTCACCATGCTTGATATCTTTCCGTTGTAGAAGCGGTTCAAAAAATGATCATTTTCTTTCGTTAAATATTCCTTTTTTTCCACGAGCGGGGTATAGACGAAAACACGGCCTTCCTTCTGATAGGTGGCAGCACCCTTTTGGACCAGTCTTTTTAAGAGTGTGTGAATGGTCTTTGGGTTCCAGCTGGTGGTCTTCACCAGCTTGTCCGTCACTTCGTTGGTACTGATGGGGGCATCATTCCATAGCACCTTCATTACCTCATATTCTGCTTCGGATATTTGCGGCAGTTGATTCATATGCGGTCTCCTGTTCTTACAATTGTAATAATACTATTATAAGAGCACGATGCCGGCATGTCAATGAGTTCTATGACTCTGTCTGCTTGCGATCAGCGTAACATTATAAATATAAACAGATTTTAAACATGGGACCGTCGGATATTGCATTTACTTAACAACCTTTTTTCCGTAAAATGAAACCATAAACAAACAAGGGAGGTTTAAGGGATGAAATTAAGGAGATTAAGCGGCATACTGATAGCAGGGCTGATGACGGCTGGAACGCTGGCCGGTTGTTCGGGGACCAAGACAGATGCCACAACAGCGGCAGCAGGCGGACAGACGGCTGCTCAGACAGAAGCGGAAAAGGCTCAGCCAGCAAGTGGGGAAAAAACCGTCATTAAGGTCTGGTCCAAAGACCGGCACGACGCCACTTATGTTCAGAAAAAAGTTGACGAGTACAATGCAAGTAACACGGATAACATTCAGGTGGATTATCAGCTTTATACGGATAATTATGTGCAGGCCATTGATATGGCAGTACAAAGCGGGGAGCTTCCTGATATTTTGGTACAACAAGACCAGATGTTTGATAAATATGTAAACGAGGGGCAGTGGGCAGATTTTTATGAGTACATGGATTCTGATATGAAAGAATATTTTAAATCTGTGGTTTATCCCGGTTACAATGAACTGGATGGAAAGCTGTATTTCATTCCAACCACCGGAACCACCTGCCGTCTTTTTTATAACAAAGAAATCTTTGAACGTGTAGGGATTACGGAACCGCCAAAAACGCTGGAAGAGGTGGTGGAGTATGCAAAAAAAATCAATACGGAACTATCCAAAGAAGGAATTTATGGATTTGCAGAAAATATGAAAAGTGCCAGCTCCGGCTTGCAGCGTTCCATGTGCGTCGGCCTGGATAGAGAGACCGGAATGGTACGTGGATACGACTTCGTAAAGGGAGAGTACGACTTTACACCGTGGGCAGATACTTTAAAGCTTTGGAAGGAACTGCTGTCTGACGAATGTGCTTTTCCTGGCTGTGAATCTCTGGATATCGATCCCTTAAGAACCCAGTTTGCAGCCGGCAAGATCGGTATGTATATGTCTTACAGCCATGCGGAGCCAGGAGTATACCAGAATCAGTTCCCCATGGATTCTTCCAAATGGGACTGCGTTCCCATTCCAACCGTTGGCGGAAAAACCACAGGTAAGCAGTATTTTACCGGTACAGGAAGTTATGTTCTAAATGCAAAAAGTCCTAACGTGGATAAAGCATTTAAGGTTTATAAGGATATCTTTTCAAATGAGGATTATTTGATCGGATACTACGAAGGCGGATTTGGTGTAAGTATTCTTCCAAGCGTTATTGAAAAGGCAAAGCCAGGTAAAGATTTCCAGGATAAGAAATGGCTGCTCATTAATGATATTGATGCCCTCCTTCCTAAGCCTCCTCACACGGCCTTCGCATCTGGTATGGTGGTGGAAGGTGAGGATATGTTTAAAACCTGCGAATCTATTTATTATGGAAACGCGGATATAGATTCTACCTTAAAGGATTTAACAGACCGTTACAATAAAGCGTATCAGGAAGCAGTGAAAAATGGAAGCGGTCATGAAGTAAAGATTGAAAACTATGACCCGATGAATCCAACTTTACAGTAATATTGAAAGAGGGGCGCAAAATCAGCGAGGCCCCTCTTTCTTTGAAAAGAAAGGAGTATGCAGATGAAAGACTGGAATGGCAAAAGTGCCTTGCGGGGAAGTAAGATTGTGAAAAAAAACCTGCAGGCATATTCATTTATGCTTCCCAACTTGATTTTGTTCACCGTCTGTTCCTTATATCCGGTGGTGTGGACTTTGAAATATGTATTTTTCCAGTATGGGGGATATGGAACAGGAGTACCGAGATTTGTGGGCCTTGCAAATTTTGCCCGGGTGTTCCGGGATAAAGTTTATTGGGAAAGTGTGATCCATACTTTTACATACGGTTTCGGGAAGGTGGTTTTTATCATTCCTCTGGCCTTTTTTCTGGCATTTCTCTTAAATCAGCAAAAACGGGGGAATGGTGCGGCCCAGAGCATTGTATTTCTGCCTACCATTATGAGCTCTGCGGTCATGGGTCTGGTGTTTTATCTGCTATTCAATGCCTATAATGGGGAGGTCAACAAGTATTTAATGACGGCAGGTCTGATACAAAAACCCATAAACTGGCTGGGGAAAGAACATGCCATGAAAACCCTGATCCTGACAGCGGTCTGGGGCGGTGTGGGAAATTACATGGTGTATTTTATAGCAGGAATCCAGCAGGTATCCGGGGAAGCCATCGAAAGCGCAAGGATCGACGGGGCCGGCAAGCTCCAGACCATCTGGTACATCATTATTCCAATGCTGGGACCCATATTAAAGATTATACTTATGCTGGCGATCACCTCAGCGTTTCACGACATTACCAATGTGATGGTATTAACCGAGGGCGGCCCCACCAATGCTACCATGGTCATGTCCCTGTACGGATACCGTTACTTCTTCCCCATATCAGCGGCAGAAGCCACGGTTCCCCAATATGGCTACGGTGCTGCAGTCAGCGTCATATCCGCAGTGATCGCTGGTCTGGTAACAGTAGGTTATCTGCGAATATCCAAAAAACTGGATGAAATTTATTAAGGAGGCGGCAGCATGAAAAACTGGAATGGAAAACATATATCAAAAGCCGCCTGGCTTTCTTTGGCCGGAAAATGGGTATTTCTGGGCATTATGATTTTATTTACACTTTATCCGGTCATTTATACAGTGCTGGGATCTTTGAAGACCAATGCAGAGCTGACCCAGGGCGGCGGCTTTTTTCCGGAGAAATGGCATTTTGAGAATTATTATCAGGCTTTTGTCCAGGCAGACTTTACAAAATATACGTTCAACAGCATCGTGGTCAGCGTTTCCGTTACACTTCTCGCTGTGGTTACCTGCTCGCTGGCCGGTTTTATTCTGGCCAGAAGAGAATTTGCCGGGAAAAAGGTGCTCTTAGCCCTTTACTTATCCATGATGTTCGTGTCCTTAGGGTCAGTTACCCTGTATCCAATCTACGAATTACTGCGGGCATTAAAGTTAAATAAGTCCATATTTGCCCTTATTGTGGCACTTACGGGAGGGCAGGCCACCAATGTTTTTCTGGTCATGGGTTTTACAAAGGGGATTCCCAAAGAGCTTGATGAGGCAGCCATCATTGACGGATGCAGCATTTATGGAGTTTATTCCCGGGTCGTTCTGCCCTTAAGTAAGCCGATCCTGGCGGTAGTGGCCCTATTTTCTTTCCGGAATGCCTGGAATGATTATATCACCAGCCTGATCATGACGATTTCCATGCCGAAGCTTCAGACTCTTACCGTGGCGGTTGTCCAGCTAAAATATTCTGTCAATGCCGCGGCCGAGTGGCACATCATGCTGGCGGGAGCGTCCATCGCCATCATCCCAATCCTGATTGTCTATTTGTTTGCCAACAAACAATTCATTGCAGGCCTTACGGCAGGTGCGGTAAAAGGATAGGAAAAAGTGCGGGTCCTGTGATATACTGGAAAAAAACAGAAGAGCAGGAAAACGGGGGGAAAGCATGAAGAAATTTATAAACAATTTAAGATTCCGCAGTAAAATCATCTGGCTGTTCGGAATCATGTTTTTCTTTACTACCGCCATCAGTGGATTATCCTATTACCAGTACGCTTCCAATGATATTGAAGAGAATTTCAAAGTGGGGGCAGAGGACGTCCTGGCTCAGATTGTGGATACCTTAGGCCAGAGGCTGGGTGTCATCAATCAGAGGGCCAAGGGAATGCTTGCTAATTATACCTTTATGGTGACCCTTTCCGATTATTTAAATAATCCAAATGACATCAAT
>NZ_DAMAUN010000001.1:0-219755 GCF_032078915.1 Lacrimispora sp. | reverse complement strand
TCAATCTGGTAAAAGCCTTAGGGACCATTCCGGATTTCATGAGAGACTTTGAAACCGGGGAGGGGCTGATCCACTCCACCTATATTTATACGGATAAAGGGAGCTTTGATAATTTTGTCCGCATGAGAAACTGGGAATTTGATTTTAAAGAGTCTGTTTATTACAAAAGCTATCAGGCAGGCGGAGGCGATGCCATCCGCTGGTTCCCGATATGGAAAGATGAGATATTTCAGGACAATGACCAGGTGATTCCCTGTGTCTGGCAGTTCAGCGTTCAGGGCTATGTGGGAAAGGAATATCTGGTGATCCAGTTAAAGAAAACCGAACTGGAACGTCTTTTAGAAGGAAAATATGAATTTTTTGACAAAATACTTATTCTGGATGGGGCAGGAAATGTAATGATAGGTTCCCCTGATATGGATCCGGGAGAACTAAGGAAGCTTTCGGAGTCCAGGGAAGGGGGAAGCAATGTCATTACCAGCGACTTTCAGTATGAAGGAGATTCCTATCTGGTCACCTATGAACGTCTTAAGGAAAACGGCTGGCAGATCTATGGGCTGAAATCAAGGCAGAGCCTGCTGGGAAGTCTGATAATTCTCAGAAACATGATTTTTGAGATCATGGGCGTTGTTTTCCTGCTCGGAGTAGCGGTCATCCTGTTGTTGTCCCACCAGCTGACCAATTCTTTAAGGCGGTTGGAAAAGCGTATGAGCTGCGTGGAAAAAGGTGACCTGGGAGTTCGGTTTTTCTACCCCTATAAAGATGAAGTAGGCAGCCTTGCAAAATCTTTTAACTATATGATCGGAGAGATCCAGAGCCTGGTCCGGAAACAGGAGGAGACCATTGAGGAGCTGAAACGGGAGCGGGATTATGTGGCCGAGGTTCAGAAGCAGAAGCGGAAAGCGGAATTAAAGGCCCTGCAGGCTCAGATCAATCCTCATTTCCTCTATAATACCTTAAATGCCATCACCTGGCAGGCCGCCGATCAGGGAGCAGAAGAAATCAGCATCCTTTCTAATTCTCTTGGTAAGTTTTTCCGGATCGGCCTAAGCAAGGGAGCAGAGGTGATCACCCTTCGGGAAGAACTGGAACATGTGTCAAGCTATTTAGACATCCAGAGCATCCGCTATCATTCCCGTTTAAGCTATGAAATCCACGGGGATGACAAATGCCTGGATTTCCGGATGATCAAACTGATTCTGCAGCCTCTGGCTGAAAATTCCATTTATCATGGAATCAAAGAGAAACAGGGGGCAGGTATCATAAAGATCTCCGTCAGGGAAGATGGATCCGGCAAAGAAAAGATCACGGAGCTTGCAGTGTGGGATAATGGGGCAGGGATTCCAAAAGAAAAGCTTGCATTCATCAATGAAACCTTAAAAAAGGGCGGAACGGACTGTGAAGCAGGCTATGGCATTTACAATGTCAATGAACGGATCCGGCTGTTTTACGGAAAAGAATATGGGCTGTATTATGAAAGCAGCTTCGGCCATTGGACAAAAGCGGTTCTTAGGATTCCGGCAATGACAGAGGAGGTGGAATGATGTACCGCATATTGATCGTAGATGACGAAGACTATGTAAGAGACTTACTGGTCAGAAATATCCAAAATTCCGCCCTGGAAGTGGATGTGGTTGCGGTGGCAGGCGACGGAGAAGAAGGGCTTAGAGAAGCTCTGTTAAATAAGCCGGATATCATCATTACGGACATTGCCATGCCCTTTATGAATGGCCTGGAATTGATCCGCAGGATTCAGGAAGCCGGGCTTTGCAGTAAAAATGTGGTTATAAGCGGTTACGATGAATTTGACTATGCAAAGCAGGCCATTTCACTTGGAGTCAAGGATTATTTACTAAAGCCCTTTTTGCCCAGGGAAATGATTGATGTTTTAACAAAGGTGATACAGGAGCTGGACAGCCAGAAGGCGCTTTTGCAGAATATGAGCCTGTTAAAGGAACAGGCCGTGAGCAGAGCCGGACTTGCCAGGGAAAAGGCACTGAAGGCTCTCATAAGAGGGAAGGAGTGGGGAGAGGAACCGGACTTCATACTGGAAGGCAGTTTTTACGCGGCAGGAGTGATCCGCATGGAAGGCGGAGCTTGGGATTTTGGCAAGCAGGAGCATGTGGAGGAGTTTCTGATGCTGGTACGGAACGGTTATCTTTCTGCCGGGATCTGCCTGTATGCGGTCAGCTTTGACGGGATCCAGCTGGCGTCCATCTGGTGCGGTGACGGGGAAAACGAGGAAAACTTTCTTAAAAAGATTGGGGAAAGCCTGGAAAAAGTCAGCATGAGCCTGGAGAAATATTACCATATTCAGATGAACAGCGCCCTTGGCCGTGCTTACCCGAGTCAGACAAAGCTGGTGGATTCCTACCGGGAAGCTATGGCTGTGTGGCGGGGAAACTTAGACGCAGAAAAGCGATTCCTGATTTATGGAGAGGAAAGCAGCCGGAAAGAGGAAATCAGCAGCAGCCAGATCAGGGAGTGGAAAAACCAGATCCGGCTTTCTGTGCGTGCAGGACAGGAGGCAGGGGCTCTTGCTGGGCTGTCGGGCCTGATGAAGTGCTATGCCTCCATGTCCAACAGGAAGAATGATTATGTGGGCGTATCTGTGGGGGAACTGGTTTATGCCATTCAGAATGATATGGAGCAGGATGGATATGACCGGGCGGATACGGAGCCTCTATCCTTCATGCAGGATCGGATCAATTACGGAAGCCTGATGGATATGAACCATATGCTGGCTGCCTATATTGAAAAGTGCTGCCGGGTGGTACGGGAAAATTCAGAGGAAACCAGGGCAGATGCAGTGGTGAAGCAAATGAAACAGATCATTGAAAATGATCTGCATAAGACGGAGCTGGACTTAGAGGGAGTGGCTTTAAAGGTGCATTTCAGCTCCAGCTATGTCAGGCAGATTTTCAAACAGTACACAGGTGAGTGTTTTGGTGAATATTTAATCCGAAAGCGCATGGAAAGGGCCGGGAGCCTGCTCCAGAAAACAAGCATGAAAATCCAGGAGGTGGCAGACCAATGCGGGTATGAAAACCAGCGATACTTTGCCAGCAGCTTTAAGAAATTTTATGGCTGCACTCCCACGGAATTTAAAAAATTGGTGGAAGAAGAGAATTTATATTAGGAGGGTTAGGAGAAATGATTCAATTTACAGAACAGGAAGTCCGGCGTTTGAGAGAAAAATTCCAAAGGCAGCCGGGAGCTGTTAATCGTATCATGGAAGATGTGAAAGAAATCATGGCAGAGCCTGTTTTGGTTCCGCAAACAGGGATCGCCAACTGGGCCCTTTATTATTACTGCCCGGATTGTTCTGTGCGGCTTACTTTTGACAGGAGCGATAAGTATCATCACAGCTGCCCCTCCTGTGGCCGGGTGTATTCCGGTGAGCCATATGACAGTACCTGGTGGGGGCTTATTAACAGCAGAAATTACACGGCGGCATTTCAGATGGGACTGATCCATCTGATCACTGGGGAAACAGACTATGCCAGAAAGGCCGTAGATATCATGATGGAATATTCCAGATACTATAAGGGCTATGAGGTCCACGGCAATATTCCTTATAATGGTCCCGGTAAGTCAGGCGCTCAGACTCTTGATGAGGCGAATTTCCTCAGAAGCTTTGCCATGAGCTATGATCTTCTGTCTGATTTCATGACGGAGGAGGAAAAAGAGTTTATTGGAAAGGAAATGCTCATCCCCGGAGCTGAATTTTTGATGGAACACCGCCATAACCAGCTGCACAATCATGAAGTGATCATAAGCTCAGCCATTGCGGTCATTGGACTGATCTTTGGCATTGACCGGTATATCCAGTTTGCCGTTTATGAGCCTTATGGGATTCTATATCAGCTGGAGAATGGGGTACTCCCGGATCACATGTGGTTCGAAGGAGCACTGGGCTATCACTTTTATGCCCTTACCAGTTTCTTTGCCTATGAAAAGTTTGCCCTTCATACGCCTCACAGCCATATGAAGTCTCCAAATTATAAAGCCATGATGGAGCTGCTGGCATCCTATCTGGAACCGGGATTCCGTATTCCCATGTTAAACGATACCAATTACGGCCATACATCCTCAAGCCTTTATTTATATGAATTTGCTTACCGGGAACTGGGAGGAGAAAAGCTTCTTTTTATACTGAACCAGCTGTATGAAGAAGAAAAGAGAGACAATCTGGAAGCCTTTATTTATGGGGCTGATGAGCTGCCTGAGTGCAGCATGGAGCCAGGGAATTACCATGTGGAAGCAGGACAGTCAGGGAGCACGGTCTTAAGAGGGAAGGATGAAAGATATCTGCTGATAAAGCATGACCGTTATGGAGGGGAGCATGATCATTATGATCGTCTTGGCATCAGTTATCTGGCTTATGGAAAAAGGATTTCTCCCGATCTTGGAACTACCGGATACGGTGCGGTAATGCACTATGATTTTTATAAGAATACAGGTTCCCACAATACAGTGAACATCGGAGGAGATAATCAGGCGCCGGTCAATGCAAGGCTTACCCGTTACGAAGAAAGAGATGGGGGCATCTATGTGGAAACGGAAGCGGACTGGACCGTACCCTATGAAATGCCGGACAGCTTTACCATCGTTCAGTGGAAGGAAGAAACTTACCGGCCTGTAAAGATGGTGAGAAAGATCGCATGGGAGGAAGATTATTTTGCGGAAGTATTCCAGGTAAAGGGGGCAGGGAAGGATCTGCCTGTGGACTGGGTCATGCATTTTTCCGGAAACCGGATCATACAGCCTGAAGGAATGGAAATAGAAAAGTTTTCTGACAGAAAGCCATATAGCTATCTTCATCATATGAAAAAGGCGGTTCTGTCAGAAGATCAAACCAGTGTGATCCATGATTATGAGGATGGAGGCATACATACGCGGGTATTTACCTGGAACCAGGGGCTGGAATTGTATGATGGAATGGGGCCGGATAACCCCTCAATATCCGATATCAATTACCAGATCGAACGCGGGTATGGACCGGATCTTATATTTGCCCATGTGATTGCCAGCAGCAATGGGCCTTGCCTGATCAGGAATGTAAACTTTTCTGCAGATGGGGACTGCATCGTGATTGAGGTGGAAGGAGAAAAGGACGCAAGGAAATGGAGCAAGATCCATAAGATGTAAAGGATAGAAACAGGGAGGCCCAAAAGTTGGCAATCGACTTTTGGGCCTCCCTGTTTAGAAGGACAAAAACATTGTAAAAAGTGGAACCTGATATTTATTTCCTGCATATGTTAGGATATGGAAACTTTTAAAGATGAATGGAGGCAGAAGTATGTCAGAAAATATTTTTTTAGCAGATTTAAAGAGGGGTCAGAAAGCAGTGATTGCAAAGCTGGCTGCCTATGATGATATGAGAAGGCGTTTACAGGATATCGGCATTATAGAGGGGACTACTGTGGAGTGCCTGGGAAAGAGCCCTTTGGGAGATCCTACGGCATTTTTAATACGGGGTGCGGTGATCGCTCTTAGAAGCGAGGATTCCGGCCGCGTTCTGGTGCAGTCAAATATAGAGGAAAAAGCAAACCGCCATTATGGTGAAGAAATGGTGGCTGCTAACTTTTCGCTGGAGGATTAGGTATGGGATTAAGCAGGGAATCAATGGGAATTAAGTCTGTGGACTGCGGTCTGGAAATTAAGAAACGGAAGGAAGAAGATAAGGTCATTGCACTGGCCGGAAATCCCAATGTAGGTAAGAGTACGGTATTTAATCAGCTTACTGGGATGAATCAGCATACTGGAAATTGGCCGGGAAAAACCGTAGCCAACGCCCAGGGCTGGTGTACGGATGGTCAGCAGGGATATGTTATGGTGGATATTCCCGGCTGCTATTCCCTGATGGCCCATTCCACGGAAGAAGAGGTTGCCAGAGACTTTATTTGCTTTGAAAACCCGGATGCAGTAGTCGTAGTCTGTGATGCCACATGCTTGGAGAGAAACTTAAACCTGGTGCTGCAGATCATGGAGGCCACGACCAATGTGGTGGTATGTGTAAACCTTATGGATGAGGCTAAAAAGAAGAAGATCTTCTTACACCTTGATAAGCTGGAACAGCGCCTTGGGGTCCCGGTTGCAGGAACTGCAGCAAGGAGCAATAAGGGGCTGGATCAGATCTACGCCGGCTTAAAACGCTGCCTGGAACAAATAGAGGAGGAAGAGGAAAAGCCTGTTCTCATCCAATACCCCCAATATATTGAAGATGCCATTGCCAGGCTCCTTCCTGCAGTGGAACAATTGGCTAAGGGAAAAGCAGAGGCCCGCTGGCTGTGTGCCAGACTGTTGGATGCCAATGAGAATTTGATGGAAGCCGTAAGAAAATACCGAAAGCCGGTGGCTGATTCCGAAGTAGTGGCCTCCTGCCTTGCTGAAATCTGGGAAGAATGGAAGACTGCCGGGATCAGCCAGGAGCAGGTAAGTGACGATATGGCTACTGTTTTCATTAATAAGGCGGAAAATTTATGCATGGATATCGTGGAATATGAAAACCAGACCTATAATCGGAAGGACCGGAAGCTGGATTGGGTTTTTACCAGTAAGGCTACGGGTTTTCCCATTATGTTCCTGGTTTTACTTGGAATCTTCTGGATTACCATAACAGGAGCCAATTATCCGTCAGAGTTAATAAGCACCGTGCTGTTTAAAATAGAAGCGTGGCTGATCGGGCTGGCTGATGCCGCCGGTGTGCCGGTGATCATCACTGAACTGCTGTTTCATGGCGTTTACCGGGTTCTGGCCTGGGTAGTAGCGGTTATGCTGCCTCCTATGGCAATATTTTTCCCATTGTTCACTCTTCTGGAGGATTTTGGATACCTTCCCAGAGTGGCTTTTAATTTAGACCGATGCTTTAAAAAGTGTTCTGCCTGCGGAAAGCAGGCGCTTACCATGTGACAAAGGAAATCTATGCTTTTTTTGATACTTACCTATGCAAATTGCAGATTTTCTGATCAGTTCAGAGTTATAAGCCTGGCTAGACAATTTAAAACAACGAAAGTTTGAAAGTGTGCCAATAGTTAGTCATAATAACATTTTTGCCCCTTATCATGTTGAAAATTTTAGCATTTATGAATATAGATAAAAAAGAATTTGTCAGTTATTATATTAGTATACCTGCGAAGGCGCAAATCAAATTGATTTGCGCCTGTTTTTTGTACATTTTATCAGAGGAGGATACAATTATGAGAAAATCAGTGACAGTAATTTTAGCAATGGCAGCAGCAGCGATCATGACAGGCTGCTCCGGCGCAGCACCGAAAGACACGCAGACAGTTGCAGCCACAACTGTCCAGGAAGCGTCAGCAGATGGAAAGACATCATCAGCTGAAGAAGTTTCAGGCATCGGTAATTTGGCGGAAGCTTCTGAGGACGGCCCTGCAATCCGGGCGATTAAGGAGAAGGGTGTTATTACAGTGGCTACAGGTACATATGTACCCTTTGAGTACAGAGATGAAAACAACAATATTGTAGGTTTTGACATTGATTTTGCGCAGTACATTGCAGATAAGCTGGGTGTTAAACTTCAGGTAACAGATATGGAATTCCAGTCTATTGTACCAGCCATCCAGAATGGGGAATATGACTTTTCCATTGCGGCCATGTATAAGACAGAGGCAAGAAGCGAAGTGGTGGACATGTCAAAATCCTACTGCGATTCAGGTATGATTCTGGCGGTAAAGGAAGGCAGTGAATATGAGAAAAGTGTGAAGGGCCTGGCAGACTGCAATGGCCTTAAGGTGGCAGTTAAGGAAGGGGCTACCTCATATAATGAAGCCCAGAAATTTTTGGATGAAAATCCTGATGTAAAATATGAAATTGTACAGTATAAGGATACGGTGGGCTGTGTATCCGATCTGCTGGCGGGCCGTGTGAACGTAGTTGTGAATGACCTTTTAAACCAGAAGGAGCTTTCAAAGGAGTATAAAGGCACACTTATTGTGGGTGAACCTTTTACCCATGCGGAAAATGCAATTGCGGTACAAAAGGGGAAAGATGATCTGCTGGAGTTCATCAACGGCTGCATTGACGATTATTTTGAAGACGGAACCTATGATGAGCTCTGGAATAAGTGGATTGAAGGATAAAATGAACAGGTAAATTTATTCTGAGAAAGGACTGGACACCAATGACTCTAAAATGGTCCCTTGTATTTGACAAAATACCGGCCCTTCTTTATGGCTGTTTTGTCACCATGGAAATATCGGTATTAACCCTGATTTTTGGCACGGTTCTTGGAGTGATCCTTGCACTGATGAGAGACAGCAGGTTTAAGGCAGTTGCCTGGACCGCTCAATTTTACATTTGGATATGGCGTGGAACTCCTCTGTTGGTCCAGGCTTTCCTGATTTACTTTGGCCTGCCTAATCTTGGAATAACCCTTGGAGCCATGACCGCAGGTGTTCTCTCCATGTCCTTAAATACCGGAGCCTATATAGCCGAAATCGTGCGTTCCGGCATTCATGCAATTGATCCGGGACAGAGGGAAGCCGCAAAAGCCTTGGGAATGAGCTTTTTTCTGGAAATGCGCAGAATCGTGGCTCCCCAGGCTATGAAGATCTGTATCCTGCCCTTGGTTAACCAATTTATTGCTACCATAAAAAACACATCTATCCTTTCCGCCATAACACTGACAGAGCTTACCAGACAGGGAACACTGATTGCATATAATTCTTTCCACTATTTTGAACCTTATATTGCAGTGGCAGTACTGTATTTGTTTCTGACTACTATTTTCACATTTCTTGCTGGAGTATTGGAAAGGAGGCTGGCCTGATGTCTGAGCCAATTTTGTCCATTAAGGATATACATAAAAAATTTGGGGATCTGGAAGTGCTAAAGGGAATTTCCTTTGATATCCACAAGGGAGAGAAGATCGCTATTCTGGGTCCCAGCGGTTCGGGAAAATCAACGGTTTTGCGTTGTATCAATCAATTGGAAAAGTATGACAGGGGAGAGATTGCATATATGGGGAAACCTGTAGATTCCGGACATCGTCTCCATGAACTGCGCCAGCATATTGGCATGGTATTTCAGCGGTTTAATGTATTTAATCATATGAATGTGCTGGAGAATATAATTGAAGCTCCTGTTCACGTTAAGAAACTTTCCAGAACAGAGGCCGTCAAAAAAGCAAGGGATTTATTAAACTTGGTAGGCTTATCTGACAAGGAGACAGTTATGGCCAGAAACCTTTCCGGAGGGCAGCAGCAGCGCGTGGCCATTGCCAGAGCCATGGCCATGGACCCTGATGTTATTCTTTTTGATGAACCTACCAGCGCTCTTGATCCTGAGTTGGTGGGAGAGGTGCTGAATGTAATCCGTAAGGTGGCGGAGGATGGCGTTTCCATGGTAATTGTTACTCATGAGATGGATTTTGCCAGAGAAGTGTCAGACAGAATTCTGTTCATGGATGGAGGAGTGATCTTGGAAGACGCACCTCCCCGTGAGTTTTTTGAACAACCCAGAAATGACAGAATCCGGCAGTTTATCCGGAAAATTGAACGCAAGGATTAGATCGCTGCTATTGATTGAGAAAATAAGTATAGAGAATAGGAATTGCGTATGCGTTCCTGTTCTTTTTTTGCTTCAGCTGGTTCTTTTCCATTGCAGTCATGGCATGATTCTTTCATCAGCCAAATCACAACCAATCTATTTTCAGTGATTCTTCCATTTTGACTTGACACTTTTTCTTAGAAATGGTATATTACTTACACGTAAACTGTAACTGAAAATGATACAGAATCACAACTAAAAATGCCGGAAATCAGTAACATATGGCACAACCAAAAAGGAGGTACAGTATTTGGGCTTTTCTATCGACGTAAGCATTCCAGTTATGACCGTGTTTCTTCAGGGGATTATCAGCTTCTTTTCTCCCTGTGTGCTGCCTCTCATCCCGCTTTACATAGGGTATCTGTCGGGAGGGACAGGAGTCCGCGGGGAAGACGGGCGGATTTATTATAAACGCAGCAAGGTTATGGTTCACACTGTCTGCTTTGTTATCGGGGTCAGCTTCGCATTTTTCCTGCTGGGGCTGGGATTCTCAGCTCTTGGAAGCTTTTTTAAATCAAACCAGCTTCTTTTTGCAAGAGTGGGAGGTATCCTGGTAGTTTTATTCGGTTTATACCAGCTGGGAGTTTTTGGAACCTCTTCTGTATTGGGAAGGGAACGCAGACTGCCATTTTCCCTTAATACCCTTGCCATGTCTCCCTTAACTGCATTAATCATGGGCTTCACCTTCAGCTTTGCCTGGACGCCCTGTGTGGGACCGGCCCTTGCCAGTGTCCTGCTTATGGCTGCCTCAGCCTCCACAAAGTCAATGGGTTTTGTCCTGATCGGAGTATATACACTGGGGTTTGTTCTGCCGTTTCTGGCGGTGGGATTCTTTACCACCACAGTGCTTGAATTTTTTAAGGCTCACGGCAATATTGCAAAGAATGGGGTAAAAGCCGGGGGAGTTCTCATGGTATTTATGGGAATTTTAATGTTCACCGGGAAGATGAATGCGGTGACCGGATACCTTTCAGCCATTCCGTCTCCTACAGTCACAGAATCAAGAGAGACGCCGCAGCCGGAAACGACTGCAGATGTATCAGAAGAAGAACCTGCATCGGTAGAAGAATCTGCATCGGAGCCGGGGAATACTGGTGAGTCAGATGAAGCGAATCAGCCTCTTCCGGCAGTTGATTTTACTTTAACCGATCAGTACGGCAATACCCATTCTCTTTCTGATTATAAGGGAAAGACGATCTTTTTAAACTTCTGGGCGACCTGGTGTCCCCCATGCAGGGCAGAGATGCCGGACATCCAGAAAATATATGAAACCGCCGATACAGAAGGGGATAATGCACTGATCGTTCTGGGTGTGGCAGCACCTAATTATGGAAATGAAAAAGACGAAGAGGGAATTAAACAATTCCTGAATGAAAACGGATACACCTATCCGGTTCTGATGGACATGAATGCGGATCTGTTTGAAGCTTATGGCGTATTCTCTTATCCGACTACATTTATGATTGATAAGGATGGCAATGTATTTGGTTATGCAAGCGGCCAGCTTTCGGAAGATACGATGCGCAGTATTATAGAACAGACCATGAAGGGGCAGCGGAAATAATCCGCCGATATCGTTAATAATAAACAGAGCAATTATGGCATTCCAAAGGGAAAAAGGGTCTTTGGAATGCCATTTTTATTGGTTGGAATTACTGGAGTTCTTTTTTTCATGAGCCTTGCGCAAACGATCCCGGTTGTAAATGAGATGAAGAGTCATGGCATCCTGTGCGGCAATGGCATCGTTTCTCTGTATGGCATTTACAATTGCCATATGTGTTCTTATGGTTTCTTCTTTTAACTCGGAATGGGTTATGTCAATAAGCATATCAATAGCATGCATAATAAGAGGCTCAAGCTGGGGTACGATGACATTGCC
Source organism: Lacrimispora sp. (assembly GCF_032078915.1). Classification (GTDB taxonomy): domain Bacteria; phylum Bacillota; class Clostridia; order Lachnospirales; family Lachnospiraceae; genus Lacrimispora. The sequence continues at coordinate 208,303 of NZ_DAMAUN010000001.1, read as the reverse complement.
GCTGATCTCTGCAATCTTAGCATGGAAATTGGCGTCGGCTTCTGAGTGGGATTTTCCTAAGTCGTAGCATTCCGTCACCCGTTCCGCCAGGTGGAGAAGCTCCCCGGCCTGTTCCGGGGTAGCCTTTGAGGCAGCCATAGCGGCGACCCTTGGCTCGATCATCATACGGAATTCTAAAAGATCAGTCACCAGTTTTTCTTTATTTTCTATAAATGTGAATCCAAGTGGATCATCAGCCACACCTGTATTGTGGCAGACGTAGATTCCGGACCCCTGCTGAACTGTCAGAATATTACGTGAAACAAGAGCCCGTATGGCTTCCCGCAGAGTGCTCCGCCCAACGCCCATAAGAGAGGAAAGCGTGGTTTCGTTGGGGAGTTGTGCACCTTCTTTTAATTTATTATCAATGATATATTTAATGATTCCTTCCGCTGTTGTATCGGCAAGAGATTTATGTGATGGTGTCATGGTAAATTCCTTTCAGGTGAACAATAGTCTTATCTGATTATAAATGCAATTTCTGATTCCTTCAAGTGCAAATGAATCGGATGTGTCATGAGTACATGAAAATTGGTCTGATGAATATACAAAGGAAATAGATAACATATGATAGTATGTATGAAAAAATTAGGAAAATACATGAAATAATGAAATGAATCATGAAGAATAGTTGACAATCATATGATGAATTATTATAATCAAGATATAAATACAAAATAAAAAATTCAAGATAAATAGGAAAGGAGCATTATTATGGTTAGTCAGGAAATTCGGAAATTGGCTCCGGAAATGGACCCGCTTCGGATGGGTATGGGCTGGAAGGTAGAGGACCTTTCTAAAATGCAGATCATGGTGGAGAGCACCTTTGGAGACAGCCATCCGGGAAGCGCACATCTGATGGAGCTGGTAGATAAGACAGTGGATGGGGTAAGAGAAAAGGGAGGAAAGGCGGCCAGATATTTCACAACGGATATTTGTGATGGAATGGCCCAGGGCCACGACGGCATTAACTATTCTCTGGTTTCCCGTGACACGATCTGCAATATGATTGAAATTCATGCGGGCGCAACTCCATTTGACGGCGGTGTATATATTTCAAGCTGTGATAAAGCGGTGCCTGCTCATCTTATGGCAATCGGCCGGGTGAATATGCCTTCCATCCTGGTAACCGGCGGTGTTATGGATGCCGGCCCGGATCTTCTTACCCTGGAACAGATTGGTAAGTACAGCGCCATGTGCCAGAGAGGGGAACTGGAACCGGAAAAGCTGGAATATTATAAGCAGCATGCCTGTCCATCCTGCGGAGCCTGTTCTTTTATGGGAACGGCATCAACCATGCAGGTCATGGGCGAGGCCCTTGGCCTTATGCTCCCAGGATCCGCTCTTATGCCGGCAACCTGCCCGGATTTAAAGGATATGGCTGAAAGAGCCGGACATCAGATCATAGAGCTTGTAAAAAAAGGATTAAAACCAAGAGATTTTGTTACCATGGAATCCTTTGAAAATGCGATCATGGTGCATGCTGCCATATCAGGATCAACCAATTCCCTGATCCATATGCCTGCTATTGCCCATGAATTTGGTCTGGAAATAGATTCTGAGATGTTTGACCGGCTGCACAGAGGCGCCCATTATCTTCTTGATATCCGGCCCGCAGGAAAATGGCCGGCCCAGTACTTCTACTATGCAGGCGGAGTGCCCAGGATCATGGAAGAGATCAGATCCGTGCTTCACTTGGATGCAATGACAGTGACAGGAAAAACTCTGGGTGAAAATCTCGATATGCTGAGACAAAATGGCTTTTATGATAAATGCGATGAATATTGTGCAAACGTCGGTGTGAAAAAAGAAGAGATAATCCGGCCGTTTCATGATGCCATCGGAACAGATGGGGCAATTGCCATCTTAAAAGGAAATCTGGCACCGGAAGGCGCGGTCATTAAGCATACGGCATGTCCAAAGGAGATGTTTGAGGCGGTGTTAAATGCACGCCCCTTCGACAGCGAGGAAGAGGCGATTGATGCGGTTTTAAAACACCGTGTAAAACCTGGAGATGCTGTATTCATCCGGTATGAAGGTCCTAAGGGAAGCGGAATGCCGGAAATGTTCTACACCTCTGAGGCGATCTCATCGGATAAAGAGCTTGGAAGCACCATTGCCCTGATCACAGACGGACGTTTTTCCGGAGCTTCTACCGGTCCTTCCATCGGACATGTTTCACCGGAAGCGGCGGAAGGCGGACCGATTGCACTGGTGGAGGAAGGGGATATGATCCAAATTGATATTCCTAACCGGATCCTTGCAATTGTAGGCGTAAAGGGCCAGCGAAAGACAGAAGATGAGATGGAAAAGATTCTTAAGGAACGGCGGGAGCAATGGCAGCCAAGACCTTCAAAATACCAGTCGGGAGTATTGAAAATATTCAGTGAACGTGCAGTATCGCCAATGAAGGGCGGATATATGGAGTAATGAAAGGATAAGGAAAAAGGTATGGCAGGGGAGCTGCCATACCTTTTTCTATTTCTGTGATACAGTTTGAGATTAACATGTGGCGGAGGGGCGCTGCATATGGTACAAACCTGCCTGAATAGGATTTCTCAGGAGGTGGTTGAAATGGATTTATCAGATCAGGTAACTTATGAGGAAAAAAACATGACCATAAAGGTGGAGAGGGTTTTTATTGGTGAAAAAGCAGTGAAGGAGCTGGTCTTGGAATTATTGAAAAAACGTCGGGATGCCGGGGAGTTTCGGACATGAGAAAAGCCAGTCATGATCGCTTCGGAGCCTGGCTCAGGAGGCTTTGCACCTCTGAAAGGGAAAGCCGCTTTGAATATTACTGGAAGTATGTGTGTGATGGTGTTAAACAGGACTTAATCAGCCCCATAATAGAGGAGGGGGACTGGTTAAGTCCTGTTTTGTATTCCCGATCTTGCATACAAAGTCTAAATCATCTTTAATATTTAAGAAGATTTTTTGATGGATTGTTCCGTTGGGTTTTCAATGAAAAAAACTTATGCTAATAAGAAACAAATGAAAACGAAAAAGAAAGGAATCAGAACATGGGATATGAACCGGTAAAGGTGAAAGGAGAGCGGGTCTGGAGAACCTACAATGGAGGGGGAATGATCGGCTGTCTGCATGGGAAGGAAATGACGGAAGACGGCCATTTTCCGGAAGAATGGATGTATTCGGTGACAAGGGCCATAAACGCAGGAAGAGAGGAGCTGACAGAGGGCTTATGCCTGATTGATGATGATTCAGGAACCGCATTGAAACAGCTGATAGAAAAAGAGCCAAGGGCTATGCTGGGAAAGGATCATGTGGAGAAATGGGGTATGACTCCCGGTGTTCTGATAAAAATTATAGACAGTCTGGAGCGGCTTACAGTACAGGTTCATCCGGATAAGCAGATGGCTGAAAAGTTGTTTCACAGCCGGTTTGGAAAAACAGAATGCTGGCATATCCTGGGAACCAGAAAAGGATTAAAAGATACGCCCTGCATTTATCTGGGATTTAAGGAGGGAATCACGAAGCAGGACTGGATTTCCTGCTTTGAGTCCCAGGATTATGACCGGATGCTGTCCTTGTTAAACCGCATCGAGGTGGAGGAAGGGGAAACCTACCTGGTAAGGGGCGGAGTGCCTCATGCCATTGGTCCGGGCTGTATGATGATTGAGATACAGGAACCTACGGATTTTACAATCCGTGTGGAAAAGGTGACGCCATCCGGTTTTGAAATTGATGACAGGATGTGCCACCAGGGCCTTGGCTTTCAGAAGATGTTCGACTGCTTCACCTATACGGGCAAAAATGAGGAACAGATGCGCAAGGAGTCCTGTATCCGGGCAGAGGAGCTGGCGTGGAGCGGCGGGAAACGGTACAGGCTTGTGGGGTATAAAAATACTCCGTGTTTTCAGATGGAAAAGCTGGAGATTGATTCCTCCTGTGAAATGGAAGGAGAAGGAGTTTTCTGCTGTCTTTATGTGCTTTCCGGTAAGGGAACCTTAAGAACAGATACCGGGAATTACCGGATCGGAGCAGGGGCCCAGTTCTTTGTTCCGGCAGAATCCGGTAAGTATCGGATCGGTACAGAGGATTTTAGGCCTGTGATACTGTTAAAATTATATGGGCCGGAATGAATCAAACGAGATTGTGCCATATGTACATAAAAAGTTAAAAATGAAGAGTAAAACTGGAAAAATTGTTGAAAAAGAAGAAAAAGTGTGGTTTTGTTATGTTGAGAGAAAGCGGAATTTCCAATAAGATAAATATAGAAAGAAACAAGAGAGGGATGAAGGTATATGAGCAAAAAAAGGATTAAATCCAGAGAAAACTTAATCGGTTACACCCTTATTGCACCCTGGATTGTGGGAATTTTATGCTTTCAGCTATGGCCCATATTACATAGCTTTCTGATGTCCTTTACCAATTATAATCTTCTAAACACGCCGGTATTCATTGGTATGGAAAATTATCAGAAGATGTTTGAGGACGAGGTGTTTTACCAGGCTGTAAAGGTGACTTTCAAATATGTATTTATTGCAGTACCGGCTAAAATCGTTTTTGCGCTGTGTATTGCCATGATACTGAATATGAAGATCAGGGGGATCGGTATCTTCCGTACGATTTATTATATCCCGTCGATCTTAGGTTCCAGTATTGCTGTTGCGATTCTGTGGAAGGCCCTTTTTGTAAAAGACGGTGTGATTAATGCGCTGCTGTCGGTAATAGGAATCGAAGGAGTTTCATGGCTTGGCAATCCCAAGTACACATTGTTTACCATTTCGCTGCTGACGGTCTGGCAGTTTGGGTCCTCCATGGTAGTATTCTTAGCCGGCTTAAAACAGATACCCTCATCCCTTTATGAAGCAGCCAGCGTGGATGGGGCGGGAAAAGTGGCAAAGTTTATCCACATCACAATCCCAGGCATCATGCCTATGATGTCATTTAATATCCTGATGCAGACCATTAATGCATTCCAGATGTTTGCCGCACCTTATACCATATTTAATGGAAAGGGAGGTCCTTTAAACTCATGCATGCTTTATGTAATCTATTTATACCAGAACGCTTTTAAGTATTTTAAGGTGGGATATGCTTCCTCCTTATCCTGGGCCCTGTTAATCATGATTGCAGGAACAGCGCTGATTCTGCATCTTTTGGAGAAGAAATTCTTGAATTTCGACGATTAAGGAGGACGGAACGTGAAAGGGAATAAAACCGTAAGCAGCCTTATCATCTATCTCTTAATCAGCCTTCTGGGGCTTGTGATGCTGTATCCTCTGATATGGATGATATTTGCTGCATTGAAGCCATCGAAAGAAGTGCTGTCAAGCCCTAGCCTGCTTCCAAGCGAGTTTCGGTTTGATAACTTCGCAGCGGGCTGGAAGTTGGTCAGGCCTTATACCTTTGATAAATTCTTTATGAATACCTTTGTCCTGGTCATCACCTGCGTGATCTGCAGCCTGGTCATCAGCCTGTTTGTGGGCTATGCGTTTGCCAGGGTGAATTTTCGTTTCAAAGCTATTTGGTATAGTGTGTTATTCTTAACCATCATGCTTCCGGCTACTGCCACCCTGGTATCCAGATATGTTATTTTCAGCAAGATCGGCTGGCTGAACACCTATCTGCCATTTATCATTCCAACCGCCTTGGGCGTTGGAAATGGAGGTGGATTTTTCACCTATCTGGTCGCCCAGTTCATACGCGGAATTCCAAAGGAACTGGATGAGGCGGCGAAAATTGATGGCTGTCCTACCTTGGGCATCATCCTGAGAATCATATTTCCGCTTTGCAAGCCGTCCCTGTTTTCCGTCGCCATCTTTTCGTTTATGTGGAATTGGGATGATTTCCAGAACCAGCTGATTTATCTTACAAAGGTTGATTTGTATACGGTTGCACTGGCCATGAGAACTACCATTGATGCCACCGGCGCGGATAACTGGGGCGCAGTGATGGCTATGGCGTTATGTTCAGTATTACCTGCCATCGTGATGTTTTTCTGTCTGCAGAAATATTTTGTAGATGGGGTCAGCACGTCAGGTCTGAAAGGATAAAAGGAGGGGGATTTTATGTTAACGATTGAAAAAAAGATTCAGTCAGAATTAAACCGTCTGGAGGGGCTTCTGTATTATCACAGGACACCGGTGGAGTGCTGGCTGGCGAAACGGGGGTTTTATAAGGGGCCAGGCGAGTATGAAATGCTTGATGAGGAGTGGTTTTCTCTTCCAAAAGGGGAGCATATTGGGGGAAAGGATTACACAGTATTCTTAAAGAACCGGGTGCTCCTCGATAAGAGCTATGAAGGGCAGACGGCGGTACTGTTGCTGAAGGTGGGAGGCGAGGGCTGTATCTCTGTCAATGGAAAGCATTATAACGGCCTTGACTTCAACCGGAATATGGTCATGTTAAGCCCCTGCGCCCAAGGAAGCGAGGAATATGAGCTGGAAATTGAAAGCTACTGCAAGGACTTGATTTTAGACAGTGACAATGTGTTTAAAAGCGATGTGGCTATCACCCAGTCCGAAATAGCAGCTGTCAACCGTCCTGCCTGGGAGTATTATTTTGAGATAAAAACAGGTTTTGAATTCATCTTGGGATGTACGGAGGAATATACAAGGCAGCGAACCCTTCATGTGCTGTATGATTCCCTGCTGAAGCTGGACTATTCGGATGAGGAAGCGCTGTCGGCCAGCCTATTAAAGGCCATGGATGCCTATCTGGATGGAATTGCTGAATATAAAGACTTAAAAATGCCTGTGAAAATGCTTTTTGCAGGCCATTCCCACATTGATGTGGCATGGCACTGGCCGTTAAAGGAAACTGTCAGAAAGGTAAGCCGGACATTTTCCAGCATGCTGCGGCTGATGGAACAGTATGAGGATTTCAAATTCTGCCAGAGCATGCCCGTTCTTTATGAAATGGCTAAGGAATATTACCCGGAATTGTTTGACCAGGTGAAAAAAAGGGTGGAAGAAGGCAGATGGGAAACCCTGGGAAGCATGTATTTAGAGCCTGACTGCAACTTAATAAACGGGGAATCTTTTGTCAGACAGATTATGTACGGAAAAAAATTCTATAACGAGGAGCTGGGTTCTGATTCCAATATCTGTTTCCTTCCTGATGTATTCGGATATTCCTCTGCCATGCCTCAGATTTTAAAGAAGGCGGGCACTGATTATTTCTTTACTACGAAGCTGACCTGGAATGAAACCAATGAGTTCCCTTACAGTGTGTTTAAGTGGAGAGGATTGGATGGAACAGAAATCTTATCCGGCATGATGTCCATGTGCACGGACAAAGGTCTGGGCCTTTACAATGGGGATTTGTCCGCCTCCGGCGTCCGGTTATCCATGGACCATTTCAAGAATAAAGGAAACGGCGACCCGCTCCTTTATCTCTATGGACATGGAGACGGGGGCGGCGGCGTTACAAAGGAGATGTTAGAAGCAGTTACAAGGCTTCAAAAGGTACCCATGACGCCCAAGGTGGAAATCGGAACCGTGAAGCAGTATTTTGAGGAGCTGGATAAAGAAAAGGATTATCCGGTATGGGCTGGAGAACTGTACTTTGAAAAACACAGAGGCACTTACACAACCGCGGCCAGGAATAAAAAGAACAACAGGAAGAGTGAATTTTTATTCCGGGATGCGGAAATCGTTTCCGTATTCCAGTACCTGGAAAATGGAGGCTTTCAGGGAACGGATTTGGAGAAGGGCTGGAAATTGATTTTGCTGAACCAGTTCCATGACATCCTTCCAGGCACCTGCATCGGAGAGGTTTACGAGGAATGTGACCGGGATTATGAGGAAATAAGCAGGATCGGACAGCAAAGCATCCGTCAGAATCTGGATTCCATGGCCTGTCTGCCGGAAGAAGGGGTAACTGTTTATAATTCTCTGTCATGGAGCCGGAGCCAGGTGGTATCCATAGACGGGCGGGGAAAGCAGGGGGTTAGGGATTTAAACGGAAACTACCCCAAGCAGTCTAAAAAAGCGGATGGAACCATTGTGTTCCTGGCGGAAGATGTGCCGGCTTTGGGATACCGGACTTATGAACGGACGGATGAGTTGCAGGAGATCTGTGAACCCATGGCTGCATTCTGCGAAGCAGGGGAAAACAGCGTAAAAATAAGCAATGAATGGCTGGATGTGGCTCTGGATGGGGACGGAACCGTGATTTCCCTATATGATAAGACTGCCCGCCGCCAGATATTAAAGGAAGGCCGGAGGGGAAATTTCTTAAAGCTTTTGGAGGATATTCCGGTGGAATGGGGATCGGCGTGGGAAACCACCAGAAAACGGGAGGATAAGCCTTCCATGCCTTTCCATATTGTGAGTCAAAAGGTGACGGAGCATAATTGTCTCTACACAGAGATTTCCATAGAATCCGAGGTGCATCATTCCAGGGTGAAGCAGGAGATCATCGTGTACCACCATGGACCTTATATTGAATTTAAGACAGAAGTTGACTGGGATGAAAAGCATAAGATGCTCCGGGTGGAGTTCCCCGTGGATGTCCATGCGCTGAACGCCAGATATGATGTGGCATTCGGCAATGCAGAGCATCCAAATCATTTCACTACCAGCCAGGATGAAGCCAGATTTGAGGTGTGCGGACATAAATGGGGAGATATTTCCGACGGCGGCTTCGGCGTGTCATTGCTAAATGATTGTAAATATGGTTATTCCATCCAGGATTCCAATATGGAGCTGAGCCTGTTAAGAAGCGCTGACCATCCTTCCGATACCTGTGACAAAGGCATTCACAGCTTTTCTTACTGGATTTATCCCCATAGGGGCGGCGTCAAAGAGGGAAAAGTGGCCCAGGCCGGTTATGAGGTGAATGTTCCCCTGATTGTAACAGAAGGAAAGAAGAAAGCGAAAGAAGGTTCTTACCTGTATACGGATTGTGACAACATCATCATTGACACGGTTAAGAAATCAGAAGACGGAGAAGACATTATCATCCGAATCTTTGAAACCTATAATACGGTAAGTGAGGCAGGGCTTTACTTTAATTTCCCGGTGGAAGCATGTGAGGAAGCAGACTTGCTGGAAAGGCACATGACAGATGTTCCGGTTACAGAGCAAAGGGTATCATTTAAAATAAATCCTTATGAGATCAAAACGTTTAGAATTCATTGTAAAAAATAAAAAGGAGGAAGCGAAAATGAAAAAAATGTCCAGGTTACAGGCAGCAGTTGCGGCGGCAGGTACGGTTTTCTTTCTGGCGGCGTGCAGCTCCGGTGGGGGAGGAACCGCCGTACCAAGCGCGCAGGCGGACTCAGCAGGCGCGGATGCGAAAGGCGCAGAGTCTTCCGGCGCTGAAACGGAAAAGGCAGGGGACGGGAAACAGGTGGAGCTTCGTATTTCCTGGTGGGGAAGCGATGCCAGACATGAGGCAACCTTAAAAGCCCTGGATTTATTTATGGAAAAGCATCCCAATATTAAAGTCACCGCGGAATATCAGGGCTGGGATGGCTACCATGATAAGCTGATGACCCAGATTTCATCGGGAACAGAGCCGGATGTGTACCAGCTGGACAACAATGTGTATTTTGCCAGCCTTGCAGCAAATGACAAACTGGGGGATTTAACCCCATACATTGGAAAACAGCTGAAGCTGGACGATTATCCGGACAGCGCATTGACATGGGCCCGTTACAATGGCGTTCAGTACGGCGTGCCCAGCGGACTTAACGGCCCCCTGTTCATCTGGAACAAAAAGATATTTGACGAAGCAGGTGTGGCGTATCCCACCAATGAATGGTCCTGGGAGGATTTTGAAAAGGCCTGTCAGGAAATCTATGATAAGACAGGAAAATATGGCATGAAGGAACCTTCCTACTTCCTGACCATGACCATGGTAAGGCAGGCGGGACAGTGGTTTGCATCAGAAGATGGAGAGCTTTTAGACTTTACACAGGCTCTTTCCGGAGTTTATGAGCAGTATAATAAATGGAGGGAAACAGGAGTATTTCCGCCTCTGGACTTAACTGTGGGACAGGAATCCCAGCAGGACAATCTGTTTTTAAGCTGTGATGCGGCCTGTGAAGTAAACCACATCGCAACCATGCCTCAGGACCATGCGGCCATGGCAGAGGAAGTGGAACTGGGTGTTTCCTTAGTGCCGGGCACAGCCCAGAACGGCGGAGCTTACATGCTGGCTTCTATGCCATGGACCCTGGGAAAGGGCTCCAAGCATCCGGAGGAAGCGGCAACCCTGATTGATTTCCTGATCAATGACAAAGAAGCGGCCAAGATTTTAATGACTGTCCGCGGAGTACCGGCTCCGGAATCCATCCGTGAAATCATTTCCCCAATGCTGGAAGGAGATGCGCTTCTGGTAGTGGATGGAGTGAACTTACTGGTGGAGAACACAGAGCGGATTGATTATGAATGGCTGGTGCCAGGAAGCGCAGTGATCGAAAACACCATTATGGATGAACAGTACGCCACAGGATATGGACAGAAAACGCCCCTTGAGGCAGCTGCCAATGCCTTTAAAATTATTTCTGAATCAGTGGATAATTCAAAATAATGGGGTTGGTACGGATTTATAAAATATGATATAATGAGTGAAACAGGGCTGTTGTAAAATGAATGAACCATAGTTTATTTTGCAGCGGCCCTTACTCGATAAAGAACCTTTGGATCCGGAGGGAGGCTGCCATGAAAGGTCAGGGCCAGGTGTTTAAAATTTCGATCAGCAAATTACTGATACTCAGCAACTGTCTGATTATGGCGGCCTTTTTCTGTATCAGTTCATTTTTCAGCCAGAGAAGTTATCAGAAGGTTTTAGACCAGGAATTTGAGGTGAAGCAGTACCAGATGCTGGTCTATATCAGCGATACTCTGGATAAAAGCATGAATTCCATTGAACTGCTGGCCAGGTCAACGGCCAACAATTATAATATCATCAATAATATCCTAAACTATAAGAAAAACAGCAATTCCTACGAACAGATGATATTTCAGAACAACATGAACCAGAATCTTTCCTCCCTGGCTTATACCATGGGGGATATTGTGTCTGTGAATATCCTGATGGAGGATGAGACTTTAAAGACAACCAGAATCAACGGCGTCTATCATTATGAAAATTATACTGGCGAAGAAAGCTGTGAGAGGATACAGAATATGTCCTCCGGCTGGATTACCACCCGGGAAAACGACTTGTTAAACCAGGCCAATACCCCGTATATCAATACATATGTCATGAGGATTTATTCAGGGCTTTACTATGGGGAGGGGATCGGCCATCTTGTCATTAATCTCAATGAAAACCTGTTTTATAATCAGATGAAGGAATACTGCCAGGATGAGGAATCAATTATCTTGTTTATGGATGACCAGGACAACATCATAAGCAGCACCGACAGAAGCGTGATCGGAAGGCGCCTGCCGGAAACCGTCTATAACAAATACCAGAAGATTTTAACAGGAGAACAGAATCCCGATGCGGATTCTGGGCTTAAGATTTTTAACAAAAAGCAGTTGAAAGAGCACAAGTATTATGTCATGGCAGTGACTGACTATGACAAAACCGTGGCGGCATTTAAGCAGACCCAGAAGATGGTATTTGTATCCTCCATCGGCCTTCTCTGCCTGTTTGTGGCCTTCAGTGCCCTTCTGGCTTATAAGATATCAAAACCCATTCTGATGCTGTCCAAAGAAGTTACCAATTTTAAGGGCCGGGGCTGGAGCCGCAGGACAGGAAAGAGCAGCAGGATTTATGAGATTGATGTGCTGTGCACTGAGTTTGACCATATGACCACACAGATCGACGATCTGATAAAAAGCCTGTTAAAGCAGGAAAAACTGAAACAGAAAAAAGAGCTGGAGATCCTACAAGCTCAGATCAACCCCCATTTTTTATACAATACCCTGGAAGCCATTAACTGGATGGCCCTCAGCATGAAACAGAAGGAAATCAGCAATATGGTGATTCTTTTAGGAAATTTCTTAAGACTCAGCTTAAATAAGGGGAAGAATGTTTATTTTGTAAGCGATGAGCTGAACCATTTAAAAAGCTACATGGACATCCAAAACATTCGTTGCAAAGGAAAAATTGAGTTTTCCCTGGATGCGGATTCCCAGGTGTTAAAATTTCGTATGATCAAGCTGTTGCTTCAGCCTTTGGTGGAGAATTCCATCCTACATGGCTTTGATTTCCGGGGAGGCGCCGGGCAGATATGGGTGAAGGCCTTTACGGAAGAAGACTATATCTATTTCACGGTTACTGATGATGGCTGCGGCATGGAGCCGGAGCTAGTAGAGGCTGTCTGCGATATGAAATCCGACGTGGGGCATGGACTGAAAAATGTGATGAAGCGGATTGGCCTTTACTACGGGGAGGGGTGCGGGCTCACCATTCAATCCACCGTGGAAATCGGCACGACCATAGAGATAAAAATTTTAAACGAAGTACCGAATCAGCAGACATAATTACAACAAGGAGGGGACATCTATGTTGTACAATCTGGTTTTGGTGGATGATGAAGATTGGATTTTAGCGGGGATACAGAACGCGATCAAATGGGAGGAAATAGGATTTCGGATAGCAGGGACTTATACCAATGGAAGGGAAGCCATGGCAGCCATGAAGAACCAGCCGCCGGAGGCTATACTTACTGATATCAAGATGCCCATTCAGGATGGAATTTCCCTGGTACGGGAGCTTAGGGAGGCCGGGTTCAGCCAGATCGAGGTGGTGTTTCTCAGCGGTTATGATGATTTTGAACTGGCCCAATCTTCACTTCGTTTAGGAGCGGTGGATTATGTCTTAAAACCCTCCGCCCCGGAACAGATCATAGAAGTATTTAACAGGATTAAGAAACGGCTGGATGAACGGCGGATAAACGAAGAGGAACGGAAAGCGGATGCGGAGCTGGTCATGGCTGGCATGAAGGTTTTTAAAGACGCGGTTTATAACAGCATCATGAGCGGAAACAGGCCTTTATATGACAGGCTGCTGGAACTGTACGCGGAGCTTGTGGAACGGGAAAGGGGCTGTTCCTTTTCCGTAGTATCGGTGGCCTTGAGGAGTACGGTTGAAGAGCAGCCGCCTTCAGAAGAAGAGGTTCAGGGAATCGAATGCTTAAAGGAGCTGGCAAGGGAACTTGGGGAAGTCCGGAAATACAGCCTGCGGCTGCTTGAAAACCAGTTTTCCTTTTCCTTTGTTTTTTCAGGTTCTAATGAAGCTGAGATAGATGCAGCCATGGAAGATTTAAAGCGGAAACTCAGAAAACAGACCGGAAAGGAGCTGTTTCGTTCCAAAATCAAGGCGTATAAGGAGTTTGGCATGATACAAACGGCTTACGAAACTTCTCTGGAAAGCTTGTTTTCCCTGGATATGCCCGCCTCGGCCCAGCACTTATACAGGACCCTTGGCAATGATACTGTGTTAAAGGCCGCTGTTAAGGACAGGGATCAGCAGATTGTGCTGTGGAGTTTAAAAAATTGGATGTTAAAGATTGATAAAACAGAAGCGGAGTACCGTCTGAGGCTCATGAAGCGCCTGGTTTACAGCCTGGGAATCTATTTTCTGCGCTATGGCATTGCAGCCCGGACTGTGGCAAGTCTTTATGAGCCCCTGAAGGCAGGGGATTACCAGGGAGGGAAGGAAGTCGTCATATCCTTTGTGAAGTCAGAACTTTGGCAGGAAAGCAAAGGAGGGGGAAAAAACGCCAATCTCTGCAAAGAGGTGTCAAAGTATATCAGTGAAAATTATACAGACGATATTACGTTAAATGAGCTGGCGGATAAGTTCTACATTTCCCCTAATTATCTGGGAACTCTCTTTAAAAAAAATCTGGGCATCGGGGTCAGGGAATATCAGACCACCATACGCTTAGAGCAGGCAGACTCCCTGATTACCAGCGGAAAGTTTAAATTGTATCAGGTCGCCCAGATGGTAGGGTATCCGAATTATGAGTATTTCAGGAAAATTTATTGTAAATACAGGGGAAAAAATCCGTCAGAGTAAAAGGGAATTCTTCTAATATAAAAATTAAATGGTGCAAAATAGGAGGACACGCAGAGAGATTTCGGATATATTAGTAATAGAAAAGGAGGCAAACCTTATGAAACATACAGCATATATTAAAACTGCCTTAGGTCCGATTGAAATATCCGAAGTGGATGGTTTTATTACTGAGTTGCTTTTTATAAAAGATACCCCTGAAATCCCAGAAGAGCAGAAAACTCCTTTATTGGAGAAGGCGGAAAAACAGATAAAGGAATATCTGGATGGGACGAGCAAGGGATTTGATTTGCCGATTGCTGCAAAAGGGACGGAGTTTCAAAGGACCGTATGGGAAGTTCTGCATAAAATTCCTTATGGAGAAACGCGAAGCTACAAGCAGGTTGCGGAAATGATAGGAAGACCGGAAGCATCCCGGGCGGTTGGTATGGCAAATGGTAAAAATCCCATACTGATCCTGACACCGTGTCACCGTGTAGTGGGTTCAGATGGCAAGCTGACAGGCTATGCGGCAGGCCTGGAAATCAAGGAACAACTACTGGAATTGGAACTGACATATGGCGGCCGTTGAGACGAAGTTCTTTGATTACGGCAGAAAGGAGATCGAATACCTCTCCAATTCAGACCCGGTGCTTGGTGATGCGATGGCACGGTTCGGACGGGTGGAAAGGGAAGTGATTCCTGATCCCTTTGCTGCTCTGGTCAATGCGATTATAGGCCAGCTAATATCTGTAAGTTCTGCCAAAACCGTATGGAAGCGAATGCAGGAAAGTCTCGGTGATATTACCCCGGAAAACTTATCAGCCGTTTCAGCGGATGATATTCAGCGCTGCGGCATGATCATGAAAAAGGCTATAACCATCTCTGAACTTTCAAAGGACATTTTACAGGGCAAGGTTTGTCTGAATGATTTGCGGCAACTGCCGGACCAGGAGGTCATCCGGTACTTGACGACGATAAAAGGGGTTGGGCTTTGGACGGCTGAGATGCTTCTCATTAATTGCCTGGAACGTCCCGATGTGGTTAGCTGGGGGGACATCGCCATTCGCAGGGGAATGGAAAAACTGTATGGCATTCCTAAGCTGACAAAGGACCAATTTGAAGTGTGCAAGAGCCGGTATTCTCCCTATGGTTCGGTGGCTTCCATTTATTTGTGGAAGATTTCCTTTTTATAGGGTAGGATAACATGGCATTGAAACGGAAACATACCTATCGTGCGGGAAATAAATGAAAGGAGGTGTACTGCCATGCTGACAGAGGCGGAAAAATGGAAGGCGGCACTGGAATGTGATGCGTCCTATGACGGCAGATTTTATTATGGAGTAAAAACAACAGGAATTTTCTGCCGTCCTTCCTGTAAATCAAAAAGCCCTAAACGTGAAAACGTTGTATTCTTTGATACGGCGGAGCAGGCGCGTGAAAGCGGGCTTCGCCCCTGTAAGCGCTGCCGGCCTGATTTGCTGGAATTTCACCCGCAGAGAGAGAATGCGGAAAAGATTAAACTGGTTTATGACCTTTATTTTTCAGACAATGACCGCTTAAGGGAGGAATTGAAAAATCTTGGGCTCAGCAGAAACAGAATCCTCCAGCTGTTTCAAAATCAATATGAAAAGACCCCGGCGGAGTATTTAAATGGTTTACGCATAGACAATGCAAAAAAGCTTCTGGCAAATACCCCGGATAATATTCTGCAGATTGCTTTACAAAGCGGCTTTGGGAGTCTTTCATCTTTTTACACACAGTTTAAGCGCGTAACGGGTGTTTCTCCCAATGAATACCGGGAGAACCTCACAGGAAAGAATGCTGATTAGAAGCAAGGGGAACTGTAGGAAGCAGCTCCCGTAGTATATGGTACAAACCTGCTGGAATAAGATTTTCCAGGAGGTGTAAGAGATGGATCGATTAACTCAGGCAGCTTATGAGAAGAACGTCTATGCAAAGGCGCCAGCCTGCTGCAAGGCGGCGCTTTACATGCGCCTGTCAAAAGACGACGATGGTACAGGGGAAAGCTCCAGCATTGGCACTCAGCGGAAAATGCTTCGTTCCTATGCGGTAGAAAATGATTTTGAAATTTACGGGGAATATGTGGATGACGGCTACAGCGGAACCAATTTTGACCGTCCGGCCTGGAAAAGGCTGTTG
The DNA here is from genome assembly GCF_032078915.1 of Lacrimispora sp. Taxonomy (GTDB): domain Bacteria; phylum Bacillota; class Clostridia; order Lachnospirales; family Lachnospiraceae; genus Lacrimispora. The sequence goes on along the minus strand of NZ_DAMAUN010000001.1, from coordinate 192,175 downwards.
AAAGATATAGAAGCAAGAAAGGTAAACCTTGTGATTACCAAGGATTTATCCCGCCTTGGAAGGGATTATATCATGACAGGGCAGCTTACTGAAATTTATTTCCCCTCCAGAGGGATCCGATACATAGCGGTCAATGACGGGTATGATTCCGATAGTCCGTGGAGTGATATTGCACCGTTTAAGAACATTGTAAATGAGATGTATGCCAGAGATACTTCAAAAAAGATCCGCAGTGCATTCCAGACCAAAATAAAAGAGGGGGCATTTATCGGAAATTTTGCCCCCTACGGCTACCAGAAGGATCCTCAAAATAAAAACCACCTTCTCGTTGATCCTGTGGCAGCTTCCATTGTCCGGAAGATATTTGAATGGGCGGAGCAGGGAGCGGCTCCAGCCCGGATCGCTGAGATTTTAAATGAGAGAAAGGTGCTGACACCGGCCATGTACCGATGCGCCGGGCGGCCTTATTTGAACCTGGATGATTATTCCAGGAGAAAGGAATGGACATCAGGCACGGTCTGCAAGCTGTTAAGCAATCCCGTGTATTTAGGCCACATCGTTCAGGGAAAGACCGTAAAGGTTTCCTTTAAAAGCAGTATGACCCTTCGGAAGCCCAGGAACGAGTGGGTGGTCGTTGAGGATAAGCATGAGCCGCTCATTTCCGGAGAGACTTATGAACGGGTAAGAAGGCGGAGCATTTCCCGCAAAAGTACAGCGGTAACCGGTTTTACCAATATTTTTTCCGGGCTTGCCAAGTGTGGGGACTGCAGCAGAAACATGTCGTCCACAGGAGCCGGTGGAAAAGTGGGATCCCGCAAGCTGGTATGCGGAGGGTATAAGCTTTACGGAAGGAAAGAGTGTACGAATCACTTTATGGATTACGAACTTCTTTATCATGTAGTGTTTCAGGAAATCCGCAGCCTGCTTTCATTTACGGAAAGGGAAAAGGAAGAAATTGAAGAAGCCCTTCGGGAGTCTGCGTGCCCTGGAGAAATGCAAGGGGAAGAAAAGGCAGTGTTTTCACTGAAAAAAAGGGAAAAAGAGCTTGGCTGCATAATCGAAAAGCTCTATGAAGACCGGGTAAATGAAAGGATCAGTGAGGACCGGTTTTATAAAATGCTGGATTCCTGTGAAAAAGAGGAAAAGAAGGTTGCAGAAAGCCTGGCTTTGATGGAAATGCCCTGTTCTTTGGATCAGGAAAGAGAGCCTGCTTTTGACCGCCTGCTATCCAGTCTGTTAGAGGATATAAACCAGGAAAAAGGGCTTTCCTCCGATTTGCTGGGAAAGTTTATAGACAGAATTGAGATTTTCCAAAGCTGTGAAGGGGAAGAAGGGAAAATAGGCTGTAAATGCCAGACGATCCGAATCTACTACAAGGTAATGGCTCCTGCTGAAGAAGGGAATGGTTTAGCATAAGTTTCCGCTGTCATGTGCATGGGGTTTGGATGCAATGCGGCAGGAATTATCGGCTGCAGGATCATCGATTCTCCGAGAGAGCGGCTGATTGCCATGATCACCAATAATTTTGTGCCGTGCAACGGACGATTCCCCACCATGATCGCCATTATAACCATGTTCTTCGTGGGAGGGGCCACGGGCGCTTTTTCCTCTATATTATCGGCGGCTATCCTGTCAGGTGTGATTATCCTTGGGATAATTATGACGCTCGTCATATCAAAGCTGTTATCAGCCACCATATTAAAGGGGGTTCCCTCCTCCTTTACCTTGGAGCTGCCGCCATACCGGAGGCCACAGATCGGCAAGGTTATCGTGCGTTCTATATTTGACCGTACCTTATTTGTATTAGGCCGTGCTGTTTCCGTAGCGGCTCCGGCCGGGCTGGTCATCTGGCTTCTGGCCAATATAACGGTTGGTAATGTGACCCTGCTGGCCCACTGTTCCGGCTTTCTGGATCCTTTAGCCAGGCTCATGGGCTTAGACGGTGTTATCCTTCTGGCTTTTATCCTGGGTTTCCCGGCCAATGAAATCGTGGTTCCCATCATCATCATGTCTTATATGGCAGAGGGAAGTATTCGGGATATCAGCGATCTGTCCGTCTTAAAAGAGCTTCTTGTAGCTAATGGCTGGACCTGGATTACTGCAATAAGTACCATGCTGTTCTCCCTGATGCACTGGCCTTGCTCCACCACCTGCCTTACCATCCGGAAAGAGACACAGAGCATAAAATGGACGGCTGTTTCCTGGTTAGTACCAACTCTAACCGGATTTGTGGTATGCTTTTTATTCACGACCGTTGCAAGGGTTTTCCTCTGATGTTTAAATTTCCCTGTGGTTGTCTACAATAGGAGTAGAATACCGAATGGGAAAGGAGGGCGAAGCGTGAGCAGGTTCTACCACGTTTACTCCCTGTCAGACCGGTTGAAAGCCAGAAAAATCGAGGGCGAGATTGCCAAGGTTGACGGGGTGAAAGATATCAGAATCTCGGAAGACTTAAAAGAAATGAAAATTGATGTGGACAAAGGAAAAATATCCGCTGTCATGGAGCGGGTGGTAAACATCTGCAGCCGGATATCCTACGGATGTGAAGTAAAATATAAGTTCATATAGGCGGTGTTTATTGTAATTTATCAAACGTCATGGTGTACTGAAATTCAGTATTTCCGTGGCGTTTTGTATTGTCTTAGGTTATTGCAGTTTATCTTTGTGTGGGTATAGAGTGGGTGCGGATTAAAGTATCCTATGAGTGGCAAGAGGCGCTAAAACGGATATTGGACAGGCTACTTTGAAAAGAAAAGCAATGCAACCTGGACGATTTTACAGCTAATGCTGGAAGTCAAATTTATTACCTGTTTTACCAGAGATTATATAGCACATATAGGTTATAACCTTTAGGGCCAGCGGCGTGATTAAAAACGACGGCGGTGTCTGCCAAAAGTCCTATAATTTGTCAGAGAGTAAAATCATGAGGTATGGGCGGCCAGATTGGAGCATTGTCCAAGCAATGAAGTCCGGCTGGCTCCAGGAGGATGGCGACTGGAGATATTATCTGGGGAGTACTGGTCAGACCGTCCGAAGTGATTGGATTCAGAAGTAGGACAAGTAGTACTGGTTTGATGACGCCGGAATGATGGTCACAAGCACATGGTATCAATACAAGGGTGGCTGGTATTACCTCAACGCAGATGGCGTCATGCTCAAAGGTACTCTGATCGCGGAGTCCGGAAAGGTTTACTGTCTGGACAGTGAAGGTAAAATGATTGTGGAGCCGGTGACGCTCACGCCAGATCAGGATGGAGCATTGCGGTATCCGGGATTAGTGGGATAATCCATATACTTTATAAATATGAACAACTGGTTATTGAAATAATTATATCATAAGACAGGTGGATATACGGTATTTTAGTCCGCCTGTCTTATAGAATATGGTAAGTTTGATAGCCTGAACAGTAAAAGCATATTAGACATAGATCAGGTAATGGTAGATTGTTGCACTTAAAATTATTTCACAATTGATATTTTCTTATATTGTCATTTAATTTAAGTATATTGGCTATATAAACAGTCGGTAAACATCAGTCCCTTATTAATCTTCTGTTTTTTCATAACGCAGGTCAACAACATCTTTATCATTAATTTCATATAAGCTAATATTTTCTAACAATCTTTCTCCGTTTATGTAACAAGTCCAATATTGTCCATAATCATAAGAGATATCCATAATTGAAACGATAAACTTACCCCCCTCACTGTCTTCCGTTTTAATCTTTAGGGTGTCAATATTACTCATTATTTCAAGCAAATTTGTCTTTTCGGTATTTACTTTCTCGTTGTAAATAACTTCTTCATTTATGTTATAAATACTCAATGTTATTTCAATGCCATCATCTTTCTGTTTTTCAGAAGAATTTGAAGTAGCTTGCCCCACAGTCTGAGAGGTGGCTGGTTCACTTGTTTTATCAGGAATTGATTGTACATTGTTACAAGCAATAAGGCTAAATAAACTAAAGATTAATACAATTAATAGTAATAAACTCTTTATACTTTTTTTCATGGTATTTCCCTCCAAATTTTCTAATGCGGATTAACGGGGGTTAACATTGGGTTCAAGTTCTCTTTGAAAAGAACAAGCATTCAATAATTTGAAATTTACTCTTTTTTCATTTTACCAAACAAGTAAGCATTTGTCTTCTGTGTTTCTTCTTACCCTGCTTTTTGCCTGAATTTTTCAAATGCTTGGATTTTTGAAGCACCCTCATCATTACTTCAAACTTAACATCTGTCAGCTTGGTATAGTCAATCCCCTGCCGACGACAATACGGGGCAACCTGTTTTTTCTGTGCGTTACCCTCAAGGTTGGAAACAAACTCAATGTCCTGCTACAATTCCCGCACGAAATCGGTTTCCGGGGCGCAGGTGCTGTCCTGCCTGTGGGCTTTCTTTATGTCCCTGATGATACTGGCAATTCCGTCCACATAAATCTCAATGTCAGCCAGTAGCTTCACAAAATCCCTGTGTGCCGCCATTTCAAATAGAAGCCGGGTATTGATTGCCCCGCTTTTTAATAGCTCTATCATAGTATCACTCAAATGCAGTTTCGCAAGGTCTGGGTTTGGGTGATTTTTTGATTCGGTCAGGCCCAGCAGATAATCAGCGGACACGTCATAGAATTTCATCAGCGTCAGGTCCCGTTCCACCTGCAAATCCTTTAACCGTTCCTGTTTGGTCAAGGCCACATTCATAGCCATATCCCCTTTTTCCGTTTCGGTTTTCTCCCTGTTCCCATTATACCATACCTTTCCACAAGCGTGGAATTTTTTCGTTTTCAGGCTGTTTTCCAACCTTGTGGATATATGGGAGGGGCGGTCAAAAAGTATACACTTGGAGTAGTTCATCGATGGACAGCCGCAAGCAAGCCCTTGTCAAAGAGATAGCGGAACTGACGGTGGACACTATATCCCCTGAACAGGTATAGCAGATTTCCGGCTACCTGGCTACATGGAAAATCTGACGGGCAGAACACCACCCGTCAGACCGTTACCCTGTGTAGTCCCTTGTAAACTGTAGTAAGCGCTGAAATGCTTGCGCCTGTTTCCAACTTGATTTCAGTTCCATCATTAAGAACCATTTTTCCTTGTTCATATAATTTTCCTGCCCGTTTCTAGGCAATAATAGAAAATCAACTTGAATCCGTATCGTATACCGCCGAAAACCGCATCACACCTATACTCATTAACCTGCTCACCGTCTTATCGTCTGTAAAATTCCGTCCTCTCCCTCAAACTTAAAAAGCAGCGGATACGGTAGACAGCCGGGCACATACCAAGCCATGCAGGCTATGGGGTATGGTTTGCCTCTTATTACACCGCTATTTATCTTTCGCACATTTGTGCCGATCCCAAATACTCCCATATAAATTCCTACCTATCATAGTATCGCTCAAACCATTTTGGCTGTATTTAAAGAATATATAAGTTTATTTAAACAGAACATTGAAAAAGGCGGCCAACGGAGCCGCCCTTTTTCATCTGAAAGGATTAGTGAGCATTCTTTGCATAATCACCAATTTTTTTATCCATGTTAGAAATATGTTTTGTGAGCCAATCCACTACCATTTGATTTGCGTTTAAAATCACCAAAAGATTGCCCCCGGAAGATTTATATTCATTCCTTAATTTCTCCAGTTGTGCAATAAAAGCGGTATGAGCCTGCTTTTGCTCCACATAACCGGGATAATGAATGCTCATCATGTATTTTTCTTCGTCTGCAAAATGCTTTTTTGTATAATCATCCAGAAAATCAAGAAGCTCTCCAACGTATTCCTTTGCGCGGTTGTTTTTTCCAGCTTCAAACAGCGCTTCTGCTTTTTCAAACCACATTTTATGCTGATCGTCAATCATTGATATCCCTACGGATAAATTCGGTGTCCACGGCATAACAATTCCTCCTAAAGTTTTTAGAAATTTACATCTTCTTCCATCTTATAACAAAATTTCCAAAAGTTCAACCGTAGATATAGGCAGAAAGGATATTTCAGATCAAATGCGGACATTTTTAATATAAAATAAGAATTCAAAGGCAGCAGGGGAAAACCATGTTCAAAATAAGCAGATGAATTGACGTACCTTCCTGGTAATGCTATAATTTTTATTTAGTAAGTAGTAAAAAAACAGAACCCTATGGGGATGCCATTATGTCCAAAAGTATGGGCAGGAAAGAGGAAACATGGAGACAGAAGGAATCCGTCTGAATAAATTTTTAAGTGAAGCCGGGGTATGTTCCCGAAGGGAGGCGGATCGCTTCATTGAGGCTGGGAAAGTCTGTATAAACGGACAGGCAGCAAAGCCTGGTCAGAGAGTTTTATCCGGTCAGTCAGTTATAGTAAACGGACGCACCATTCACGCAGGAAAAGGAGATAATAGCCATAAGGAAGAACCGGTCTTTCTTGCAGTTCATAAACCAAAAGGTATCGTATGCACCACATCGGATAAGGACCGTGCCCCCAACATTGTGGATATGGTGGATTATCCTGTAAGAATTTACCCCATCGGCCGCCTGGACAAGGATTCCGAGGGGCTGATCCTCATGACCAACCAGGGCACTCTGGTGAATAAGATGATGCGCAGCGGAAATGCTCATGAAAAAGAATATCTGGTGAAGGTCAACCGCCCGATAACCGATGAATTTATCCGGAAAATGAAAAAGGGAGTATTCCTGCCGGAGTTAAATGTGACCACCAGGCCCTGCGTTGTAAAGAAGGCCGGTGAAAAAGCGTTCCGAATCATCCTGACCCAGGGGTTAAACCGCCAGATCCGCCGGATGTGCGGACAGCTGGGATTTGAAGTACGGATGCTAAAACGATTGCGAATTATGAATGTTGAACTGGGAGAGTTAAAGCCCGGAGCTTACCGGAAGCTTTCGAAAAAGGAGTACCACCAGATGAAAGAGGCCTTAAAAGGCTCGACGAATCGTTCCTATAAAGAGCAGAAAAAGGAGATATCTGATGGACGCTAACATAAGCAGAATGAAAGAATTGATTGCCGTTCTGACGGCAGCAGGAAAGGCTTACTATCAGGAAAGCCGGGAAATCATGAGCAATTTTGAATATGACAGGCTCTATGATGAGTTAAAAGAGCTGGAAGAGGAGACTGGAATCATACTTTCCCAAAGCCCCACGCAGTATGTAGGGTACCAGGCTTTGAGCGAGCTTCCCAAAGAGGCCCACGAAACTCCAATGCTTTCCCTGGATAAGACCAAGAGCACGGAAAGCCTTAAGGAATGGCTGGGCGGCCAGACCGGAGTGCTGTCCTGGAAGCTTGACGGTCTGACGGTAGTTCTTTCCTATAACCACGGAACCCTTCAAAAGGCTGTGACCCGGGGAAACGGGGAGATCGGTGAAGTTATCACAAATAATGCAAAAGTATTTTCTAACATTCCTTTAAATATATCCCATCAGGGAGAGCTGGTGTTACGCGGAGAGGCAGTGATTAAGTATTCGGATTTTAACCGGATCAATGAAGAGATCGGAGAAGTTGCTGCCAAATACAAGAATCCAAGGAATTTATGCAGCGGATCCGTAAGGCAGCTGAACAACCAGATCACAGCTAAGAGAAATGTGAATTTTAAAGCATTTGGCCTTGTAACGGCTGAGGGCGTAGACTTTAAAAACTCCAGAAAAGAGCAGTTTGAATGGTTAAAGAGGCAGGGCTTTGATGTGGTGGATTTTAAAATGGTGACCGGAGATACTCTGCCTGAGGCGGTAGAAGAGTTTTCCAAAGCCATTTCCAGCTATGATATTCCTTCAGACGGTCTGGTACTTTTGTTAGACGATATCGCTTACGGAGAATCTCTTGGCCGCACATCCAAATTTCCCCGTAATGCCATTGCCTTTAAATGGGCCGTTGAAATCAAAGAGACAAAACTTGACCACATCGAATGGAGCCCATCAAGAACCGGGCTCATCAACCCGGTGGCAATCTTTGACCCGGTGGAACTGGAAGGAACTACGGTGAGCCGGGCCAGCGTTCACAATCTAAGCATTATGGAGGCATTGGAGCTGGGAGAGGGAGATGAAATTACGGTTTATAAGGCTAATATGATCATTCCCCAGATCGCCGATAATCTGACAAGAAGCAAAAAAATACAGATCCCCGAACAATGTCCAGTCTGCGGCGGAGAGACGGAGATCCGAAAGGTGAATGATGTCAAAAGCTTATACTGTACCAACCCGGACTGCCAGGCCAAACGGCTGAAAGGCTTTACCCTTTTTACGAGCAGGGATGCATTAAACATTGACGGATTATCAGAGGCGACCCTGGAAAAATTTATCGGAGCCGGGTTCATACGGGAATATGCGGATATTTTCCATCTGGAGCAGCATGAGGAAGTCATCACCCAGATGGAAGGCTTTGGAAAAAAGTCCTACGACAACCTGATAAAAGCGGTTGAAAAAGCTTCCCATACCACGCTTCCAAGGCTGATATATGGACTGGGGATCGCGGGAATCGGATTGGCAAATGCCAAGATGCTGTGTCAGGAATTTAAGTTTGATTTTGAGAAGATGCGTGCCGCAGGGGAAGAGGAACTGACTGCAGTCCCAGGAATCGGCAAGGTGTTAGCGGATGCCTGGATCACTTATTTTAAGGAAGAGAAGAATAATGAGATGGTGGACCGTCTGCTGTCTGAAGTAACCATCGAGAGCGATATGGGGGCCAGTGGGGATGGAATCTTTGAAGGTATGGTATTTGTCATTACCGGTTCTGTGAACCACTATGAAAACCGGAAAGCCCTTCAGGAGGCCATTGAAGCCCATGGAGGAAAGGCTACCGGTTCTGTGACCTCTAAGACCACCTATTTGATCAACAATGATACTACGTCCAATTCTTCCAAGAATAAAAAGGCAAAGGAACTTGGAGTGCCCATTATTTCAGAAGAGGATTTCATAAAAATGCTGGAGGAATAAAATATGCCGATTAAAGTACAAAAGGATTTACCTGCAAAAGTCATACTGGAAAAAGAGAACATTTTTATGATGGATGAGGACCGTGCTCTAAGCCAGGACATCCGTCCTCTTCAGATCTTGATCATTAATCTCATGCCTGTAAAGGAAGAGACCGAGACTCAGCTTCTCCGGGCCCTATCCAACACTCCGCTGCAGGTGGACTGTACCTTTTTGATGCTGGAGAGCCATACCTCCAAGAATACGTCTGCCAGCCACTTAAATAAATTTTACGTTTATTTCGAGGAGGTAAAGAAAAGAAAATTCGACGGTATGATCATCACCGGTGCGCCGGTGGAGAACATGGAATTCGAAGAGGTGAACTACTGGGAAGAGTTAAAGAAGATCATGGAATGGAGCAAAAATCATGTGACCAGTACCCTCCACATCTGCTGGGGGGCCCAGGCAGGGCTTTATTACCATTATGGCATACAGAAATACAAGAGAGAGAGTAAGCTGTCAGGAATCTACCGGCATAAGGTTTTGGACCGGAAAGTCCCCCTTGTCCGCAGTCTGGATGATTATGTGATGGCTCCTCATTCCCGTTACACAGAGGTAAGAAGAGAGGATATTGAAAAGCAGCCGGAGCTGGTGATTCTTGCGGAATCAAAAGAGGCCGGAATTCTTCTGGTGATGAGCCGGGACGGAAAGCAGGTATTTGTCCAGGGTCATCCGGAATACGACCGTATGACTTTAGACGGGGAATATCACCGAGATTTGGATAAGGGATTGGAGCCTGAGATTCCATGCAATTATTATGAGGATGATGATCCCGATACGGTGCCTGTGCTTAATTGGAGGAATGGGGCGAACACCATGTATGGGAACTGGCTGAATTTCTATGTATATCAGATCACGCCTTATTTGCTGGAGGCCGAGGAATAAAAACCCTTTATTCTATAAGGTTTTCATTAAAAATTAGTAAATGATGATGTATCGTAAACTATCGCATAATAGCGCCCTTTATTGTGGAAATGGGAGTAGATTCCCATGTAAAATGGGGGTAGATTTTCAAGACCAATTCAGTAATGTTTTTATCATATAAATAGACCCTTTATTAATTGTAATGGCACAATTGATGGAGGGTTTATTTATATGATAATGGAATACAGCTATGATGTGGATGGGAACATTCTAAGTAAGATTAACAAAGCTGGTTCTTCCCCAGTCACCATATCCTATCAATATGACCGACTGGGTCGTCTGACAGAAGAAGATTATTCCGGCTGGAAGCGGACTCTTTATACTTATGACGCCTATTCTAACTGTATGAAAATGATGGTGGAAGGAAGAACAAAGGATGAACTGGTCAGTGTTACTAGCTATGAGTATGGTTTGAACAATAGGCTGGAAAAGGAGACAAAAAAGCAGGGGAATACAACGGAAACGTATAGGTACCGCTATGATGATAATGGGAATGAAACCTTCCGGATTTGGGAGAAAACAGCGCCAACCCCAGACTATCCGGGAAATGTCAAGTTATCGGGGCATTATCAAAGGGAGACACCGACTGTTTATTAGTGGAGAAATTATGATGGATTCAACCAATTGATCCAGATCAATCAGGACGAGAAAGAGATTACATATCAGTACCGTGGAGATGGCCTGCGTCACAGTGCCCAGGTTAGGAAACTGATCGAAAGCCAGGGGAAAACGAACTTGTATTGCTGGACTGGAACCGATATCGTAGCGGAACAGACTGATGGAGAAAAGATTAAAACCTATTTAAGAGGAATCAATTTGATTGCCAGAGAAATAGATGGTATATTACTATATATTGAATGAACATGGGGATGTAATCCAACTGTGGGGCCAAAGTGGAACGTGCAAAGCCTCGTATGAGTATGATGCTTTTGGAGTTGAGAGAAATCCAGATAAGGAGGATGTGAATCCGTTCCGGTATTGTGGGGAGTATCTGGATTTGAGCAGTAATGTGTATTACTTGCGAGCCAGAAACTATCGATCAACAACAGGCCGTTTCTTGACAGAAGATACTCACTGGAATCCACAAAATATGCTTTACGGGGATAACCCTATAAAATGGAATGAGCGAGAGCCGGACGAAAAAGACCCGCTTGGTTTGAATGTCTACACATAAAAACCGGATATAAACGCCATTATGCAGAGTGGAAACCTTTATGTATATTGTATGGGCAATCCGCTTATGTACTTGGATTCAAATGGTAATATGGCTGAACTCGCACTTGCTGGAGCTCATGTGGGAAATCTCGGCGCAGGAGCAGCTTTTGGAGTAGTGAATTTTTGGAACCCTGTAGGATGGGTAGTCTTGGTAGTAGTTGGAGTTGCCGCAATAGCAGGGATATACTATGGAGTTCAATACGCTAATGACAAAGCAACGCAAAAAGCTGTGTCAATGCTTAATTTTGCTTCAACAGCAGCCACCCCACCACCTCCAAATGACCCTAATGGCAAAGGTACTCAAACAAGTTCAAAAACGCTCTACAACAAGAATGGCACTCGTATTGATGTAGAAAACCCCGGTAATAGACCTGGACAAATTCATGTTCAGCAAGGAAATAGCAAATATATCTATGATGTTGCAAATAAAAATTTCCTCACGACAAACGGACAAATGGCACCAAAAGCAATACAGGAATTGCTTAAATCGCCAGACATCATAAAAGTTATTGTTAAAGGGCTTACCTATCTGGGATATTAAAAGGAGGGAACAGTATGAACATTTACGCAACAATGCTTAACTTAATGCCAATAGTATATCCACAATTTTATACATTACATGATACAGCAAAAAATGAACTAGTTTTTCTAAAAACTGGAGAAACGGAAGCCGGTGAACTCAATGTTACTGACAAAACGCAATGTGAGGCGGTAAACAACCACTTTCATCTATTTGAAAAAGTGGGTGAAAGAAATTACGAAAGTGTTGTTGAGATTGGGAAGAATATTGCAAATAATCTCTTTATTTCACTCAACCAATCATTTCCAACCAAAAGTTTTGTTGTATACTTGGAGGTGAATGTAAAGGATTCGGTAATAATTCGCTTTCATCAAAAGTGGGAAAATGAACCGCCCTACTTTGATATGACGCAAAGCTATAAAGATGTTAAAATATTTGAGTTAAAGAACTAAGTCAAATATCGCAGCAACAGCCGCCTTGAGGATTATCCTCTTAGCGGCTGTTGTTCATTCCTGTTTCCACGGGTAAGGGTGAAGCCACATACCGACAGTGGGAATGTTCACACGAAGCCCGAAGCGTCCAGACGGAGAAGTCGCTGATGGCGGCGATTGCCCGCGATAGCGCCCCTCAGAAAGCCCGCTACTGTAGGTTGCTTGCGGTATTATTGAAACGCAAAACATTCCCCTTTTGAAAATTATACTGTAAAATAAAACAGCAATATAACGAAAAACAATGTTTAGTGTAAATGGAATAACCACTCAATGATCTGTTGATGATTTTGTTGTAGCATCATTTGGGCAACGCTGAGGAGTGCGCCATAGTCAGCAGCCATAGTACTTAAATGCCGATAAAAGAGTACTTTTATAGTAAAAAATAGGGAATAGTTGAGTTTAATACTCTTCTATTCCCTTAATTTTATATACGCATATTATGCTTTCTTATATTTATTCCCGGTAATATCCAGGTATTCTTTTTCGGTGATCCAGCGATCCACGGCGTTCCACACCATTTTTTCTGACCATAATTTTGCATTGTAAAATCCTTTGACTGTTTTAAGTTTATTCATGACCTACCACCATTTCAATGCCGGACATCATGGACAGATGGAGAATTAGAACAGTGCAAGGACTTTGACAAACTGAAGGCGGTATTTGATGAAGATATGCTTAACTACTTAAAAAAACAGCTAGAGGACTATTCAAATAGTTCAGAAGATAGGCTAGCGGTTGCTTGTTGGTGGGAGGGTGCCATGAGTACAGATGAGTTTATAGAGCAATGCACATGAATGTGTGCTTTCATTTGATGAGGAGAATTAGAAATGAGTAAAGGAATTAATAAAGCTATAGATATATTAAAAGAAAGAATAGAAGAGTTAAATGATGAGTATCTTAAAACTAGTAATAAAGATAAAAGAAAAGAACTTGATATCAAAATAAAGGAGATTTGGGTACCTGTTGACAAGTGAGAAAATGGAATTGAAATAAAATGCTGATTTTATAAGGATTTCCCCATCTTTTTCTATGTAAATTTTGTTGTCCCGGTTGACTGTAAAGGGGCGTAAACTGGATGATAAGGGTTCTTGCTTGATTTTTTTAATATATGGCTTGGCGACTAGCACTTATCCACGACACTTGATTTAATTGGATAAATATGGTAATGTTTACGGGAGTTTAGGGGGTAAGTAAGGATATTAATTCTACTGTATGAAAGAGAGGAAAAAGTATATGAAAAGAATAATATCATCATTATTAATCACGATTTCTATTTTAATGGTATTTTCAATGACTGTTTTTGCGGCAGATAATGCTTTGGAAACGAAACAGCAGAGGGCGCCGCTACAACCGGTCACAAGTGTGAGTATTATAGAAAAAGGAGTTTGGAATAGGAACTTTGGAAGTCCTGCTCTAGATTCTATGAATGGTCATGTATATTTTGCAGTAAGAACAATGGGTCATGGGAGTGCGGTTGCTACATACGATAATGTTAATACAAAGGAATTTTGGTACGATGTAATAAAAAATTATGCTGGTACACCGATTGGTTTTGAACGCTATTATGACTGTGGACCTGTTACATCGGGAAAACATACATTTAGAATTAAAACTACTTCTTATAGTTCTCCATTTAATACTATAGAGACATCTAGCACAGTTACATACTAATCAATATATTGATATTGGAGGTTTTTAAATGAGCTTAACTATTGGCAATAACTATGTAACAAAACCCCTAAGTTATCCAACTGCCAGAAAGGTTGAAGATAATATTTTTCAATTGAATACTTCTTCGGAAATAAAAGAGATAAGACCAGAGGAAAACGTGGATAATCTAAGACCTGATTATTTGTATAGCGTGGTTCATTGTCTAACAAATCAGCCTCTGCATATGAAGTATGATGATACTTCTACAAAAGAGAATCCTGTCATTCTGGCTATAGGAAGGGATAAGCAAGGGAATAATTTTACGAGTAAAATTTATGTGAATAATGTAAATCCAGAAAATGCCTCTCCGGTTGAAATGATTGCGCTGAGTGTGCATTTAAGGGAACAAAATGCCCCAGGGAAGGAACCGTCTTACGTCCGGAGAATCTCTTCTCGGATACTCGAAACTGAGGATGTCCATGAAAAGCAGAATTTTAAAACCCTTATGGAAAAGGAATCCGACCAGCAAAAAAGGTGGGGATTTGACCAGATAGCTGACCAATATATAATGGATTTAGAGTATTGTCTTTCTTGGTATCTCTCTAAAAAAGACAATGTAATGGATACATTAATAAATTGGTAACTTTATTTTTCGTAATAGTAATGAAATTCTAAGGTATATTAATGTGACAATGTTAGGATTTATAACAAATGATATATCTTTATTTACGGATCTACTAAACTTAAATATTTTAGGAATGCTCGTTTTAACTAGGAAGCTATGTGCTGATTTAAAAGTCAGTACATAGCTTCTTCAATTTGATAAAATAATATAACTTGAAAAATACTAATTTACAAGCGGTTCGCCTTATTCCATTCCATCTTTGCATCAACAAAATTGTGGATCGGCTTGACAGCTCCATCTACCCCAAGACGTTTTGGTTCGAATAAAAAGAATAAAACTAAATGCAAGTTCTCAGTATGGTGGTCAGACTATCACATTATCACACCTCGCACCATTTGTTGATGTAAGTAGACAGAAGTTAAGAAAAGAAGTTATTACCGAAAGAACAGAAAACAATGATCCAATGGATGAAAATGCTATCAATAATATTGTTAACAAAAGATTAAAAAATGAAATTAAGCGTGGAGTACAGACTATTCAAGATCAGGTAATCACGCTTATGACAACAAATGGAAAGGCTCCGTTTTTATCGATTAACATGTACTTGAATGGAATCAAAGATAAACAGACTAAAGAAGACTTAGCGCTTATCATTGAGGAAGTACTAAAACAAAGGTTGCAGGGAGTTAAAAATAAAGTTGGTGCCTGGATTACACCGGCATTCCCCAAATTACTATATGCTCTTGAAGAAGATAATATGTACGAAGATAGTCCATATTGGCATCTAACTGAATTAGCAGGAAAATGTACTGCAAAAAGAATGGTTCCTGATTATATATCTGAAAAGAAGATGTTGGAATATAAGATTGACAAAAATGGTTTTGGAAATTGCTACCCATGTATGGGATGCAGAAGCTTCTTAACTCCACTTATTGATGAGAATCGATCTCCAAAATATTATGGCAGATTTAATCAGGGCGTTGTAATGGTTTCGCTTCCAGATATTGCTTTGTCCTCCGACGGTAATATTGATACTTTCTGGACGATTTTTGATGAAAGAATGGAGTTATGTCATAAAGCTTTACAGTGCAGACATGAGAGACTTGAAGGAACATCTTCAGATGTTGCCCCCATATTATGGCAAAATGGTGCACTAACAAGATTAGAAAAAGGAGAAAAGATTGATAAATTACTTCACTATGGTTATTCAATTCTTTCTCTTGGATATGCAGGGCTATATGAATGCGTAAAATATATGACCGGACATTCTCATACAGATGGTGGCAGTGGTACAGCATTTGCATTAGAGGTAATGCAGAAACTCAGTCCAGGTGGAGCAATTAGCTATGTTGAATGTGCCGACTTGACAAAAAACACAGAAATTGTATTAGAGGTCATGAAGTTTATTTATGACCACATTATGTATGCAGAATTAAATACAAAAAGTGATTACTGTCAGATGTGTGGATATGACGGTGAAATAAAGATTATTGAAAAACGGAGAACTTATTTGGGAATGTCCAAACTGCCATAATCGCGACAAGTCAAAAATGAATGTATCTAGGAGAACCTGTGGATATAGTGAGTAACTTCTGGAATCCAGGACGAACAGGAGAAATGGCAGAAAGATGTGTCCATTTAGACGATCATGTTCTGAAGGGCAGTCACTTTCACTGTAAAAATTGTTTCAACTCTGAGACATGGGACTTTAGTGCTGGTAGAGAGTGGACAGAAGAAGTGAAAAAAGACTTTTTAAGACTGGCTGCAAACCCACATATAAAAAGAATCTCACTCTTAGGCGGAGAGCCGTTGGCTGACGAAAACCTTAATGATATACTTGATTTGCTCAATAAAATTCGCCTTTCATTTCCACAGAAAAGTATACGGTTATATAGTGGATTTACTTGGGACGAAGTGTTTAATGGGGATAACGAAATCCGCAAAGAAATTATATCTAAATGCGATGTAATGATTGATGGAAGATATGTAGATGACCTGAGAAATATTAGCCTGAAATTGAAGCGTAGCACTAACCAAAATGTGATAGATGTTCAAGAATCTATTAAGCAAAAAAGATTAGCTTTGTATTGTAATTAAAGGAGAACATATTGAAAGAAGCTATTAAATTTTTTGAAGATGAAATTTATCAGCTCAATGTAGAACTTGGTGGAATGCTAAAGAAAGACTACAGAGAGTATATGGAAAATAAGAAGTTATATTATGAGATAGCAGCTATAACAATTAAAGAACTTATGGAGGTATATTTGGAGAACAGGATTGCAAAGTTTGATAAGGTATCATTTGAACGATTTAAAAATGATTGGAAAACACAACAGTATATTATAACGAATATGCCTTGACTGATATCTATAACATTATAAAAGCCCCACAGAGAGCTACATCTGGAAGTGCAGGATATGATATTTTTGCACCCATTGTAATTATACTCAAACCAGGAGAAATATTTACCTTACCAACCGAATTAAGATGCAAAATTGATTCAAGTTGGTTCATGGGCATATTTCCAAGATCAGGATTGGGATTTAAATATGCTGTTAGGCTAAGTAATACAGTGGGTATAATTGACAGTGATTACTATTTCTCTGACAATGAAGGTCACATATCTATTAAACTAATCAACGATTCAAGTATTAATAAAACAGTAGAGATTAACCAAGGTGAAGGCATTGCACAAGCGATTTTTATGTCATTTGGTGTGACAACAGACGATAAGTGTAATAGCATTAGAAATGGTGGGCTTGGAAGTACTACAATTTAATAGCTACTCTGTGTTTGCGCAGACACAGTTTTACATAGATAGGTAAGGATACCGGTATCCTTCAAATCAATTATTTGGAGGATTGTAATGAGAAAATTAATAACAGTAGGCATGACATCATTCTGTCTCGCCTTTACGATGCCTATGGCAACATGGGCGGATAATATAGAAAAAACCGTAACGACGGCACAGTTTGAGAATGCATTACCTTATGTAACTGATATAGCCATGAAATATGCTAATGCTCCTGGAGTAAATATCATTTCGATGCAAATTGGTTCCAAATGGTATGCACATAAGATTAGATCGGATCAGTGGCTTTTGAAACAATGTGATAAGTATTAGTCTATATGATGTTGTAAAAGAGACCGTTTGGTAATATAATAATACTTATATTACTGAATTGGTCTTTTCTTAATGGATTGGTTTGAAAGGAGAATTAGTAGAAATGGGAAAAGGACTAAGACAAAAACCTGACGGCATATATTCTGGAAGATACTATGACAGATTTGGTAAAAGACATGAATTGTATAATCGTAATCTTACAGAATTAAATAGATAGTTAAAAGCAGCTAAGTTTGATGATGAACATGGTAATACTGTAGTGGACAACAGCATAACGCTTTCAAAATGGTTTCAGCTATGGCTTGATATTCATAAATATAAGGTGATTCGCAACAATACTGTATCGCACTATAAAATGATATTTAAAAAACATATAGAGCCGATATTGGGGAAGATGAAGCTAAAGAATATCACTCAGTTAGATATAAGGTCATTATTGAAAGATCTTGATGAACAAGGAGCGGGGGTTGAAACGCAAAATAGAGTTAAGATTATGTTATCTGATATGTTGGATAAAGCAATGATTGATAATTATGTCTAAAAAAAACCATGTAAAGGAATCCGCGTGATTCGAGATGAGAAAAAAGATATAAGAGTTTATACTAGAGAAGAGAAGGTGGAGTTTTTTGACTGTTGCAAAGGAACGTTTTATGATAATCTTTTCAATGTTGCAATTTCAACCGGGCTAAGACAAGGTGAAATATGTGCCTTGACATGGGATGATATAGATTTAAAGAAAAAAGAGATTATCATAAACAAAACATTGCTTTATCAAAAATTAGAAGGTGACGTAGGTAAGACTTTCCATATCAATCCACCAAAAACAAAAACTAGTAATAGGGTAGTGCCAATTAACAAACCTTGTGAAATTGCATTGAAGAAGCAGTTTATACAGAGAATCAACGTGATGTCTAAACCATCCGCCAAGCTCTACAAAGGGTTTGAAGATTTACTTTTTACTACAAAATTTGGAACACCAATTTGCGATCAGATTTTAATCGACGCCATTACAAAAGTTATCGGTGAGTTAAATCTATGCAGAGATGAACTAGAACAATTTGAAATGTTTTCTCCACACTGCTTTCGTCATACCTTTGCTACTCGCTGTTTTGAGGCCGGTATTTCGTCAAAGACGGTACAACAGTATTTGGGGCACGCCTCGCTACAAATGACCATGGATTTATACACCCATGTACTTGCCGACCAAAAGAAAGAAGATATGTTTAATAACTCAGATAATATAGCAGAAGAACGATATAACGATGTGCAAGAGAAAGAAAATTCGGTTATAGATTTGGGGGTAAAAAGGGGGTATGCTTAAAAAAATTATATAGCAGAACCCATGAAACCCTTGTAAATACGTGGTTTAGAAGCGTAGAAAAGTAAACTAGTATTCCTTCTATGTATATCAGATCACGCCTTATTTGCTGGAGGCCGAGGAATAAAAGCCTTACAGAGAAACAGGCATATCAATATCTTGATATGCCTGTTTGGCTATCATTTATGATGGAAAGAAAAAAGAGAGAATCCGGTGGGAAATGAAAAAGGTATTTTTAGCTGACAGTTTTAAAAGAAAGCTGATGGTTGCCCTTATGTCTGTTGGGCTTGTGCCGTTAATCATAATTTGTATTTTATATCAGAACATTCTAAGCAACCGTATCGTTAAGGATACGAATGCGGCTAGCATTGAAAAACTGAAGTATTTAAGCATGAATATCGAGCGTCAAATAGATGCTGCGGAGCAGTTGCTTGGCTGGATAACATATAATCAACGTCTGGAACAAATTTTGAAAAAATCTTATGATCAGGTTTATGAAAAACAGATGGATATTATTGAATTCAGCTCCTATACCACGGAGTACGCCATCAATGCTAACGTAGAAAATAAGATATTTAAAATATTGATCGTGAATGAGGATGGTTCTTCCTTTCAGATGGGCAATGGTTATTCCCTTCTTCGGGAAGCGGATATCATGGATGCAGGCTGGATGGAAACATTCCAGAAAAGGACAGCGGATGAACTGGTTCTGAGCATGGACCGGTATGTGAAGGATACCTTTGTTTTCCCTATGAGCAGCCGTATTTATGATAATTTGACCGGCAGACCCATAGGCTGGTGCTTATTGATCTTTCAGAATAATATGTATTCAGACTATCTGATTTCCGGAAGCGAGGATAAAGGACAGGAGAACCTTTTTATCATCAACGGAAGTGGGCAGTGCATTGCACATACGGATAAAAACCTGGTGGGGTCAGATATGTCAGGCGTTTCTATGGTTAATGAGATTCTTCATTCCGGTCAGGAGACCGGTCATGTTACGGGAATCTATGATGGAGAGGCCATGATTCTCCATTACTATCAGATTCCGAATACAAATATGATAGAGATTCAGGGTACTTCCCTAGAAACATTCTTACAGGAGAAACGCAGCATGACCAGACTTCTGGCCGTGCTCATCATCACTACGGTGGCGGCAATTTTATTTGTAATTCTCTATCTGAGCAATATGCTGATGCGGCCGATTAATACTATCAGTGAGTACATCAAGAAAGTACCGGAAAGTGGTTTTAAGGGGAATATGGTCCT
The DNA here is from genome assembly GCF_032078915.1 of Lacrimispora sp. Lineage (GTDB taxonomy): Bacteria > Bacillota > Clostridia > Lachnospirales > Lachnospiraceae > Lacrimispora. The sequence continues at coordinate 172,083 of NZ_DAMAUN010000001.1, read as the reverse complement.
CAACGGGGATGACGAGTTTAAGAAGATAGCGATATCCATTAACAACATGGAACGGGAGATCCTCCAACTGATGGAACGGGAAAAGCGGGAAGTGGAAGTGAAGAAGAAACTGGAATTTGAGGTTCTTCAAAATCAGATTAATCCTCATTTCCTATATAACACTCTGAACTCCATCAAGTGGATAGCCACACTGCAGCATGCGGATACCATCCGGGATATGACATCTGCACTAGGCCGCCTTCTTCAGAATATCTCCAAAGGCACGGACAGTAAGATCCCGATTTATGAGGAGATGTCCCTATTAGATGATTATATTCTGATTCAGGACATCCGTTACAGCGGAAAGATACAGGTGGAATACCACATCGGGAACAGTGAGATCACCCAGGCCTATATTGTGAAATTTTTGCTGCAGCCAATTGTGGAAAACGCCATCTTCCATGGAATCGAGCCGAAGGATTCAGGCGGCAGGATTGATATCTATCTGGACCGCGTGGAAGAAGATATTCATATTAGCATCGTGGACGACGGAATTGGAATGACAGAGGAGCAGATTGCTTCACTTTTATATCCGGAAGAGGCAGGGAAAAACGTACGGGGACTCAGCGGAATCGGTGTCAGCAATATTCGAGAGCGGATTATGATGACCTACGGAAAAGAGTATGGAATCGAAATCACCAGCCGGCTGGGAGAGTATACCAAAGTGATGATTAAATTCCCCTATGAGAGAGAAGGTTGAAAATTGAATACAATCATGATAATAGATGACGAACCTCTGATCCGGCGAGGCCTGGAGAGCATGATTCACTGGGAAGATATGGACTGCCGGTTGGTTGGACAGGCTGCAAGTGGGGAAGAGGGGCTTATGAAAATCCGGGAATGGAAGCCGGATATTGTATTTACCGATATCAAGATGCCGAAGATGGACGGAATTGCCATGATGAAGGCGGCTGCGAAAGAAGCAGATCCCCCTGTATTTGTCGTCCTCAGTGGATATAATGATTTTGAGCTGGTCAGGGCGGCTATGCGTTTAGGAGCTGTGGACTATCTGATGAAGCTGAATCTGGAAGAAGAGGAATTGATCCGTGTAGTGAAAGAGGCAACAGAGCGGGTAGCCGAAAAGAGGAAAGAGCCGGTTTCGGTTCCTCCATCCTATGATTTTAAAGAGCATTTTCTTAAAGAACTTTTAAGGATGCGTCAGGATAAAGAGTTTTACCGGAAGATAGAGCCACAGTCTTTCAACTTAAAAGCAGGAGCCTCTTATCGGCTGCTTGCTATAAAGCTGTCAGAACTTCCGGACGCACAATGGATACAAAGTACATTGTCCCAGAATTTCCTGATCAATATCTGTAAAGAACAGATTTCAGAAGATGTAGAGGTCTATGAGTATCACCTGGAGGCTGATACATTTGTGCTTTATATTGAGAGCCCAGGAGTCCTTTCTAAAACAGCGCTGGTTTCTCAGTGTGAAGCGATGGAGTTGGCAATTAAGAAATATCTGAATCAGGAAATCAGGATTGGAATCAGTGCCCCCCATCATAATGCCATGCATCTTCCAGAGGCATTTGAGGAAGCCTTGCAGAGCATTGCCTTTCATATCGGCGGAGTTAATACCAGGATACATTTTTATATAGATCTTTTGAATACCCATTATCTGGAAAAACAGCTGGAGCACATAAAATCTGAGACGGATTTGTTTGATGCTATAGAAAACTTTTTGCTGCAGCTGCAGAAGTTTATTACCCAGCGTGCCACCAGGGAGGAAGCAGTCCACATCTGTTATCTGCTGATTTGTCAGATTTATGAATTAGATTCCAACAGCAAGCCTTTTTTTGTCCGCTGGTTCGGGAAAGAATATACCTCTGTCCGGGATTTTAGCAGCGAGGTGGATTTAACGATGGTAAGTGCCTGGGTACTTCGGCTGGAACAGGGGATTAACAGTTTCAGCCAGGAATATATGGGGGAAATTTACCGGTATAGAGTTAAGAAAGCAAAACAGTATATTTTAGAGAATGTTTATCAGAAGGTTTCTTTGAATCAGGTGGCGGCTGAACTGGAGATTACGCCGGGCTACCTGAGCAGAATCTTTAAAAAGGTCACTCAGCAATCTTTTTCTGACTACATTGCAGAGGTAAAGATTGAGGAGGCGAAAGAGCTTCTGCTTCAGGATAACAACCGGGTATATGAAGTGTCGAGTAAGCTGGGATATGAGGATCCATATTATTTCAGTAAAGTATTCAAGCGGGTGACCCAGATGACACCCAGCGAGTATATTGCCAGAAATTAAGCAATGCCTGTCAGCCCTTTAAACCACTGGTGGCTACCCCTTCGATGAAGAACCGCTGCATACTTAAGAACAGTGAGCCTACCGGAATCAGAGAGATCAACGCAGCGGCCATAATCAGGTTGTAGTCTGCCGAATACTGTGTGATGAACATACGAAGGCCCAATTGTATGGTTTTTAATTCATTGGAATTTAAGTAAATCATGGGCCCCATGTAATCATTCCACACATTAACAAAGCTGAAGATGACCAGGGTCGCAATCGCAGGCTTGGACAGTGGCAGCATGATTTTTTGATAGATTCCGAATTCATTGAGGCCGTCGATCCTGGCGGCCTCTGACAGTTCCGTCGGGACGCCTAAGTAAGCCTGGCGGATTAAAAACACGCCGAATGCCGTGAATGCCTGCATTAGGATTAAGGACAGGTGAGTGTCGGCCATATGCATTTTCCGGATCAGGATAAACTGTGGAATCATATATACCTGCCATGGCACCGCAATGGTTGCGACATAGCATAGAAAAATGAAGTCCCTGCCGGGAAATTTCATCTTGGCAAACGGATAAGCCGCAAAGCTGCTGGTCAGCACCTGAAGTAAGGTGATGATGATAGCTAATTTAAAGCTGTTTTTGAAGAAAAGCAGCAGGGGAATCTTTGTCCAGATGTCTGAAAAATTTTTCCAGGCAACCTGTTCAGGAAGCCAGTGCATGGGAACGGAAAAAACATCCTGGCTGGTTTTCAGTGAGGAGGACATCATCCAGAAAAATGGGAGCAGGATGATGAGGCTTAATATGATCAACAGACCATAAATGATAATCTTTTTAAAAGAACTAGTTTGTGAGTTCATTCCTCTTAATTCCTTTCTCTCGTTTTTTACATGTAGCTGACCCATTTTTTCTCTGCCCGGAACTGGACGATGGTGATAGCCAGGACTATGATAAACAATATCATGGAGATAGCACTTGCATAGCCGAATTCATAGTTAATGAAAGCAGTATTGTAGATGTTGAACACCAGTACATTAGTAGCCCGGCCCGGCCCTCCGTTGGTCATGACGGATACCAGGTCAAATACCTTAAAGCAGGCGATGGTGAGCATGATGCTGACGAAAAATGTGGTCGGTGTCAGCATGGGCAGGGTGATGCTTTTAAAACGCTGGAAGGAATTCGCCCCGTCCACTTTGGCTGCCTCGTAAAGTTCACGGGGGATTGCCTGAAGGCCGGACAGATACAGGATCATATAGTAACCCATGCTTTTCCAGATGCTTACGATAATGATAACCGGCATAGCCCAATCAATGGAGGAGGTCCAACCCGGTGGGTTTGCGACACCGAGGAACCTTAGAATATTGTTGACTGGTCCCAGCGTTGGGTGGAACAATAAGTTCCACACCACTGCGATAGCTACCAGGGATGCCACATGTGGAAAAAAGAAGATGGTACGGAAAATATTAATGCCTTTCATCTTCTGGTTTAAAATGATTGCAAGGCCCAGAGCTGCCGCCATGGTAAGCGGTACGGTGAAAACAGAGTAATATACCGTGTTCCATAGAGAAATCTTAAAGGTGTCATCGGTCCAAAGACGTTTGAAGTTTTCAAACCCCACGAATACCATGGGGTTGGCTGAATCCCATTCCATAAAGCTGAGCCCCATGGAGCACACGATTGGAATCAGGGTGAAAATCAGAAAGCCAATCAGATTGGGAAGTAAGAATAAGTAGGCTATTGCCATATTTTTAACTTTTCGCTTTGTCATAGTTATGCTGTTGCCAGCTCCTCCTTCGATTAGAATTTTAAAATCCTCTAGATCCAATGCAAGGCAGATTTAGAGGATTTTAATGGATTATACTATTTGTTCAGCAGCTTCTGAACACGTTTTGCCATATTGTCAAGGCCGTCATCCACGGTTTCTGCTCCGAGCATAATTAAGTCATGCTCTTCGGAAATTATTTTGTCAACGGCACCAGCTTCAGGAATCATCTGACATTCCAGCACGAAGGAATTAACAGTAATAGCTTCTTTGAATCCTTCCGGCATACCTTCTACATTCACCAGGGTGTTGATGGTTTTCTCATTCTGGTAAGCGGGAAGGGTTCCCAGACTTGCAAGGAGGTCAGCGCCGGGTTCGGAGCACATGAACTGAATGAACCGCCAAGCTTCTTCTGGATGAGCTGCATTTTTGTTGATAGCAATTGGAGTAGGGTTGCTGATAGCGATATTCGGATCCTGGCCCTCGAAGTGAGGTGCTTTTACCGCTCCCCATTCAACGCTTGTTTCACCCTTATTTTTGGCATTGATGATTAAGTTGGCAAACCAGGTACCCATAGGTTCCATGGCAACCTGCTCTTTATAAAATGGTCCGCTGTAATGGACATTTCCGGTTTTTAATGTACCGTAATCCATGGAAGTTTTATCTTCGTTCTGCATGCCCAGGAACAGTTCATATACAGGCTTTAAGAACTGGTAATCACCCTTGTCCATGGCATGATCTTTATCCATACCCCAGCGGTACAGGGAGCCTGGCCAGGTATGAAGATGGGAGCCATAGATCTTGTTATTACCTTCCCCGGAGGTCAGCTTCTTGGCCAGTTCGCGGTATTCGTCCCAGGTCATATCGTTGGAAGGATAATCCACGCCGGCTTTGTCAAACAGGGTTTTGTTGTAGTACAGCAGATAGTAATCGTTTCTGAACGGAAGACCATATAACTGATTACCGATCTTGATTCCTTCATCAGAACCGTAGTAGGGTGCCATATTCAGACCGCTTTTTGTAACCATATCATCCAAAGGCATCAACTGGTTCTTCTCTACCAGACTTGTGTAGATTGGCATGCTCTTGATTGTGATGACATCAGAGGTATCGCCGGAAGAAAGAAGAACCGGAATCTTGGTGTCGTAATCTGTTCCCCCGATATCAGTAACCTTTACCTTGATATCGGGATTTTCTTTTTCAAACGCTTCCACAAGCACTTTCCAGTAATCGGTTGTGCCATAATCCCAGACGGTGAAGGTGATTTCCACTGGTGCTTCACTGCCTTTTTGTGTGTTAGTGTTATCGGTCTGTGCAGCCCCCTGCTTTTCAGCCGGTTCGGTTTTAGCTCTTGTACTGCTGCAGCCGGTCAGCAGAGAAACACCACAGGCTGCGATACAGGTTAATGCGGCTGTTTTTTTCACCATTTGTTTCAGTTTCATGTAAACTCCTCCTGTTGTTTGCTTTAATATCTGTATTATAAAAAAATGGACGATGCAATTGAATGGAATATCTGTTATTATTTCGTCATTATTGAAACTCTGATGGATAATTTTTATTTTAACCCTATAAAATTATGGACTTTCATGGAATATATTGCAGTTGCTGCTGTTTGCAGGGATAAAATCATACAGTATTTATGAAAATCCTCCATGTATTTTCCGCCTATATTCTACTATACTTATGTCAGAATAAAAAGGAGGTTTTAAGAATGGAAGAGTGGATGAAACAATTATATAGGAAGATAGAGGGGAAGATAGAGGCGGAGTGCGGAAGGATCGGCGGAAGAATTCCGTATTGGACGAAAGATGGTGTCTATGCGGAAGATTATGCCGTGAAAGATATTTATTGGTGGACCAATGGGTTCTGGCCGGGTATTCTCTGGAAGATGTATTACGCAACCGGCAAGGAGGAATACAAACTGCACGCGCGGGAAGCAGAAGAAACCCTGGACAGGGCACTGCATGGTTTTATGGGACTTCATCATGATACGGGTTTTATGTGGCTCCATAGTGCAGTGGCTGATTACCGGCTGACCGGCTTAAAGGAATCCAGAGTGAGGGGACTGATGGCTGCCAATATCCTTGCCGGAAGATATAATCCGGCAGGAAACTATATCAGGGCATGGAACCAGGAATGCGTGAAAGAGGGGGAGGACTGTACCGGATGGATCATCGTGGATTCCATGATGAATATCCCTCTGCTTTACTGGGCGGGTGAGGAACTAAAAGATCCCAGATTTTACAACATAGCTAAGAATCATGCGGATACAATCATGAGAACGCTGGTCAGAGAAGACGGATCCTGTGGGCATATTGCCTGTTTGAATCCCGATACCGGAGAACTGGAACGGATTTTGGCGGGACAGGGATATTCGGATACATCGTCCTGGTCCAGGGGGCAGTCATGGATTTTGTACGGCTTTGCACTGAGCTACCGGTATACGGGGAATGCTGCCTATCTTGAAACTGCTAAAAGGACGGCCCATTATTTTATCTCTAATATCACTTTGACGGAATATATTCCGCTTTGCGATTTCCGCCAGCCGGATCAGCCGGCATACCTGGATGCATCCGCAGGATTGTGTGCGGCCTGTGGACTCTTGGAGATCGCGGAGCATGTGGAGGAGGGGGAGAAAGCCCTTTACCGGAAACATGGAGAAAGGATTGTAAAAGCCATATCGGAAATGTGCTGTAACTGGGATCCGGATGTGGATTCCATCGTGCAGCAGTGCAAGGTGGATTACCATGGCAGCGGCAGCCGGCAGACGGATTTGATTTATGCGGATTATTTCCTTGTGGAAGCGGTTTTAAGACTTCTTAATAAAGATTTTTTGATTTGGTAGAGAGGAAGAAGGTGTGGCAATGAAACAGATCATTGAGAGACTGCATAAAAGAGAGGATTTTGAAAAGCTTGTTTTAGAATTGCTGAATCCCTTAAAGCCATATTATTCTCATGAAGGGGCTGGGCTGAAATTAGGAAGCACGGCGGCGGTTTACGATGAGGACGCCGCCCTGGCGGAAGGATTTTTAAGGCCGCTATGGGGGCTTGTTCCATTGTGGGCCGGCGGAAGCGAAGAGTCAGAGTTTAAAAAGATTTATCAAAAAGGTCTGGTTGCAGGGACAAATCCGGATGGTGCAGAGTACTGGGGAGGATTTCAGGATGTGGATCAGCGGTTTGTTGAGATGGCCGCAATCTCTTACGGGATTTTAATGTCACCGGAGGTAGTATGGGAGCCGCTGTCAGAGCAGGAACAGTCGAATTTGGCCGGCTGGCTGGATGGAATCAACCATTATCAGTGTCCGCCCTGTAACTGGATGTTCTTTGGAATCCTGGTTAATATTGCATTAAAGTCTCAAGGACAGCCATACAATGAAAATCGTCTGATCGAATATCTGGATTATATTGAGTCATGCTATCAAGGGGATGGCTGGTATATTGATGGTCAGAATGGGGAAAAGGACTATTACGTTTCCTTTGCTTTTCATTATTATGGGCTTATTTATGCACGGTATATGAGCGCAGAGGATCCCAAACGGTGCAGGACTTATGAACAAAGGGCGTTTAGCTTTACCGGAGAATTTCTTTACTGGTTTGCGGAGGATGGTTCTGCATTGGCCTATGGACGGTCTTTGACGTATCGTATGGCACAGATATCGTTTTTCTCTATGTGTGTGGCCAATGAACTGGAGGTGCTTCCACTCCCGGTTATGAAAGGACTGATTGTGCGCAATCTACAGTTCTGGATGAAGCAGCCTATATTTGATAATGCTGGAATCCTGACGATCGGATATGGATATTCGAATCTGTTGATGTCGGAACAGTATAATGCCCCTGGTTCTCCATACTGGTGCATGAAGGCATTTGCACTGTTATCCCTTCCGGCAGCTCATCCGTTTTGGGAGATGGAGGCAGCCCCCTTGCCTGAAATGGATGTTCAGCGTGTAATCTCAAATGGTTCTATGCTGATGCAGCGTCTGGGAGGAGAAGTATCTGCTTATGTCAGGGGGCGCAGCCTGCCTCATCACCATGTACACATGGAGGAGAAGTATTCAAAATTTGTGTATTCCAGCAAATTCGCATTCAGTGTTCCGCGGTCTCTTCGGACTTTGGAGGAAGCAGCGCCTGACAGTGTTCTGGCCGTGGAGCATGGCGGGATGATACATACGAAAGGAATCACAGGACGTTCGTATATAGAGAAGAAAGAAGTTTATATGGAATGGTCTCCCTGCGAGGGAGTCGATATTGTAACAAGGATCGTGCTTCTGCCGAAGGGACACAGAAGAATTCATACAATCAGCAGCAGATTCACCTGTAAAGTTTTTGATTGCGGATTTGCCATACCTTGTGACAAAGAGACTAGAAAAGAGATATTGGCAAATGAGGGAGGTGCAGCGGTTTACAATAGCTGGACCGGTCATCAGGCCAGGTTCGTGGGTGAGAAGGGGAAGGGATTCCTGATCCATGCTGCGCCTAACACCAATCTGATGTATCCGAAAACAGTGATTCCCTGTGTTATGTACGAAGTTTTAGAAGGAACGCAGACGGTCATGACTGAGTTTCTGGAAATATCAGGAACGGAAAACCAGAGAGAATAATATCCATATATATGCAATTAAGCCATTTTTTTCTCGTTGTTCAAAGAATAACCAGCATGTTATACTTGTGAAAACTAAGAGAGAAAAGGATCATGTGATGAACAAAAGTATTATGAAGAAACTATTTCTGTCTGTTTCCGTTTTTATGGTGATCGTTCTGAGCTGTTATATAGGCAGGGTGGCATTTGCTGAAAAGCCTAATAGGATTTCCTCAGAACCTTCCCAAGACTCCACAACCATTACGGTTGCAGACACTACGGTACCTCTTTCCCCGAAAGCCATTGCAGATAATCCTGAACCGGCTGCTATCCTTGCCGCAGAGGAATCATATGCACCGCCCGCAACGGAACCGGCTTCATCGCTCGCAGCGGAATCTTCTGCTCTGCCTGCAGCAGAATCAACTAACCTGCAGGCTGGTAAATTAGTTGGATATTATGCAGCATGGGCGGCCTATTATAATTACTATCCTAACCAGATCGATGCCGGGAAAATGACCCATATTAATTATGCTTTTGCCAACATTGGCTCTGACTTAAAGCTGACCCTGGGATATCCTGACGTGGATTCTTCTAACATCAAGCTTTTAAATTCCTTAAAACAGACCAATCCGGATTTAAAAACATTGATTTCCGTCGGAGGCTGGAACTGGTCCGGGAAGTTCTCGGATGCGGCCCTGACAGAGGAGACCAGAACTGCATTTGCTGACAGTTGTGTTGATTTCATTAAAAAATACGGATTTGACGGAGTTGACTTAGACTGGGAGTATCCGGTCAGCGGAGGTCTGGCGGAAAATTCCAGGCGTGGGGAAGATAAACATAATTTTACTCTGCTTCTTAAAAAGATTCGAGAAAAATTGGATGCTAAGGGTGCTGCTGACAATAAGCATTACTTACTGACCATTGCAGGAGGAGGGGATACTTCTTACATAAACAATGTGGAGCTGTCAAAGCTGGCTCAGTATCTGGATTATGCAAATATCATGACCTATGATCTCCATGGATACTGGGATACTAATACAGATCTTCTTGCTCCTTTATATGACAACGATGATCCTTCTCCTCAGTATAAGGCGAGTGTGGATAAGGCTGTCAATGCCTGGCTTGGTGCCTCTTTTCCGGCCGAAAAGCTGGTAATGGGTGTGCCGTTTTACGGATATTTATATTCTTCTGTAAATAATTCAAACAATGGATTGTACCAGACCTTTGGCGGTTCCAATTCCATTGGGTATCAGGACATCAAAGATAATTATTTAAATAAATCAGGTTATACCAGTCATTTCCATTCCCAGTCAAAGGTTCCCTGGCTGTTTAATGGTACGATCTTTATAAGCTATGAAGATCCAAAGTCCATAAGTTATAAATCTGATTATATCAAATCGAAAAAGTTAGGCGGTGCTATGGTTTGGGAGCTGAGTCAGGATCCGAAGGGAGAACTTCTAAACGCACTGTATCATGGATTGAAACAATAAAAAAAGGCGTCTGCCCCATATCCCAGACAGGGAATATGGGACTGACGCCTTCTTTTGTTCCAGACAGTCCGTATAAGGGTTCTATTATTTTTCCAGAGTGCTGAGTCCTGCAACTTCGTCTACGGGAAGAGAAAAAGCAATGGCATGTTCTCCGGTTTCCCTTAACACCGTTTCGCAGATGGATTTAAGAACCGCCTGTTTATCCGTGAAGGGAACCAGGATGAGGAGAATTTCCTTCTCACTGGAAAGAGTCAAACCAAAAAGCTTTTTTGAATCATCAGCAAGAGCTTCTCTGGCTTTGACCAGGGTTCCTCCCTTGCAACCGGCATTTCTGGCAGCTTCCATAATAGGAGCGGAAAGGTCGGTATTGATGACAGTAGCAATTAGTTCGTATCTGATCGTATCTGACATAGAGCGATCCTCCTTGTGATAATCTGTGGATGTGGTCATATCCCCGGCTGACGGGGCATTTTCTAACATACTGGAGGCTGCGGCGCTGATCCCTGACAGGGGGATGGTAAATACAATGCCATAGCCTTGTTTTTCAAGCTCTAATTTTTCATGCAGAGCAGATAATAAGCGCTTGGTAGCCGCTTCCTCCACAATTCCGACAACCAGATCTTTTTCCGGCTCATCAAACCCAAGGCAATCCCTGATTGCAGAGCTTGCGGTTCCATGTCCTCTGGTAATGAGAAGCAGTTCCTGATGATGTTCTCTAAAAACGGAAGCTGCCTTTTCGCCCTTTCCCCTGGCAACGATAATCGTTATCCAGTTTATTTTACGATTGGAAGTCATCAGCCTCCTCCTTTCCTAAGTCAATAAATTCAAGCTCCATATTAAGAAGCGGCGCATTCGCCGGAACCTTCGCTTTTTTAGTCTTGTAGTTATAAGAGACGCCGATAAGCTGAATAATGATCAGGGGCGTCATGGCGACCATGGCTACGATACCAAAGGCATCGGTCACAATATTTCCTCCCAAAGCCTCACAGGCTCCCATGGCAAAGGGAAGCAGGAAGGTGGCCGTCATAGGACCGGAAGCCACACCGCCTGAATCAAAGGCAATGGATGTAAAAATCGGCGGGACCACAAAAGAAAGACCAAGGGCCAGGGCGTAGCCGGGAAGCAGGAGTACCAGTAATGGCAGGCCTGTCATGACCCTTATAACTGACAATCCAAGGGAGATAGCCATGCCGATGGATAATCCGGTCATCATGGTTTTTTCCGAGATGGAGCCTCCTGTAATATCCTCTACCTGCTTATTTAGAACCTGTACGGCCGGTTCGGCTTTTACGATATAGTATCCAATAAGCATGCCGATGGGTACCATGACCCAATTATAAGGGAGTGAGGCAAGCTGCTGTCCCAGATAATTACCGGCAGGCATAAAGCCTACATTGACGCCGGTAAGGAAAAGCGTCAGTCCGATGTAGGAGTAGATGAGTCCTACCAGGATTTTGATCAACTGTCTTTTTCGCAGCTTCAGAAAGAAGAGCTGAAATACGATAAAGAACAGCAGAACGGGGAAAAGAGCCAAGAATACCTCCCAGGCATAATCAGGAAGTTCATGCTGAAAAGCCAGCCAAAGATCCTGGGAATTGTTTATGGAAGGGATCATCAAGGGTTCATAATCGGTGGCAGAGGATTTATAGGCCAGACCCAGTATCATAACGGAAAGAATCGGTCCTATGGAACATAGGGCGACCAGACCGAAGCTGTCGCTATCCGAATTCTTACCCCGCCCGATGGTTGAGAGACCTACGCCAAGAGCCATGATAAAGGGCACCGTAATAGGACCTGTTGTGACGCCGCCGGAGTCAAAGGCCACAGCCAGGAATTCTTTTGGAACAAAAGCGGATGTAATAAAGAGTATGGCATAGCAGATCATAAGGATATGGGATAAGCTCCAGCCAAACAAGTTTCTTAAAAATGCAACTGCCAGGAATACCCCTACTCCTGCGGCCACAGAAAGGATCAGGACCATGTCAGGAACTGCGGGCGTCTGTCCCGCCAGGACTTGAAGGTCCGGTTCTGCGACGGTAATAATAAAACCAATGATAAAACAGGCAAAAACAATAAGCGGCAGCTTTTTGGATTTTGCCAGGTGGGCACCCGCTTTTTCCCCGATGATCATCATGGACATGTCTACACCAAGTGTAAAAAAGCCCATTCCAACGGTTAAAAGGGTTGCACCTACCAGAAACAGCATCAGTGGGTCAAGAGGCATGGGAGTGATGGTTATGCACAGGATCAACACGATACATGTAACGGGCAGGACAGATGATAGGGATTCTACTATTTTTTCTTTTAATTTTTGATTCAAAGAGATACCTCCTGTTGTCCGTCTTTAATGATAGGGATTCTTAAGAATGATAATTTGCACAGAATTGCGCATGAGCCTGCAGACTCTTTTTAGATCATGACTAGTTTAACACATAATTAGTTGCGAGTGCAACTAAAATCTTTATGAATAATTTATATCACTGGAAAAAGTTGTCAGTGATCCACAAATGTACAATTACCAGTCTTACCAATTTCATATCCTTTAAATGGAAGGAGACCGTTTTTAAATTCCTTAGAACTAATCGTGTCGGCAATTCTTTGAAAGGCCGGATGGTTTAAGGCTTCTTTAGAAAAGACTAAGTCCATGGAGGCAGAGGACAGAGGGATATAATCCAGCTGCGGGTAGGCAGCCAGGTGGGAGATATCGCCGATGCCCGCATCAGCGGCACCCGATGCAACTGCATTTGCAGCTGACATATGGGAGAGGCATTCCTTCTGGTATCCGGGGATAGCGGCCTTTTCAATGTTTTGGGCTGAAAGGCTGGAGTCCATATAGATCCGGTACCCATTTCCCTTCTCCCTGTTTATGAACCGGATATCCGGCCGGCATAAATCCTTTAAGGTGTGTATGCCCTTCGGATTTTCTTTTCTGATATAAAAGCCTGCCTGCAGGCTGCAGATATGGAGGATTACGGCTTCCTTTCCTGGCAGCAGGCTTTGAATCTGCTGGATTTCCTGTCCTTCCCGGCCGGTGCAGAAAGAGGTGAGGGCCATATGGGTCTTTTCATAGTACAGGGAATACAGGCTGTTATATTCATTCATATAGGAATGCAGGATGGGAAGGCTGTCCGTTCGCAGGCTCAGCTGGCTGCGAAACAGTTCCACAACTCTGGATTCCTGGCTGCTTATGATCAGGCCGCTGGCGTTAAGAAGGTAATCCATCTGCCGGATCGCGGAATCAGCGGTAAACAGGGGGATATCCATGATACCGGGAAGAGGCTCATCTGCCTGGAAAGAGCTGCTGCTGTTTGGAACCTTTAAGTATTCAGCCAGCTGTTCCTGGCTGATCCTTATCTGCTTGCCTACCTTATTTGCCCTTAATTCTCCTCTTTTTATCAGTTCATATACAGTGGATTTTTTGATTTTAAGCTGATCGGCGACTTCCTGGGTGGTATATATTTTTTCCATACGGTTTCCTCTTTATTTCTTATGGTTTCCATCAGTTATAAATAGTTATAGCATATTTCATCTCATTGTCAATCATAGCTGCAAAAGCCGGTTTAAATCCCGATGTTATTGCATAATTAGATTGGCATTGACATTCCATAAAATTTCAACTAAAATGAATTGGTAATTACCAAACGGGGCAAAACCCAACAAAACATAATTAAAATGAACAATGATTTATATTGTTGTTCAAAAAAACCAGGAGGGAATATTATGAAACAAGGAAAGAAATTACTGGCAGTAATGATGGCAGCCATGTTTGCAGCCGGTACGATTGCGGGGTGCGGTTCAACCGGTACAAAGGCTACGCAGGCGGATCAGACAACTGCAGCAGAGGAAACCAGCAAGGCTGAGGAAACTACGAAGGCAGAAGAAACCACCGAAGCAAAGGCAGAGAAGGAAGACGTTTATGTCTTTATTGCAGCCAGCTTAAAAAACACAATGGAAAAGATCAAGGAAACTTATGAAAAAGATCATCCAAATGTAAACATAATATACAATGCAGACAGCTCAGGCACTCTTCAGACCCAGATCGAAGAAGGCGCCCAGTGTGACATTTTCTTTTCTGCGGCTACCAAGCAGATGGATGCGTTAAAGGATGGCGGATTTGTAGTAGACGGCTCCATCAGCAACCTTCTTGAGAATAAGATTGTTCTGATTAAGCCAAAGGATGGGAAAACTGAAGTAACCGGTTTTGACAATATTACAAAGGCATCAAGCCTTGCTCTGGCAGGAGAGGATGTACCTGTAGGCCAGTATGCGAGAAAGCTGTTCACCAATCTGGGAACCCTTGATCAGGTAATGAAGATGGAAATTAACGAAGGCGCCAATGTTACTGCTGTTCTGACAGCTGTTGCAGAAGGAAGCAATGAAGTTGGAGTAGTTTATGCAACCGATGCGGCTTCCATGGCGGACAAGGTTGAAATCATTGCAGAAGCAGATAATACCATGATTGATCCTGCTGTTTATCCGGTAGGCCTGATCACTGACAAGGAGGCATCAGAAGGGCAGGCAAAGGCAGCCGCTGATTTTAAAGAGTTTCTGGTAAACGATGAAGGCGTTATGAAGCTGTTTACGGATGCCGGATTCGCAAAATCTTCTAAATAAATAATACATAAAAAAGGGGGTGAAAATCTATGCTTGAACTGATGAAAACAATAGATTGGAGTCCCCTTTTTATTTCTCTTAAAACGGGGATTCTGGCAACGGTACTGACCTTTTTTCTGGGGATAGGCGCCGCAAGGCTGATTATGAAGCTGAATAACACGGCAAAATCCATTGTAGACGGCATCTTAACATTGCCTTTGGTACTCCCGCCTACTGTGGCCGGGTTCTTTCTTCTGTTGATCTTCAGCCTTCGAAGGCCTTTCGGCAAATTTCTTTTTGAAGAATTTAATATAAAAATGGTACAGACATGGCCAGGCTGTGTCATAGCTGCTTTTGTTATCGCATTTCCTTTGATGTACCGGAATGCGAGAGCAGCTTTTGAACAGGTGGACGTTGACATGATCCATGCGGGAAGGACTCTGGGCCTGTCGGAGAGGAAGATTTTCTGGAAGATCATCGTTCCCATTGCGGCTCCTGGACTGGCTTCCGGGACCGTGCTCGCTTTTGCCAGAGCCATCGGAGAATACGGGGCGACCGCCATGCTGGCAGGAAACATCCTGGGAAAGACCAGAACGGTTTCCGTTGCAATTGCTTCCGAAGTTGCGGCAGGAAACTGGGATACGGCAGGATTCTGGGTATGTGTTATTGTTATCTTATCATTTTTTATTGTTGCTGTTATAAATTATATATCCGGAAAAAATATGAAGCATGTGAACAGGTGGATTTGATATGGCATTGCAGGTAAACATCCGAAAAAAGTTTTCAGGATTTGAATTAAATGTGGAATTTGAAACTGAGTCCGGCTGCATGGGGATCTTAGGAGCCTCAGGCTGCGGGAAAAGCATGACTTTAAAATGCGTGGCAGGAATTGAAACACCGGATCAAGGCAGGATCGTTTTAAACGGGAAGGTATTGTTTGATTCGGAAAAGGGGATCAATCTGCCTGCCAGAGAACGCCGTACCGGCTACCTGTTTCAGAACTATGCCCTGTTTCCCACCATGACGGTAGAGGAAAACTTAAGTATCGTGATTCCGGGGAAAAAACGGGATAAGCTTCCCCTTGTCGCTGAGCAGCTAAGGCGCTTTCAGCTGGAAGGGCTGGAAAAAAGATATCCCTCCCAGCTATCGGGAGGGCAGCAGCAAAGAGTGGCCCTTGCCCGCATGCTTTTATACAAACCGGATATTATCATGCTGGATGAGCCATTTTCTGCATTAGATGGCTTTTTAAAGGACACGCTTCAGATGGAAATGCTGGAACTGATCAGGGAATATAGCGGCGATGTGCTCATGGTATCCCATTCCAGAGATGAAATCTACAAATTCTGTGACCATATGATGCTCCTTTCAGAAGGAAAGACCATACTAAAAGGCTGCACAAAAGATATTTTCCGCAGGCCGGAAAGAATGGAAGCAGCAAAGCTGACGGGCTGCAAAAATATTTCATCCATAGAGAAAATAAGTGATTATGAGCTTTATGCCTGTGAATGGAAGATAAAGCTTAAAACAGAGGAGAAAATCGGAGATTCCATTAAGTACGTAGGAATCCGGGGCCATAACCTGATTCCGGTCCAGGAGCGGTCGGAGGAAAATGTCATGGGAATTGAATTGGCAGGGTTTGCCGATACGCCTTTCCAAAGGCAGTATCTGTTCCAGAACTCAGATGATAAAACCTCCTCAAAGGTCTGGTGGATCCAGGATAAAATGGACTTTGAAGAAGGAAAGCTTCAAAATATTCCTTCATTCATCAAGTTTCCCAAGGAAGACCTCCTGCTTTTGCTATAGTGTTTGTGAGAACCATTGACAATGAGAATAGAAATGCTTACAATCATTTTATGAAAAAGCAGTATAATCTTCTGGCTTACAATCCATAATTACTTCTATATATTTCCACTTTCCTGCCTTGTTTTTTTGCAAGGCCCGCCCCGTTTTACCGGGCGCAAAGGGATACCGGTATACCGAAGTATATTTCCATAGGCCAGGAATGGATGAGAGGAGGCATATGAGATGAAGCTCAGTGCAAGAAACCAGTTTAAGGGAAAAGTTATAGGAATTGAACCAGGTGCGGTAAATGCCATTGTTACCATTGATATCGGCGGCGGCAATATCGTATCTGCCACAGTTTCCATGGCAGCGGTAAAGGACTTAGGACTGGAAGTCGGAAAGGATGCCTATGCCATCATTAAAGCGACTTCTGTAATGGTCGGGATTGATTAAAGCAGAAATGATAAAAAACGGACGTTTGACAGTCCGTTTTTTACTTTTTAAATATGTAAAACGCAAATCCTCATCAAAGAAATAATCCTTAAAGGTCCCTGGATTTATCCCCCTTCATAATATGGGCGCCAAGGAGGAGTACCAGATAGAATATGCTTAATATCGTAATATGGAATGCAGTTTTTATAAATAATGGCATACTCTGAAATGGATCTGCTACGGAAAATACCGCAAAGTAGATACCGATGGCGAGTACCATCAGGGCCGCCGGCTTTAGGATCATATCCCAAGCGTTCCACACAAAACCCACCTTTTTCCGCAGGGTCAGCACATGCATCATGGCCAGAAGCAGCTCACTGGCCAGCATTCCCACCAGATAGGCTAAGATCCCATATTTGGGAATTCCAAAGAGAACAAATCCTAAACGTATTAACAATGCAATGGCGTTCTGGACAAAGGTGACAGAGGTTTTCCCCAGGCCGTTTAAAATGCTTCCCATGGTAGTTACCAGATAGAGGAAGGGACAAAGCCATGCTAATATGGTCATATAGGTTCCTGCGGTTTTGTCCTTAAATACGCTGACACCCAAGTCATTCCCGAACAGGGTGAAGATGCCGATGCACAGGATTCCCACGTACAGGCAGTAACGCAGTGACATGGAAATGGCATCACCGATCCTCCGGTTGTTCCCTTCTGACTGGGCCTCGGCTACCGTTGGCAGCAAAAGGACGGCCAGGGAATTAAATATGGTGGAAGGGAACAGAATAAAGGGCAAAGCCATACCGGTTAAAACACCGTATACGGAAAATGCTCCTGAATCGGTAAGCCCTGACATCTGCAGTCTGCTGGGAATCAGGATGGCTTCTGCGCTTGCAAGGATATTTAGGACCAGACGGTTCCCCATAAGAGGCATTGCCAGGTGCATAAGCCCGGGAGCCGTTTCATGGAAGGAAGAGGCAACCGCTGTGACGCCTTCGGGCATTTTTGGTGAAAAAAAGCGATAGGCCGTGATCGTATAAAGGGAAGAAACAATTTCTCCTATCAGATGCCCCATGGCTGCCAGCTGGACCGTGATTTTAATCCCGGATTCAATCAAGATATCTGCAATGAGGAACACGGCTCCGATTCTTATGAACTGTTCGATCACCTGAGCAGATGCCGGGACATGAGGGCGCTGCATACCATAATAGTAACCATTGATACAGGCGTGAATGGCCGCACAGGGGACGGATACCGCAATAAAGAGGAGAAGAGGGGCACAGCGGGGTTCCATCAGGATATTGACGGCCAGGAAGTCCTTAAACCGGATGATGGCGTATGCCAGGATCATGGAAATAGCCACTGAAATAATAAGGCCGGTTCGGAAAATGGAACGGCCTTTTCTCACATTAGCGGCTACGGACTGGGATATGGCGGTCTGAATGGAACCGGCGCATAAGGCAAAGCAGACGCCAAACACCGGGTGGATTAAGTTAAAGATTCCAAGTCCTTCTGCTCCAATGGTCCGTGAGAGAAAAATCCGGTAAAAAAAGCCTAACAACCGGGTGATCAGCCCGGCAGAAGTCAAAAGAAGGGTGCCGGTGAGAAGTGCATATTTTCTTGGCGAAAGTTTTTGGGGAAATTTCAGAGAATCATTCATGCAATCTCCTGAAAATGAGAATTATTATAAATATATGGAATGGGCTTCTTCTTCATGACATCTGTTGCAGTTCAGTTATGCCAGCTCCGATTGTACAAATTTTTATGCATGGCAGAACTGTAACTATAATGAGAATCATTCCTATTGAAATTCTAGGAAATGTGTGTATAATAGAATTTGTAGATGAAGCTTTTAACTTTAGGACTACAGAAAGGCGGAACTAACAATATGAAGCAATTGATTTATCTTGACAATGCAGCGACTACCCAAACACGGCCCGAGGTCGTGGAAGCCATGCTGCCTTATTTTACGGAGTATTATGGAAATCCATCCTCCGTATACGAGTTTTCCGGCATCTCAAAAAAGGCTGTCTCAGGAGCCAGAGAAACCATTGCAAACGCTCTGGGAGCCAAGTCTAATGAGATCTATTTTACTGCAGGCGGTTCAGAGTCTGACAACTGGGCACTGATTGCAACTGCTGAGGCTTATGCTTCAAAAGGAAAACACATCATCACCAGTAAAATCGAACACCACGCCGTGCTTCACACCTGTGAGTATTTGGAGAAGCAGGGCTTTGAGGTAACCTATTTAAATGTAGATGAAAATGGGGTTATAAAGCTGGAGGAGCTTAAAAAAGCGATCCGCCCTGACACCATCCTCATTTCTATCATGTTTGCCAATAATGAGATAGGAACCATAGAACCGATCAAAGAAATCGGAGAGATTGCAAAAGAACGTGGAATATTATTCCACACAGATGCGGTCCAGGCATTTGGCCATGTTCCTATTAACGTAGATGAATACCATATTGATATGCTCAGTGCCAGCGGCCATAAGATCAACGGACCCAAGGGTATTGGTTTTCTTTATATCAGAAGCGGCATCAAATCCCGTTCCTTCATTCATGGAGGCGCACAGGAAAGAAAACGCCGTGCCGGAACGGAGAATGTGCCGGGAATCGTAGGCTTCGGCAAGGCTGTGGAGCTTGCGGTTGAAGGCATGGCCGATAGAGCGAATAAGGAATGCGAGCTTCGGAATTATCTGATGGACCGGGTTATGGCAGAGGTTCCTTTTACAAGAATTAACGGACACAGAAAAAACAGGCTGTCCAACAACGTAAATTTTGCTTTTCAGTTTATAGAAGGAGAGTCTCTGCTGATCATGCTGGATATGAAAGGTATATGCGGCTCCAGCGGTTCTGCCTGTACTTCAGGTTCCTTGGACCCATCCCATGTGCTGCTTGCCATTGGCCTTCCTCACGAAATCGCCCATGGTTCCCTTCGTCTGACCTTAGACGAGCGCAACACAAAGGAAGAGATGGACTATGTTGTGGAATCCATTAAGGAGATCGTGGAAAAACTGCGCAGTATGTCCCCGCTTTATGAGGATTATATCAAGAATCAGGCGAAATAATGCAAAGCACCGCCTATTGGCGGCCAAAAACAAAGCAGATTGATTACCTTGAAATGGAGAAAATAAATTATGTATACTGAAAAAGTTATGGATCATTTTGAGCATCCAAGAAATGTAGGGGAAATTGATAACCCCAGCGGTATGGGTACCGTAGGAAATGCCAAATGCGGCGATATTATGAGAATTTATCTGGATATTGATGAAGATCAGATTATCCGTGATGTGAAATTTAAAACCTTTGGCTGCGGAGCCGCGGTTGCTACCAGCAGCATGGCTACAGAGATGGTAAAGGGAAAATCCGTTCAGGAGGCCATGGAGGTGACGAATATGGCAGTCTGTGAAGCGCTTGACGGATTACCTCCAGTAAAGGTTCACTGTTCCCTGCTGGCAGAGGAAGCAATTCACGCTGCCTTATGGGACTATGCAAAGAAAAACGGACTTGAGATTGAGGGCTTAAAGAAACCCAAGTCTGATATCGGTGAGGAAGAAGTGGAAGAAGAATATTAAGATGCCGGGCTTTTGCTTATCCGGCTAGAAAGTGGAAACATAAAGCTATGAGCAAAGGGAAAGTAGTAGTAGGAATGTCTGGAGGTGTGGATTCTTCTGTGGCGGCATGGCTCTTAAAGGAACAGGGATATGAAGTCATAGGTGTTACCATGCAGATATGGCAGGATGAGGATACCGGGACCCAGGAGGAAAACGGAGGGTGCTGCGGCTTAAGCGCCGTGGACGACGCCAGGCGGGTGGCCTGGGACTTAGAGATTCCTTATTATGTCATGAATTTTAAAGAAGAATTCAAATCCCAGGTCATTGATTATTTTGTAGGAGAATACCAGAAGGGGCGTACGCCCAATCCCTGCATTGCCTGCAACCGTTATGTCAAGTGGGAGTCTCTTTTAAAGCGAAGCTTGGGATTAGGGGCGGATTTTATTGCCACAGGCCATTATGCCCAGATTGAAAAGCTCCCAAGCGGAAGATACGCATTAAAGAAGTCCGTGACAGCGGCAAAGGATCAGACATATGCCCTTTACAATCTGACACAGAACCAGCTGGCCCATACCTTAATGCCGGTAGGCGCTTATTCCAAGGACCAGATCCGTGAGATCGCGGACAGGATCAACTTAATGGTTGCCCATAAGCCGGACAGTCAGGAGATCTGCTTTATTCCGGATAATGATTATGCGGGATTCATTGAAGAAAGTGCAGGGGAAAAAGCGCCGGAGGGGAACTTTGTGGATATTTCCGGCCAGGTGATCGGCAGGCACAAGGGAATCACCC
Source organism: Lacrimispora sp. (assembly GCF_032078915.1). Lineage (GTDB taxonomy): Bacteria > Bacillota > Clostridia > Lachnospirales > Lachnospiraceae > Lacrimispora. Next base: position 150,829 of record NZ_DAMAUN010000001.1, on the reverse strand, counting down.
ATTACACCGTAGGCCAGAGAAAAGGACTGGGCTTATCCATGGGCCACCCGGTTTTTGTGGTGGAGATACGGCCTGAAACCAATGAAGTTGTAATCGGAACGGGCGATGACGTTTATGACCATATCCTGCGGGCCAACCATATTAACTGGATGGCAGTTCCCGGACTTCATGGAGAAACCATGCGGGTATCGGCAAAGATCCGCTACAGCCATAAGGGTGCCATGTGTACTATACAGGAAGTGGAGGATGGAGTGGTGGAATGCAGGTTTGACGAACCTCAGCGGGCCATCACTCCTGGGCAGGCCGTTGTATTCTATGATGGAGACTATGTTGTCGGAGGAGGAACCATACTTTGAGGAATGTAAGAAAAGGTCGCGGTTGGCTGTTATTGGCCTCTATCCTTCTTTGCACATTTATGCTTGCAGGCTGCGCCAGAAAATATGAAGCAGTAAAAGCACCTGCTCTGGAAGAAGCCCAGGGCGGGTTAGGCCAGGAGGAGGGAGAAGAAACGGCTCCCGTATCCATTGCAGAGGATAAAACCGGAGAAACTGAGGCCGGAAAATCAGCGGAGACAAGCTCCCATGAAGCTACTGTTACCATGGAGACAGCTCCTTCTTTTGAGGCGGCCGATGAGACCGTTTATGTTACCGGATCCCAGGTGAATATAAGAAAATTTCCTTCTGCTGACGGAGAGATCCTGGACAAGCTTGATAAGGGTGCTGTCCTTAAACGGACCGGATCCAGTGATAGCTGGAGCCGGGTAGTTTATAAGGACAAGGAATGCTATATTTCCTCCCGGTACGTGTCAAAAGACAAGCCGGTACAGGAGACGGCGAGCGCTGCTCCTGCTGTTTCCGGAAATGGGACGGGGAAGATCATTGCCATCGACGCAGGCCATCAGGCAAAGGGCAATTCTGAAAAGGAGCCCATCGGGCCAGGCTCTTCTGAGATGAAGGCAAAGGTGGCTTCCGGAACTCAGGGAACGGCAACCGGTATCCCGGAATACCAGCTCACTCTTGCGGTTTCTTTAAAACTAAAGCAGGAGCTTATAAACAGGGGCTATCAGGTTTATATGATCAGGGAAACCCATGATGTAAACATCAGCAATGCAGAACGTGCCCAGATGGCGGATAAAAGCGGAGCAGATATCTTTGTTCGGGTCCATGCCAACTCCTTAAATGACAGCAGCGTTCAGGGGGCTCTTACCATGTGCCAGACGGCTAAGAATCCTTACAACGGAAACTTATACAGCAAGAGCCAGGCTCTTTCCAAGGCTGTTGTGAACGGAATCTGCAATCAGACCGGATTTAAGAACCGGGGAGTTCAGGAGACGGATTCCATGAGCGGCATCAACTGGTGTAATATACCGGTTACCATTGTGGAAATGGGATTTATGAGCAATGCGGACGAGGATAAGAAGATGGCTACCGAGGAATACCGTGATAAGATCGTAAAAGGGATTGCCGACGGAATTGATGCATATTATAAATAAATCAAAGAAGAACAGTTGTTTTGAGCCTGACTCAAAGCCTGTTCTTTTTTGCATTTGCCGGACCAGGCATAAATGAATATGAAATGGCATACATTTTCCTGAAATGCGGCTGAGTAACAAGGAGAATGGATGCATGGCGGATTATGGACTGGCGATGGCAGGTGGCGGAACCAGGGGGGCAGCTCATGTGGGAGTTTTATCGGCGCTGGAAGAAGCAGGACTTCTTCCTGACAGGGTAGCAGGGGCCAGTGCCGGAAGCATTGTCGCAGGGCTTTATGCAGCAGGCATGACATTAGGAGATATGAGAGAAACGGTGCGGTGGCTGATAAAACATGGCAGAAGCATGATCGATCCGGATATTTTAGGAATTGCCCTATTTCTTCCTCAGTTCCTGATGGGAAGGGAGACAACGCTTCAAGGGCTTATAAAAGGGAACCGGCTTCAGCATTTTCTCTGCGATTTAACAGATGGGATGGAGATACAGGGAAACTGCTGCAAGGGCCTGCTGGTTCCGGCTGTGGATATTAACAGCGGGGATACGGTAGCCTTTACAAACATGTTTGCAGAAGAAATTCCCCTTTCCGCATTAAGACAGGAGCACGTAAAATGGGAGCGGAGCGGACTTCTTTGTGATATCATGATGTCAAGTTCCTCAGTTCCTGCCGTATTCCGGCCAAGGCAGATGAACGGCTTTCTGCTGGTGGATGGGGGTGTGACGAACAATCTTCCTGTAGACCTTTTGATCGCGGCAGGGGAAACAAGAGTCATTGCGGTGGATATTGGAGAAGAATATGAAATGCCTCATGATTATTCCATTATTGAGACTGCATTCCATTCCTTTTCCATTATGAGCAGGGAGCTTAAGGACTGCCGGTCCAAAGGTGAGATCCTTCTGTTAAAGCCGCCCATGCCAAAGGGAGCAGGACTTTTGACCTTTGAATGCATGGAAGAGTGTATGGAAAACGGCTATATTTACACAAAAAAGATGATCCCAAGGATCAGGCGGGTACTGGAAATGAGATAGGATTTATAGTATTCTATAAAAACAGATTACGATCAGGAGGAAGAGAAATGGAATTGACATACAGATATGCCGAAAGAAACGATACGGCTCTTATTTTTAAATTTATTAAAGAACTGGCAGAATACGAAAAAATGCTTGATGAGGTGATTGCCACAGAGGAACTGCTGGAAGACTGGATTTTTAACAGGCAGAAAGCTGAGGTGATCTTTGCCCTGGCTGATGGGAAAGAGGTTGGATTCGCATTGTTCTTCCATAACTTTTCCACATTTTTAGGAAAAGCCGGAATCTATCTGGAAGATTTGTACGTAAATCCGGAGTACAGAGGCTGTGAAATTGGTAAGGCATTATTAAAAAAGCTGGGGGAGATCGCGGTGGAACGGGGCTGCGGAAGGCTGGAATGGTGGTGTCTGGATTGGAACAAACCCAGCATTGATTTTTATCGTTCCATGGGAGCGGAGCCTATGGAGGACTGGACGGTTTACCGGATAGCCGGCAATGCCTTAAAAGAGCTGGCGGATTAACTTTGGATATTTGCATCATAGCCATATAAAAGGACGTACACAGAACCTGTATCTGTGTACGTCCTTTTTCTTGCTTACCTATTTATTTATTTATTTGTTTTTTCGATTTCCTGCATCTTCATAGCACGAACCTTTAACGGAAGTCCAAACAGAGTGATGAAGCCATCTGCGTCGTGGTGGTCATATAAGTCGCCTGTTGTAAAGGAAGCCAGGGACTCGCTGTACAAGGAGTAAGGAGAAGTGGTTCCTGCCTTAATGATATTACCCTTATAAAGCTTCAGCTTTACTTCTCCGGTCACATACTTCTGGGTGGATTCCACAAATGCCTGAACTGCTTCACGCAGGGGAGTAAACCATTTCCCTTCATAAACGATCTGTGCAAATTTATTGCCCATATCTTTCTTCACTTCCATAGTAGCTCGGTCTAACACCAATTCCTCTAATTGCTGATGAGCCTCAAGAAGGATGGTTCCGCCGGGAGTTTCATAAACGCCGCGGGATTTCATTCCCACCACCCGGTTTTCAACGATATCCACGATGCCGACGCCGTGCTTGCCGCCCAGTTCATTTAACTTGGCAATGATATCAGAAACTTTCATCTTCTCCCCATTGACGCTGGTAGGAATACCTTTTTCAAAGGTCATGGTCACATATTCCCCTTCATTGGGAGCCTTTTCAGGAGATACACCCAGTACTAATAAATGGTCATAGTTAGGTTCGTTTGCCGGATCTTCAAGCTCCAGGCCTTCATGGCTGATGTGCCATAAGTTACGGTCACGGCTGTAGCTGTTGTCAGCAGAGAAAGGAAGGTCAATTCCATGCTGCCTGCAGTATTCGATCTCATCTTCCCTGGACTGCATGGTCCATACATCGGTCATACGCCATGGAGCAATGATCTTTAAATCAGGAGCCAGAGCCTTGATTCCCAGCTCAAAACGGATCTGGTCATTTCCTTTGCCCGTAGCGCCGTGGCAGATGGCGGTAGCGCCTTCTTTCCTTGCGATTTCCACCAGCCTCTTTGCAATGGCCGGACGTGCCATGGATGTTCCTAATAAGTATTTGTTTTCATAAACCGCATTTGCCTGCACACATGGAATGATGTAATTGTCGCAGAAGTCATCAACCAGATTTTCAACATATAGTTTGGTAGCTCCGGATAATTTGGCTCGTTCTTCCAAGCCGTCTAATTCATTTCCCTGACCGCAGTCGATACAGCAGCAGATTACTTCATAATCAAAATTTTCCTTTAACCACGGGATAATGGCTGTGGTATCAAGACCACCGGAATAAGCTAAAATAACTTTCTCTTTCATTTATAGATCCTCCTCGATTTTAAATGGATTTTTTTCATTGAACTTTCATAAATATACACCAAAACCATGAAAAATGCAAGGATAAAATAAAAAATATAAAAAAAACTTGCATAATATACGTTGTCAATGTATAATTATAAACTATCAGTGATAGAAAAAACTGGAAAGGCGTTCTTTTTAACGGAAGAGCCTGTATAAATAAGGTATAAAATGCCGGAAACCAGCAGATATAAAAAATATATGATTTATGAAAAAATATAAGGAGAGATGAATATGATTAAGGCAGGAATAATAGGATCCACCGGATATGCGGGCGGCGAGCTTGCAAGGCTTTTGCTACAGAGAGACGATATAGAGATCCTATGGTACGGATCAAAAAGCTATGTAGATCAGAAATACGCTTCTATTTACCAAAACATGTTTCAGATTGTGGACGATTCCTGCCGGGATGATCATGTGGAGGCCCTGGCTGAAATCGCAGATGTGATTTTTACGGCAACGCCTCAGGGCTTTTGTGCCTCTCTTATGAATGAGAAGATTTTAAGTAAGACAAAGGTGATCGATTTAAGCGCAGATTACAGGATCAAGGATGTGGCAGTCTATGAAGAATGGTATAAGCTGGAGCATAAGACGCCTCAGTTTATAAAGGAAGCAGTTTATGGGCTTCCGGAAATCAACCGGGAGAAAATTAAAAATGCCAGACTCATTGCCAATCCGGGCTGTTATCCTACCTGCTCCACTCTGTCCATTTATCCTCTGGTAAAGGAAGGACTCATTGACCCCAGCACAATCATCATTGATGCCAAGTCAGGAACCTCCGGTGCCGGAAGAGGAGCTAAGGTGGATAACTTATACTGTGAGGTCAATGAAAACATCAAGGCTTACGGCGTAGGCGTTCACAGACACACACCGGAAATCGAGGAGCAGTTATCCTATGGGGCGGGCGGTCCGGTCACCATAAGCTTTACTCCTCATCTGGTGCCCATGAACCGGGGCATTCTCATAACGTCCTATGCGGCTCTCACCAAGTCAGTTTCTTATGAGGAAGTAAAGGCGGTCTATGATAAATATTATGGGAAAGAATACTTTGTCCGGGTTCTGGAAAAGGATGTGGTTCCCCAGACCAAATGGGTGGAGGGAAGCAACTTTGTGGATGTGAATTTCAAGATTGATCCAAGAACTAACCGGATAGTCATGATGGGTGCTATGGATAACCTGGTAAAGGGAGCCGCAGGACAGGCGGTGCAAAATATGAATATCCTGTTTGGACTGCCGGAGAATAAAGGGCTTAAGCTTATTCCTTTGTTTCCGTAGGGATTGCGGGGGAAGGCTGAGTCAAGAAAGAAACAACCGCATAATACAATAGGGCGGGATAATAAAAGGGGATAAGGAGAGTATATATGATACTTCGTACCATGACATTGGATGACTATTACCAGGTACATAAGCTATGGACAGGAATCAAAGGATTTGGAATCCGTACGATAGATGATTCAAAGGAAGGCGTGGAAAAGTTTTTAAAGAGAAATCCCCAAACCAGCGTGGTGGCAGAAGAGGATGGAATTATCATTGGATCCATCTTATGCGGGCATGACGGACGGCGGGGCTGTATGTATCATGTTTGTGTGGCAGAGGAATACCGACAGAACGGTGTAGGGCATAAGATGGCTTTGGCTGCAATGAAACGTCTGCAAGAAGAAGGGATCAGCAAGGTAAACCTAATTGCCTTTAAGACCAATACGGTGGGAAATGAATTCTGGAGCAAGTCCGGCTGGACATATCGCAATGATCTCAATTATTATGATTTTGACCTAAATGAAGTTAACTCCGTAAATTTTGTTGATTAAGTGAGGGAAATGAGATGAATTTAAAAAGAATATCTGCAGAATTTTCCGTATGCAAGCTATCTGGTCCAGCGGATATTGGAACACTTGACATGACTTCCGGATTCTGGTTTCTGGGTAAGACAGACGAGGAGCTGTCGCTGGTATGCGAAACTTCCTCAGTTCCCGAAAATGTTGTGGAACGGGAGGATGGTTTTCAGGCATTCCGTATAGAAGGAATCCTGGATTTTTCCCTCATCGGGATATTATCGAAAATATCAACGGTACTGGCAGATCATGGAATCGGAATATTTGCAGTATCTACATTTAATACGGATTACATTCTTGTGAAAAAGAAAAATTACGAAAAGGCTTTGAATCATCTGGAGGCCGAAGGGTATACGGTCACAGGAACAAAGGAGGAAAACTGATATGAAGCAGATAGACGGCGGAGTAACCGCGGCAAAAGGATTTAAGGCTGCATCCACTGCAGCGGGAATTAAATATAAAGACAGAAAAGACATGGCTATGATTTACAGCGAGGTGCCCTGTAAGGCAGCAGGAACCTTTACCACCAATATTGTAAAAGCAGCCCCGGTTAAATGGGATAAGGTCGTTGTGGAAAATTCCACTTGCGCCCAGGCAGTTGTTGTCAATGCAGGCATCGCCAATGCCTGTACCGGAGAGGAAGGGCTTCGTTACTGTATGGAAACAGCAGAGGCGGCGGCAGAGAGCCTTTCTATCCCTGTCAGTTCCGTACTGGTGGCGTCCACCGGAGTGATCGGGAAGCAGCTTCCTATGGACCGCATTGCAGCAGGCGTGAAAGCCATGGTGCCTGCTCTTGATAGCAGCCAGGAAAGCGGGACGGCAGCGGCCATAGCCATTATGACTACGGATACGGTAAAGAAAGAAGTTGCGGTCCAATTTGAAGCCGGAGGAAAGACTATCACCATGGGCGGCATGTGCAAGGGTTCCGGAATGATCCATCCCGACATGTGCACCATGTTAAGCTTTGTTACCACGGATGCGGCTATATCCAAAGAGCTTTTGCAGGAAGCCTTAAGAGAGGATATCAAAGACACCTATAACATGATTTCCGTGGATGGGGATACCTCCACCAATGACACTGTGCTCCTTCTTGCAAACGGCATGGCGGGGAATGAGGAGATCCAGACAAAGAACGAGGATTATGAGGCGTTTTGCAAGGCGCTTAATTTCATCAATGAAGTTCTTGCAAAGAAGATGGCAGGCGATGGGGAAGGCTGTACCGCATTGTTTGAGGTGAAGATCATTGGTGCGGAAACAAAGGAACAGGCGGTGACCCTTTCAAAATCAATCATTACCTCCAGCCTGACAAAGGCCGCTATTTTCGGCCATGACGCCAATTGGGGCAGGATCCTTTGTGCCATGGGTTATTCCGGAGCCGTGTTTGACCCGGAAAAGGTGGACTTATATTTTGAGAGCGCAGCAGGAAAGTTAAAAATCATTGAAAACGGAGTTGCCCTTTCCTACAGTGAAGAGGAAGCCACCAGGATCTTATCAGAACCGGAAGTGACAGCAACGGCGGATATTAAATTGGGAGAAGCCACAGCAACGGCCTGGGGATGCGACCTGACCTTTGATTATGTGAAGATCAATGCGGATTACCGCTCATAAGAAGGGGAATATCTGTATATCAAAAACGTAGGCTGGAAACACCATGCAGGCCTCCCTTTACACCTGGTAAAACGGGACGGTCTCTGCCAGAAAACAGGCAGGAAAGAAGAAACACCCTTCGGGTATACCTCTATGCCCAGAAAACATGGGCATAAAGGAGGAAAGGAGAAATTTATATGCAACTGGATCATAGCATTATGGAAAAAGCAGAGGTACTGATAGAAGCCCTTCCATATATACAGCGTTTCAACCGCAAAATCATTGTAGTGAAATACGGCGGCAGCGCCATGGTGGATGAGGAATTGAAAAAACAGGTCATTCAGGATGTAGTGCTTTTAAAGCTGGTGGGCTTCAAGCCAATCATTGTTCACGGCGGGGGAAAGGAAATCAGCAGGTGGGTAGAGAAGTCAGGCATGGAGCCTCATTTTGTCAATGGCCTCCGGGTAACCGATGAACCTACTATGGAGATCGCAGAAATGGTACTTAACCGGGTCAACAAAAGTTTAGTGCAGTTGGTCAATGAGCTGGGAGTAAAAGCCGTTGGAATCAGCGGAAAGGATGGCATGATGTTAAAATGCCAGAAGCGCTATTCAAACGGAGAGGACATTGGTTTTGTGGGAGATATTACGGAGGTGGATCCTCAAATCATATATGATTTACTGGAAAAGGATTTTCTTCCCATCATTTGTCCTGTGGGCTTTGATGGGGATTTTGAGACCTACAATATCAACGCCGATGATGCGGCCTGTGCCATTGCCACGGCTATGGAAGCAGAGAAGCTGGCTTTTTTGACAGATGTTGAGGGCGTTTATAAGGATTTTCAGAATAAGGAATCCCTTATTTCAGAAATGTCCATGGAAGAAGCGCAGGAATTTGTGGAAAGCGGGATGCTTGGAGGGGGTATGCTCCCCAAGCTTCAAAATTGCATCGATGCCATGAAGCAGGGAGTGTCCAGGGTACATATCATGGATGGACGGATTCCTCATTGCCTGCTTCTGGAAATATTCACGAACAGGGGAATCGGAACGGCTATAATGAGTACAGGAGAGGAGCGTTTTTATCATGCAAAGCAAGCAGGAATACATTGAGAAAGCAGAATCGGAGATTTATAAGACCTACAACCGTTTTCCTATTGTTTTTGACCATGGGGACGGTGTCCGCCTTTATGACACGGATGGAGAGGAATATCTGGACTTTGGAGCCGGGATCGCTGTCATGGGTTTGGGCTATAATGATCCGGAGTTTAATGTAGCCTTAAAGGAGCAGGTGGATAAGCTGCTTCATACCTCCAATTTATTTTATAATGTCCCGGCCGTGGAAGCGGGAGAATTGATTCTAAAGGCCTCGGGCATGGATAAGGTGTTTTTTACGAACAGCGGAACGGAAGCGGTGGAAGGCGCCTTAAAGATAGCCAGAAGATACGCTTACAATAAGGATGGAGGCCATGACCACGAAATCATTGCCATGAAACATTCCTTTCACGGCAGGAGCTTTGGAGCTCTTTCCGTAACAGGTAATGATCATTACCAGGAACCTTTTAAGCCATTGCTTCCGGGAATTAAATTTGCTGATTTTAATGATCTGGACAGTGTAAAAGACCTGCTGAATGATAAGACCTGCGCCATAATCATGGAAACAGTTCAGGGAGAAGGGGGCATCTATCCGGCCAGCGAGGAATTTTTAAAGGGTGTAAGAGCACTTTGTGATGAGCATGACATGCTGCTGATTCTTGATGAGATCCAGTGCGGAATGGGGCGGACCGGTACCATGTTCGCCTGGCAGAAATACGGTGTAAAGCCGGATGTGATGACCATGGCAAAGGCTTTGGGAAACGGCGTGCCAGTGGGAGCTTTCCTGGCAGCAGGAAAAGCCGCGACAGCCATGTCCCCCGGCGACCATGGAACCACCTACGGCGGAAACCCGTTTGTGACAGCTGCGGCGTTTAAGGTGCTGGAACTGTTTGAAAAGAGAAAGATCGTGGACCATGTAAAGGAAATGGGAGAGTACCTTACAAAGAAGCTTAAATTTCTGGCGGACCGGTATGATATGATAACTTCACAGAGAGGAATCGGGCTGATCCAGGGCCTGGAGTTTTCTGTGCCGGTTGCTCCCATTGTGAACCAGGTATTGTTAGAACAAAAGCTGGTGCTCATCAGTGCCGGGGCCAATGTTATTCGCTTTGTTCCTCCGCTGGTGATCGAAAAAGAGCATGTGGATGAAATGGTGGAGAAGCTGGAGGCGGTACTTAAGAGTCAGTTTTAATATTTTTGCCGGAGCTTTCGGAAGGAATTCTGAAGGCTCCGGCTTTTAATAATCTGCTCTTACATCTTCAACAATTCCGGCTCAATCCTGTTAATATAAGTTTCCAAAGAGTTCCGGTCAATGAGTGCAGGAATCACTCCCTGTCTGGAAACACAGAAACCTGCAGCGTATGCGGCGATTCTGGCCGATGTTTCCATGGAATATCCGAATGATAAATAGGCGGCCAGTGCCGCAATGAAAGCATCTGCTGCTCCGGTAGTATCCACAGGGGGAAAGGGGGAGGCAGGTAAGTATCCCTGGAAGGAGGCATCCTTTAGATAGCAACCGGAATGCCCCAGGGTGATGATCACGGTCTTTGCCCCCTGTCTCATAAATTCAACAGCTTTCCCTTCCACATCAGCAATATCCGGACACAATAATTCCGCTTCTTTCCGATTCGGAACAAAGATATCGATCAGCTTCATGAGAGAAGGACGGATGGATTTCATGGCGGCCGGCTTTAAGATATTTTCTGCTCCATATTTTTTTGCCAGCCTGGCAGCCGTTTCTATGGCTGTCTCAGGTACTTCGGTTTGAAGAAGGCAGTATCCGGAATGCTCAAATGCTTTTTCATAAGAGGTAATATCAGCCGGTTCCAGATTTTCATTGGCTCCGGTCAGGATGGTGATCATGCTTTCGCCGTCATTCTGGACATGGATATAAGCTTTTCCTGTATCCATGTGGGCATCTCTTTTTAAGCCCTGGACATCTACCTGGTTTTCTTCCATGCAGGTGTATATTAAATTGGAGTCATAATCGCTTCCCACCTTGCCGATAAGAGAAACTTCGTTCCCGAGTTTTGCGACGCCTACGGCCTGATTAGCTCCCTTTCCTCCTGGAATGACAGAGTGCCTGCTGGTGCTGACGGTTCGTCCCGGTTGGGGAAGTTCATCCACGTTTAAAGTTACGTCTATGTTAACACTTCCGACCACCACAATCTTTTTTCCATGGGATGCAAAGGGAAGGTCAATGCTTTGCGTATTTTCCAGAGGAAAGTCTGCATGGAAAGGTGAAAATTCCTCTTCCCGTTTTTCACACTTTTCTATCAGACGGCTGCAGATAAAGCATCCGAATTCATAATAAGGAATCCGGATGCTGGAAATGCCTGGAAAGGCGATGTTTTCACGGGCATCATCCCTTAAGCTAATAAGAGACAAATCCAAAGGAACATGGAACCGTAGTTTTGATAAATGTTCCAAGAGAACAAGAGCGGACGCATAATGAGTACTGATAATTCCTGTTGGGGTGTGGGTCAATATGCCATTGTACCAGTCTTCTGATTCAAGTGGAAGATTCATGGAGCTGTTGTAAGAAATGCTGTGGTCAAACAAACATTTTTTAAACCCTTCGAGAACCATCTCTGACCGCAGGCTGTTCTGCTTTGTGAGACATCCAAGCTTTGTGTGGCCATACTGAATCAGAATTTCTGCTGCGGCATACCCCATACCTGAATAATCAATGGAATAAGAAAGAGGATCTTCCCTGCTGTTGACATAGCAAACCTCTATGCCCTGTTCCTCAAAATAATGTCTGTCACCCAGGCTGTCTCCGTTTACTGGTTCCCAAATGACCCCGTCTACATGATTCTTGCAAAGGGAAGTGATATTTTTCAGCTCATTTTCAGGACTGTCTGTACTGTCATAGATTAGAATACTATAACCGCTTTTCTGTGCTGCGCTTATGATACCGTTTATCAATTGACTTGTTTTCCCAATGGATTTAAGGAGAACACCCAAAATAAAGGTTTTTGCTTCGGGATTATTTTTAACCGTACTGTATGGGGTATAATGATAGTCTTTTACAATTTTAAGGACGCGGTCTCTGGTTTCAGGACTTATGTTCTTGTCTTTGCTGTTCACTATTTTTGATACGGTGGATATTGAAACACCGGCCAACTGGGCGATTTCCTTGATTGTCATCTGGCTTTCCCCCTTTTATTTATTGATTATAACAAATAATGAATGATATAAAGTATATTATGTAGCAGATATATGTATTTGTCAATAAGTGTCATGAATGAAACTGACAAAACGATATAAGAAAGCAGTTTAATAAAATATTTTTTTGTGCAAAAATACTTGACATCTCATTCTGAAGATGATAGCATTAGCTTAAGAAATACAGATAATGAAGCTGTTTTATTTTTGGGCTAAAAGGAAAAACGTTTTACCTAAAGATAAGAGTAAAATGATATCCTTTTACACTATATTTTTAAAGGAGGTATTTCAATGAAAAAAAGAGTTTTGAGCATTCTGATGACGGCAGCGCTGGCAGTATCGCTGACCGGCTGTTCCGGAGGGGCAGGAGCAGCAAAGGAGACAGGTAAGACGGTAGAGGAAACCGCAGGGACAACTGCTAAGGCAGCATCAGAGAATGGGGAAGGAAAGGAAAAAGCAGGTGCCGGAAAAAGGGTATGTATCGTGTATTCCGGAAATTTAGGGGACAAGTCCTATAATGATTCCTGCAATGAGGGGGCTAAAGAGGCTGCCGCAGATTATGGAGTGGAAATTAAAAATCTGGAGGGCACATCTGCAGAAGAATGGGAGGCAAACTTTTTATCTGCTTGCGAGGACGGTTATGATCTTGTTATCTGCTCTTCCTCTAACTTTGAAGAGTACATGAAAGAGCATTGTGCCAGCTATCCGAATGTAAAATTTGCAATTATTGACACCACGGTGGAAGGCGATAATATCGTATCTATCAGCTTCGCACAGAATCAGGGTTCTTTCCTGGCAGGTGCGGCAGCAGCCATGTTTACCCAGAAAACAGATATCGATGGGGTAAACCCGGACAAGATCATTGGATGGGTAGGAGGAATGGATATTCCGGTTCTTCATGATTTCTTTACTGGATATGAGCAGGGAGCAAAATACATAGACCCGGATATTAAGGTTCTTCAGTCCTTTGCAGGAACATGGAACGATCCGTTAAAGGGCAAGGAGCTGACTCTGGCGCAGTTTGATCAGGGAGCGGATATCGTAATGAACGTAGCATCCGGCACAGGCCCTGGAATCCTGGAAGGAGCAAAGGAAGCAGGAAAATATGCCATAGGTGTGGATTTAAATCAGGATAATGACCAGCCGGGAAGCGTGCTGACCTCTATGGTAAAGCGTGTGGACACAGCCTGCTATCTGGCAATCCAGTCAGTGGTTGAAGGTACATTTAAGGGAAATTCCACTTCTTATCTGACCATAAAAGAAGAAGGCGTCGGCCTGACTGATTTCAGTGTGATGAAAGAGCATCTGGGAGATAAATTTCCTGAAGACATAGTAGAAAAAGTAAAAGAACTGGAAGAGAAGATCGTTTCCGGGGAAATAGTTGTAGAGAATTATACCGGTTTCGGTGCAAATAAATAGCAGGAACTGAAAAGAATGCAGAATGGTTTGGATTTCCTGATTCCCCTCGGGTTTCCAAACCATTTTACAATCATAAGGTGCGGGAGACGGCTATTAACATAAAGAAGAGGGTGATAGTTTGAGCGAATATGTAATTGAAATGAAGGATATTGTAAAATCATTTGGAAATGTTCATGCAGTAAGGAACGGGCAGTTCACCTTAAAAAAGGGTGAGATCCATTCTCTGATCGGTGAAAACGGAGCCGGAAAGTCCACCATGATGAAGCTGCTTTACGGTATGTATCCCATTGATGACGGAAGCATCCGGATCCATGGAGATCATATCTCATCCATCTCTCCTAAAATTGCCATTGAAAAAGGCATCGGAATGGTGCATCAGGAATTTATGCTGGTCAATGAACTGACAGTATTGGAAAACATTATTCTGGGATTTGAACCCCGGAATGGTATCACCATTGATTTTGATAAGGCCAGAAAGACGGTGGAACAGTATATTAGTCAGTATGGAATGGATATCCAGCTCGGAAAGAAGATTAATCAGATATCAGTGGGTGAGGCACAACGGGTGGAGATCATCAAAACCTTAACCAGGGGAGCCAATGTGATCATTCTGGATGAGCCTACGGCAGTCCTGACACCCCAGGAAACGAGACATCTTTTTGTAATTCTTCAGAATTTAAGAAAAGATGGAAAATCCCTGGTGTTTATCTCTCATAAATTGAATGAGGTCATGGAGATTTCTGACCGCATCAGCGTAATGCGTCAGGGAAATTATATTGGAAGCGTAAATAAGGAAGAGACTTCCCCGGTAGAGCTTGCAAAAATGATGATCGGAAGAGAAGTGTTTTTAAATATTGAAAAAACTCAGACAAAGCCGGGGGAAAAGGTTCTGGAAGTAAAGGATGTATGGGTATCAGGAGAAAAGGAGATCTCAAAAATCAGGGGAGTATCACTGGATGTCCGGGAGGGAGAGATCGTTGGTATAGCGGGTATCGATGGAAACGGACAGAGTGAGCTGATTGAGGCAATCGCAGGACTCCGGCAGGTCGAGAAAGGAAGTGTGCTTTTAGACGGAAAAGAGATAGCGGGCCTTAGTCCTAAGCAGATCCGGAAGGCCGGACTGTCCCATATTCCGGAAGACCGCAATACAAGGGGCTTAAACCGGTCCATGAGCATCAAGGAAAACCTCATAGCCGTACAGGTAGGGGAAACTCCATTTTGCCGGGGGGTCGTACGAAATGATAAGGAAACGCTGGAATATGCTAAAAAGTTGTCTGAGGTTTTTGACATCCGTCCCAGAGATCCGGAGATATCTACCCAGTCCCTGTCAGGTGGAAATGCACAAAAGGTCGTGGTTGCAAGGGAAGTTTCTATTGGGGGGAAGCTTCTGGTTGCATCCCAGCCTACCAGAGGTGTTGACATCGGAGCCATTGAATCTATCCGGAAAATTCTGCAGGAGGTCAAAGCCAAAGGAATGGGAGTTTTGCTGGTTTCTGCTGACTTGGAGGAAATCTTGTCCCTTTCAGACCGGATCGTTGTCATGCACGAAGGCAGGATAACAGGAAGGTTGAAAGCAGAGGAAGCCAACGAGGATAATCTGGGATTACTGATGATGGGGGGAACTGCATCGGCGGAAGAAAGGGGAAGTGCAACATGAATGTAGCGGTAAAGAGCATACAGAAAATTTTACTTACCATGCTGTTTGCATTGGCAATCGGAGCCTTATTTATCCTATTTATCGGGGAAAATCCCCTGGAAGCCTATGGGGCGCTGCTGCGTGGAGCATTTAACGGGAAGCTCAAGATAGGAACCACCCTGGCCAGCTTCACTCCCCTTCTCCTCACTTCTTGTGCATTTGCGGTCGCGGCAAAAGCGGGAGCATTCAACGTAGGAGTGGAAGGTGAGGTTTTTCTGGGAGGCATTACTGCCGCATATATTGGAATCAACTGGACATTTCTTCCGGCTCCTGTTCTCTTAATCGTCTGCTTTCTGGGAGCCATGGCAGTGGCGGCATTGTGGGCACTTATTCCAGCTGTGCTGAAGGCATATTACCGTGTGAGTGAGGTTTGTGTGACCATTCTCATGAACAGCGTAGCTCTGTACATAACCTCTTATCTGGTCAGTGGCCCCATGAGTGCAGGCGTGGCCAATGCCCAGTCTCTGCCGGTGACGGTAAACCTGCCTCAGTTTATGAAGCCAAGCAGTGTCAATGCGGGACTTTTCATAGCCCTTGTCACAGTGGTTCTTATGATCTGGGTCTTAAACAAGACAACTTTTGGATATAAGGTAAAAACAGTGGGAACCAACCCATCTCATGCGGATTATGTTGGCATTAGTCCCAAGAAGATATTTATACAATCCATGATGCTTAGCGGAGCATTGGGCGGTATGGCCGGCTGCATTGAAGTTTTGGGGGTTCATGGTTATTTCCTGAATAATTTTGCGGCGGGGCTTGGTTCCAACGGCATGCTGGCCTCTCTGATCGTTAAAAACAATCTGTTTTTTGCACCCTTTATGTCCTTCTTCCTGGCGGTGTTAAAATCAGGAGCCATGGGGATGCAGCAGAGTACTGGTGTACCAAAATCGATTGTTGACACCATAACAGCAGTTTTCATTATTGTGGCAACCATGGAGCTTTTGTTTCAGTTTAAGGATAAGAAAAATAAAAAGGAAAAGAGCAAATAGGAGGAGGCAGGACTATGGATTTAGGAAAAATTTTCAGTGTATCCTTGATATATGCAACCTTTCGTTCTGCCACGCCTATTATTTATGCGGCATTGTGTGCAGCCATCACTCAGCAGGCAGATATTTTAAATATCGGAACGGAAGGAATCATGCTGACCGGTGCATTTGCGGCAGTAGCAGTCAGCTATTTAACCGGAAGCTGGCTTTTGGGAGTTGTAGTTGCCATGATAGCAGGGCTTATTATGGCCATGATCATGGCAGTAGGCCATATCCGTTATAAAGCGGAGATCTGTGCCATCGGCATGGGCATCAATTTATTTGCACTGGCGATCACCAAGTTTCTTTTAAACAGTGTTTTGGGAAAAAGCGGTACGTTTTCAGAACCAGGGATCATTGCGATCCCAAGAGTCAGTCTTCCATTTCTGGCTAAAGTCCCATTTTTGAAAGAGATTTTTGACAACTGGTGCATCACTGAGTGGTTTGTGATTGTACTGATTATACTAATCTGGTTTGTATTTTATAAAACGGTCTGGGGCCTTCGCTTAAGGGCAGTAGGCCAGTTTCCAATGGCAGCACAGACGGCAGGAATTAATGTAAATTCCATGAAATACCGGGCCATAGCCATATCGGGCCTGATCGGAGGTCTGGCAGGAGCCCATTTATCCCTGGGATACAGCAAAATGTTTACGGAGAATATGACAAATGCCAGGGGATTTATGGGAGTGGCGGCTATGTATTTCGGAGGTGCCCACCCAATCCTGACTGCAGCAGGATGTCTGGTGTTCGGGTTGACAGATTCCATAGGTGCCAGGCTTCAGGCTTACGGTGTGCCGTCCCAGCTGGTACTTTTGATGCCTTATGTGGTGACTATAGCCACCTTGGCAGTATCCATGGCATCTAAAATGGCAAGGGAAAAGAAGAAAAAGAGTGCATTGGCAAAAGCTTAAAAAGGAGAATAATCAATGGAAAAACAGAAGGTTATCCTGGACTGCGATCCGGGACACGATGATGCGGTGAACATATTGCTGGCAGGAAAAAACAGTGGGATAGAGGTGCTGGGTATCACAGTGGTGGCAGGAAACCAGTCTCTTCAAAAAACCACAAGAAATGCCCTGAATATCTGTCAGTACCTGGGACTTAATATCCCCGTCTATGCCGGCTGCGGACAGCCCATGATCCGGGATAAGCAGCTCCTTGCAGGAGATATCCATGGAGAAAGCGGACTTGACGGTCCGGTTTTTGAACCATTAAAGAAAAAGGAAGAGACGGAGCATGGGGTAATGTTTCTCGTTAAAACTCTGATGGAATCGGAAGGTGACATTATTCTGGTGCCAACAGGTCCCCTGACCAATATTGCCATGGCCATGAGAATGGAGCCTCGCATTATACCAAAGATAAAAAGAATTGTTCTCATGGGAGGCTGCTATCAGCTGGGAAATGTAACTCCGGCTGCTGAATTTAATATTATAGCCGATGCAGATGCGGCCCATGTGGTATTTACCAGCGGCCGCCCCATAACTATGGTAGGGCTTGATGTGACCAGGAAAGTGCTTTGTTATCCCCAGGTGGTAAAACGGATGGAAGAGATCGGCACTCCGGCAGCCCACCTGTTTACAGAGCTGATGGGACATTTCAACAAGAGCCAGAAGGAAGTCTTCGGATGGGAGGGCGGTCCTCTCCATGACCCGGTAACCATTGCTTCCATAATTGATCCAGAGCTCCTGGTAACAAAACCTATGTTTACGGAAGTGGATATCAGAAGCGTACAAAGCTACGGAAGGACCAATTGTGACTTCTTTGGCTACAGTCATAGAGAAGCCAATGTGGATGTGGCCGTGGATATTGATGTGGAACGTTTCTGGGATCTGATCGAGACGGGAATCCGGGCTTATGGTTCGTGAGGTGGATGATGGAAAGGTTAAAAGAAGTACTGGAAAGCAACAGGGAAGAATATGTTAAATATTTATCAGAACTGATTGCCATAGATACCCAGGATCTTGGACATGGGATTGCAGGTGGAAGAGAAAAAGAGGGGCAGGAATATTTGATCCGGCTGTTGGATGAGATGGGAGCGGATCATATAGAACGAGATCCCATGACCGAAGAGACGATCGCAGCCTCTATAGAAACATATGGGGAAGGCAATCCTGGTCATGACTATAAGGACCGCTATAATGTCTATGCTGTTTTTAAAGGGAAGGGAAGCAAGAGCCTGATGTTTAACGGCCACATGGATACCATGCCTCCGGGGGATGAATCCCTGTGGAATGTGCCTCCTCATGCTCCGGAAATCGCAGAGGGAAAACTGTTCGGCCTGGGGGCTGCGGATATGAAAGGGGGCCTTATGGCATCCGTCATGGCAATAAAGCTTTTAAAGGATGCCGGTCTCTCTCTACCTCTTAACGTCCACATCTGCTCGGTGTGTGATGAAGAGGGAGGCGGCAACGGCTCCATTCAGGCGGTTATGAGAGGAAAACGGGCAGATGGAGTGGTGGTCTGTGAACCAACATCCGGAGAACTGATTCTGGCTCATATGGGATTTGTTTTTATGAAAGTTCGGGTCACCGGGAAATCCAATCATTCCGGCGCAAAATGGCTGGGTGTGAGCGCCATTGAAAAGGCAATAAAGATCATAGAAAGACTGAATGAACTGGAGCATGGCTGGCTGCTTGGCCTTAAGCACCCCCTTCTTCCTGCACCTAATTTAAACGTAGGGACCATTCATGGAGGAAGCGCGGGATCCACGGTTGCCGGGGATTGTGAATTTGAGATGTGCATCCACTACCTTCCTGGCCTGATGAGCCATGAGCAGGTGGTAGCTGAGGTCACAGACGAGATCAAACGTCTGGCAGAAAGTGATTTATGGCTGCGGGAGCATATGCCGGAAATCAGTATATATCAGGCAGGAGGTCCTTTTGAGATGGAAAAGGGACCGTTTGTAGACAGCTTTGAAAGAGCGTTTGAAAAAGCGGAGGGAAAACCAGTGGCCATAAAGGGCTCACCGGCTGGCTGTGACTCCAGGTTGTGGAGGAATATAGCCGGTTGTCCAACCATACAGTTTGGACCCGGAAATCTGGAACAATGCCATTCCGTAAATGAGTATATTCAGATAGAAGAATATCTTAAGGCAATTCATATTTATGCACAATTGATTTTAGAATGGGGAAAGGAAGACAGGACAGATGAATAAGAAAATACTATTGGCAGGAGAATCCTGGATGAGTTATACTACACATGTAAAGGGGTTTGATTCTTTTTATACCTCTTCCTATGAGACAGGAGAAAAGTGGCTGAAAAAGGCACTGGAGAAAGCTGGTTATGAGGTGACGTTCCTTCCAAATCACCTGGCATCGGACGAATTTCCATTCACTATGGAAGAATTAAAGCAGTATGACGGGGTCATTCTGTCCGATATCGGAGCAAATACCCTGCTGCTTCCAGTGGCGACATTTACACACAGCCGTAAGATGCCGGACCGTTGTAAGCTGATCCGGGATTATGTTCTGGATGGAGGTGCACTTTTAATGATCGGGGGATATATGACATTCTCCGGCGTAGATGCAAAGGGAAAGTGGCATGATACCGCTGTCCAGGAAGTTCTTCCTGTGGAGGTTTTGACTGTGGATGACAGAATGGAACACTGCGACGGTGCAAAGCCTGTTGTAGAAGAATCCCATGAAGCCATATCCGGACTTCCGTCGGACTGGCCGGAGGTATTGGGGTACAATAAAACAGTGGCAAAGCCGGAAGCAATTGTACCCGTTACCATAGAAAATGATCCGTTTCTGGCACTGGGAACCTATGGAAAAGGAAGAAGTGCGGCATTTACCACGGATTGCGCCCCTCACTGGGCTCCGCCGGAATTTTGTGAGTGGGAATATTACAATCAGCTTTGGAAGGGGATCCTTGACTGGCTGACGGAGAAATAGAGGGATTGGAATGAAGAAGGAAGGCTGGGAAGAGGAAGCGGTACAGCTTTTAAAGGATTTGATGGGAATCAGGACCGTCAACGGAAAAGACGGAGAGAAACCGGCTGCAGAATATATCTGCCAATACTTAAATAACCGTGGATTGAAGGCTTTTGTTCAGGATATCGGAGAAGGAAGGGGAAACGTAATTGCCCTGCTCCCGGGATATGATACGGACAAGGGAATGATCTGGAATGGACATTTGGACACGGTGGACTACGGTCAGCTTGAGAGCTGGGACCGGCCGCCATGGACCCCGGTGATACATAACGGTTTCCTCTTTGGGCGGGGAGCCAGTGACATGAAGAGCGGACTGGCTGCCATGGTATATGTTCTCGGTATGCTGGGGGAGGCTGGAAAGAAGCCGGAAACCCCCATCCAGTTTCTGGGGACATGTGACGAAGAGCGGGGAGGGACCGGAGCAAAGGCCATCATTTCCGGCGGACATATGATGGAAGCATCGACTTTACTGATTGGAGAACCTACGGGCTGTACCGTGGGGATCGGACAAAAAGGCTGTATCTGGCTAGAATTGGAAGTAATAGGTAAGACCAGTCACGGGGCATATCCGGAAGAAGGCTGCAATGCAGTCACCTGTGCATATGAAGCGGCCGAGCGTCTGATAGACTGGATCCGTGGACATGACCATCCGGTACTTGGAAGCGCTACTGCCCAGATTACAGAAATCCAGGGAGGGATACAACCAAACATGACACCGGATGTGTGCACTGTTTTAATAGATATCCGGACTGTACCGGGACTTACTTATGAAAAGATTCTCTGCCGGCTGGAGACGGTATTTCAGGACATCTGCCGGAAATCCGGAGAAATCCCCAGTCTGACTACCACAATTAAGAATCACAGAATAAGCATTGAAGCGGATAAGGCTTCCTGGGGAGTTTCCCGGCTGGTAAAGAGTATGGAGGCTGCCGGAATTAAGGAAGCCTATTCAGGAATTTCCTACTTTACGGATGCCTCCATACTGGCGGAAGGAAAAGAAGGGCTAACGACCGTCTTATTTGGGCCAGGTTCGGCAGATATGGCGCACAAGCCCAATGAATGTGTACGCATCGCGGATTACCTTAAGGCAGTACGGGCATTGACAAATATGGCATCAGCGAGGATTGAGGATGAGAGCGAAAATTAAGGACATTGCGAATGACACAGGACTATCTGTGACGACGGTATCTCTGGTATTAAATGGGAAAGCCCATAAGATACCGGAGGATACAAAAAAACGGATTATGGAATCGGCACAGAAGCTTAACTATCGGCCGAATCAGCTGGCAGTCAGTCTTGTTAAAAAGAGAAGCAAAACCATAGGCCTTATTATTCCTGATATCGGAAATATCTTTTACGCCAATATGGTAAAGGGGATTGAGGAGTGCTGCAGGGAGTATGGCAGAACACTGATCTTGTGCAACACCAACGATCTCCATATGAGGGACATGGAATATATCCATTTTCTGGCTGATCAGGGTGTAGACGGAATCATCTATGTCATGTCCAGAGAAAGTGATGAGACAGCCGGTAAAGAATCGGTTCGCTTATTGGAACAATTGCAGCTGCCCTTTGTGCTTCTGGACCGCTTTCTTACGGATGTGGACTGCGCAGAAGTTATCCTGGATCATGAAATGGGAGGGTATCTGGCAGCGAGACATCTGGCAGAGCTTGGCCATAAGAAGATCGCCTGTGTAACAGGTCCTGCAAATTTGGCAGATTCAGAAAGAAGATTGAAAGGATATGCCCGCGCTCTGCAGGAATTTCATATTCCTTTTGATGAAAGACTGGTTTATGAAGGTGATTATACCATGGAATGCGGGGAGCGTGCTGTAGCAGCGCTGATGCAGTATGGATATACGGCGGTATTTGCCTGC
Organism: Lacrimispora sp.; assembly: GCF_032078915.1. Classification (GTDB taxonomy): domain Bacteria; phylum Bacillota; class Clostridia; order Lachnospirales; family Lachnospiraceae; genus Lacrimispora. Next base: position 128,813 of record NZ_DAMAUN010000001.1, on the reverse strand, counting down.
AACGACCTATCAGCTTTTGGAGTGTGCAGGCAGCTGTCCCAATATCATAAGAAAGTGCCTGAAGATATATCAGTGGTAGGATATGATGATGTTTTATATGCGGAAATGATGGCGGTTCCTCTTACAACGGTCAGACAGCCTGTATATGAGATGGGAGTGGAGTCAGTCAAACGGCTGATTTCCCTGATAAAAAAGAAAAAAGTAGATAATAAGATTGCGGTATTTGAACCGAAATTGATTATAAGAAGCAGTACTATGGGAATTGGACAGGAGTGCAATCTATGAAAATATTGAATTTTGGTTCTTTGAATATTGATTATGTTTACCAGGTGGAACATTTTGTCAGAGAGGGAGAAACCATATCCTCTGATTCTTTGGAGATATTTTGCGGAGGAAAAGGCCTCAATCAGTCTCTGGCACTGAGCAAAAGCGGCGTCAAAGTCTGGCATGCAGGAGCGGTCGGGGAACTGGACGGTGATATATTGACCCAGCAGCTGGAGCAGTTCGACATAGATACAAGAAATATTAAGCGGGTAAAGAATAAGACTGGTCATGCCATAATACAAAAGAATCAGGAAGGGCAAAATGGCATCCTTTTATATGGCGGAGCGAATCAGGAAATAACAAAGGATCAGGTGGACCATGTTTTAAATGAGTTTGGGGAAGGGGATTTTCTCATTCTTCAAAACGAAATTAACGAAGTTGGATATATTATGGAGCAGGCATACGGGAAAGGAATGAGAATCGTTTTGAATCCTTCCCCCATGAACCGCAAAATATGGAGTTACCCTCTTCATTATGTGGAGTTTTTTATATTGAATGAGATTGAAGCCGGGGATATCTGTCAAAAATCCGGTAGCGGCAGTGAACTCCTGGGTCAGCTGGCTGAAAAATTCCCGGGCGCAAAGATTCTTTTGACACTTGGACAAGATGGTTCTTTATACAAAGACGGCGATCAGGTGTTTGAGCAGGAAATCTATCAGGTACAGGTGGTTGATACAACAGGGGCCGGAGATACCTTTACCGGCTATTTTATAGGGGGACTTGCTCTGGGAGAAGCTCCCGGACAGGCTTTGGATCATGCGGCAAAGGCAGCTTCCATTGCAGTATCCAGAGCCGGTGCAGCACCTTCGATACCCACGAGGGATGAAGTTTTAAATGGATATTAAGCTAAACGCAAAAAGGGGGAGCACCCGGGAGATCAGATCCCAGGGCTTCCTTTTTAGCAGCGCTGAATGATACAGAGATTACTTGTGTGCTAATGATAAGAAAAACGACATGGAACTGTGCTAAATGCACAAAAAAAATGTACTATAAAAAATAATATGAGAAATCTGTATTAAAAATCTTGACGAAATATATTTGATTTAGTATAATAAGTGAAAGAAATACGATTTACTGGAAGTGTTACTGTTCGGCAGGCCTGGCCAGGATGATGTAAGGTTGCAGATAATAATTTTAGCTGCGGTTTTACATGATCTTGGCCTTTTTTATTTGAGAAGGTGAATTTATTGTATGTAGAAAAGCGTATCAATAATAATGTACTTTTGGCTTCAGAGGATGGACAGCAGATGGTTCTGGTGGGGAAAGGCATTGGTTTTCAGGCTTACCCTGGTAATAAAATAGATAAAAGCAAGATTGAGAAAACCTTTTATCCTAAAAACAACATGACGTTCACTCAAATGGCAGCCCTTATGACGGGGTGTGGACCAAATGAGTTAAGGGCAGTGTTTAAAATTGTAAATATGGCCAAGGAGACGTTTAAAGAATTAAATGACAATATGTTCTTTTCCTTACTTGATCATTTATCGTTTGCCCTTAAGCGTCGCGAAATCCAGATGGATATAGTAAATCCGCTGGAATGGGAGATAAAGAAATTCTACTCCAGAGAATACCAGATGGGCATTAAGGCATTAGAAATTATAAAGGCTGATTTAGGGACGCAGTTTCCTGACAGCGAAGCCGCATTTTTTGCCCTTCACATTGTTAATGCACAGATAGATAGTGTAACAGGTGAGGAGATTTTTGGGATCACGGAAATGACAAATTCTATTTTAAAACTGGTTAAGTATTTTTATCAGTGTGAGTTTGATGAGGACAGCGTGTTCTTTAACCGTTTTATAACTCATGTAAGGTATTATTTGATGAGACGGTTAAAAGGTGAGGAGGTCGCCTCTACAGAAAGGGAGATTATTGACTCAGTCCGTAAAGCAGATTCCCAGGCTTACGAATGTGCGAACAAGATTGCCCAGTATATTTATGAGAGGCAGAGATGGGAAACATCCGAAACAGAGAAAATGTTCTTAATGCTGCATATTATTAATTTAGTAAAAAAGGTAAATAAATAAGGGATTCGTTACAGTTCGGCTGGCAAGACCCAAACCTGCCTGACAGTGGATTACTGTCAGACAGGTCTGGGTCTTTTGTTTATATTATGTTCTGCCATTATCCCCTGCTCTGCGCAGAGGAAGTGCGGCTGCAGAAGGCATCGTGCTCCGATGAGGTTTTGATGGAACTAAAAATCTGCTATTTGGCTGTGAAAGCGCGCACCAGTCAGGCAGATGGAAAATTGCAATTTTATAATGTAAATGGAGGAGAAAAATGGAACGAGAAGAATTAGCAAGAAAAATTATAGAGCATGTAGGCGGGATAGGAAATGTCAAGTCTTTGTCCCATTGCATGACACGGCTTCGGTTTTTCTTATTGGATGACAATAAAGCCAGTGAAGAGGAATTAAAGAAACTTTCCATACTTGGTGTCCAGAAGCAGGGAGGCCAGTACCAGGTTATCGTCGGAAATGACGTATCCAAGGTATATAAGGAAATCATTAAGCAGTATCCGGGGATTGCCGGAGGAGAAAATTTCACGGATAACGCCGGAGAGAAGAAAGGAAGTATTTTTAACCGTATGCTTGCAACACTGACTGCCATATTGGTTGCACCGCTTTCCGCTATTATCGGCGGCGGTTTGATATTGGGTATCCGGTATATGTTTACTACCCTGCACATTTTGCCGGGTGACAGCCCACTTATTTTCCTGCTTACGGTAATCGGTAATTCATCCCTTTATTTTTTCCCATTTCTGCTTGCAGTTTCGGCTGCCAAGCGTTTCAATACCAACATTTACATGGCTATGGGGATAGCTGCTGCCATGTTGGATCCCAATATCATAGCAAAGGTTGGGGAAGATCCGGTAAGGCTTTTCGGGGCAATACCTATTCCTATGATTAATTATGGAAACAGTGTTATACCAATTATACTGGCGGTATGGTTCATGAGCAAGGTATATGGCTGGCTGGATGACCATCTGCCATCAATGATTACCGTTATATTTGTTCCTCTGTTGACTTTTTTGATTGTTATTCCAATAAACTTAATATTAATCGCACCTCTGGCTACTTACCTGACAACTTATGTGTCAAATGGCCTTGAGTGGCTGATAAACTTGAATCTTGGAATCGCAGGTTTTGTGATCGGTTCGACTCGCCCGCTGCTGGTATTGGTAGGTTTGCATCATGCCGTCCGCCCCCTTCAGTATATGCAGTTAGAAACCCTTGGATATACCATAATTTCCCCGGCTACTTTTATATCCACCATGTCCCAGGCAACCGCCGCATTTGCCGTTGCTGTACTTGTTAAAGACCGGAAGAGTAAGCAGATTGCAACTTCTTCCACCATTTCAGGCTATTTAGGTATTACCGAGCCTGCTCTGTATGGAATTATCTTTAAATATCGGGCAGCTCTGGTGGGCTGTATCTTAGGTGGTGGCCTTGGGGGTATGGTAAGTACCATGATGGGGGCGAAGGCCTTTTCATCAGGGCTGCCCAGTCTATTGACAACCCCGATATTCATGGGGGACAAGCCCCTATCCATAGTTTTCGGCCTGATTGTAATGTTTGTGTCTACATTCGGAATTACGTGGTTTCTTGGAAAAACTGTGTTTAAGCTGAATGATAACGTGGTTTTAACCAATGGAATATCTGAAGTCGAAGCGGCTAAGGGGAAAACAGAACCAGGGCATCTGGTGTTCAGCCCTGTCAGTGGGCAGATTTGTAAACTGGAGGATATTAATGACGAAACATTCTCCAGCAAATTATTAGGTGAAGGTATCGGAATTGTTCCGAGTGAAAACTTGGTTGTCGCTCCTGGGGATGGTACGGTCAATACAGTTTTCCATACCAACCACGCACTTGGTCTGATTACGGAGGATGGTACGGAAGTACTTATTCATATCGGACTTGATACGGTCAAACTGGAAGGGGAATTCTTTACTGCCAGATGTAAGGCAGGGGATAAGGTGAAAAAAGGAGATGCTCTTATTGAGTTTGACCGGGAACAGATTGCAGCAGCTGGTTATGATACCACGGTTATTGTAGTGATTTCCAATACCCCGGCTTATAGGAATATCCAGCCTGAATTTGAAAATGGGCCTATTTTTGCAGGTGAAAAGATATTAACTGTCAGATAGAAGCATTGGTATACCTCTATGTCCAAAGAGAATGGACAGTAATAAGGAAAGGAGAATGGATATGTTAAAACATGCACCTAACGGCTTTCCAATAGGATTTCTATGGGGAAGTGCGTCCGCAGCATGCCAGATAGAGGGTGGCTGCAGCGAAGGAGGGAAGGGCCTGAGTGTTGCAGATGTGGCAATGAAGCAGGGAAAGGAAGTTCCACGAATAGAGTATAAAAATGTTACAAAAGAGCAGATAAATGCAGCAGAAGGCTACGTTGGGGAGGAACTGTATCCCAAGAGACATGGTGTAGATTATTATCACCATTTCAAGGAGGATATTGCCTTGTGTGCCCAAATGGGATTCACAGCCTTTCGAATGTCGATTGCCTGGAGCCGGCTTTTTCCAAATGGTGATGAGTTAGAGCCTAATCCTGAGGGAGTGGGATTCTACCATGAGGTGTTTAAAGAATTGATGAAATATAAAATGGAACCCATTGTGACTCTTTCCCATTTTGAGATGCCTCTTCATCTAGTCATCCAATATGGGGGCTGGGCTGATCGTAAGCTGATTGATATGTTTGTTCGTTACTGCAAAGTTTGCTTTGACGAATATGGAAGCTATGTCACTTATTGGATCAATTTTAATGAAATGAACGGTACCCGCTTTAATACTTTTTATTCAACCGGCATCGTCCGGGAGGATTGGGGAGATAAATTTGAGCAGGCTACCTACCAGGCCGCTCATAACCAGTTTGTCGCTTCCGCTAAAGCTGTCAAATATTTAAGAGAGACAAGGTCTAATGCCAGGATGGGCTGCATGGTGGTTCCATTTACCCGTTATCCAGGTACATGCAAGCCGGAGGATGTGATGAAGATGCAGCATGACATGCATTTGGACTGCTATTTTTATACGGATATTTACATGAGGGGAGAGTATCCTGGATATGCGCTCCGTTACTTTGATGACCATCAGATCCAACTTGAGACGGAGGATAAGGATTTTGAACTGATAAAAACATATACGGTCGATTACCTGACTTTCAGCTATTATTCAACCAGCATATCCAGCGTAGAGCAGGAGGGCTGGGAAACAACAGACGGGAACTTAAGCCGGCAGCTAAAAAATCCTTACCTGGAAGCCTCTGAATGGGGCTGGCAGATTGATCCCATGGGACTGCGCTATCAGCTTAGCTGCTTTGCCGACCGGTATCCGGGAGTCGAAATGATGGTAGTCGAAAACGGCCTTGGCGCTCAGGATATTGTAGAAGCAGACGGCAGCATCCAGGATGATTACCGCATTGATTATCTTCGCTGCCATATTGAACAGATCAAGGAATCCATTCGTGATGGGGCCAATGTGATTGGATATACATCCTGGTCATCCATGGATTGTATTTCTTCTGGAACTTCTGAAATGGCAAAGCGTTATGGGTTCATTTATATTGATTTGGATGATGACAATGAAGGGACTCTTGAAAGAAAACCCAAGAAATCGTTTTACTGGTATAAGAAGGTAATCGAGACCAACGGAGAGCAATTATAAAAAAAGAGGGGAGTATTTTAATATGCAATTAATTATCACAAAGGACTATGAAACCATGAGCCAGATGTCCCTTACTCATGTACTGGCTCATATGTACACAGGGGATAACCGAAGGGTCAACCTTTCCATTACGGCAGGAAAAACCCCGGAACGCCTGTATCAGCTGCTTAAAGAGGAATATAGAGGAAATCCCTATTTTAAACATGTCCATTTTTATAACTTTGATGAGATACCGAGGGAGGGGGAGGAAACCGGTGTAACCATGAATGATTTAAACCGTATGTTTTTTGATCAGGCTGAGGTGCCCAGGGGGCTGGTTCACGTTCTGGATACAAAGAACTGGAAAGATTACGATAAGAAACTTAAAGAGGATGGCGGATTAGATATGCTCATCATGGGGCTCGGTACGGATGGACATTTCTGTGGAAATCTTGCAGGTACGGTAGAACATTTCGGCATGGAGACCCGTATGGTAACGAAAGAGAAATATCCTATTTCATATTTTGAAAGAGAGACGAGTCCGGATCATTATGTGACATTTGGGCCGAAAACTGTAACGAATGCCCGTCATCTCATCATGATCATTAATGGCAGCCACAAAGCAGAAATCTCAAAAAAAGCCTTGTTCGGCCCGGTAACGCCAGAGGTTCCTGCCAGTGTGTTCCAGCTGCATCCTAATTATACAGTCATCATGGACGAGGAGGCCGCATCTTTGCTGGATTATTAAAGCAGAGGAAAAGCAGAATGAATCCGATACTAGTGCTCATCAGCACTTGGACGAATGTTATTCGCATTAATATTTTTGCCGGAGCTTTCGGAAGGAATTCTGAAGGCTCCGGCTATTGTGTGAAATAAGTAACAAAGCGAATAATGGGTCGGCCTGGCTGCAGAGAAGGAAATTTGAGCGGAACTGTGCAAGCTTACTTACTTTTCACAATGAAAAGATATATAATATAAAAAAACTGTCACGTTTTTTTTTGCTTGTACGTTATATAGATATAGGCCTATAAACTGCAAACATAAAACTGGCATTATATTAGGAGGTGAAAGCATGAAAGTAAATAAAAAAAGCTTGGTTGGACTTCTTTCTTTTATATTTATATGTATAACTGGTATTTTTCTTATTCGTATATTATCCCTATATTCAGTGAAAGAATCTCCAATTTTGCAAGGAACTTACACATGTGATGAGCTTCCCTTTGCATCAATGGTATTTGATCTGAATGATAACTATACATTTTATTATTATGATTATGATGAAATGGACAAAGGGACTTATTCTAAGGGAACAGATAATGAACATTTTATCAATAGTTCTAAGTTTCATAATACTAAAGTACTATATAATGGAAAAAAGCAGACATTTATAATTAAGCTGGATGGAGAAACCTACTTATTCAAACAGTTGGATCGATTACCGATTATTAATCTTGAAACAGATTGAATAATTCATAAATGTACCTTTCGAACATCTTATTCAAATCTAAGATAGACGGTATAATTCTGGAAGTCTTGGAAGTGATGAAAACAAGGGATCGAAAGGGTTGGATATTGAGGTTAAATGCAAAAAGAGGAAGCCCCAGGAGATCAGATCCCAGGGCTTCCTTTTCTGTTACGAGGCTGTCTCTCGATTCAGTTCCCGGATCTCACGAACACGCAAAAGAATAGGAAGCAAAACTCCGGCTGCAATTAAACTGAATAAATTCTGCACCAAATTGAATGGAACATTAGAAATGGCTGCCGGCCAGCTGTATACTGCAAGTTCAAAAACAAAATATCCGCCTGTAACCACTGTGCTGCAAACCACTCCGGCGACTAAAAAAGGCAGTACCCGAAAGCCCCTCGTTGGTCCACGGGAAGGCAGATGTTTATACAAATATCCACTTAAAAATGCCGCCAATGCCTTAATGATCAGGGTAGCGGGTGCATAAAAAGCGTAACCGGACAGCAAATCCGCCATCATAGAGCCTATCCCTCCTGCGGCGGCACCTGCCATAGGTCCTAAGAGCATGCCGCTTAGCAATACCATCCCGTCCCCCAGATGAATATAGCCGCTGAATGCAGATGGTATATGTATTACCATAGTTGCTGCAGTGGTAAGAGCTGCCATCAAAGCGCTGAAAACGATCTTTTTTGTTCTGTTATTATTCATGTCTTCTCCTCTCTTGCAGGTCATTTTAATTCATATTAAACCTATCATATAGAAAAACTGGCATTTTATAAATATCCAATTTGGATAAAATTATACATACCAGTTTTGCTTAAGCAGTTTTAGCCGCTTCATGAAGAGGATGCAAACCCAAAGGGAAATAGGGCATTTTTGGAATAGCGGGATATTTCTTTTTCAATTATAATCAAATTACCACGTGGAAATTAAAATAATGGAAGCGGTCAGGATGGAAAAGGAGAACTGGGTACTAGCATGCGCGGTCTATATAGACGAACATTTAAAGGAAGAACTGTCAGTGGAACGCATTTCCGCATGGGCAGGATATTCTCCCTGGTATTTTTCCAGACGTTTTAAGGCGGAAATGGGAGTTTCGCCCATGGAGTTCGTAAAACAACGGCGTCTTTTTGCGGCGGCCGGAGAAATCCGCAGGGGAAAGAGGATCATAGATGCAGCCTTGGAGTATGGCTGGGAGACACACAGCGGTTTTACCAAAGCTTTTTGCGGTCAGTTCGGGTATGCCCCTGTTCTCTTAAGAGCGCTCTATATTCGTGATGCTTCTATGGAAGGAGAAAGGGATCACTTGGAATTATATATAAAGTCAATGGAGCCTTATAAAAAACCGGAGGAGTTGTGGGAAATTCTTTGCCGGACACTTATAGAAAATGGAACAGAACATGATCAGGAGAATTTAAACAGAATCTATGAGCTGGCATCATTCTGCTACAAGGGACGGAAACGGTATTCGGGGGAAGACTATATCACTCATCCCTTAAATGTTGCTTTGATTCTTGCAGATATGGGAGCCGATGAGGAAACTGTATATGCCGGACTTCTGCACGATGCCGAAACTGGTATCTGGGAAGAAGGACTAAAGGAAGAGAAAGCCGGAGAAAGGATTTTGGATGTCCTTCTGGCGTACCGGGAATTTGAAGGCAGGCATGAATGTCCGGATGAGAGAGGGGCATTGATCGCTCTGGCCGACCGGCTCCACAATATGCGCACCATAGAATTTGTGGAGCCATCTACCTGGAAATGGCGGGCGGAAGATACGATGAAAATATTTTCTCCCATAGCTGCAAAATACGGAGATATCAGGCTTCGGTCAGAGCTTGATGAGCTTTCCATGAAATTCCTTTGAATTACAGATTCAGCAATTGCTGCACGCAGCCATACCCGTTTGAGAAGCGGAATGGCTGCGTGTTTTTTATGTGAGGTTGACAGCAGGAGATGCCCCTGTTAAAATCAAAAAAATTAATTTATCTATCTAAGGAACCAATGGACGTACAAAAAACGATTAAGCGGTATTTATTATAAGGAAGGAGCGATTAAAATGAAGATTGGTGCCATAACGGTGGGTCAGAGTCCGAGAACTGATGTTACCGAAGATATCATGGATATTTTTAAAGGCAAGGCTGAAGTCCTGGAAAAGGGAGGACTGGATGGTCTGACAAGAGAGCAGATAGAGAAATTTAGCCCAGAGGAGGGTGATTATGTGCTGGTCACCAGATTAAATGACGGAACCTCTGTTACGTTTGGAGAACGTCATATCATCCCAAGGATTCAACATGCAATTGAGCAATTGGAAGAGCAGGGAGCGGACTTTATTATGATGTTTTGTACAGGAAAATTTCCGGACACCTTAAAAGCAAAGGTTCCCCTGATTTATCCTTGTGAAATTTTAGACAGAACCGTTCCTCTTCTGACAGCCGCCTCCTCGATTCTTGTAGTGACGCCATCTCCTTTGCAAATAGCTCAAAGCGAGAAAAAATGGTCCAGGATCGTAAGGAAGGTTAAAGTTGTCTCCGGCTCCCCTTATGGAGAATGGAAGGAGCTGGAAGAAACAGCCAGGCTTGGGAGGGATACAAAAGCGGATCTGGTGATTCTGGACTGCATTGGCTTCAACCGGGATATGAAACGGCTGTTCGCGGAAGAGACCGGAAAGCCGGTAATTCTTCCCAGGACCTTATTGGCCCGCCTTGTTTCTGAATTGACAGATGTTTAATTAAAAGAAAAAACGGTATATATTTAAATCTGACCCCATCACTGTGCATGATGTTTAAATTGTGCACGAAAAACCGTGCAAACTGTTATTTACAAAAAAAACCCACCCTGATAAAATACTTATCAAATATTCGCTAACAGGAACAGAGAGGATTGATTGGATGAGTGACCTGTTATCCAGAGCAAAAGAACTTGAGGATTATGGAATTGATATCAGGCGCAGGATACATAAAAAACCGGAAATCGGCTTTGACCTTCCGGAGACCGTAAAGCTTGTCAGGGAAGAGCTTAAGTCCATTGGTTTTGAACCCGTTGCCTGCGGAACTGCAGGGATCACGGCGCTGGCCGGAAAGCCTGGAAAGACTTTTTTACTAAGAGCTGATATGGATGCCCTGCCCATGAAAGAGGAAACAGAACTTCCTTTTGCATCGGAGAATGGCTTCATGCATGCCTGTGGCCATGATATGCACACCAGTGCATTGCTGCTGGCTGCACGGATATTGAAAGAGAGAGAAGGGGAATTGAAAGGAACGGTGAAACTCATGTTCCAGCCCTGTGAGGAAGGGGTAGGAGGCGCTTTGGACATGGTAAAGGCAGGCGTTCTTGAATGCCCTTCCGTGGATGGAGCAATGGCTCTCCACGTGCTCCACGAGAAGTCCGGAATCGTTGGATATTCCCGGGGCACAGCTTGCGCTTCCAGCGATATCTTTACCATTACGGTAAAGGGAAAGGGCGGTCATGGAGCCGCACCTCATCTCTGCGTTGATCCGATTCATATAGCTGTCCACATTCATTTGGCACTGCAGGCCCTTAACAGCCGCGAGGTAAATCCTGATGAGATGCTGGTATGCAGTATCTGCCAGATAAACGGTGGAACAGCCACCAACGTATTTCCGGAGACGGCGGTATTAAAAGGAACCATACGCACCATGAATGGAAAGGTGAGAAGCTTTACCAGAGAACGTCTGGTCCAGATTGCAGAACAGACCGCCGGCGCATTCCGGGGAGAAGCAGAGGTGGAATTTCTTCATGAGGGTGTTCCGCCCATGGAAAATAACGGGGATCTTCTGGAGGCTTCCATCGGTTATATCGACGGCCTTCTGGGAGAAGGAACCTGTAAGGAACTGCCCAGAATGACCGGTTCGGAGGATTTCTCCATAATATCTCAGATGGTTCCCTCTGTTCTTTATTGGGTGGGAACCGGTTCAGTGGAGGAAGGATACCCTTACGGCGTTCACGATCCAAGAGTCACATTTAACGAGGACAGCCTGCACAAAATGGCTGCCATCTATGCCAATACAGCCATTTGCTGGCTGAGAGATCACTCCTGATAACCAGGAAAATAAAATTTCATATGTTTCGGATATAACGATAGTTAAAGGCGACTATGCTTACTTTGACTGTCGTTTTATTAATATACAAGGAAATACCCTACGGGTATCCCTTTATGTCCAAAAAGCATGGACAATAATAAGGAAAAGAGGAATCATTATGAAAAAAAGAATTTTGGCGGCAATTCTAACGGTAGCTGTCTCAGCCGGATTAAGCGCATGCGGTTCCGGTTCTTCGGCCACAACGGCTGAAACGACAGCGTCAGCTCAGGGAACAACGGAAGAAACAAAAGCTCCTGCGGGGGAGCCGGTCTCCGGCGGTGTTATGACTATTTCCCTTTCTTCCTCACCTAAAAACCTGGATCCTGTCAAGTATACGGGAACCTATGAATCTCAGATCATCGGCACAGTCTGTGATACTCTTGTGGAATATAATACGGATCTTACGGAAATCCAGCCAGCCCTGGCAAAATCCTGGACCGTAAGCGATGACGGGCTTGCTTATACTTTCACGCTGCGTGACGATGTATTCTTCCAGCCCGGTAAGTATCAGGAAGGAAGAAAAATGACAGCAGAGGATGTGAAATATTCCCTGGAGCGCTCTCATGAGCTTTCCGCATTGCAAAGGCTGGACATGCTGGACCACTGTGAGGTTATCAGTGATACGGAGGTGGTCTGCTATTTACCTGAGCCAAACGCAGTATTCCTGACTGCACTGACTGATGCAGGCAATGTGATTGTACCAAAGGAAGAGGCAGAAGGCTGGGGAGAAGATTTTGGTTCCCACCTTGTAGGCACTGGCCCTTTTACTCTTCAGTCCTTTGAGCTGGATCAGCAGGCTGTCCTTGTGCGCAATGATAAATACTGGGCTGCAACCCCTTATCTGGATGGAGTTACCTTTAAGCCGGTCAGTGACGGAAACCAGGCAGTAAATGCCCTTCGCACCGGAGAGGTGAATCTGGCCACCAGCCTTAGCGGCGAAGCTGTAAAAATTGCGAGAGAGGATCCGAACGTAGAACTCATGGAGATGCCGGGCCTACACGTTGCTTACATTTATTTTAATCAGGTAAATGGACCAACTGCAGATATCAAGGTCAGAGAAGCGATCATCAAGGCGGTTAATATCAAAGACCTTACGGCAGGTGTGTACCAGTACCAGGAAGCACAGCCGGCCAGTCTGCCTCTGCCTCCGGGTTCCTGGGGATACGATTCCAGTCTGGAATCAGAAGTTCCCGCTTATGATCCGGAAGGGGCAAAAAAGCTTCTTGCAGAAGCCGGATATCCTGATGGGTTTGATATGGATATTTATATTTCCAACACAGAGGCCAGGATTAAGATGGCAACCTTATTCCAGGCGTACTTAAAAGAAAACTTAAATATCAATGTGAACATTAATACCAGCGAATGGGGTACCTTCAGCGAAATCGCATCGTCGGGAAAAGCAGATGTATTTGCAATGTCATGGACCTGGTATCCTGATCCCTATTTCTTTTTAAATAAAATATTCCATACAAGTTCCATCGGATCCCTTGGAAACGGACAGGGCTTCAGCAACAAGGAAGTGGACCAATATCTGGATGATGCGCTGCTGACCACAGACCAGGAAAAGAGGGCGGAAGCTTATAAGAAGGCGCTTGCGGTAATTGTTAAGCAAAATCCGGGCATCTTCTATGCAAATGAGAATGTAAACTGGGGCGTAAGTCCCAAGGTTCAGGGGCTGGAACTGCGTGCCGACGGCAAGGTTAAGATCTGTACTCCGGATATAAATGTCTGGTTATCCAGATAAGGTTACTGTTTCGTCATGCCATTCATCATTTGGCGGATAGGGATATTGTTCAGCAATATCCCTGATTTAAAAGACACAGGAGGAGATATATGTTAAAGACAATTCTAATCAGATGCCTGCAGATTATTCCGTCTCTTTTTGTGGTTGTCACGCTGACGTTTGTACTGACCAGAATGATACCGGGCGATCCTGCCAGAGCGGTACTGGGACCTCAGGCATCTGTAGAAGATGTGGAGAAAATGCGGGAAACCATGGGGCTTAACCAGCCTTTGGCAGCTCAATACAAGGATTATATGATAAACATCGTAAAAGGGGATTTTGGGACATCTTATTCCTACAATCAGCCTGTGTTTTCATTAATTGCAAGGCGTATCCCAAGTACTCTGCTGATCGCCCTGCCGGCGGTTTTGATCGCTTTGATTGCAGGAATGTTAGTAGGGGTTACCTCGGCCGTACATCAAGGCACGCTCTTTGATTACGTATTCATGATACTGGCTCTGGTGGGAGTCTCCATGCCGATTTTCTGGCTGGGGCTTATGCTGGTTTTAATGTTCAGTGTAAATTTGGGCTGGCTGCCGGTTCTCGGCATGGGAGATATTTCCAAGGGGCTGGGTGATGTGATCCGCCACATGATACTTCCCTGCTTTTGCCTTGCAACCATCCCGACGGCCACCTTTTCCAGAATCACCCGTTCCAGCATTCTGGAATCCATTCACGGGGATTCCATCCGTGCACTGCGGGCCAGAGGAATCAAAGAGTCTTTGGTGATCTGGAAGTATGCCTTAAAAAGTGCCTTTCCTCCCTTAATAACGGTTCTGGGATTACAGCTTGCCGGCTGCTTTGCCGGTGCAATCCTTACGGAAACCATATTTTCCTGGCCGGGCATGGGAACGCTGATCGTCGGAGCCATTGACAACAGGGACTATGTTTTGATCCAGGGGGCAGTTTTAGTCATAGCCCTGGCCTTTGTAATGATCAATATGTTTGTGGATGTGATTTACATGATCATCAATCCAAATGTCAATTATGAAGGAGGAAATTAAATGGCGAAATCACTTGGATTGGATCAGCAGTCCCACGAAGAAATATTAAAAAAAGAAAGAAAATCCAACAGTGCCTGGAGCAAACTAAAGAGGAATAAAACAGCGCTTCTTGGATTGTTTGCTGTCAGCCTTATGCTCGCTCTTGCCATTCTGGCTCCGGTAATTACAAACGGGAAACCAAATGAGATTCATCCCATCGATGCTTATCTGAAATTTTTTGAAAAGGGCCATCTGCTGGGTACCGATGAGTTCGGGAGGGATTTATTTACCAGGATCTGTTACGGAGCCAGAGTATCCTTGCTGGTTGCTGTCGGTGCTACCGTTGTTGGCGGAGTGACCGGTGTGATTCTGGGTCTTATTGCAGGCTATATGGGAGGGATTGTGGATGCTGTCCTGATGAGAATCATGGATGGAGTCCTTGCCTTTCCATTTATTCTGCTTTCCATTGTACTTATGACGGTCCTGGGTTCCGGTATTATCAATGTGATCCTTGCCATAGGCATAGCAGAGATTCCTCGGTTTGCAAGAGTCGTAAGGGGACAGGTGCTGATCGTAAAAAAGGAAGAATACTGCAATGCCGGAAGGGTGATCGGAATATCTCATTTCCGTATGCTGACACACCATATCCTGCCTAATACTGTTTCAGAGGTAATCGTGTATGGGACTCTTAATATAGCCAGTGCCATTATTTCGGAAGCGGCCTTAAGCTTTCTGGGACTTGGCATTGAACTGCCTACCGCCTCCTGGGGAAGTATCCTGCGTTCCGGAAGAAACTGCTTAAATACGGCTCCTCATATTGCAGCCGTATCAGGTACCTTCATATTGATCACTGTGATCGGCTTTAATCTGCTGGGAGACGGAATCCGGGATGTGCTGGATCCCAAAATGAAGAAGTAGGTAATACATATGGATATTAAAAGGATAAAAAAAATGCGGAACAGAGCATTGAGGAAAAAGGAGAAGATTTGTTGGGACTTGCCAGATACCTCTGGGAAATTCCAGAATATAATTTTAACGAGTTTGGGAGCCAAAGCCATGGCTTTTACAGCGGCGGTTCTGCTGTTCACACCTGAAGCAATGGAAAAGGTAAGAGAAAGCTTTGAGGAGATGAAGAAAAAATATGAGTAAAGGAGGTGCTGCTGTGGGAGAAGTATTATTAACAGTGAATGACTTAAAAACATATTTTTATACGGCAAGCGGCGTGAGCAAAGCGGTCGATGGAGTGAGCTTTCACATAAACCGGGGAGAAATTATGGGAATTGTGGGAGAGTCAGGGTCAGGAAAAAGCGTTGCCTCCTCCTCGATCATCCGGCTGCTGCCGGCCAGAACCGGAAAAATTGTAAGCGGCAGCATAGACTTTGATGGAACAGATGTGTTGAAGCTGGGAAAAAGGGAGCTTTTGTCCTTTCGGGGCCGGGATGTTTCCATGATCTTTCAAAATCCCATGACTTCCCTTTCACCGATATTTAAGGTAGGCCATCAGATGGTGGAAATGATTTGCGCCCATCACAAGGTCAGCAGGCAGGAGGCTTACCGCATGGGAGAAGAAGCTTTAAGAAAGGTGGGAATACCGGAAGCCGGTCAGCGGATGGATTCCTATCCCTATGAATTGTCAGGCGGCATGTGCCAGCGGGTAATCATAGCAATGTCCCTGTGCAGCAATCCGAAACTGATCATAGCGGATGAACCCACGACAGCCCTGGATGTGACGGTTCAGGCACAGGTGCTGGAGCTGTTAAAGGATATGCGGGAGAAAAATGGGATGGCCATCCTGCTGATTACTCATAATCTTGGCGTGGTATGGCAGATGTGCGACAGCGTCATGGTGATGTATGCGGGAAAGACCGTTGAGTATACGTCCTGTAAGGAATTGCATCACAATCCCCTTCATCCTTACACCTGGGGACTGTTGGATTCCATGCCGAAGCTGAGCAGCAATTCCGGGGAAGAGCTGACAACGATCCAGGGAACCCCGCCGGATTTAAGACTTACGGGAACCTGCTGTAACTTTTCCAACCGATGCCCATATGCAGAGGAACTTTGCAGAAACCAGGTGCCTGATTTAAAGGAACTTGAGCCGGGGCATTTCGTTGCCTGTCACAGGCAAAGGGAAGAAAGCCGTCTTTTTCGGGGAGGTGTGAAACAACATGAGTGAGAAAAGGGTGATCTTACAAGTGAAAGGCTTGTCTAAAGATTTCCAGATAAAAGGAAAGAAGCTGGGGAGCAAAAAAGCGGTTCTTCATGCGCTGCAGGAAATCGATTTAGAAATTCATGAGGGTGAGGTGCTTGGTGTCATAGGAGAATCAGGATGCGGGAAATCTACCCTGGGAAGATGCCTGGTAGGTTTACATAAACCGACGGAAGGGGAAATCCTGTTTGAAGGAAAAAGCATATTGGGAGTCAGGGCAAAGGATAAGCTGAAACTGTGCAGGAACATTCAAATGATATTTCAGGATCCCTATTCTTCCCTGGATCCCAGGCATACTGCGGCTGATTCTGTTTCCGAACCTATGGTGGTTCATAGAACCGTCAAGGGCAGGGCAGCCATGGAGCAGAGGGTTTTAGAACTTTTGAAACAGGTAGGGCTGGATGTGCAGCACATGAACCGGTATCCCCATGAGTTTTCAGGGGGGCAGAGACAGCGTCTGAACGTGGCCCGTGCCATATCCATAAATCCCAGGCTGATCATCTGTGATGAGCCGGTATCGGCTCTTGATGTATCCATTCAGGCCCAGGTAATCAATCTATTAAAGAAGCTTCAAGAGGAATACAATCTTACTTATGTGTTCATATCCCATGATTTAAGCGTTGTGAAATATGTCAGCGACAGAATCGTGATCATGTATCTTGGGAGGATCGTGGAAATCTGCAACGGAGGAGATATCTATAAGAATCCCCTGCATCCGTATACCCAGGCGCTGTTATCGGCGATTCCTCCGGAATGCCCTGATGAGGAAAAAGAGAGGATCGTACTTCAGGGAGAGGTTCCAAGCCCCATTGGAGAGCGTAAGGGCTGTCCCCTGGCTGGACGATGCCCTCAGTGCATGGAGCGGTGCAAAAACGAAATGCCAAAGCTGAAACAACAGGGAGAAGAGGGACATCAGGTGGCCTGCTTCCTATACGAAAAAAAGTAAACCGGAAACGGAGGATTATGGGATGACAAAAAAGGAACTTCTGCACTATGTGGATGAGCATAGGGAAGAATTGATACGGCTTGTATCTGAACTGATTCAGATAAAAAGCGAAAATCCTACGGGTACCCAGAGAAACGTGATTGATTATGTGGAAACCTTTCTTGGGGAAGCAGGGATTGAGTTTAAAGAGACCGGGTGCAATCCGGATTATCCCTGCATTGTAGCAGGGCTCGGAAGTGGAACGGGATTTTCCATGATTATTAACGGTCATATGGATGTGGTGCCGGCCGGTGATTTGAGCCAGTGGGATTTTGATCCATTTTCCGGTGAGATCACAGAGACCCAGATCTTAGGCAGAGGGACCTCTGATATGAAGGCAGGGGTGGCCGGCGTTCTATTTGCCCTTTCCCTTTTGGCAAAAGAGCATGTTCCGTTAAATGGGAACATCAGGCTCCACATAGTTTCCGATGAGGAAAGCGGAGGGCAGTTCGGAACCCAGTGGCTGTGTGCCAACGGCTATGCGGACCATGCCGATGCCTGTCTGGTGGCGGAACCAACATCTATGAATACCATTGAGATTGGACAAAAGGGGGGCCTTCTTCTGACCTTGAAGGCCTTTGGAAAGTCGGCCCATGGAAGTCTGGGAAATTTTAAGGGAGAGAATGCTATTTTGAAATTATCCAGGGTACTTCCCCATATTTCCATGCTCACGGAAATAAAGGGCCATTTTACAGACAGGCAGCAAAAGCCATTAAGGGACTCCCAGATGCTGGCGGAGAAAGAAAATAACATTCCCGGATTAGGAAGGGTCATTGATCATGTGACCACAAATGTAGGTCTTATAAAAGGAGGAACCAGGCACAATATGGTTCCTGATTATTGCGAGGCCATTGTTGATGTGCGGCTGCCCATCGGAGTCCGCAAAGAAGAGATTGAAGAGGCATTAGAACATATTATGGAGGCCGGCGAAGCAGTGGGGGTGGAGTATGAGCTTCATTATAAGAGCGAAGCCAACTTCACCGACCATGAAGCCCCCATTGTTCTGGCATTTAAGAAAAATGCGGAAGAATTATTGGGAAGAGAAGTCATACCTGCCTACCAGTGGGCATCAAGTGATGCAAGAGATTACCGGCTGCTTGGAATCCCCACCATCCAGTTCGGCCCTTCCAATACGGTTGGGATCCATTCCTATAATGAAACGGTCCAGATCCAGGACGTGGTCACGGCTGCCAAAACTTATATAGGTGCAATTTGTGATCTTATGGAGGTTTTGTAAAATACCCCGCAGGCAGTTACAAAGGGCAGGCCGCCTGGCATCTGACCGCTGCTTTTGCGAGAATAAATTTTGGAGGATTTGCAATGTTGATGAAACAATTGATAGAGGTACACGACTTACTTGACAGCAGCTATGCAAACGGAAAGAAGGCAATGGAGTATTTAAAAACCATCAGGCCGGATGCTGACGTGGAAGTATATACCTTGGTGGGACAAAAGGGAAAAACTGATATGATTAAGGTAAGGATTCCCGGAGCGAGAGGAAAGGAAAAAGGCTTAGATGCCCCGACCATCGGCTTGCTTGGAAGATTGGGAGGCCTAGGTGCCAGGCCGGAGAGGATCGGTTTTGTATCCGACGGGGATGGGGCCCTTATCGCCTTATCCTTAGCGGCGAAACTGCTGGACATGCAGAACAAGGGGGACTATCTGGATGGCGATGTTTTTATATCCACCCATATCTGTCCGGATGCGCCCACCAGAGAGCACAAGCCGGTCCCGTTTATGGATTCTCCGGTGAATATGGCGCAGGTGAATCAGGAAGAGGTGACGATGGAGCTGGATGCCATCTTATCCGTTGATACCACAAAGGGAAACCGGATCATCAACAACAGAGGCTTTGCCGTTTCTCCTACTGTAAAGGAAGGATATATATTGCGGGTTTCTGAGAGCATTTTGGATCTGATGCAGACAACTACAGGAAAACTGCCTTTTGTATACGCCCTTTCCCAACAGGATATCACGCCTTATGGAAACGGGCTGTATCATTTAAACAGCATTCTTCAGCCGGCAACCGCCACAAAAGCGCCAGTGATCGGGGTTGCCATAACTACGGAAGCGCCGGTTGCAGGATGCGCAACCGGTGCAACCCATATCACAGATTGTGAAGAGGCGGCAAGATTCATGCTGGAGGTTGCTAAGGCTTACGGCAGGGGAGAATGCAGTTTCTATGATGAAATGGAGTTTGAGAGGATCCAGTATTTGTATGGAACTATGGAACAATTTCAAACTCTGGGTACGGGAGACGAATGTGACGACGATGCTTAGGATTTAAGTGTTTTTTAACAGCTCCCAGGCGCAGATTCCCAAATACAGACGGAAGATGTCCTCAATGGCTGTGATATCGCTGCACAGAAGCCTTCTGATAGCGGATAGCCGGGCAGTCAGGGTATTCCTGTGGATGAAAAGCTTCTGAGCGGTTTCGGTTAAATTCATAGAGTTTTCCAAATACGCCTTAAGGGTCACAAGAAGCTCGCTTTTATTCTCGGTATCATAGATAGCAAGGCTGCTGACGGTATCTTCGTATATTTTTTCTCTTTCATAAGAAGTCAGCTGGTTTAAAAGATGAAATGCAAATTGCCTGGTATAAGAATGAATGTGAGCGGTTTGGCGGTCGGAGGTCTGCAGGTGCAATGTCTGCAGGCTTTCTTCATATGCCTTTGCGACGGAAGTGCAGGAGGTATGGCAGCGACTGATCCCCAGTCTGAAAAAGGCTTGATAGTCCTTTAAATAATCCGACAGCTGCAGGGCAGCCTGATTGGACAGTGAGAGCGCCTCCACATTTGGTATTTGTTTCGGATGCAGAAGAAAAATAACAATACGGTTTTCGTTGTGGCATAAGAAGTATTTATGGCTCAAATGGATCAGTCCCTGGTTTACAGCATTGTAAAGGCTGCGGAAAAGCTTGCTTTCTTTTGACTGGCATTCCAGGGTGATGCATACCTTTTTTAAGTCGTATGGAAAGGAATAGGCATCGCAAATCACCCGTATTTCCTCAATGGATTTATTTTTAATGTCCGAAAGCATATAGAAAAAAGAATCATAATAATTTTCCTGGGAAAAGGCTCTGTTCTGAATCTGCATGGAGGTGAGTTCCAGCGCGAGTACGGAGAATATCTGCTTAAGCACTTCCATGATGGTGGTGTCGATCTCTTTTTTTGTGATATCAATACACAAGTAGTGCTTGTTGTCGGGAAGCAGAAAGGAATGAAAAGTAAGGAGTGTGTCATTGCAGTAAAAGTTACGTTTTCTGACAAGCTCTTTTGGTGTTTTCTCCGGCAGGGAATTGGAAGGCTGGACCTGCAATTTGTGAATTCTGGAAAAATCCCCGTATTCTTTGGGCGGAATGCAGTAATATATGGGGAAATCAGTAGTTGTGGTTATCATTGTCATGGAATTGGTATAATTGGATATCCGCTCAAGCATTTTCATAATTCCTTCCCTATTAAAAAAGGATTCATGAAATTTTTCCGCCTCGCTGAGGATGAATTGCTGCCTTATAATTTTCTGCTCAATAAGATTTTCGTTTATTACATTTATAATGTTGGTATAACCATGATAAAAAGGCACAGAAACAAGCGCAAGTCCATACTTGGCGGCCTCTTCGATCATGGCGTCGGGAATCCTGTCAAAAAAACGTTTCACTTTAATGCAGAATGCGGTACAGTCAATGGCATGGAGATCCGCAATTATTTTTTTCTGGATTTCTAAATCATTATAAAAAATATAACCTGTTGTAAGAACGATTTCATTCTTTTTTATCCACTTTACACCGTCAGGATTATCAAGCACGCTGATGCCGGTGATGGTTTTATGAAGAGCTTCATCTTCTCCAATGAATTCCAGATTATCTATGGGGGTTTCATATATAAACCATCCAAGGGTCAAGGGAGGATATTTCATTTCATGCTCCTTTTCATTCAAAAACAAAGATTAACCAGGGACTTGATTATTTTTGACAATCATAGCATTGACTGTTTCACTTGACAAGTTAAACTTGTTTTTTTATAGAAAGCCCTATATAATAGTGGAAAATAAAATGCGGTTGGAAAGGCGGATCAATGTTATGATACAGGACTTTACAATTCACACATTCCTTGAAAAATTATCCTCAAAAAGCCCAACGCCGGGCGGTGGCGGAGCAGCAGGTCTTGGCGGCGCCATAGGAGCGGCTTTGGGAGAGATGGTGGTAAACTTAACACTTGGCAAGAAGAAGTATGCCGAAGTGGAAGAAGAAATGCAGTCAATCCTTGAAAAGCTGGAAGCTTTAAAAAACGAATTTTTAAGGCTTGCAGATGAAGACGAAGTAGTATTTGTGCCTTTGGCGGCTGCATACGGCCTTCCCTCCGGCACGGAGGAAGAAAAACTTCATAAGGCCGAAATTTTAGAAACCCACCTTCTTGCAGCCACCCTGGTTCCTCTCATGGTCATGGAGCGTTCCATGGAAACTCTTGATATCATGGAAGTCCTGGCAGAGAAGGGAAGCCGCCTGGCTGTCAGTGACGTAGGCGTGGGAGTCCAGTTTATCCGCTCCGCACTGCTGGGAGCAAAGATGAATGTTTCCATCAATACAAAGTCCATGAAGGAGCGGGAAAAGGCCGGACAGCTCCAGGATCAGGCGGATCACCTGGCAGAAGAAGGAATCAGAAAGGCAGATGCCATTTATGCAAAGGTGGAAGCTGCATTAAAGGCATAATAAGGAGGAGGAAAAACTGACGTGATAACCTTAAAGGGTGCAGCCGTATCTGCAAAAATCAAGGAACAGGTAGAAACGCTTTTGACTGATTTAAAGGGAAAAACTCCAAAACTTGCCATTGTGCGGGTAGGAGAACGGCCTGACGACTTATCCTATGAGCGGGGAGCTTTAAAGAAGATGGAAAGCTTCGGCTTGATGGGGGAAAGCTTTGCATTTCCCCAGGACATCACTGATGAGGCATTTAAGGAAGAATTTGCAAAGATCAATGAAAACCCGGACATCGATGGCATCCTTCTCCTTCGTCCCCTGCCAAAGCAGATAAAGGAAAAGGATATTGAGCATATGATTGACCCGGGAAAAGATTTGGATGGCATATCACCAGAAAATATCGCCAGGGTATTTGCCGGGGACGATACCGGATTTGCACCCTGTACGGCGGAAGCGGTGGTGGAAGTCCTAAAAGCCAATGATATTTCCCTGACAGGAAAAAGAGTAGCCATCGTAGGCAGAAGTATGGTAGTTGGCCGCCCCTTATCCATGCTGATGCTGAAAGAGAACGCTACGGTTACCATCTGCCACACCCGCACGGAAGATTTAAAGGAAACCTGTAAAAATGCCCAGATCCTTGTGGCCGCTGCCGGACGTGCAAGGATGGTGGATGCATCTTATGTAGGTACGGATGCCATAGTGGTTGATGTGGGAATCAATGTGGACGAAGACGGAAAGCTTTGCGGAGATGTGGATTTTGGGTCTTTGGAAGGAACTGCCTCCATGGCAACTCCTGTACCAGGAGGTGTAGGAGCGGTGACAACGGCTGTACTGGCCAGGCATCTGGTGTTGGCTGCCCTGCCTGAGACCATTAATGAAACCGTAGGGTAAAAATAAAACAGAGGCGCTGCAGAAAAAGCAGTGCCTCTGTTTTTTATCCGTTTAAAGCCTGCCGCTTCACCTGTCCGATAGCTCCCAGTACAGGCGGGAAATACAGGATTAATACGGTTAATACCAACTCTGGCAGGATATAAGTGGCATTATAACCCAGAGTATAGACCAATGGGGGTACGCCCTCCGGTGTATAGGCTGCAAAGAATATATAACCGGAAATAACATGGAATAAGTACCGACCTGTAACGCCCACAATATATCCGGCTACAAGGCCGTGCTTTTTATTGCTGAACAGCCCGGAAAGTCCCAAAGCGCCGAATGCCAAGGGATAGTCAAGAAGAACCTGGATCGGAGCGTATATATAGGGGCCCGTGATAAACTGTAAAATTCCGTAGGCCACACCGGTCGTGATCCCGGCCTTTACCCCGTAAACATAGCCGATGAGGCAGATAAACAACATGGAAAACAGAGTGATGGAGCCGCCAAAAGGAAGGGAGGCTAATTTGATAAAGGAAGTTACCGTTGCCAGCGCCATTGCACCTGCGCAGTAAACCAGCTGGCGGGTCTGCAGCTTTTGAGATTTAGAAGACGATCTGCCAAGAAGATGCAGTGCAAAAAAGATTGCAGCAAATAGAACGATCACCAGCAAGTATCCGGCCGGCCTTAATAAGTACTCTTCACTTTCCGCAGAGTAAGTTAGAAAAAATGACATAAAAAATCCTCCTTTGTGCGCGCAGGAGGGGACTACTATTGCTTCCTTACGCCGGCATTATCCGGTTCAAGTAGTGAGGGTTCGGTTTCTACCAATCTCAGCCAATGGCTCCCCTAGCGTGTGTAATTTATACAATTTTGCTGTGAGTATAGCGCAAATACACAGGCTTGTCAAGCCTTATCATGTAAAGTTTCTGTATGTCCGATCCCTAACCAAATTGTAAATTCAGTATAAAAATGAAAATTAAGCACAACCTAGTAAAAGCAGTAAAGTTGAAATAAGGTCCGCTTGATTTATTATTAACAAATTGGAGATACGGAGGTTGTTTTAATGACAGGCTTTATTATTGCTCTTATATCCGGAGCGCTTATGAGCATACAGGGAGTTTTTAATACGGGAGTGACAAAGCAGACCAGCATGTGGGTTTCTACGGGCTGGGTACAGCTGACTGCATTTTTGACCTGCCTCATCCTGTGGTATTTCTCCGGCAGGGAGAACATTACCGGCCTATTTGACGTACAGCCCAAGTACTTATTGATTGGCGGCGTCATGGGTGCATTCATTACCTATACAGTAGTAAGGAGTATGGGAACCCTGGGTCCGGCTAAAGCGGCTCTGATTATTGTAATTTCCCAGATCATTGTGGCTTACGCCATCGAGTTGTTTGGTTTGTTCGGTGTTGAAAAGGTAGGATTTGAATGGAAAAAGCTGATCGGCGCGGTTGTTGCAATTATCGGAATCATGATATTTAATTAATTTGGAAATAGTGCTTGTATTTACTTATTTCTTTAGGTAGAATAGTAACATAGGCTGAAGATGGTATCCTTTTTTGGAGATTTTTGTAAGAGGAGGGATATCATGGATTACCAGAAAGTTAAAATCATCCTTATCGCCCTGTGTGTCTTAGGGGCGGGTGTATGTTACGGCTTGAGCAGAAGCCAGGATGTCCGCAGGACGGGGATTTCTCTGTCAGAGGAATCGGCTTTACATTCCGGGGAAACGGTTACCGGAATTGGAGCAGATGATGGTCCGGCGGCTTTAACAGCAGAAGAGGACAGTTTAGGAAGTGCAGGAGAGGAAACGGCCCTGCCTTTCTATGTACATATCTGCGGAGAAGTTGTTTCTCCCGGTGTTTATGAGCTTAAAGAAGGAAGCCGGGTTTTTCAGGCAATCGAGAAAGCAGGCGGAGTCACAGACCAGGCTGCGGCAGAATATTTAAATATGGCGGAGCAGGTCAAGGACGGCATGAAGATCGTGGTCCCTGGCAAGGAAGAGGTGGAAGCGGCAAAAGCCAGGGGAGAGATTTCCTTACAGGCAGAGGCTTCATCTAACGTACAAAAAACAAAGGTAAATTTAAATACAGCCACCAAAGAGGAACTGATGACCCTTCGGGGAATCGGAGAAGCCAAGGCAGCTGATATCCTTAAGTATCGGGACAGCCACGGCGGATTTCAAAAGATCGAGGATATCATGAAGATATCCGGCATTAAAGATGCGGCGTTTCAAAAAATAAAAGAAGATATAACGGTTTGAAATAGAAGACAGAGGTGTAGTATGGCAAGCGTTTTAGTAGTTGATGATGAAAAACTCATCGTAAAAGGTATGAGATTCAGTCTGGAACAGGACGGTATGGAAGTTGACTGTGCCTATGACGGAGAGGAAGCCATTAATCTGGCAAAGCAGAAAGAGTATGATGTGGTCCTTTTGGATGTTATGCTTCCCAAATATGACGGATACGAAGTGTGTCAGGCCATCAGGGAATTTTCCGAGATGCCCATTATCATGCTGACGGCAAAGGGCAATGATATGGATAAGATCCTGGGCCTGGAATACGGTGCAGACGATTATATTACAAAGCCTTTTAACATTCTTGAGGTAAAGGCCAGGATCAAGGCTATCCTGCGCCGGAATGCCAAGAAGAACAAGCGGGATAACCAGGAAGACAGCCAGGTAATAAAAGAAGGCGATTTGAAGCTGGACCGGGACAGCAGGAGAGTGTTTATTGCTGAGAAAGAGATCAATTTAACAGCAAAGGAGTTTGACCTTTTGGAGCTTCTTACCTGTAATCCGGGTAAGGTTTACAGCAGGGAACAGCTTCTTACCTGCGTGTGGGGAAATAAAGCCATGGATACGGGGGATGTAAGGACGGTAGACGTTCATGTAAGGCGTCTCCGGGAGAAGATTGAACCCAGCCCCAGCGATCCTAAATATGTGCATACCAAGTGGGGCGTAGGATATTATTTCCGCGTCTAGTAAAAGAAAGAGGAGGATTTCTGACGGGAGACCGGGGAAATCCGCCTTTTCTTTAAATTTTGGGAGAGAAAATTCCATAGATCAGAATCAATTTTGGAAACGGGGAAACGATAGGATGGATTACAGTATTAGAAAAGTAAGAAAAGAGGATTTGGACCGGGTGGCGGAAGTGGAGGCTCTTTGTTTTCCGCCGGAAGAGGCGGCAGGGAGAGAAGCCATTGGGCATAGGATCGATCATTTTCCTGAAAGCTTCCTTGTGGCGGAGCTTTCCGACGGGACGATCATCGGTTTTATTAATGGCTGCGTTACCGATGGGGATACGATCTGTGACGAAATGTTTGAGAAAGCAGATTTTCATAACCCAGATGGTGCTTACCAAAGCGTGTTTGGACTTGATGTGATAAAAGAATGGCGGGGCCGGGGAGTTGCCGCTGCTCTTATGAAACGTTTTATGGAAGAGGCAGGGAAAAGAGGCAGGAAAGGAATGATACTTACCTGCAAGGACAGGCTGATTCACTATTACGAAAAATTCGGATACCGGAATATGGGAGTGTCCGGTTCTGTGCACGGAGGAGCCGTCTGGTATGATATGCGGCTCGATTTTATGGATACAGGGAAGTGAGGCACCGTCAATATGAAGAGAAGCCCCCAGGGAGAGCGGTGGAGACGGCTTGACAATACGGCAAAGATATTTCCAGTCATAGCCAGTGAAAATTTAAGCAATGTATTCCGGATTTCCGCGGTTTTAAAGGAAGAGGTGGATCCGGGCACCTTACAGCGGGCACTGGAAGAGATCCTTCCTCAGTTTGAGGGATTTTCGGTGAGGCTGCGAAGGGGATTTTTCTGGTATTATTTTGAGGACAATAAGAGGATGCCGGTCATTGAACGGGAGACGACTTACCCCTGCAAATTCATTGATCCTCACAGCACTCAGCTTTATTTGTTCCGGGTCACATATTTTGACAGGCGGATCAATCTGGAGGTATTCCATGCGGTTACAGACGGCCTGGGAGCGGTGAACTTTTTAAAGGCCCTTGTTTACCGGTATCTGGATCTTAAGAAGAATTCCAGGACCGGCCATCAGGCCCCTCAGAAGATATCATCAGATGTTTCCATGAATGTGGAGGATAGTTACGTCCGCCATTATAAAAAGACCGAAAAACGCAAATACAGCTCCAGAAAAGCTTATCATCTGGCAGGAGAAGCCCTTCCTCTTGATGAGGAAAATGTTCTTCACGGTTATGTGGACTTAAAGATGTTAAAAACGGCCGCTAAAAGCTACGGGGTCAGCATCACCAGATTTTTGACGGCGGCTTTGATCTTTACGATCTATCAGGAATATCTTGATGGAAAGCCTTGCGAGGAATCCATCGGCATCAGTATCCCCATTAACCTGCGGACCTTTTTCGGCTCGGAGACAACCGCTAATTTTTTTGCGGTGACGCTTATTGATTTTTTATCCACCAGTGAGGAGCATACCTTTACCCAGGTACTGGAAGCGGTAAGCAGCCAGATGGATTCAAAGATCACAAAAGAAAAGATGGAGCAGATCATCTCCTATAATGTTTCCAATGAAAAGAAGTGGTATCTGCGGGCCGCGCCCCTTTTTGTAAAATGGTGTGCATTAAACCTGGTTTTCCGGAAAAATGAGAAAGCCTACACCATGACTCTTTCCAATATCGGTCCGATTGATATTGAAGAGGATTACAGGAAGGAAATCCAACGGTTTTCCATAATGATCGGTGTTTCCAAGAGGCAGCCTATGAAATGTGCGGTCTGTTCCTATGGAGAAGAGGTCATTGTGACCTTTACTTCCGTATTTCAGGACACCAGGCTTCAGGATCGTTTTTTCGGTTTTCTTAGAGAAATGAGTATTCCGGTGAGCCTTGAGAGCAACGGCGTTCCGGATCACCGGGATGATCTTGGTATGTATCCCCAGATCCGTTATGACCGGAAACGGCTTAAAAAGCTGGTCACTGTCTTTTATGGATTGCTGTTTTTTGTGGGGGCTGTTTTAGGGATGATCAATTATGCCACCTATTCCGGCTCTCTGTGGTCAATCATTGCCATCGGGCTTATGGCATATACCGCTCTTACGGTTGAATATTCCGTTTTGCGCCATGCCAATCTGGCATCTAAGATCCTTTTGCAGACCGTGGCTGCGCAGATACTTTTAGTGGCCTTGGATCATTCTACGGGTTATAATGGCTGGTCAGTGAATTACGGAATTCCAAGCACCATTTTGTTTGCGGATCTTTCCATTGTTTTTTTGATTCTGGTGAACCGGATGAACTGGCAGAGCTATTTTATGTATCAGATTGCTGTTACCGTGTTCAGCTTTATTCCTTTGATTTTATGGGCGACAGGTCTTCTGACCAGACCGTTTCTGGCCCTGTTCACTGTGACGGTGACGGTGATTATTCTTGCCGTTACCATTGTGCTTGGAGACCGAAGTGTGAAAACTGAACTGAAAAGGCGGTTTCATGTGTAAAAAGATGCCGGAAAAGGAGGGAATTGTTGATGAGCCAAAGAAAAGTGAGCGTAAGAGGAAATCTTGTGAGGGACATGATGCAGAATGTAATGGAAACTTCGTTAAAACAGCCTATCCGGACCGGAGAACTGAGGAAAAACCCTGTGGAGCCTGCCTGGGTCTGTCCGGCGGGTTATGAATATGAAATCATAGAGCTGGAGCATTTGAAAATGGAGTATCTGCGCCCTGTGGGAGTGGTGACGGACCGGGTGATCTTACAGCTTCACGGCGGCGGATACATCGGGCCTATGAAGAACATTTACCGGAGATTTGCGGTCCGGTATTCCAAGCTTAGCTACGGCGGGGACGTTTTGACCCTTGACTACCGGGTGGCACCGGAGTATCCATATCCGGCGGCTTTGGAGGATGCAGTGGCTGCTTATCAGTGGCTGATAGAGGAAAAAGGGTACCGGCCGGAGCATATTGTGGTGGCCGGGGATTCTGCCGGAGGCGGATTAAGCCTGGCCTTAGGGCTGTATTTGAAAGATCATGGAATTGCCCTTCCAGGAGGGTTTATCACCATGTCCGCCTGGACAGATCTAACCAACAGCGGGGAAAGCCATGTGTCTAATTACGAGATCGATCCGCTGTTTGGAAATTCTACGGATAGTATGCTTTACAATTCAGAATATATCGGCGGAGAGGACCCTGGCCTTCCTTATATTTCTCCGGTATTTGGGGAATATGAAGGCTTTCCTCCTGTTCTCATGCAGGTGGGCAGCTATGAGGTGCTTTTAAGTGATACCCTGACGGTGGCTGACAAGTTAAAAAATGCAGGAGTGAAGCGGCGGGTCTCCGTTTATGAGGGAATGTTTCATGTATTTCAGATGGGACTGGACTTGATCCCTGAGAGCCGGGAGGCATGGGATGAAGTGGAATCGTTTTTACGTATCATTTTTAATATCAATATCAAACCCGATGGAAAAGTGGTGCGAAAGGTAAAAACAGAGCACACAAAGCCGGCGAGAGATATGGTTAAGCTTCTCATTGCCATGATGAAGAAAGAACTGGATGCATAAAGGAGACACCAATGAAGATTACGCTGGTAACTGTGGGAAAAATAAAGGAGAAGTTTTATGCAGATGCCATCGGGGAATACAGCAAACGATTGAGCCGCTACTGCAAACTGGATATCGTACAGGTGGCTGACGAAAAAACACCGGACTCGGCCAGTGAGGCAGTTGAAAGACAGATAAAGGATAAGGAAGGGGATAGAATCCTTTCTTCGATTAAGGACGGGGCTTATGTGATCGCGTTGGCAATTGACGGGGAAATGCTTAATTCCGTCCAGCTTTCGGAGAAAATCAATGACCTGGGGGTCAGGGGCATAAGCCAGATCGTCTTTGTGATTGGCGGTTCCCTGGGCCTTTCCGATGCTGTTTATAAGCGCGCGGATTACAGGCTGAGCTTTTCCCCAATGACATTTCCCCATCAGCTCATGAGGGTGATTATGCTGGAACAGATTTACCGGAGTTATCGGATCGTGAACGGGGAACCGTATCATAAGTAGTGGAAGGAAGCAGCCCCCTTATTATGGCTGCATTGCTGGATCTCACCGCCCCCTCTGCCCCTGGTGCCGGAATTCGCTTGGCTGGATTCCGGTATGGCTTTTAAAGGTCCGGCTGAAATAAAAACCATCCCTGTATCCTACCAGTTCCCCAACTTTCTGGATTTCCATATCCGGATTGTTTAACAGAAGCCGTTTTGCCTCATTCATTCGCAATCTCGTCAGATATTTTGAAGGGGTCTCCCCGGTATGCTTCTTAAATAGCTTTCCCAGATATTCCGGCGTAAAGCCGAATTTTTCCCCAAGCTCCTGAAAGGAAATCTCCTGCTGGTAATTCTCCTGGAGATAGGTTTCCAGCAGCTCACAAATGGATCTCTGGTCCAGCCTGCTATTGCTGGAGCGGTAGGAATCCAGTTCGTCGGATTCAGCAGCCATGGTAATCAGGATTTTATGCAGGGATCCGGAGAGTGCCTCTAAGGTCACCGGCTTCAGCAGATAATCCATGACGCCGCAGCGGAGGGCTGACAGCGCATATGCGAAGTCACTGTAGCCGCTTAAAAGGATGGTTCTGGTACCGGGATGGTTTTTCTGGATATACTGTGCGAGTTCCAGGCCGTCGGGAGGGGGCATGCGGATGTCCGTAATAACAAGATCCGGGAAGTGTTCTTCCATCAAAAGGATGGCCTCTTCCCCATTGGAAGCCTCACCTGCCAGCGTGAAAGGCAGGTTTAAAGAGGCTATTTTTTTTACCAAATTCCGCCGAATCAGGCTTTCATCTTCAGCCACTATATATTTATAATTCAGGATGCTGCTCATAATATTCCTCCCTTGAACGGTACACAGGACCGCCGACTATAAAAACTGTTTTCTTTGGCTGGGAATTATCAATCTGAAATATGGCCTTGTCTCCGTAGAGAAGCTTGAGCCGCAGATAGACATTTTTCAGTCCCATGCCGCCAATCTGCATGGATTTTAATTCTTCCTTCATATCCAGATTCTGGTACAGACTTAAAAGCTCTTCTTTCTTATCTTCACTTAATACCCCACCGTTATCTTCAATTCTGATGACCCAAAAATCCTGCTCCGCAGAAGCTGAGATACAAAGCTTCCAGGGAGGCGGTGTCTGAAACCCATACTTAAATGCATTTTCCACGATCGGCTGTGTGACAAGCTTGGGAATGTATAGTTGTTTCGTATCTTCAGATATTTCCAAGGTATACTCCAGCTTATCACTGAAACGGAGGCGCATGCATTCCAAGTACTGCCGGGTATAAAATATTTCTTCCTCCAGCGGGACGAACATTTCCCTGGAAGCGGAAATATAACGGAAGTAATCACATAGTGCCTGGCACATGTGGATGATGTCTCCATTCATCTCTTCCTCAGCCATTATGCTCATATTGGTCAGACAGTTATAGAGAAAATGGGGATTGATAAGGGATTGGGTTGCCTGCAGTTTGGCGCGGGTCTCTTCGGTGCGGGAGAGTAAGGCCTCCTGGGTAGTGGAGCGAAGCTTTTCATACATGGTGCGGATGGACTCACAGAGCTGGGAAAGCTCTGTGATATTGCTGTCAGCAGATGTAAGGTTCACCTTTGTTTCATCCAGGACCCGGCTGATGGTGATCTTGCTGGTAGCTGCCGTCAGCTTCTGCAGCGGTGCGGTCAGCCTTCTGGATATGTAAAAGCAGATGAACAGGGTAAGCAGGATAGAGAGGCCCCCTATGAGGAAGAAAATCAGCCTGAAGTTCTGTAACTGTTCATAAACGGCTTTTCTGGGCTTAGCCAGTATGACAGTCCAGTCGTAAGCGGGAATGCTCTGCCAGGTGATCAGATACCGTTCCCCGTTGCCGGCTTTTAACATTTTAGTGGAATGCTCCGGAAGCCCGGAGTTCATGACAATAGAATAATAATCCGTTTCCGGTGCAGACCGGTTATAGGGATAAACCAGCTCCTGATCGGAATTATAGATATAAACAGTGCTGTCCGGGTTCTGTGCCTCTAGCTGGGAGGCAAGAGAAAACATCTTCCCGCAGTCCTGGACAACTTCAGCAATGCCTTCCGGCTGTCCGGAGGCATTCAAAAAGAGCCGGACAAGAGAGATAAATTTCCGGGATCTCTGGTTA
Organism: Lacrimispora sp.; assembly: GCF_032078915.1. Taxonomy (GTDB): domain Bacteria; phylum Bacillota; class Clostridia; order Lachnospirales; family Lachnospiraceae; genus Lacrimispora. The sequence continues at coordinate 96,596 of NZ_DAMAUN010000001.1, read as the reverse complement.
TCGCCTTTGGCCGGGAGTTCCTTGTTTACGATTGGAGTGGTGATGTATTTATAACCGTTTAAAGACATGGTTTTTTCATACCATACCTTTTCCTTTAAATTTACTGTAATGGTCCGCTGGCTGTAGCCGGATTCAACACAAGAGCCGTCGAGGTCATACAAATTAATGGCTGCCGCACTTTGATAGGCTCCAATGATGGCTGTAATGATATCATGTATTGCCTCTACATGATCACGGGAGGCTACCAGCTGGCCGGTCGAGATGTAGTTTTTCCTGGAAATATCAGAAAATTCCTTAAAGTTTGTCTTAATGGCATTGGAGTAAACCAGGTTCATGGAAATGGTAGAGATATTGTCCAGTTGGATCTCTACGGAGTTATCTACAGAGGCACACATATTTTCCAGATCCTTTGCTGCGTTATCCAGAGCATTTATCTTGTAATGCCGGTAAGTGAAAAAGAAAAAAATACATAGAAGGCAAAGAATAAAAAGGCCGTAGATTACAAAAAGGTACATGTGCTGGGAATAGTGTTTCGTCATTTTTTTCATGCAATTCACGCCTCCTTCGTGGTGATATTATACAAGATAGTTCAAAAAAATGCAATTGTCAGTTCTGAATTGTCTATTTTATATGATAGTAAGATATGGTACTATGTGGTTGTCACAAAGGAAATATATTTTATCGATAAAATATCAGCAGTTTGTATGAAAATATAAGCCCAAAAGGAGAAGAAGCTATGAAAATAAAAGTAAAAAAAATAGTCGGACTGACACTGGCGGCAGGGCTGGCTGTGGGGATGATAGCAGGGTGCAGCGCGGAGAAGGGGAGCGCAGGAGCTGATGGGAAGAAGAATGTGACGCTGACCTTTGGCAGCCATCAAAGTGGACTTCCAACCTCTGGCATTGTACAGGAGCTTGCAAAAGACTTTGAGTCGGAAACAGGAATTCAGATCGACTTCCAGATTTCACCGGATGCCCAGTGGAGGGATTTAATCAAAGTTAAGCTGGATTCCGGAGAAGCCCCAGACATCATCTGTGTTGACACTCCCATTGGTCTGGCCTCCAGTCTCCATATGGACCAGTACAGTGTGGAGCTTACGGATCAGCCATGGGTAAGCCGTATCGAGAAAACCACACTTGCAGCCGTGAGTGTAAAGGATAAGGTTTATGGAATTACTTTCCCGGGGGCAAAGATGTATTTCTATCTCTATAACAAGGATATTTTTGAGTCCCTGGGGCTTTCGGTTCCTGCTACATACCGTGAATTTCAGGATATCTGCCAGAAGGTCAAGGCTGCAGGTTACACACCGGTTTATGAAGCAACCACCAATGGCTGGCATCAGGTGCTTCCATTATTTGAAACCGGCGGATTATGGCTGGAACAGGACCCGGATATGTATGATAAGTTAAATGCCAATGAAATCGATTTGGATGGCATTCCCTCTCTTCTGACCATAATCAGGCAGCTGGATGAATGTGCTAAAGCAGGATATTTCGGTGATGATTATTTAAGCAACGCCTGGGAAAATGCTAAGGAAGCCATGTCAACGGAGCGGTGTGCCATGACCATTGCAGAGCTGGGCTTCCGCGGACAGATCGAACAGGAATATCCGGACTTTAAGGCAACGGAAAAATTAGGTGCGTTTGTTATGCCGTGGGGAGACAATCAGGAGATTGGCGTAAACCCTGCAAGCAACGCTTACTTTATTAATAAAGACAGCAAATACGCAGAAGAAGCAAAGCAGTTCTTTGATTTTCTGGCAAGGCCGGAAAACTTACAGAAGAGACTGAATGGGCAGCCGGAATTAAGCGCACTTTGCTGGCCGGAGATCACGAGCAAATATACAAAAGAGGATCAGGCATTTTTGGATTCCTTAAAAAAGGCAAACGTCGTCCAGACCTCCGTAAATTATATCGACAGCCAGTGGATGGATGTAGGAAAAGACTTGGAGGCTATGTATACAGGCGCTTCCACTCCGGAAGAGGTTCTAAAGACCATTATGGAAAGGCGTACCGAACAGGCGAAGCTGCAGAAGGATCCGGGCTGGGTGAATTAGCCGCCCTCTCTTTCTGCTGGAATACAGGGGTTAAGGGGGAAGAATCAAATCCCCCTTACCTGTTTGCGCTTCATGTACAGAATGGAGGAAATTATGAACCAAAAGAAATTATATCCCTGGTATTTTGCAGGAGGGGCAGCCTTACTTTTTTTCCTGCTGTGTTTTGTTCCCGGAATTTTAGGAATTGCTTATTCCTTTACCGACTGGAATAATTTCAGCAATGAAATTAATTTTGTAGGGCTTGCCAATTATAAAACGGTTTTTCAGGGAAATTCGGAATATTTAAAATATATAGGCAATACTGTTTTGTTCACTGTTGTTACAACGGCTATGAAAACCATCATTGGTCTGGCCTTGGCACTTCTGCTGACCCAGAATTTTATCCGGTTTAAGAATTTTCACCGTATGATCGTTTTTTCTCCCCAGGTGATGTCTTATCTGGTGGTAGGTCTTGTATTCAGAAGTATGCTGCATCCGACAACGGGCTTTTTAAACAGCTTTTTACGAAACCTTGGACTGGACGGGCTGGCAAAAAACTGGCTGACGGACTTAAGCCTTGTGTTTCCTACGGTTATGACCGTTGATACCTGGAAGGGCATGGGATATATTATGGTGGTGGTAATCGCCGGACTGTTATCTGTTTCGCCGGAATATTATGAGGCAGCCAGCATTGACGGCGCCAGCTTTTTCCAGAAATTCAGGGCCATCACCTTGCCGCTGCTAAAGCCTGTGCTGGTCAATGTTACGGTGCTGAACGTGACCTATGGCCTGAGAGTATTCGACATGATCTATTCCCTTACTAACGGCGGTCCGGGAAATGCAACCGGCGTTATCAACACCGCTGTCTACAAGGAGTTTTCCAAGGGTAATCTGGCGATGGGAACTACCTTGTCCAGCGTCTTGTTCTTCGCGGTTCTTGCCTTGTTATACTTTATCATTAAATCCATGGAAAATAAGGAGGTGGAAGCATAATGGGAAAAACGGGGAAAACCATTGGCCGTATTCTGGGCAATGCAGTGACTGTGTTTATCAGTCTGATTGTTATCATACCTCTGGTTGTTCTGTTTCTGAACTCTTTTAAAACTGCCGGTGAGGCAAACCGGATGACCTTATCCCTGCCGAAAGTATGGATGTTTGAAAACTATGGAAAGGTAATCGAACAGGGGAAGCTGCTTTCTTCGTTCTTAAATGGACTTATGTATGCGGTCTTCAGCGTCCTTATTGTAGTGATTTTGGTGTCGGCGGCCGCCTTTGTCATCTCAAGAAACCAGAAAGGCATCAACCGGTTTCTCTACTATTTCATCATTTCCGGCATCGCCATGCCGATCAATAATGTTGCTCTTATGAAGGTCATGCAGGCATTGCATTTAGTCAATACGCGGTTCGGTATCATTCTGCTTTATGCAGCCATTAACATTCCCCTAAGCTTATTCTTAGCCTATGGATTTATTGGAACGATTCCCAGAGAGATTGATGAAGCGGCGGTAATCGACGGCTGCAAACCTGGTCAGCTGTTTATCCGGGTGATTGCACCGCTGCTAAAGCCCATTGTATCCACTTTATTTGTTCTTGACTTCATGTCCGTGTGGAACGATTTTACCATGCCCCTGTATTATTTGAACAACTCCAGAAAATGGCCCATGACTTTGGCGGTCTACAATTTCTTCGGAGCATTTGAATATTCCTGGAACCTGGTTGCGGCGGATATCATACTGACCCTGGCCCCGGTGCTGCTGGTATTTATCATCGGGCAGAAATATATTGTAGGCGGCGTGTCCGCAGGTTCCGTAAAAGGATAACAGACAGGAGGAAAGGATGGAACGGTATCAGATCGAAGAATTGATAAAAGAATTGACGCTGGAAGAAAAAATAGGCATGATTCACGGGCAGGGGATTTTTCATACCAAGGGGGTGGAACGTCTTGGGATTCCTCCTCTTTGGATGTCCGACGGACCTATGGGGGTGAGAAAGGAGCTTCAGGATGACAATTGGAATCCAAAAGGAACCACCGATGACTTTGTGTCTTATCTGCCAGGCAATCTTGCATTGGCCTGTACCTGGAATCCGGAATGTGCCAAAAAGGCGGGGCGGGTTTTGGGAGAGGAAGCAAGAGGACGCGGGAAAGATGTCATACTGGCCCCTGGAATCAATATCATACGGACGCCTGTTTGCGGCAGAAATTTTGAATATATGAGTGAGGATCCCTATCTGATTTCCAGGCTGGCTGTTCCGCTGATACAGGGAATACAGGAACAGGATACGGCTGCCTGTGTCAAACATTTTGCATTGAATAACCAGGAGACAAGAAGGCTTGATGTGGAAGCAGAAGTGGATGACAGGACGCTTCGGGAAATCTATTTGCCCGGCTTTGAGGCATCGGTAACAGAAGGGAAGACCAGAACGCTGATGGGCGCTTACAACCGTTATCTGGGCGAACACTGTTGTCATAACAAAAGGCTGCTCTGTGATATTTTAAGGGATGAATGGGAGTTTGACGGGGTAGTTATCTCTGACTGGGGTGGTGTTCATGATACGGTACAGGCAGCGGAGCATGGATTGGATATTGAAATGTCAGTGACCGACTGTTTTGACCAATACTATATGGCAGACCCTCTTCTATCTAAGGTTCGGGCAGGGGAGATCGGGGAAGCACGGATCAATGAGAAAGTGAAGAATATTCTGGTGCTGATGGACCGGCTTCATATGCTGGATGGAGAACGGAAAGCAGGAACCTATAACAGCCGGCAGAGCCAGGAAACTATACTGGATTGCGCAAGAGAGGCTGTGGTTCTGCTTAAAAATGAAGAAAGCCTTCTTCCCCTAGATTTAACCGGAAAGAAGCATCTGGCCGTTATTGGAGAAAATGCAGTGAAGGTCCACTCCAACGGCGGAGGAAGCGCGGCCATTAAAGCGTTGTATGAGATTTCCCCTTTGCTGGGATTGAAGACGGAGCTTGGAGGAAGCGTTTCTATTACTTATGCCCCAGGATATACCAGCCAGGTCTCTCAAACAGAGGAAGAGGAAAACTGGCAGTCCTCCAGTCTGGAAGACAGAATTTACAAGGAGGCTTTCCATGAGGAGATTGACGGCAGCCTGGAATTGCAGAGAGATGCCTTGATTAAAGAAGCTGTGGAACTGGCTGCAAGGAACGAAAACGTTTTGTTATTCTGCGGACTGAATCATGAGTTTGACCTGGAAGGATGTGACCGCAGGGATATGAAGCTCCCTTATGGACAGGAACGGCTGATTTCCGCAGTCCTGGATGCCAATGAAAATACGGTTATTGTGGTGATTGCCGGTTCACCGGTGGATATGGAAGCGTTTGCAGACCGGGCGAAAGCCATTGTTTACAGCAGCTACAATGGAATGGAAGGCGGCCGTGCCATGGCGGAGGTTCTGCTGGGAAAGGTGAATCCGTCGGGAAAACTGCCCTTTACCATACCGGGAGCCCTGGAAGATTGTCCTGCCCATGCCCTTGGGGAATTTCCGGGAGGTGATACGGTCCGGTATAAGGAAGGGGTATTTGTGGGTTACCGGTATTATGAGACGGAGAAGAAAGCGGTTCGTTACTGCTTTGGACATGGGTTGTCCTATGCTGCATTTGAATATGATTCTCTGGAGGTGGTTTCAGAGGAAGAGGGCTGCAAAGTAAGAGTGGAGATCCGCAATACCGGAAGCCGTTCCGGTGCGGAGACGGTTCAGGTCTATGTAAAAGCAGAGGGAAGGGAAATCAGCCGTCCGGCCATGGAACTGAGAGCTTTTAAAAAGACGGTTCTGGAACCGGGAGAAAGTAAGGCATTGGACTTTTATCTGGATAGGAAAGCATTTTCCTATTACAGCGAAGCGTGTTCCGCTTTCCGGGTGCCGGAGGACCGGTATGAAATCTGTGTTGGAAGTTCTGTATCGGATATCCGGTTTTTCAGGGAGGTATCTGTAAAGGCGGGGACGCTTTTACAGGCTGTCTCAGACGGTGGAAACATGGTATAAAATAACATGGATAGAAGGAGAATTGATATGAAGTTTACCAAGGGATACTGGCAGATACGCGAGGAAATCACGCCGCTTTATGCGGTAGAATATGGGGACAGCCGGATACAGGGAAGCGGGCTGATGGTGTATGCTCCGGCAAAACATATCACAAATAGAGGAGATTGTCTGAATCTGGGGATGCTGACGGTGCGTCTGTCAAGTCCGATGGAGGATGTTATCAAAGTATCTGTCAGTCATTTTGACGGAACACAGTACAAGGGTCCATTTGCTGATATAACCGACGAGAATCCAGAAATTCTGATCGAAGAAAGGCCGGGAGAAATCATTTACCAGACAGGAAGCACGAAGGCTGTGATTGATAAACGACCGGATTCCTGGGGAATCAGGTTCTACGATGGGGACCGGGAGCTGACCAATACAGGATTTCGCAATATGGCCTATATGTCCAACCGGGATTCCGGGCACAGCTATACGGTAGAGCAGCTGGCTTTGGATGTGGATGAGTATGTGTATGGCTTAGGAGAGCGTTTCACCCCATTTGTCAAGAACGGACAGATGGTGGAGATGTGGAACGAAGACGGGGGAACCGCCAGTGAAATCTCATATAAAAATGTTCCTTTTTATATTACCAATAAAGGCTATGGCATCCTTCTGGACAATGAGGGGGATGCATCCTTTGAAATCGCCAGTGAAAAGGTGGAAAGGGTTCAATTTTCCGTAGAAGGAGAACGTCTTGACTATTATGTAATCAATGGCAGCACTCCTAAGGGAACCATTCAAAAATATACAGAGCTGACCGGAAAACCGGCATTGCCACCGGCCTGGTCATTCGGGCTCTGGCTGACTACATCCTTTACAACGGATTATGATGAAGCAACCACATCAAACTTTATTCAGGGGATGGCGGATCGTGACATTCCTCTGCATGTGTTCCATTTTGACTGCTACTGGATGGAGGCCTATGAATGGTGCAATTTCACCTGGGATCCAAAAACTTTTCCAGATCCTGAGGGGATGCTGAAGCGCTATCATGACAGGGGGTTAAAAATCTGTGTATGGATCAATCCTTATATCGGCCAGAAGTCGCCGCTTTTTGCAGAGGGGATGAAGCAAGGTTATCTGGTAAAGAAATACAATGGAGATGTATGGCAGACAGACCTGTGGCAGGCAGGGATGGGACTGGTGGATTTCACCAATCCGGAGGCCGTTGCCTGGTATCAGGGTAAGCTTAAGGCACTTCTGGATATGGGAGTGGATTGTTTCAAGACGGATTTTGGCGAAAGAATTCCGGTCAAGGATATTGCTTATTTTGACGGCTCTGATCCGGTGAAAATGCATAACTACTATACATATCTTTATAATCAGGCAGTTTTTGAGCTTTTGGAAAAGGAACGGGGAGCAGTGGAAGCTGTATTGTTTGCCCGTTCCGCTACCGTAGGCGGACAGAAATTCCCCGTACACTGGGGCGGCGACTGCTCTGCAAATTATCCATCCATGGCAGAAACCCTGCGCAGCGGATTGTCCCTTGCCTGTGCAGGCTTTGGATACTGGAGCCATGATATCAGCGGATTTGAGAGCACGGCACCGGCGGATGTGTACAAGAGATGGTGCCAGTTCGGCCTCATGAGCTCCCACAGCCGACTCCATGGCTCTTCCTCCTACCGTGTCCCGTGGTTATTTGATGATGAGGCGTGTGATGTTTTACGGAAATTTGTGAAGCTGAAATGCCGGCTCATGCCTTATCTTTACCGCCAGGCGGTGCTGTCTCATGAAGAAGGCATCCCGATGATGCGGCCCATGTTTGTGGAATTTCCCAAAGACCGGGCGTGTGAACCCCTGGATAAGCAGTATATGATGGGAGATTCCCTGCTGGCAGCACCGGTTTTTAAGGAAAGCGGAGAAGTGGAATATTATCTTCCGGAGGGCAAATGGTATAATATTCTGACCAGTCAGGTGATCGAGGGAGGAAGATGGCAGAAAGAGCATCATGATTTCTTTACCATGCCGCTTCTGATACGGCCAAATTCTATACTGGCAGCAGGAAGCTGTGATGATAAGCCGGATTATGATTACAGTGATGGTGTGACCCTGTATCTGTCCGTGTTTGAGGACGGTGCGGAAGGGAGTGCATCGGTTACGGATTTGGATGGAAACATTGTTATGACGGCAGAAGCCAGAAGAGAAGGCAATGCCATTATCCTCCATGTGGAAGGGGGAAAAGGAAACTGGTCTTATCAAACTCTTGGGGATGAAAAGGTTCAGGTGGTTGTTAAATAAAAAACAATACGGGCTGAAAGAACAAGGGCTGTGGCAGAAAGGAAATTTGCCGCAGTCCTCGCCTGCTTTTTATCAGCCATCCTCTCTCAAGTCCAAGGCTGCCCGTTCCATCATTAGCCGTAAGTAACGATCTATCATCTGATAGTTCTGCCCGGAATGTGTAGAATATCATACTTTTTTATAGATACACCCCCTTAAAACTTTTGCAGGCACTTGTTATAATTTCGATAAATGAACGAAGCAGGTTCTAAGCAAAAAGGAGGATCATTCTTATGAGAAACAAAATTTGGATGCGGCTGGCCAGTCTGGCCTGTGCCGGAATCATGGGGGTCACATTGACAGGATGCGGACAGAAAGCGCCGGAGGCAGCAGGAGAGAAGGTAGAGATCTCCATGCTGGATTTCTTTATTCCAGGGGAAGGGGTCACAAAGGCAATGAAGCCCTTACTGGATAAGTACTTAGCGGAGCACCCCAATGTGACAATTGATGAAGAATCGGTTTCCAATGCGGATCTGGCGACCAAGGTACAGACCCTGGCCGCAGGAGAAGAGCTGCCGGACATCTTTATGATTAAGGGTCAGATGGCGGAGACATTTGTGGAAAACGGAAAAGTATATTCCTTAAGTGAAGCCTTAAACAGCGACTCAGCCTGGAAGGATAATTTTAAAGAAGGAGTATTTTCAAACTTTACAATCGGGGAAAACATCTATGCTGTGCCATTTCAGGTAACAAATACCTGTGTATTTTATAACACGGATTTATTTAAGCAGGCAGGGATCCAGGAATTTCCGGGGACATGGTCTGAGCTGCTGGATATCATTCCAAAGCTTAAAGAAATCGGCGTGACCCCCATTGTGCTTGGAAATAAGGAAAAATGGAATGCAGAATCCGTTATTATGAGCACCCTGGGCAACCGTTTAACAGGAGATGAATGGTATCAGAGCATTCGTGACCGCAGTGGGGCGAAGTTTACAGATCCTGAGTTTGTGCAGTCTTTACAGGCATTCAGTGACCTGGCTGCTGCAGGGGCGTTCAATGAGGATGTAAACAGCATTGACGGCGCGCAGCAGAGACAGTTATATATGAATGGAAAAGCAGCCATTACCATTGACGGAAGCTGGGCCATCGCAAACTTCGATGAGAATTGTCCGGAAGAAGTGAAAAATGTAACGGAAATGGCGGCTCTCCCCATGGTAGAAGGCGGAAAGGGAAATCCGGAGACCATTACCGGAGGCGCCGGATGGGCTCTTGCAGTAAATTCCAAGATTACGGAGGAAAAAAAGGCAGTAGTCATAGATATATTAAAAGCAATGACAGGACCGGAATACGGTACGGCTGCAATAGAAGAAGGAACCCTGACTGCAGTGAAACCGGGAGAGGAAGTTAAGATCGAAAAGAACATAGCTGCAAAGTTTGATGTTTTTGCAAAGGACAGACCGTTTATTCCTGTTTATGACCATCAGTTAAGTTCCGGTGTGATTGATGTGATGCAAAGCGGGCTTCAGGAACTGTTGATCGGAAGGGTAGCTCCAGAGGAACTGGCGCAGAGGATTCAGGCGGAATATGAAAACAACGGAAAGTGAGTGACAGGAAATGAGTAAGGCATTAAGACCTAAAAACATAGTAATCTACGGTTTGCTTGCTCCTGGACTGGCTGTCTTCGTACTCTGCTGCATCGCTCCCTTGTTTGTGGCAGTTTATAACAGCTTCTTTGACTGGGATGGAGGTCCGGTGAAACGATTTGTCGGGTTTCAGAATTATGTGGAGCTGGTACAGGACAGGGCATTTTGGAGCGCATTTAAAAATAACCTGACCTTTATCTTCTGGACGGTGCTGGGACAGATCGGAATTGCCTTTCTCATTGCCATGCTTCTCCAGTCCAGAATATTAAAATTTAAAAATTTCCATAGAACGGTTATCTTTTTCCCGGTGGTATTGTCGGCTGTCGTAGTAGGATTTTTATGGAGGATCATGTATAATTCCGAATACGGTATCGTGAATACGCTGATGCGTGCTGCTGGGCTGGGAAATTTCATACAGCTGTGGCTGGATGACCCGGATATCGTAATCGGTTCCCTGGCGATTCCAAAGGTCTGGCAGTTTGTCGGATACTATTTAATCATTCTGCTGGCAGCGATCCAGGGGATTGACCAGAGCGTTTTAGAGGTTGCGGAATTAGACGGAGCTACCGGCTGGAAAAAGTCCAGGTACATTGTAGTGCCTCTCATCAAAAACACGTTGATGGTGACCATTATGCTATGCATATCCGGTAATATGAAGACCTTTGACCAGATCTTTGTAATGACGGGCGGCGGTCCGGGAACCAGTTCAGAGGTAGTAGCCCTTTATGCCTATAACGTATCCATGAACCGCATGCGTTACGGCTATGGCAGCACGGCGGCTATTGGAATTCTGATTCTAAGTCTGGGGCTGATCATGCTCAGCAGGCTGGCTGGAAGAAAAAAGGAGGAATCATGATGAAAAGGGCCTGGGGTATGTTTCAAGGGGTTGTGGCAAATGTGTTTGTAGCGCTGTTTTCCATCACCTGTATTTTCCCGATCATTTGGATGATTTATTCCTCCCTGAAAACGGATAAGGAGTTTTCCCTTAACATATTAAGCCTTCCTGCCAAGCCGGAGTTTGGAAATTATTCCAGAGCGATCACTGAAGGCAGAATCGGTTCCTATTTCATGAACAGTATGTTCAATACCCTGTCAGCCCTAGTTGTGGTGCTGGTGATTTCCTTTATCACAGGCTATTGTATTTCCAGATTCCGCTTTAAGGGAAGAACTTTTATCTACTATATGTTTCTTTCCGGCATGCTCATTCCCATCTATGCCCTGCTGATCCCCATCTTTGTGGAGTTTAAAACCCTGGGATTGCTAAACAAGAAATTTACGCTGATCCTTCCTTACATAGCCTTTGCTCTGCCTACGGGAGTGTTCCTGGTGGAAAGTTCCGTTGAGAGCGTGCCGATAGAAGTAGAAGAGGCCGCATGTATCGATGGAAGTTCTTTTTTAAATACGATGTTCCGGATCGTTATGCCCATGTGCAAGCCGGTTTTATCCACCGTTGCCATTTTGACATTCCTTCATACATGGAATGAATTTCCTCTGGCATTAGTGCTTATAAGAAGCAATGCACTGAAGACGATGCCCATCGGTCTTACTAATTTTGTGGGATCTTACACCGTTAATTACCCGCTGATGCTAGCGGCACTGGTGGTTTCCACCTTACCGGTTGTAATTATGTATTTGTTGTTTTATAATCAAATTATGAAAGGTATGACCGCAGGAGCAGTGAAAGGTTAATATTGTTGGAGTAATGTTTAGGCAAGCCGGAATAGGGCTTGTCTAAACTTGTTTTTCTTCGTTTACAAAAGGAGCAGGTATGAAGACTTGGTATAGAAATATATTTGGAAGTTTGCAAATGGCAATATTTGCCATGGTTCTGGTGCTGATACTGATTCCTACCATGATTCTTGGGGTGATTTCCTACGGACAGTACCGAAAGATCATCACAGAAAATGCAACGACCCTGAATCAGAATAATACGACCCAGATCGCCGCTAATATGGAAGGAATCATGAGAAACGTGGGGAACAATTCTCTTTCCTTTTTCCAGAATGAAAGAGTGAGGAATTTTCTCCTTGCCCAGGGGGAAGAAAACATGGAAAGCGCTGCCTATGATCTGGACCGCTACGTCAGGAACCAGCTTAGCTATGAGGAGTATGTTTATGCGGTGGATTTTGTCCGCATGGACGGAAATCGGTACAGTTCCAACTCCATCACCGATGGAATCAGCAAAGAGCTTCAGGAAAAACTGCTGGAAGAGAAAGGACATGCTGTTTTTCTGACAGATATTAAAGTCAGCCCGGATTGGGGGAGCAACCGGGAAGAACTGTACGGATATGCCAGATGTATCAATGATATCAATGACATTGGGACAACCATTGGATTCCAGAAAATCTATATAAAGAAGAGTGTACTGGGGCGGCTGCTATCTGACCAGATGTCAGAGGGTGAGGCTTACTACGTGATAGAAGATGGAATCATACGGATTTCTACGGAGCAGGAAACAGAGGGCTGGGAGATCACCAGAAGATTTCCGGGCCTTAAGCTGGAATCCGGCGAAAACCATGAGGGTGATCTGGTCTATGCCAGGGTGAAATACCCAGGCTGGTATGTAATAAAGAAGATTTCTCCCTTTCAGGTGGAGGATGATGCGTCGGTGGTGCGCCAGCTTCTGATTTCTACAGGCATTTTAGCGGTAATTCTTTGCGGGATCATGGGCTTTTTCCTGTCCCGGTTTGTGATAAAGCCTCTGGGAGATTTAGAATCATCCATGAGGAATCTGGAAGAGAATGATTTTAAAAGGAAGCTTCCGGAAAATGGCTACAGAGAGATATCCGTCCTTTCTAGGGCCTTTAACCGGATGACTCTTCGCCTGGATGAGCTGGTAAACCAGGTATACCGGGCGGAAATCCGGGAAAAGGATGCACAGATCCGTGCCATGCAGGCATACATTAATCCTCATTTTCTTTATAATACCCTGGATACGATCTGCTGGATGAGCCGGATGGAGCAGGCATTTGAAACCTGCAGTCTCATTGAGGCATTGTCAAAGCTGTTCCGCACTTCTGTGAAGGATACCAGTAAAACCACCACAGTGGCTGAGGAGATGGAGCATATACAGAATTATATTAAGATCCAGGGGTGCAGGTATACGGATACCATTGAATTCCAGATTTTAATTGAGCCGGGAACAGAGGATTGCGAGACCGTGCGGTTTGCCCTGCAGCCTCTTGTGGAAAATGCCATTGTCCACGGAATGGGGGAACAGGAGCATCCTGGCATGGTCCGGATCCGGTCGGAGAGACGGGGAGAGGATCTGGTTTTATCCGTAGAGGATGAAGGCAAAGGCGCCGATGTGGAAGAACTTACCCGACTTCTGGAGGGAGATGTGGAGGGCCTTCGGGGAATGGCTTTATTCAATGTCCATGAGAGGGTAAAGCTGTGCTTTGGAGCCGGCTATGGAATTCATATTCGGGAAAGAGAAGGCAAAGGACTGGCGGTAGAAGTAATTCAGCCGTTTTTAAAAAGGGGAGAAGGGATATGATCCGACTGATGATAGTGGATGATGAACCCATCATCCGGGAAGGGATGATGACCATCATTGATTGGGAGAGTCTGGGTGTTATAGTGGTTGGTACCGTGGGAAATGGACGGGATGGACTGGCAAGAGCCATGGTGGAAAAGCCGGATATTGTAATCACGGATATCCGGATGCCGGTAGTGGATGGAATCAAATTTTCTGAGGAATTGCATACAAAGCTTCCGAAGACACGGATCGTATTCCTTACCGGGTACAATGATTTTGAATATACCCGCCATGCCGTGAGGATAGGGGCTGCAGACTATCTCTTAAAACCAGTCAATACAGAAGAGCTGACCGGGCTGATCAAAAGGCTGGTGAATGAGATCATCAGGGAGAGCAGGGAGTTTGAAAACCGTAGCCAGAGGGCGGTTCTTTTGAAAGAAAATCTGCCACTGATGCGCAGCCGTTGTGTCCATGATTTTATGTGGGGAAAGACGGAGGAAAAAAGGTTTCTGGAACGGGCCGGGTTTCTCGGCATTCCGTTAACGGAAGAAAATCTCCGGATCGTCATTTTTTGCATTGACTATTATTTTCAGCTTCTTGCCAATGGGGAACGGGAAGCAGATTTGCTTAAGTACGCCCTGTCCAATGTGGCCGAAGAGCTTGTGGGACGGTTGGGAAATATCTGTGTCTGTGATGAGGGAGAAGCCAGGCTGATGGTTCTTTTGTGTTCCGGGGAAGACACCAAAGAGGTGGCAAGGAGTGCCAGGGAGGTTCAGTTTTATTTAAGAAAGCATTATGGAGTTTCCGTTTCCGTCGGAATCGGAAAGCTGGTGTCAGAGTGGGGGGATTTAAAGCTTTCCTACCAGAATGCGGATGAAGCGCTGGAAGGGCGTATGAAACAGGGCAGCAGCCAGATCATTGCCAGGGAAAAGTCTCAGGGAAGCTTACGGGAGGAAAAGATATTCATAACTTCTGAGGAAGAAGCTGAACTGAAAAATGCGGTCACACTTCTGGACCGGCGGAAGATTTATGACACGCTGGAAGAGATATTTCAAAAATATGTTATGGAACAGGAGGTGGGACGAAAGGCAGTAGAACAGTTCTGCATGTATCTGGTGTTAATCGCTATGCGGGAGGTTCAGCGTTTCCAGCTGGCTCCGGAGCAGGTTCTCGGGCAAAATTACTATTATTATGAAGAGATTTCCAAATATGAAACTGCGGACGATCTGGAAATGTGGCTGAAGGATATCTATAGTTCCGTACTTCAGGCGGTGGGAGGCCGGAGAAACAGCAAATACAAGGGAATCGTAACAAACGGAATTGCTTATGCCCAGGATCATTTTTCAGAAAGTCTTCAGGTGGCGGATGTGGCAAAAGCGGTCTATGTGACACCTAATTATTTCAGTAAGATTTTTAAGGAGGAAACAGGAGAGAACTTCACCGACTGGTTAAACAAGTTCCGCATCGAGCTGGCAAAAAAGCGGATGGAAAAGGAGCCGGAAACAAAGATATACACCATTGCAGAAGAATGCGGATTCAGTGATTACAAATACTTTGCCTTTATTTTCAAGAAATATACCGGGTATACGCCTACATCTTACCGGAATATGATCGTGTAGAATATGAAACCTTAATGTAGAATATCAGGTTTATGGTTTTCTGATGGCCTTTATAATGGAAGATATTATCGAAAACAAAAAGATGAATAAGGAGGACATCATGGATCAATTTTTATTTGGGGCGGTCTATATTATTGAGCAGGATTATACACAGGAGGAGATCCGGAGAGATTTGTCTTATATGAAAGATTGCGGCTTTAATTTAGTCACTCTCTGGCCGGTATGCAATCCATGGCTTAGCCAGGACAGCCATCAGTGGATATTCACCCAGACCAGGCAGGTGCTTGATGAGTGTGAAGCCCTGGGGATAAAGGCTATCCTGCAGCTCTTTGGACAGAATCAGGCTCAGGAATTTATGCCGGACAGTGCCTTGACGGAGGATATGCTGGTCTATGATGAAAGAGGAGAGCATATCAATGAAAATTGTTTCTGGGCCAACTTAAATCATCCGGTGGTACGGGATTATATGGACCGGTATTTCCGGGAAGCGATCACCTCGCTTCGGGACCACAAGGCTGTTTACGGCTACGATGTGTTTAATGAAGCACATTTTAGAAGCGATGACCCTTATACCATACGAAAATATCAGGAGTGGCTGAAGGAAACATACGGTACGACCACGCATTTAAACCGGGTGTGGCATAGAAGATATGAGAGTTTCGGGCAGATTTCCCCCAAAAGAAGGAGATCCCCCTACAGCATTTGGAGCAGCATCATGCCGGATCTGGAATACGAAAGGTTCCGGAGCGTAACCTTGACCCAAATCTGCAGCTTTCTCTATGAAACTGCAAGGAAATACGATACCACCCATCCGATCATCATTGATGGGACCAGCGCACAGATCCTGTCCGGGGATGTGACCCTTCGTAACAATGATGAATTTGCTACGGCAAAGATTCCCGATGTGTACGGCTCCACCTTTTATCCAAAGAGCTGGGGAAGAAATTACCGCAATACGCCCTGGACCATGTCCATGTATTATTCTGTTCCCGCAGGTGCGGCAAGGAAGGCAGGAAAACCATACATGGTCAATGAGCTTCAGACCCACACCCAGTCGGTACTGACGCCAGGTTCAGAAGTGACGCCTCAGGAATTGTATGACTGGATTCTTATGTGCATGTTCACCGGTGCCAATGGAATGCAGCTGTGGCGGTGGAGACCGTTCTTACACGGATACCAGTCCACCGGACGGGGTCTTACCAGTATGGACGGGACTCCCAATGAGCGTGCGGCGCGGGTAAAAGAGCTGATGGACTTGATCCGGGAAAATGGTGACCTATTTGACAGCTTTCAGGTGGAAAACCCGGCTGTGAAAATAGCGGTATCCTATTCTTCCAGACTTTATTTTGACGCGTTCCTAAAATGGAACAACAGCTTTTGGAGTGAGGACGTGGAAGGCTGGTACCGACTTTTCTGGAACAGAGGCTTAAATCCGGAATTTACTGACATCGAGGATTTAGAAGGCGAAGAGGCTAAGGTTCTGGTGCTGCCCTCCGCGTTAAGCATCAGTGAGGATATGGCAGAAAAGCTTACTGCATATGTGGAACGAGGGGGAATCCTCATCGCTGATGCCAGAATGGGGAGCGTAAATGAATATGGAGAGGTGCCTGCGGAAGGAATTCCGGGCAGGCATTTAAGCAGGCTTTTCGGCCTGCGGGAAGTGGATGTGGATTCCGGCCATTCCTTTTATATGAAAGATCAATGCGGCAGGGAAGAAGCGGAATCAAAGGATGATGGAATTCCTTGTAATTTCATGGAACAGCGCATAGAGGTGGATGAGGATACCCGGATCCTTGGAACCATGGAGGATGGAAGTCCGGCCGTAGTGCTCCATCCTTACGGAAAAGGCTGTACCCTGTATTTCAATTCTTTTATGGGAGTGGAACTGAAAAAACAGAACATTCCCCAGGTAGAGCAGTTGGTGATGGAGGTGATCACGAACCGGCATGATTCCCTGTTCACTGCGGAAAAGGACAGCAGGGTCCATGTGGCCTCCATCCGGTCAGAGGCTTGCCGGGCAATTTTAATCATTAATTTTAATGATACGGAGAAAGAAGTAAATCTTCATGGACTAGGGGATAAGATAGAGCTTGTTAATCTTTTAACAGGTGGTGTCTCAAAGGTTTGCGGACAAGCAAAGCTTCAGATACCAGGAAATACGGCTTATGTCTATAAATGTCAGGAGGAATTTAAGTGAAGTTGGTATTTGATGTAGGCGGAACGGCGGTAAAATACGGCGTTTCCGATGAGGAGGGAAATTTTTCTTTCACGGATTCGGTACCTACGCCGAAGACAGATGTGAAAGAATTTCTGCAAGTGACCGGAAATATTTATGATAAGGCTGTCAGGGAATATGCCCTTGACGGCGTGGCATTCAGCTTTCCGGGAGAGGTGCACAGCAGGGAAGGGGTAATAAAAGGCATCAGCGCCGTAGAGTATCTTCACGAAATCCCTTTAAAGATGATTTTGGAGGAACGGTTTGGCGGACTGCCTGTGACCATGGCCAATGATGCCAACTGCGCTGCCATGGGGGAGCTTTGGAAAGGGGTGGCAAAGGAATATCAAAATGTAGTGTTTGTGATCTGCGGTACCGGTATCGGGGGAGCAGTGATCGAACGCGGGAAGCTGGACAAGGGAGTAACCATGAACCGGGGAGAATTTGGAAATTTTCCCATGGGAGGATTTAAAGATGGCGTCCTTCTTTCCTGGAGTGATTATACCCTGGAAAAGCAAGCCAGGAAATACAACATAAGAAAGGAACCGGCAGAAGCCCCCATTGATGGGATAAAGCTGGACCAGCTTGCCCTGGAAGGGAATTTACTGGCAGAAGAACTGATGGAGGAATTCTGCTACTGGATGGCGGTGGGCTGTATAACCCTGGAATTTGCCTTTGACCCGGAACTCATTGCAATTGGCGGCGGGATCAGCGGCAATCCGGGAATCATTGACAGGATTCAAAAGACAGTGGTTTCCATGTTAAAAGGACAGCATCAGGGCTATCTGATGCCAAGGATCACAGCCTGTACAAACGGCAGCAGGGCGAATCTGTATGGAGCCCTTTATTATCATCTGTACGGAGAAACGATTGAGATAGAATAGGAGAGATGAAAATGGATTATGTATTTCCAAATGGATTTTTATGGGGAGGAGCCTCTTCCGGCCCGCAGTCAGAAGGCGGAAGCAGCGAAGGCGGACGTGTAAAATCGGAATGGGATTACTGGTTTGAAAGAGAACCGGAACGGTTTTTTGATGGAGTGGGGCCGGCAGTTACCTCTGATTTTTATCACAAATATAAGGAATATATCCAGAAGATGAGACAGGCGGGCGTGACCTCTTACCGCACCTCCATCCAATGGAGCCGGGTGATCCGTGACTGTGAGGGA
This sequence comes from Lacrimispora sp., assembly GCF_032078915.1. Lineage (GTDB taxonomy): Bacteria > Bacillota > Clostridia > Lachnospirales > Lachnospiraceae > Lacrimispora. The sequence goes on along the minus strand of NZ_DAMAUN010000001.1, from coordinate 78,171 downwards.
ACGGTGAATGAGGAAGGAGTGGCGTTCTATCATGATGTAATCAATGAAATGATTGCAAATGGAATAGAACCGATGATGTGCCTTCATCATTTTGACTTACCGGAGTACTGGGTAAAGAAAGGCGGCTTTGAGAACCGGGAAACCGTTTTTGCTTTTGCAAAATTTGCGGCAGTTTGCTTTGAACGGTTTGGGGACCGGATAAAATACTGGACCACGTTCAATGAGCCGGTCATCATTCCGGAAACGGGTTACTTATATGAGAGACATTACCCTGCAGTCTGCGATGCCAAAAAGGCGGCCCAGGTCGGGTTTCATGTACAGCTTGCCAGCAGCCTGGCGGTGGATGAATTCCGAAAAAGCGGATGCAGCGGTAAAATAGGCATCATCATCAATCTGACGCCAACCTACTGTGAAAATCCGGATAAGGCGGAAGACCGGAAAGCGGCGGATATTCTGGATTTGATTTTTAACCGTTCCTTTTTGGATCCATCCGTAAAAGGAGAATATCCGAAAGGCTTGACGGAGCTTTTGAAAGAGGAGGGCATCCTTCCGGTGATCGCAGAAGGAGATCTGGATATTATCCGAAAAAATACCATAGATTATCTGGGCGTGAATTATTATCATCCAAGGCGGGCAAAAGCCAGAACCTCCGTTTATGAGGGACCGCTGATGCCGGAAAAATATTATGAGCCGTATACGTTTGAAGGGCAGAAGATGAACACTTCCAGAGGCTGGGAGATCTATGAGCCGGCCATTTATGATATTGCTGAAAATATAAAAGAAAATTACGGAAATCTTCCCTGGTACATATCAGAAAACGGCATGGGGATTCAGGGGGAAGAGGAGTTCTTAGATGAGAACGGTGTGGTGTCAGATGATTACCGGATCGAATTTATTAAGGGGCATTTGAAATACCTGCATAAGGCCATGGAAGAAGGATGTAATTGCTTTGGATATCATTTGTGGGCGCCCTTTGACTGCTGGTCCTGGATCAATGCTTATAAAAACCGGTATGGCTTGTTAAGGGTGGACATTTATGACAACTGTAAGATTACTATGAAAAAGTCAGGAACCTGGTTTAAAGAGCTGTCAGACCGGAATGGATTTTAATTGATTGTTTGGGGAAATATGGAGGGAAATCATGGAAACAAGAAAAGATTGTCCCATTCGTCTGACAGGCTCCAGGGCCTGGAGGACTTATTTTGGGGGAAAACTGCTGGAAGAATTTCACGGAGCTAAAACAGGGGAAGACGGTCATTTCCCGGAGGAATGGATTGCTTCTCTTGTGGAGGCCAGGAACGCAGGGAGAGAAGAATTGACAGAGGGCTTGAGCATGCTGGCAGACCGGCCTTCGGTGTCTTTAAAAGAGCTGATTGAATCGGATCCCGCCGGTTATCTGGGAGAAGAGCATGCAGCGCAGCTGGGGGAAACCCTGGGGGTGCTGGTGAAGCTGATTGACTCAGCAGAGCGGCTGGCTGTCCAGGTGCATCCGGATAAAGAGAAGGCCAGGGAGCTGTTTCATTCAGAATACGGGAAAACAGAATGCTGGCATATACTTGGAGGCAGAGAAATACAGGTCGAAAAGCCTTATGTTTATCTTGGCTTTCGTCCGGGTGTGACACCAGAGCATTGGAAGGACTGCTTTCTTCGCCAGGATATCAAGGCAATACTGGAATGCCTGCACCGGTTTGAGATACAGGAGGGGGATACCATATTGATCGAAGGCGGAGTTCCTCATGCGATCGGTGCCGGTTGCTTTCTGGTGGAAATCCAGGAGCCTTCGGACTACACCATCCGGGTGGAGAGAGTGACGCCGTCAGGGTATAAAGTGGCGGATTCCATGTGCCACCAGGGACTTGGCTTTGAGAAGATGTTTGAATGCTTCCATTATGAGAATTATTCAGAAGAGGAAGCGAAGAAACGGTGGTTCATTCCGGCAAAGGTTTTAGAAGAAGAGGGGAAAAACCGCCGGATCCGTTTGGTTGGATATGAAGAGACTCCATGCTTTTGTATGGATATGATAGAAATAAAAGATGTTATGAGCCTGAAGCAGAATGGCTGCAGTGCTGTTTATGTTCTGGAGGGCGGTGGAAAACTGCTTTTGGAAGAAAGAAATGGCGTACAGGAAGCCGCTGGCCGGGAGAAGGTCTGGCAGGAAGAGGTCAAGAAGGGGGATCAGTTCTTTCTGCCTGCCGGGATACAGGCGCTTCAGTGGAAGGCTGAAGATGGAAGCTGTTTGAAGCTGATTCAGTGCTTTGGGCCGGAATTAGGTCATTCCGTTTGAGGTGGAAAGACACCGGAAATCAACGGTGATGATAAGCTGTCCAAGTGCATATGGTGAAAAATCTGTGGAGTGCAGGAATGTTATATCGCTGTATAATATAAAAGTTTGATTCAATATCCCATCGGGGCTTGTAATGGCTTCGATGGGATTATTTATTATTACTATTTGTGTCAAGATTGACATCCTTGTCCTGTTTCTGCTATTGACAGCACGCTATTAGTGAAAACAAATGTGAATATCTTATAATATTTAAGAAAACTGGAAATAACATGAGAGTTCTAATAGAAACTACTGTTGGAATTGCTAATAAACTGGAAAAAACAGTTAGAATTTTAAAATAAGAAAAAACAAATCACTAAATAGTGAAAATTGATGTTTTGCAATGAGGAAATAGTTCTCTTATAATAATCATAGAACAGGAGAGTGATTCTATGTTTTTACCTCGCGAGAAAAAATTATTGAACTTACTGTTTCGGCAGGGCAAGCCTTTAACAACGAATGAAATAGCGAATATTCTTCACATCAGTTCCCGCACCGTTAAGACGGATATCAAAAAAATCAATCAGGTACTGGAACCTCGCAACTGTTATATTATTACAAAAACAGGTGTAGGATTATGGCTGTCTTATAATCATGAAGGGAGGCATTTTTTAAACCAGATACTAAATGAAGTGAATCGCAGTTCTCCTATGAATCCTGATATGCGTAAGTTTTATGTCGCATATGAGATATTGGATGTCAATGATTATATACCGGCTGAGAAAATCTCTCAGAAATTATTTGTAAGCAGGGGAACTATTACCAATGACTTAAAGACAATGGAGCGCTTTTTTAGCAGATTCAGCCTGACATTGGACAGTAAGGCTAATCATGGGCTTCGGATTTTAGGGGAAGAACCTCAAATCCGTATGGCAAAGGCTGTTATACTGCAAAAACTGTCCGGAAGCAGTGGGAGAAAGGCGATTGAGAATGTCCGGGATTTGATGGAGGATGTTAATCTGCAGATTCTTATCAATATACTGATGGAAGCAGAATACAGCTGGAGCCGGGTTCTGGCAGACGTTTCCTTTAATATGATGATTTTTCATATGGCGGTTTCCATTCGGCATTCCCTCAAGGGTCTTCAATGTGACTATAGTCATGAAAAGCTGATGAAACTGAAGGATGAAGGTGAATGGAAAATGTCTAAGGAGATTGTCCGGAAAATTTTTGAGCATCTGTCGGTACAGCTTACGATTTATGATGTTGCCTATCTCACCCTGCAGCTCCAGGGAATGGATCAAAAGATACTGAAAAAAAATCCGGACACCGGAATCAGAAATGTTGCTGATGACAGGATTTATAATGCGATGATACTGGCAGTAGCAGATACGGAGCGTATGTTCCGGGTAGAGCTGTCAAATGACCAGCATTTTCTGGAAAGTCTGTACAGGCATTTAAAACTGTTGCTGAAACGGGTGGAAAATCATGTCACGGTTGATAATCCTATTTTACCTTTAATAAAGGAGAAGGTGGGATATGCTTTTGAGATTGCAGCATATATCTCAGAATATCTTGGTACGGCTTTTCAGTGTGTAATCAGAGAAGATGAAATCGGGAGTATCGCACTTTATGTGGCAGCAGCATTTGAGCGGCGTCAGGCGGAGCTGGAGCAGCTAAGACCCATTGTCACACTGGTCTGCGCTACCGGTTACGGAGCATCACAATTTATGACAGCCAGATTGAACAGAGAACTTCCCGAACTCATAATCAGAAAAATACTGCCGCTTAACGGGATTGAGAAAATCATTCCGGAGGAACAGGATTTTATTATTTCAACAGTACCGATGAAGCTTACGGGAGTTGATGTGATTTCTGCCTCCCCGTTTATCGGTGAGGAAGAGATTAAGCTGATTGGAGAACGCTGCCAAAAGTGGCAGCAGACAGCAAAGCTGCAGTCTGAGAGATACCCAATCTTAAACCGTTATTTAAACGATAGAATAACCATTCTTCAGTGTGACTGTAAAACGAAGGAAGAAGTGATTACATTGCTGGGAGGGCGGTTGTTTCAGGAAAAGTATGTCGATCATGAGTATGTGGATTCTGTTTTTAAGAGAGAGGAACTTTCCTCTACGTTTGTAGGGGGAGTATTTGCGATGCCTCACGCATTTGACGGGCATATTCACAAACAGGGAATTGGATTAATGACATTAAAACGACCGATTTTCTGGGAAGATGAAAAGGTACAGATTGTTTTTATGCTGGCAATAGATTCGAGGAGCAAAAAAGACTTTCAGGGGATATTCGGAGAAGTTTCCAACATGATGGAAGATCCGGTAACTCTGGAAAAGATATTGAAAGCTGACAGGTTCAGCAGACTAAAAATTGACTAGGAGAATTTGTATGGACTGCGAAATTAAAATTTCAAATATTTTAGAGGAATCGTGCATCGATCTAGATCTTAAATCTTCAACAAAAAATGAAGCATTAAAAGAGTTAATTCACCTTTTATATGAAAATGGGAAATTATCAGATGAAAAAAGATTTCTTGAAGATGTATATCTAAGAGAAGAAGAAGGTGTAACCGGTGTGGGGGAGGGAATCGCAATCCCCCATGGGAAGTCGGATTTTGTAATTAAGACTTCCATTGCCATCGGGCGGGCGGCTCATGATATTGAATGGGAAACCTTAGATGACAAACCGGTGCGATGTATTATTCTGTTTGCGGTTAAAAATAAGGAAGCCGCAAATCATATCACCCTACTGTCAGGTGTCGCCAGAGCGATATGCAGGGAAGAAGTGGTACAGGCACTTTTTTCTATGGAAGATAAGAAAAAAATTATTGAATTGTTTTAGGAGAGGTGTATATGAATATTGTTGGAGTATCCGCGTGTCCGGTGGGAATAGCGCATACATATATGACGAAGGATAAGTTGATCAAAGCAGCAATAGCCTGTGGGCATCAATGCAGGATTGAGACTCAGGGCAGCGTAGGGGTGGAAGATGAACTGAGTGCAGAGGAAGTAAAACAGGCAGATGTGGTAATCCTTGCCTGTGATGTGAAAATTTCCGGTGAAGAAAGATTTAAGGGGATTCCTATGATCCGGACATCAACTTCTGCTGTATTAAAAGACCCGGTTGGGTTCATTAAAAAGGTTGAAAAAGCGCTTAGCAAACATCAAAAGGGATAAAAAAATGCAAAGGAGAAGGTAGTATGTTAAAAAAGTCCGATATTAAAAAACATATCATGACGGGGATATCTTATATGATGCCTCTTGTTGTCGGGGCTGGAATCTGTATGGCAATGGGGTATGTATTTGGAGGAGTTGCGGTACGGGATGCAACCACAGGAATTGCATATTATATGTTTAAAACAGGAAGTCTGGGACTTTCTTTGGTAGTGCCTTTAATCGCGGCTGCAATTGCCTATTCAATTGCCGACCGGCCGGGAATTGCTCCGGGGCTTATTGTGGGTCTGGTCTGTTCAGAGATAAAATCGGGTTTTCTCGGAGGAATCATAGGAGGCTTTGTCGTAGGCTATATCTGTCTGCTGATTAAGACGAAAGTAAAAGTTCCGAAATCGATGACAGGACTTATGCCGATACTGATCATACCATTTTTAACGACCATAATTGGCGGTATTATTATGTTTGCTGTTTTGGGACAGCCCATTGCCTTGCTGATGGACATCATCACCGGTTTCCTCACCTCTTTGGAGGGTGGCTCTAAATTTATTTATGGGGCAGTAATCGGTGCGGGAGCCAGCATTGACTATGGCGGCCCGCTTACCAAGACAATGTCTGCATTTACCACGGGCCTGCTGGTAGAAGGAGTATTTCAGCCTAAGGCATGCCATATGTTAGGTTCATCGATTCCACCGCTGGGTATTATTATAGCCTGGATGTTATCAAAGGTCACAGGGAAAAAAATATTTACGGCAGTTGAGAAGGAAAGTGTGAAGACCTGTCTGCCAATGGGGGCCTGTATGATAACGGAATGTGTAATTCCTATTGCGATGAATGATCTTCCCAGAGTGATCTTTTCCTCGATGGCTGCTAGCTTTGTGGCAGGCGGATTGTCTATGGTCTGGAATGTGGGAACACCGGTTCCTCATGGCGGCTGGTTTATTATTCCCCTGATGACAAATCCGTGGGGATATGTGGCAGCGCTGGCAATCGGAAGTGTGATCATGGGAGTGATATTGTTCCTTATTAAAAAGCCGGTAACAAATGAGGTGGGAGAAGAAGATTTTGCGAAACTGGCAAGAGAGTATGACATGAATAAAACAGATGATGATGATGAACTGGTCATCGAATAAATGAAAGCTGCAGGGGAGATATTTTATGCTGATTAATATGAATGAAATGCTTAATATTGCGGAACATTATAATTTTTGCGTCGGAGCATTTAACGTAACAGAAGTAGGGAATTTTAAAAGTGTCTTTGGTGAAGCAGAACGCTTGAAATCACCGGCCATCATACAGGTGAATGCCGGCGAACTGGCATTTGCAGGAACAGAGTTTTTTGGATACATCAGACCGCTGCTTATGAACAGCAGAGTACCTTATGTGCTGCATTTAGATCATGGCAAGACCATAAGGGATTGTTTGATGGCGGTAAAAGCCGGATTTACTTCTGTTATGATTGACGGATCTCTTCTTCCTTTTCAGGAAAATGTGGAACTGACAAAACAAGCTGTGGCAATTGCGCATCCGATTAATATATCCGTGGAAGGTGAATTGGGAACGATTGGGGAGGCTCTGCAGTCTGATGAGGGGGGAACCAGTGAAATCAAATACACGGAGCCGGAAGAAGCGGAAGATTTTGTAAAGAAAACAGGGATTGACTGTCTGGCTGTTGCAATTGGTACTTCTCATGGTTTTTATCCAAAGGGCTTTGTACCAAAACTTCAACTTGACCGGCTTCAGGAAATAAAGAAAAGGGTAAATATTCCGTTGGTGCTTCACGGCGGCAGCAACAACCCTGACGAGGAGATTGCAGCAGCCTGCCGGCTTGGTGTAAGAAAAGTAAATATTTCGACGGATTACAAATCTGTATATGCATTTCGGTTAAATGAACAGATCAATGCCGATGGTGAATTTAAAATGACAAATCTTATTCCGGAAGCGGTTAAAGCAGCTCAGGAAGTGATCCAGCATAAGATGGAGATCTTTGACAGCATTGGAAAGGCAAAATATTATTATGAAGATCTGTAACTGCTGGAACCGAAAGCTTGGAGAACATGGATGTGGAAGGTAACGCAATGATGTGGAACGGACGGGATTTTGACTTTAAGATTATTGTGCTGGATGATGATCCTACAGGAATCCAATGTGCAAACGGGGTTTATGTTTACACTGACTGGTCAGAAGAAACGATAGAAGAGATATTTGAAGACGGTATGACAGTTTCTTTTCTGCTGACGAATTCCAGATCATTCAGCAAAGAATATACGCAAGAAGTTCATCGGTTCATTGCTGAGCGGACGGCCGCAATAGCCAGGAGAAAAAATAAACGTTTTCTGTTCTTCTCAAGAAGTGACTCGACTCTTCGCTGGAATTATCCCGTAGAATCAGAGACCCTTGCAAAAGTGTTAAAAGAGTATAACGTGATCATAGATGGTGAAGTCATTTGTCCCTGTTTTGTTGAGGGCGGCAGGTTTACTGTAGATGATGTCCATTATATTCTGGAGGCTGGAAAGAGGATTCCGGTGTCTGACAGTGAATTTGCGCGGGACAGTACGTTTTCTTTTAAGAACAGTGATCTAAAACGGTACATAGAAGAGAAATATCAGGGAGAATATACGGCAGCGGACTGTATTTCTGTTACACAAAAGGAACTGCGCAGCGGGCAGCTTGAGCAGATTACAAAAAAGCTGATGTCTGTGAGTGATTTTAAAAAGATTATTGTAAATGCGGAAACCTATGAGGATTTAAGAGTTTTTCAAATTTGTTTTTTAAAAGCATTGTCACAGGGAAAGTTGTTTTTGTACCGGGGAGCAGCCTCATTTATCCGCTTGTTTCTGGATAATCCGTTTCCCCCTTTGCTGGAATGTGATGATCTGACAGACTCTGAAAATAAAAACGGAGGCTTGATCGTAGTAGGGTCCCATGTAAAAAAAACCAGGTTACAAATGGAATGGATAAAAAGAATCAGTAATATTAACATGCTGGAGTTTGATAATCGTCTGGTTTTAGAACCGGATAAGTGGAGATCTGAGATTCAAAGAATTGCGTCAGAGGCGAATTTGCTGCTGGGAGATGGTAAGACGGTATGCATTCATACAAGAAGGGAAAGGCTCGAAGTTTTGGGAGCGGGGCCGGAGGAGCTGCTTGGCATATCCACTCAGATCTCCGAAGGACTTGTTGAGGTCGTCAAATCATTGAAAATACAGCCAAAGTACCTGATTGCCAAAGGGGGAATCACATCCAGTGATATAGGAACCAAGGCATGTCAGGTAAAAAAAGCATGGGTACCGGGGCAGATTGAAAAGGGGATACCGGTCTGGAAGCTGGGACCTAAAAGCCGTATGCCGGGAACTCCCTATATCATTTTCCCAGGAAATGTAGGAGAAGAAGATACTTTGTATCAGGTGATCAGAAAACTGGAGGTGCATAATGAAAATAATTGACAGAGATAATATGGCAACAGATCTTTTGCCGGGGAGAAAGCTTCAAAGGGCTGTCGGTAAGAACAGCTATTCTGACAGCGATGCAATGACAGTTGGCTACGCTGTTTATTCAGAGGAAAGCGGTGTTATGGAGCCTCATCAGCATGCGGAGGAAACGGTGGTTATTATCGATAGTAAAGACGGGTACGTATTCTGGGGACCAGATAAGGATGAGCTGCCTCAAAAAGCAAAGCTCTGCAGGGGAATGATTCTCCATATCCCGGAAAATGAATGGCACGTATTTACGTATGATGATGGGGGATTTGTTGATATCGTATTTATATATGGGACCTCCGGGAATATAAGACCAGAAGATCAGATGAAAAAATAAAGGAAGATTCCCGATTGCCCTCAGTCAAATAAATATCTATTTTGAAATAGCATCTGCTTTAGGCGGCGGGATGCTATTTCTTTTTGTGGTTATGATTGTCTATGTAAGACAGTGCCGCTAATATTACAAGCAGCAAGGTTAATACTTCACCGGTACTCATAAGGGTTTTCTGCCCTTTTATCAAGCGCACATTCTAATAAGTCCCTGACATGATGTTACGATCGCCTCCATGGAGACAAGGCGCCAGCTTACATCTCACTCAATTCTGCCAAATTCTCCGTCCATTTCCGATAAACAACCAAACGCCTTTCATACAATGCATTCGCTTCCTTATCCGGAAGCAGGATATCTTCCGTCTGATGGATTTCCGTAATGCGGTCATATCCTTCCCATAGCCCGCACCCATTAGCAGCCAGTGCAGCAGCACCCAGAGAAGCGGCATTCTGGTCAATGTTGGTTTTTAAAACGGGAAGATTATAAACATCCGCAAAAATCTGCCGCCATACCGCGCTTTTGCTTCCGCCCCCGCAGATCAGCATTTCTCCGTTGATGGAGGTCTGTGTCAGCAGGATATCAAGGGTACAGCGCAGGGCCATGGCAATGCCCTCCATGGAGGCCCGCACCAGGTCCTCCCGGGTATTGTGAAGGGCCAATCCCATAAATCCGCCCCGAAGGCCGGAGGCTGGCTCCTGGGCGCTTCCGCCTGCCAGGGAGGGATTAAACAGCACCCCATTGCTTCCGGCAGGGACACGTTCTGCCATCCGGTTCATGGCATCATATGTATCCGTATCATCTGTAAAATCCCGGCAAAGATTATCCCGGATCCAGCGGAAAGAGTTTCCGGCGGAGAAAATGGATACCGCGGAAGTATAAAATCCTTTCTTTGCATGGGCAAATACAAAGGGTCTGGTTACTGGATCCACAACTGGTTTGGAAGAGGTAACGGCAATCCAGCTGGAAGAACCCAGGGACGTATACGCCACTCCTTCCGCCAATCCCCTGGCGCCAAGGGCCATGCAGGTGTTATCCACTGCCCCGCAGGAAACCGGGGTTCCCTCTGCCAGTCCGGTCATTTCTGCCGCAGCCTGCGTGACCCTCCCGATGATGGAATCGCTTGGCCGGATTTCCGGAAATATCTCCGGACTGATACCTGCGGCCTTCATAAATCCGGGTTCATAATCCCAAGCAGTAAGATTGAATACGCCAAATCCCGACGCATAGGAGGGATCCGTACACATGGTTCCGGTCAGCATGTAGTTGATAAAGTCCTTAGATCCCAGAATTTTGTAAATCCTGGAGTACAGTTCTGGCTGGTGCTTTTTCAGCCACATCAATTTGGTAACTGTGTAGCATTCCGCCGGATCACCATTTCCGGTCGTGAGATACCACTGGTTATAGTCCAGATCCTTAAATAATTCCCCGGCTTCCTTCTCCGCCCGCATGTCGCACCAGATGGGCACCTGGTCTGCCAGCAGAGTTCCATTCCTGTCAAGAGGCACTGCCACCAGACTGTGGCCGGACAGGGCGACACAGGCGATATCCGCTGCATCAGATTTTGACTTGTCCAGAAGCTGCCTTGTTGCCTGACAGACATGGTTCCACCAATCCATTGGGCGCTGTTCCACAAAACGCTCATTGGAAAATAAGGTGTCATACTGGATAAATACATCTGCCAGAGATGTCCCGTTTTCAGAGAACAGTGAGGCTTTGATGCCTCCGGTACCCAAATCATAAGCAATTAATTTTTTCATACAATTATACATTCTCCTGTTATGTAGAAATGAAAGTGACCGCTCCATTACAAAATGGAATATAGAAAATCGCTGGTTATGGTATCGGCAGGATAAAGCCCCACCTGTTCCCCTGCCTTTAACAGCAGTATCCGGTCACACATGCCGATAAGCTCTGAGAAATCCGAGGAAATCAGTATGATGGAAGCATTCCGGGACAATAGGGCATTGTAAATATTATAAAGCTCGCTTCTTGACATTAAATCTAAGTAGCTGGAAGGCTCATCAAAAATATAAAGCCGGGCCTCCTGGTGGAGGGAGCGGGCGATGAGCACCTTCTGCAGTTCTCCCCGGCTTAGTTGCTCCACAGGAACGCGGCAGGAGACTTTCCGTATATTCAGACGGTCCATGAAATCCCGGGCATATAAATCCAGCTTCTGGCCGGAAACCATATGAAAACGCGCAGCCTTCCGGACATTGGAGGCTGTGATGTTGAAGCTTAAATCCTTTCCCGTAAACAGGGTCTGACTTCCGCAATCCCCCGGGAGGAAGCTGATGGCCCCGGAGCGTTCCAGCACAGGCGCATAATACATATGGCCTGAGGTGATTTCCCGTTCTTTGGAAATGGCCTGGATCAAGGTCGTGCGGCCGGAGCCTACGATCCCTGCGATTCCAAGAATTTCCCCTTCCTGCAGGGAAAAGGAAATGTCATGGAGATTTCCGCTTGAAATATGGTCTGCGGCAAGCAGCAGCTTTCCCGGCGTATGGGGCAGCTTTGGATAGGAAAAGCCCTTTTTAAATGACAGCACCCGTTTTACAAATGCCTCGTCTCCAAGTTCCTTTCTGGAATAGGACTCCGTGATCTGTCCCTGTTCCATAACGGAGACGCAGTCACAGTGCCGGATCACGGCCGGGTATTCGTGGGAAATAAGTATGACACAGATATTTTTCTTTTTTAATTCTGTCAGAAGATTCATGACCCTTCTGGTTTCGTGGTTGGTCAGGGAAGCAGAGAATTCGTCCATAATCAGAATTTTTGGGCGGCATAAAAGAACCCTGCCGATCTGAAGCAGGCATTTCTCCCCCTGGGATAAGCGGTCTACAGGCTGGTTTAATTCTAAGTCCAGCCCCAGCTCCTTAAGGATGGAGCGGCAGACAGCTTCCTTTTTTTCTTTTGCCGGATAAAACAAACGCTTATGGAAAATAAGCTCTTCGATACCCAGCAGCAGGTTGTCCATAATGCTTTTGCCTGGAAAAAGCTGAAGGGATTCTAAAAGCATGTAGATCCCGTTTCTTTGGGCGCTTGTGATGCTGTGGATATCCAGCTTCCTGCCGTCTATCAGGATTTCCCCGCCCAATCTGGGAACGATGCCCGCAAGAATCCTGGTAAGAGTGGTTTTCCCCTCGCCGTTGCTTCCCACAATCGCGGTGATATCTCCGGAAGCTGCCTGGAAGTTGATATGGCTTTCCGGAAATTGCTTTGAACAGACATTTTCCATACGAATTACAAACTTTTCCATAAACGTTCCTCATGAAATTATTTTAGCTTAAAGGTTTTAAATTATAGGAGGTGTATGCCCGTATTCCGTGTTCCATGTAGTACTGATGGTAATCCTGGGGAATCTTATTGTTGGTGACTATGGTGGAAATGCTGGTCAAATCCCCTAGACGGATGAAAGAACGCTGTTCAAACTTCTTGCTGTCCAGGCAGATGATTGCCTCATGGCAGCGGTCTGACACTGCCCTTATGATATCCACCACATTCATATCCGTAAGAGTATAGCCTCCTTCCATACTGGCTCCATCCACGGAAAAGAAAAACTTGCTTAAATAAATATGCTCCAGCTCCCGGTTCAAATCCTCCGGTATGGTATACATTCCGGAATTCTGCATCCGCCCGCCCAGAAACAGAAGCTGCACAGAAGCATTGCTTCCGAAAACATTGGCAACATAAAAATTGTTGGTCATTATATTTAAATTCTGCCGTTTGGACAGGGCCTTTGCAATATAGTAGCTGGTGGTGCCGGGGCCCAGGAAAATCCATTCCCGTTCCCGGACCAGTTGGGAAGCCACCAGTCCCAGCTCTTCCTTTTCCTTATCGTAAGGAATATTTAAGCTGTCCATCCGATCCGTATGAAGCTGTTCCTCCGGAAATGCGGAGGCATTTAACGTAGCGCCTCCGTGATTGCGGGTCAAAAAGCCGCTTTTTTCCAGCTGCTCTAAATCGTTTCGAATTGTTACCTCTGTTACATTTAAAAGAGAGCTGAGAGTGGCTACGTCTATCTGTTTGCGTTCAAATATAATTTCTTTGATCCGCTGTATTCTTTCTGCTTTAAACATTTATGCCTCCTCCCGATGATCATTGTTTTCATTATTAAGATAGCATATAAAACGAAAAATATCAACAAAAAAAGAAAAAGAAAAACAAAAATAATAAAAAATTAAAGCAAGAAAACGAAAGAAAATAGTTGAAAAACGAAAAATCGTATGTTATAATGACGAAAACGGGAGAGAAAAAGCGCATTTCTTTCCACTGTTTGGCCAAATCAGCATCGTTTTTGTTAAATATTTATCATGTCTGCATCAGAATTTATGCAGAGCAGTACGAAAGCACCGGGGCGTTATTACAAGATTATTGGAGGTATTTAAGAAAGAGAGGGTTATTATGAGGAAAGCATTAGCAGTATTCATGGCATTGACAATGGCAGTTTCCTTAAGCGGCTGCCAGGCGGCAAATAAGGCGCCGGCAGAGAGTCCGGAAGGAACGGGTGTGACCGCTGGGGAAGCAACGAAAGAAGCAGGAGCAAAAGCAGAGACGGAAGCCGGAAAGAAATACAGGATCGGATTTGCCAACGCATCCATATCCAATAGCTGGCGTGTAAAGATGAGGGACATGCTGGTGGAGGAATGCAACAGGCTGGGAGTGGAGCTGGTGGAAACAGATGCCCACGATGACGCCAACACCCAGAACAGCAACATTGAAGCCATGCTCCAGCAGAACCTGGATGCCATTTTGATTACTCCATGTGTGGAAGATGCAGCAAATCCCGGCATTGAGGCGGCATTTGAGACGGGAATTCCGGTCATCATTTTTGACCGCACCTGCACCACAGAGGATTACACCCATTTTGTAGGATATTCCGACAAACAAAACGGTGCGGAATGTGCCAGGATGCTGGTGGAAGCCTTAACAGAGCGCTACGGCGAGCCAAAGGGGAACATCATAGCTTTAGATACCATGGCAGGCTCCAGTACGGATAACTTCCAAAAAGAAGGGCAGGACTCCGTATTTTCCAAATATCCTAACATCAAGATCATCGCGAGACAGTATACGGATTTTGAGGTCAGCAAGGGTAAGAGCTTTATGGAGGACTGTCTGGCGAAGTTCGGTCCAGGAGAAATTGACGGATTTATTTCACAGGATGGCGGCGTAACTCTGGGGGCAGTGGATGCCATCCGGGAGGCAGGAAGGGATAAAGAAGGCATTGTCTTTACAAATGCGGATGGTATCAACGGCGTGGTGAAGATGATCAAGGATGGCAGCTGCGTGGGCCTGACCCAGTTCCCCTGTGCGGCAAGCGTGGACGCCCTTCATGCAGCCATTGACTGCATCGATGGCCAGGGGCCAAAGGAGAAGGACGTCATGATGGACTCCATTGTTGTAACAAAAGACAATATGGGCCAGTACCTGATTCCGGATGGGGATGATTATGACTGGACCTATTGATCATGAAGGGGCAGCCACAGTAAGAGCTGAGCAGCAAAAACAGTCAGGATGACCAGGAGGGATACATAGATGAAAATCGGATTTTGCGTAGTAAACTACTCGGAAAAGCCACTGGAAGAGGTGGTAAAGCTTGCGGCAGACCATGGATACGACTGCGTGGAACTGCCCACCTATGTGGGCAACGGACAGGTTGATGTGGAGGATATCCTAAAAAACAAGAAGGCAGGGGAAGTCAAAAAGATGGTGGAAAGCCATGGCCTGACCATCGCCTCCTTAAGCAACCATGCGGATTCCCCTTTGATCATGGGACCTTACAGTGATGGGACCGTATCCTCCGGCAAGGGAACCAGGGAGGAGAAGATACTCTTTGGAACGGAAAGCATGATCCGCAGCGCACAGCTTGCAGCAGAGCTTTCTGTACCTGCTGTAGTTGCCTTTTCCGGCATGGAAAATTACGGACATATCAACGATTGGCCGGAGCCAAACGGCTGGAAATACGAAGAAGAGCAGTTTGCATTAAAATGGGGCAGGGTGCTTGATAAATACAAGGAATACGGCGTAAAGGTGGCATTTGAACCTCATCCCAACAATGTGGTGTATGATACCCAGTCCGCATTAAGGCTTTTGGAGGTGGTGGATCACCATCCGGCCTTTGCCATTAATTTAGATCCGGCAAATATCTTATTTTCCGGTGTGAACATCCAGACCTTTGTGGATGAGCTGAGGGGAAGGATCGCGCTGGTTCATGCCAAGGATTGTGAAATCGTCCATCACAACCTGGCAAAGGGCGGGTTAAATATGTATATGCAGGATGGCTGGGGCCGTTTGGACCGCTCCTTCCGTTTCCGGATTCCCGGCTGGGGTGACGTGGATTGGAAGCGTATGATCAGCGAGCTGTTTCTCACCGGATATGACGGCGTATTCAATTACGAGCATGAAGATGTGATCATGAGCAGGGCAGACGGAGTGAAAAAGACCATAGAATTCCTGCGTCCCCTGATGATCGACGCACCCTATGAAGGACGCAGTGATGCGCTGTTTACTAAATAAAATCAGACATTTACAGAGCGAAGGAGAACATATATGAGAAAAATGAGAGCACAAGTGCTGACCCAGCCGTATCACTATGAACTTTCAGAAGTTCCGGTACCGGAGATTTCCGAAGATGAGGTCCTGATTAAGATCAAATATTGCGGAATCTGCGGTTCAGACTGGGGTTCCTATACGGGGAAATATGCGGACGAGGTAGCTTGCCTGCCGTTAATTACTGGCCACGAGTTCTATGGAACGATTGAAGAACTGGGAGCCAATGCACTGGGATTGAAGATCGGAGACCGTGTTACCTGCGATATCTGCAAGCCCTGCGGAACCTGCTATCATTGCCGCATCGGAGAGCCGCTCCTATGTACGGAATTCAAGCAGATCGGGATCCATGTAAACGGCGGGTTTGCAGAGTATGTAAAGGTACCTTGGAAAAATGTATATGTGGTGCCGGAGGAAGTATCCGATGAGAAAGCGGCCTTTGTGGAGCCTTTGACCGCCTGTATCAATGCTTCCAGGAAAATGGACTGCGTCATGGGAAGAAGCGTGGTAGTCATCGGTGCCGGGCTTGGAATCCTCCATGCCTGTCTTGCAAAGCTTAGAGGGGCTGCGCCGGTGATCATCATAGACGGTAATGAGGACAGGCTTGCCATGGCTAAGGACATGGTGGCGGACTATGTGATCAACTTTAAGGAGACCCCTGACGTGATTCAAGAGGTCATGAAGCTGACAAACGGCATAGGTGCTGATTTTGTTCTGGAAGCCGTAGGCAGTTCAAAGACCTATGAACAGGCATTTCAGATGGTGAGAAAAGGCGGAAAGGTAGAGGCTTTCGGAATCTGTGCAGATGATGATTACGCCAGCCTTCCTCCGGTGAAGTTCGTGCTGGAGGAGAAAAAGGTCAGCGGAAGCTGCGCGGGCATCGGTTACGACTGGGGCGACGTCCTGACCCTTCTCAAATATGACCGGGTGGATCCTGCCCCTCTGATCTCCATGATTGTTCCCCTTGAGGAACTGGAGGACGCTGTCAATGAAATTCGCAGAAATCCGAAATTGGTCAAGGTTCTGGTAAGCCCAGAGGCCAAAGAGCGGGTTGTGCTGTATCAGTAAACCGATAAGGGGGACATTTCAGTCATGAAACAAAAAAGTGCTTCGGGAATGGTGAAAAAAATATTAAACAATCCCATCAGCGGCCCCTATCTTGCGCTGATCATCCTGCTGCTGATTGCCAGCATGATTTCACCCATTTTTCCCACATTTAAAAATATTACAAACATCCTACGGCAGGCATCCATTGTGGGCGTGGTCAGCATCGGAATGACAATGGTACTGCTCATAGGAGGAATTGACTTGTCCGTCACCAGTATTATGGCGATTGCAGCCTGTGTGATGGCAAGAATGTCAGAGCCCTATGTGCAGGCCGGCGGTACCGGCATCTATTTAGGACCGGTGCTTCTGGTGATGTTATTCGGCTTTATCTTTGGCCTGATTAACGGCAGTATCATTGTGTGCAGGGGGGTGGAGGCTTTCATCATCACCCTTGGCACGGGGCAGGTGCTGCGGGGACTCAATTACATATATACCAACGGAGCACCGGGAGGCTCGGTTTCCCAGTTCTGGTCCAACTTTGGTTCCAAGTCCCTGGGAGGCATCCTCCCCTTTGCTGTGGTACTGTATGCTGCCCTTATGGTGATTTTCATGGTGCTGCTTCACAAGACGGTATTCGGGCGCCATATCTATGCCATAGGCAGCAATTCGGAGGCAGCCAGGCTCTCTGGGGTAAAGGTGAAATTTCATAAAATTATGGCATATGGCCTATGTGGCCTGACTGCATCCATCGCCGGCGTCATGCTGGCAGCCAGAGTCCGGGTAGGAGAGCCAAACGGCAGTACCGGCTATGATATGGATGCCATTGCGGCGGTGGTCATCGGAGGAACCTCCATGGCAGGAGGGCGGGGGTCCTTAATCTGTACCCTGGCAGGCGTGCTGATTATGGCGGTAATGAACAACATACTGAATCTTTTGGGCGTGAATCCTTACCTTCAAATCGTGATTAAAGGTCTGATTATACTGGTGGCGGTACTGATTCAGAAGAAAAATAAATAATGCAGGACTGCTATGAGAAAACAGAGGTGAGCATATGAGCGAATACGCATTGGAAATGCTTGACGTGACTAAGACATTTTCCAAAGTGACCGCTTTAAATCATGTGGACTTAAAGGTAAAGGAAGGAGAGATACACGCTCTCATCGGAGAAAATGGTGCAGGAAAATCCACCCTTATGAAGGTTCTTTCCGGGGTTTACCAGGCAGATTGTGGGACAGTGCGCATTTTTGGAGAAGAAATGCATTTTCATAACCCACAGGATGCCATTGATAAGGGGATTGCCATCATCTACCAGGAGTTAAGCCTTGTCCCTGATTTGAATGCGGTTGAGAATCTGATGCTGGGTCATGAGATTCATAAGAACCATTTTATAAAGAAAAAAGAGGAAGAAGAGTTTGCGAAAAAATGGCTGGACTATGTGAGTGCCGGGACCATCCCGGATTATCACACTCCGGTCCGCTGCTTAAGCGTTGCACAGCAGCAGATGATCGACATCGCAAAAGCAGTATCCTATCATGCAAAAATCATTATTATGGATGAGCCTACGGACAGTCTGACCCAGAAAGAAATTGATGTGCTGTTTCAGATCGTGAGAAAGCTTAAGCAGGATGGAATCACAGTGATTTACATATCTCACAGGCTGGAGGAGCTGTTTGAAATCTGTGACCGGATCACGGTTCTTCGGGACGGGGCCTATGTGGACTGCGCAAATATTGCGGCTGTGAATAAGGACTGGCTCATTGGAAAGATGATTGGCCGGGACCTAAAAGATACCTTTCCCCCCAGACGCCGGGTACATTCAGAGGAAGTGGTGCTTGAGACCAGCAATTTATGCGGGGAACGGTTCCAAAATGTATCCTTCCGGCTCCACAAAGGAGAGATCCTGGGATTTTCCGGTCTGGTTGGTGCTGGAAGAACGGAGGTGATGCGGGCCATATTCGGAGCGGATAAAATCTGCTCCGGAGAAATGAAGCTTTTCGGACAGCCGGTGCATATGACCCACCCTTATCAGGCGGTGGAACTTGGCGTGGGATTTGCCACGGAGGACAGGAAAGCCCAGGGGCTTTTCTTAAACCAGACAATTAAGGACAATATCGCCATTGCTTCTCCCAAGCGGGTTTCCACCAAAGGCTTTGTAAGCGGGAAAGAAGAAGTAAAGCTTGCAAACCAGTATATGAAGGAGTTAAAAATTGCAGCGCCGGATATCAATAAGGTCTGTAAATTCCTTTCCGGAGGAAACCAGCAGAAGGTGGTGCTGTCCAAATGGCTGGCATCGGAATGCAGGGTATTGATCCTTGATGAACCCACCAGAGGAATTGATGTAGGGGCAAAGTATGAAATTTACTTACTGATGGACCAGCTGGCCAATGCGGGAGTCAGTATCATCATGATTTCTTCTGAAATGCCGGAGATCATGGCAGTATCAGACCGCATGATCGTAATGCACGAGGGGACTGTGACAGGGGAAATTACTCATGAAGATTATACGGAAGAAAATATTATGAAGCTTGCCAGTGGCGAAAAACGGAAAAAGGAGAGTTGACTTATGGGATACAAAGAGACATTATTTCAGCCGGTCATGATCGGCAGCAGAGCGTGTAAAAACCGGTTCTTCGCACAGCCCATGGAATGCGTGGATTCTGATGCAGAGGGAAATCCGACGGACTTGACCTATGAGCGGTATGAAAACCTGTATAAAGGCCAGTTTGGCCTGGTGGATCTAGAGGCGATCACGGTTACCAATGAAAGCCGCGCCAGAAAGACCCAGCTGGAGATCATGCCCCGCAATGAAAAAGCCCTGGAAAAATTTATCCGCAGACTGAAAGAAGTAAATCCCGATGCCCTGATCGTATTCCAGCTGACCCATTCAGGAGAGATCAGCGTGCCGGAGTTTTCCAGAAGGGTCTGTGTGAAACCGATGTACGGGCTAGGCGGCGACATCCTGACAGAGGAAGAAGTAGAAAATATCATGGACCAGTTTGCCCTGGCATCAAAGATCTGTCAGAATGTGGGCGCAGACGGCGTAGACATGAAGCTGTGTCATGGATACTTAGGTTCCCAGATCATCCGTCCCTATAATGACAGGGACTGGAAATACGGCGGAACCTGGGAAAGGCGTTCCGCTTTTGCATACGATCTCATGGAGCGGATCCAGAAAGCGGTAAATTTTGATAAGAACTTTCTGATAGGCTCCAAAATGTCCATGTGGGAGGGTTTTCCCGGAGGCTTCGGTTCCGCAGGCCCGGACTCTCCGCTGATGGATATGACAGAGCCCATCGGCTTAATTAAAGGGCTGGAGAAAATGGGAGCTTCCTATTTTGTGGAATCCTTAGGCAACGTCCACTGCAGCATGAGCTTTATGGAAGCAGCGACCAATGATCCTTACTTTTCTTATCTGCACATTTATTTTGCAGATCTGATGAAGAAAGCCCTGAAACCGGAAACAGTTGTAATCGGTTCCCATTTCTCATCCTTCCGGGGAGGAAAGAACAAGCTGCTGTCCATTGAGCCGGAGAAATCCTCCCTCTTTGCAATGGGAGCCAGATGCATTGAAGACGGTATGATGGATATGGTAGGCCTTGGCCGCCAGTCCTTTGCAGACCCGCTGACTCCTTTAAAGCTTAAGGAGGGCCGGGAACATGAGATCAAGTACTGTACCCAGTGCATGAACTGTGAGGAACTGATGATACGTCAGCAGCCAGTCGGCTGTGTGGCATTTAATAAACCTTACACCCAGCGGTTTGTGGACATTCGAAAGACCATGGGGAAACTGACAGAGCTGCATACCTGATGTCTACAGTTTTATAGGATCCCGGCATTCCCAAAGAATCCGGCTGATCCATGATTCCGCTTATCTAAAAAATTTACATACAAAGAAAGGCAAAGAAAATGAAAGAATTAAGAAAAGACGTATTGACAGCAAAGGATATTGCTTACATGATGGACCCAAGTGTACTGAAATTGGATACGTCGATCAAAGATGTGGAGGCAATGGTAGAAGCCTGTAAAAAGTATGATTTTGGCTCTTGCTTCTGCTGGCCATGCTATTATCCTGAACTGGTGGAACTGTTAAAGGGAACAAACACCGCTTTCGGTACTTCTCTTGCATTCCCTTCTGGTCAGGAAACCACAGAAACAAAAGTATACCTGGCTCATGAGTTTATGAAGCTGGATCCGGTGGAAAATGATATGGTAATGAATGTGGGCTGGCTGAAGGCAGGACTTTATGATCTGGTACTTGAGGATATCAAGGCAGTCCGCGAGGCTACCAAGGGAACCTCTTTAAAGGTTATCATTGAAGCAATGCTCTTAACGGATGAAGAAATCATAAAAGCCAGTGAGCTTTGTATCGAAGGCGGCGCAGATTATGTCAAGACAGGAACCGGATTCTCCCAGAATCCTACAACCCTTCATCACGTAGAACTGATTAAGGCAACCGTAGGCGACCGTGCAAAGATCAAGGTTGCAGGCGGAGTCAGGGATTTAGGCACACTTCTTAGAATGTATAAGAGGGGAGCTTGCAGATTCGGTATCGGCTTAAGCAATGCAATTAAGATCATCGAGGAAGTAATTGCAACAGGACACGATATTGATATTTCAACGATTGACTAAAAGCTGAAGAAAGGCTGTTGCAAAATAAACGGAATATGCCTTATATTGTATATAGGAAGCAATACGATTGCGATACAGAGCATATATCATAGTTTAGCAGCAGCCTAAAGCTTTTTAAATGAGTAAGTGGCGTAGCGGACTGCGAATATCCAATCCACAAGGAGGAATGAAAACAATGGGAAAACTTACAGGTAAGACTGCATTGATTACAGGTGCTTCACGAGGCATTGGGGAAGGAATTGCAAAGGCGTTTGCAAAACATGGTGCAAAGCTGATCCTTCTGGATATTTCAAGTGATGTAGACAGGCTGGCAGAGGAGCTAAAGGCGGAGGGTGCTTCCTGTGCGGCGGTACGGGCGGATGTCCGGGTTCTAAAGGCAGTTGAGGCTGCGGTTGCAGAAGGTAAGGGTCAAATGGGAGATATCCACATCCTGGTGAATAATGCAGGAGTATGCAGACTGGGAAATTTCCTGGATATGAGCGAAGAAGACCGGGATTTCCATATTGATATCAACATTAAAGGTGTTTGGAACGTGACCCGGACCGTGCTGCCGGAAATGGTGGAGCGAAAGGATGGACGGATCGTCATCATGTCCTCCGTAACAGGGGATATGGTAGCTGACCCAGGGGAAACAGCGTATGCACTGTCAAAGGCGGCCCTGGTAGGGTTCACAAAATCCCTGGCTGTAGAATTTGCCGGATCCGGCATCCGTGTCAATGCCATATGTCCAGGATATGTTCGGACACCTATGGCAGAGAGCATTGCACGGCAGTCGAATCCCACTGATCCGGAGTCTGTGCTGACCGAGATGGCAAAAGCTATTCCAATGAGACGGCTGGCGGCTCCCTTTGAGGTGGGAGAGCTGGCGGCATTCTTAGCCTCGGATGAATCCAGCTATCTGACTGGTACTCAAACGGTCATTGATGGGGGAAGCACATTGCCGGAGAGCGTCAGTGTCGGGGTATAGTTCATGATCATTTCTAAAGGAATTGTGCTTCTCATGGCCCTGTTTCTGTTTGCAGGCGGTCTGGATAAAATCTCAGGGAACCGTTTGGGCCTTGGGGAAGAATTTGAAAATGGCTTCCATGCCCTGGGTCCTTTGGCCCTGACAATGGCAGTGGCTTCTATTCTGCCCGGGATGGGCCGGAAGAAGAGCGCTGTCAGACCTTCAACCTGAATGCATGGATTTTTTGGTATTTACTTTGTTTGAGGTGTATGCTATGATGAAAAAACTCTTCATGATAGATGGAGATCAGTATGAATGATTTATAATCATGTACAGAACTTGCAGATGATGTATATTAAATTTGAGCCAGAGGATGTTCACGAATCTGCCAAACACATGGGCGGCGAACCCGATAAGGTCATAATGGAGTACAAAAATATGAAAAAAGCACTTATATTTGGTATTATCGGATCTTTCTTTTTTGCATTTACATTTGTGCTGAACCGCAGCATGCACCTGTCCGGAGGAAGCTGGATTTGGAGTGCAAGCCTCCGCTATCTGTTTACCTTTCCGATTCTTGCTCTGATTGTGGGAAAACAACATGGGTTTTGGCAAGTCCATAAAGTTATCAGAAAGAATCTTTTCAATTGGCTTACCTGGAGTACCGTCGGATTTGGACTTTTTTACGCACCCATGTCTTATGCAGCCGGTTATGGAGAGTCCTGGTTGATTGCGGCATCCTGGCAGGTAACCATTGTAATGGGGATCTTATTGTCTCCTGTATTCCATAAGCGTATCCCCATAAAAAATCTATGTATATCAGGATTTATTTTAATCGGAGTTTTTCTTTTACAGGTACATAATATTGCAGATCTGGACATTAAGATAACCCTTATGACCCTGCTTCCCATCCTTGCAGGGGCTGTCTCCTATCCTTTGGGAAATAGAAAAATTATGGAGGCAAGCGGGGACCAGCTATCTACAATCCAGCGAACTTACGGTATGACGTTATGCAGCCTCCCCTTCTGGTTCATTTTATCTGTATTCGGACTGGTAAATGCCGGGGTACCTTCTGTTAGTCAGACCGTACAATCCTTATGTGTTGCGGTTTTTTCCGGAGTGATCGCAACGTTGTTGTTTTTTAAAGCCACCGATTTGGTTAAGTCGAACCATAAGCAGCTTGCTGTAATAGAATCCACACAGTCGGGCGAGGTCATATTTACCTTGTTAGGAGGCATTTGGCTTCTTGGAGATTCCCGGCCTGATGACTTGGGAATTATCGGCATATCGTTTATTGTGTTTGGTATGATCTTAAACAGCATGATTGTATCCTTTTCTAAAAAACCAGAAATTATTAACCCGTAACGAAACGGCCGGCGGCTTTGAGATGATAGAATTTCAGGGCCGGCGCTTTTTTTGTTTTTCTTAAGTTATTACAAGTATATAAGTATCAGGGCTGTTTTGATCCGCATGAACTTGAAAGTCTCTTGATAGTCTGGTAATATTAGGAACAGATCATTTTGTTTGCAGCCGTCAAATGATAAAGAGGCTGAAGTAAAAAGGGCGGCCGTGCATGAAAAGGAATAACAGCCGGATATGCCGTCGGGATAAGTAAAGAGATGAAAGGAAACGGGTATATGAGCCAGAAACTTCTTACCCCCATCCTTCCGGAGTGGATGGATTTTGTTCTGGAAGATGTGGATGAATTGTACCGCAGAAAAGACCAGGAGGAGGCGGTAAGCGATGTTCTCGTAAGAAATCTTCATGTAACGGAGGAAGATCTTTCCCACATGCGTTTTTCCGCCGTCATATTTGAAAACTGCATATTTCAGGACTGCAGCTTTGAAAAGGGAGAATTTACTGATGTGGCGTTCCGGGCCTGCGACATATCCAACTGCAATTTTGAGGACAGCTATTTTAACCGGGCAGAATTTACCTCATCAAAGGGTATGGGAACAAAATTCTGCGGGAATACCATACTCCATACCGTAATAAAAGACTGTAATTTCAACTATGCCAATTTCGATTCTTCCAGACTGGAACACATTCGCTTTACCGATTCTCAGGTCCGGGGCGGATCCCTGACCCAGTGCCGATGCAAGGCGCTTGAATGGAACCGGGCAAACCTGGAAAATGCCAGTTTTTTTAAGACCATGATGAAAGGAATGGATTTTACAAACAGCATCATACAGGGGTTGGTGATGTCTGATAACTGCATGGAGATAAAGGGCGCTGTGGTGGACTTATACCAGGCGGCGGAGCTGGCAAAGTATCTTGGGGTCGTCATAAAAAACTGACCATCTGATGCTCTAACACATTTCTGGATCAAACATGAGGTTTACAAAGACAACTTATGTGATAAAATGGTTATAATTATGTTGCAAGATAAGCGTTTATTTAAGGAGGCGGGCTTTTTTATGATGGAACCCTCAAAAGCTGCGTAGCACGGGTTATGCAGTTAAACTAAATAAGTAATTGTATAGCCTTTGCTATTCCTGACAGTAAAAATATGTTTGGGAGGCAGCGATGCGCTATCAGAAAGCGAATGAGATTTTACCGGAAGAGCTGGTGGAATTAATTCAGAATTATATAGACGGGGAATATGTTTATATCCCCAGAAAACAGGAAAATAAACGAACCTGGGGCCAGAGGACAGGTGCCAGAGAGGAAAGAAAGCTCCGGGATTTATCCATCTATGAGGACTACCTTTCCGGCATATGCGTGAAGCTTTTGGCGGAGCGCTATTATCTGTCTGAGAAAAGCATCCAGAGGATCGTACTTCAGGAAAAGAAAAATAAGAAATTGAAATAAGGCGGCGTATCCATAGGAAAATGGTGCGCTGCCTTTTCTTTGTTCCATAAGAGAGTATGAGGTGGGATAAAGAGCGAGGGCGTGTTACATTTGTTGAAAGAAACAATTGTAAAAATGGAGAAAGAACATGAATCGAAATTTACGAAAACAATGGATCGTCACGCCGGACCAGCTTCCAGCCATCATAAGAAGATGCCCGAAATGCGGGAAAAAGACGGAATTTATAAACAGCGGAAAATTCAGGGTCAATGCCAATGGCCGCCTCATAGATGTCTGGATGATTTACCGGTGCGGACAATGTAAGACCTCCTGGAATATGGCGATATGGGAGAGAATGGAGGCCGGCCGACTGGAGAAAGAAGAATATGAGGGATTTTTAAATAATGATCCTGATCTGGCGGCAAAATACGGGAATGACAGGGATTTATTTGGGAGAAACAGGGCAGAAGCTGCTGCCTCAAAGGCAGAATATCATGTGACAGCCGTTGATACTGCATTATCCTGCGGGGAGGATCATGCCATGGAGATCGAGATAAGGATTCCGCCTGGATTTGATTTGAGGGCAGATATTTTTTTAATGCAGCAGTTGTCCGTATCCAGAAGCAGGATCAAGAAATGGTGTGAGGACGGACTGATTCTAAGCGGCGGACAGGTATTATCTCCCAAAGGGAAAATCAGGGACGGGATGCTTTTGCAGATAAAAAAGGAAGCCTGCTGTTGGGAACAGGAGGAAGCATTTAAGATGATTCAGTATCATATGATTTAAAGTCCTGCTTTTCCAGCTTTTTCTCACCGGATCCGGTCCTTTTTGCCAGAAGAAACAAAGTCATAAAAATGGTATATCCAATCAATAATGCTCCTGCAGTCAGCCATAACCCGGATATGGCAATCCGGTCTACAAACAGACTGCAAAAAAGGGACGCACACATGGAGCCAGCCTGCAGAAGAAAAGAACCTAAAGAAAGAACACTTGCTCTGAGATACCCCGGAGTATATTGGTTGATCAGGGTGTTTTCAGCTACACTTCCGGTTCCGAGAAGGAGATAAATACTGCCATATCCCAGGATAAAGAGCCAAACATTTTTATGAAGTGCCAGAACAAGCAGGGCGCAGCCAAGGAAAAAACGGCTGATGCTGTAAATCCGCCATTGGCGGCCGGGAAATTTTTTCAGCAGCCTTTGGCAAACGGAATTTCCCATCGCAGCCAGTAAGAATCCGGCAAAGGACAGAATGCCCAAAACCCAGGTTCCTTCCGTAGGTTTTGAGATCTTAAGATAAGCCGGCTGCCAGTAGGTTTCAATGGAGATAAGGAAAAAGCCGGTAAACAGCATGCCTGCCAGAATCAAAGGAAAGTCCTGTTTCGACAGGACTGTTTTTACGCCTCTCTTTATATGCTTCGTGAGGGGGATCCTCTCTCCCCGGCGGCCGCAGATTTTATCCTCCCGGATGCAAAACAGACAGAGCATGAAGGTAACTGCTGTAAATACGCCGCGGGTCAATATATTTCCGGTGAAAGAATCTCCTATACAGGAAAGAAAGCCCCCAAGGATACAACCGGCCGCAAGCCCGGTCTCTTCCAGAATCCCAAGGCGGGCAGCTATTGCAGGAAGACAAGCTTCTCCCTTTTCCTGCAGAGCCTGATCCACGATGAGGGCATCCAGGCTTCCGGTAGAAAAGGCTCTGCTGATCCCATTAAGAAGAATATAAAACAGCAGCCAAATCCAGTTAGCAGCAAACAGAAGCAGGATCAGAGACAGCATCTGGCATGCGCCGGAAATAAGGAAAACAGTCTTTCGTCCGTATAAATCTGCACAGATCCCGCTGGGAAGTTCAAAGCAAAGAACCACAGCAGAATAGGAAGCGATCAAAAGAGGCAGAGTTTTTAGATCGGCTCCCCGGTTTAAAAGAATTAAATTCAGCACCGGCAGAAGGATTCCCAAGGATACATAGTTGAGAAAAATAGTCAGCTGCTTTCCATTACTCATGAGGATTCTCCTCTGCATTATATAGAATGAGCGCATATTCCCAGGGGGATTTTTCCGCAGAAGGAATGGCATGCCGGTCTAAATAATCCGTGATCATCATCAAAAGCTCTTTGCCTTCTCCCTCGGAAAGATGTATGACACCGGTCAAGATATCTCCTAAATTCCATGTACTTTCCGGATCGGTGGAATTGCACCGTTCCAGATACTTCCTTTTCTGAGTCAGAAATCCCTCATAGGTTCCGGCGATCTGCTCCTGAACCAGAACTTCCTTCTGCATATTGTTCTCATCGGGATGATCCAGTCCAATCTGGACATTGACATAGGTGGGTTTGTAATATCTGGCAGTAATTCCGTTGATCATTTCTGTATGATCCAATTCCATGACTCCCAGCGAGCTTAGTTTCTTAATATGATGCTGGACACTGGAAGGGGATATCTCCAGTTTTTCTGAAAGCTGCTTGGGTGTCATAGGGATTTTGGACCGTTCCAATAATCTAAGAAGCTTCTGCCTTACAGGATTCATGTAGATTTCCAGTTCCTTTTTTGTAGATAACGTAATTTTGTCCATAATTCTTTCTCTCCTTATTCCTGCGACATCATTACATATATTATAACGTTACATAATATGTAACGTCAAGCGGATCTTAAGCGGAAAGCAAGAAAGGTCTTATAAGTTTCACAAACACATATCTTATGTATTGATGAAAGAATAAAAAATAATTGATATTTTTGGAAATGCCTCTTGACAATCAGGGAATAATATTATATTATAAACATAGTTGATAATAATAATTATTACTGATATTATTTATCAATAAAATAAAGCAATTATTTTTATATTGCTTTCCATATGTCAGAACCAATACGCAGCTATACAGCTGTTTTCGCGGGGGCCTGGCCTCCACGGAAAAAAGTACAGTTTCCGCCCATAGAAACAGCGGAAAATCCTGATAAGTTAACATTAAATCAAAATATAAAATCATAGGAGGTAATTCATTATGTCATTAATCGGAACAGAAGTAAAACCATTCAAAGCGCAGGCTTATCACAACGGAAAATTTGTAGAGGTCACAGAGGAAGATTTTAAGGGCAAGTGGAGCATCATCTGCTTTTATCCTGCGGATTTCACATTTGTTTGCCCGACAGAACTGGAAGATCTGCAGAACAATTATGAGACATTTAAAAATCTGGGAGCGGAAGTTTATTCCGTATCTACGGATACTCATTTTACCCACAAAGCCTGGCATGACAATTCAGAGGCTATACGTAAATTGACCTATGTTATGATTGGAGATCCATCACACACAATTTCCCGCAATTTTGATGTACTGATCGAAGCGGATGGACTTGCTGACCGTGGTACCTTTATCGTTGACCCGGACGGCATCATTCAGTCAGTAGAGATCAATGCCGGAAACATTGGCCGTGATGCAAACATACTTATTGATAAGATCAAGGCTGCCCAGTACGTAAGAAAGAATCCTGGTGAAGTTTGCCCGGCAAAATGGAAAGAGGGCGGAGCCACACTGAAACCAAGCCTTGACCTGGTAGGAAAAATTTAAGGAGTAAAGATTATGATGCTGGATGCTGAAATAAAGAAACAACTGGCTGAGTATCTCCAGCTTCTGGAAAACGATGTGCTGATTAAAATCAGCACAGGATCTGACAGTATATCAAACGACATGACGGCTCTGATGGATGAGCTGACCGCGCTGTCGCCGAGAATAAAGACAGAACAGGCAAAACTGCCCAGAACACCCAGCTTTACCATTAACCGAATGGAAGAAGACTTTGGGATCACGTTTGCAGGGATCCCTTTGGGCCATGAATTTACTTCCCTTGTACTGGCTCTTTTACAGGTAAGCGGAAGAGCCCCCAAAGTTGACGGTAAACTAATTGACCAGGTGAAGCGTATCAAAGGCGAATACCATTTTGAAACCTATATCAGTTTAAGCTGTCACAATTGCCCGGAGGTGGTGCAGGCCCTTAACTTAATGAGCATTTTAAATCCTGGCATTACCCATACGATGATTGACGGTGCCGTCTTTAAGGAAGAGGCGGAGAGTAAAAATATTATGGCGGTGCCCACGGTTTTACTAAATGGTGAGGTTTTTGGCAGCGGGCGAATGACACTGGAAGAGATTCTTGGAAAATTAGGCAGCGGGCCGGATATGTCAGAGTTTGAGAAGAAAGAGCCGTTTGATATACTTGTAATCGGAGGAGGTCCCGCGGGAGCCAGCGCAGCAATTTACGCGGCGCGCAAAGGCATACGCACAGGGGTTGTCGCGGATCGCTTCGGCGGTCAGGTAAGAGAGACGCTGGGAATTGAGAATCTGATCAGCGTCGGATATACCGAAGGTCCCAGATTAGCAGAAATCCTGGAGCAGCATGTTGGTAATTATGATGTGGATATTATGAGTACGCAGCGGGCCAGACGCCTGGAAAGAAAAGAATTCATTGAGGTGGAACTGGAAAACGGCGCTGTCTTAAAAAGCAAGGCAGTAATCCTTTCCACAGGAGCCCGCTGGAGAAATGTCGGGATACCGGGAGAGGAAGAATTTAAGAACAAGGGAGTTGCTTATTGTCCCCATTGTGACGGTCCTCTTTATAAAGGAAAGCATGTGGCAGTAATCGGAGGCGGTAATTCCGGCATAGAAGCCGCTATTGACCTTGCGGGAATTGCCAGCCATGTAACGGTGTTTGAATTTATGCCTGAGCTGAAAGCAGATGCCATACTACAGAAGCGCCTTTACAGTCTGCCTAATGTGACAGTCTTAAAGAATGTACAAACGAAAGAAATTACCGGCACGGATAAGGTAAACGGCATCACCTATATGGAACGTGAATCCGGAGCAGTCCATCATATGGACTTGCAAGGAGTATTTGTTCAGATCGGTCTCATAGCCAATACAGACTGGCTGGGGGATACCATTGAACGCAACCGCATCGGTGAGATTATTGTTGATAACCGTAATGCAACCAGTGTGCCAGGAGTTTTTGCAGCAGGAGACTGCACGGACAGTGTTTATAAGCAGATTGTGATCTCGATGGGATCCGGGGCCAGCGCGGCCTTAAGTGCTTTTGATTATTTGATAAGAAATTAATTTTATGTAAAGTGGTACTCATGAAACTCTTTGTTTATACTTGTTTCATGGGTACCACTTTATTATTAACGTGCAGCCTGAAATTTATATTTAAATAAGTCCGCCACATCTCTGGTTATTTTAAGAGATAAATTATATACGTAAGCATACCTCTTCTTTTCCATAAAAAATGAACCCTCCATATTAGATTTTTATCCAACATTTTGGGTTCGCTTCAAATCTTGTTTCGATGGTTTGAGAGGGACATTTAAAACTTCAGGATGTAATATTGAGTATTAATAACAAGCCACATTTGGGCATCGAATCTCATAACGGTCCAAAAAGATAAGCCCTGGAGATTATATTCTTCTACCAGTCCGGCCCTTGCATCAAAGCTTCTTGCATCTTTCGTCCATACGACATGCAGATTCCCATCACTATCTGTATAATAGAAGAAGGGTGACTGTGCTGCTTCATTGAATTGTATTGGTATACCATTTTCCGCTGCAAGTTGTACTGCACTGTCATAAGATATTACAGTAGCTTCTGTGGCGCCTGGAACATAGGGAAGTGTCCAATCATAACCTAAAGCAGTAACTCCCAGTAAAATTTTTTCCGGTGGAATAATACTAACCATGTAATCTAACAACTCTCTTACGTTATTAACCGGAAAAATTGCGTTTGGATAGCTGTAAGACCTTGCCCAGTCATAAGAAGAAAATATGATTCCATCTACAAATTCAGCTAATCTTGAATAGTCTATTCTTTCAAAACTAATGTTAGGAGTGTTAATATTTGTAGCAGGCGTTATGGTAATTACTACCCGGAAACCTTCCGAATGAAATATTTCAGAGCCTCTTTCCAAAAATTCGGCATAGGTATTTATGTTATCAAAGGTGATGGCTTCAGTATATATGTTTATACCAGAAAAACCTTTTGTTTTCATTATTTGAAGAGCATTCTCAATCAGGCGGTCCTGCACAGAGGGATTATTTAAAATTTCAAAGGACACTTCACGGCTAATGATTCCCTCTCCCGTCATAGTGGAAACAAACATCATGGGTGCGGTATCATAAGCTTTAGCCAGCTGGATAAGTTCCGTGTCGTCAGCACTGGAGACAATTTCTCCTTCCCTTGTAGCCCTGTAATTAAATATGGTCAGATAAGATAAAAAAGGAAGTGTTTTTATTAAAACAGATCTATCTATATAAGGAAAGATATAACCACTAGTGGCAATTGTTCTTATTCTGTCCGTTTGATAGCTTATCACTATGGATTCACCGACGTACAAAGATGCTCTATCGGATAGATAGGGATTATTTCTTAATAATTCCATTGGCGTAGTACCATGCTGCTCTGCAATGCTCTCCAAAGTGTCGCCAGCCTGGACCGTATAGAGTGTTTCCGGTTGAACAATCACAATCGTTTGGCCAATTGCTAAATTGCCAGGGTTTAAAATTCCGTTTTCCAATATTAATCGGTCAACAGGGATTTGGTAATCATCTGATATTGAATTTATGGTTTCACCGGGTTGGACAACGTGTATGATCATGGGTTCCCTCAAAGATCTTATTAATACTATTATATGCTGATCTTACTTGTTCATAACATCATAGCGCGGTTAAAAATGTATCAAAAAAATTTTACATAATAACAGGTTTAGGCAGTTGCCATAGAAAGTCAATGATATAGGCGGGTATCCGGTGCCGGTTAACCGGAGGGAAACAGTATCTTTACTATGTACCAAAACCTTGACATGTCCCATCTGCAACAGTATAATTTAACTGACAGGCAGCGTAGGCTGCTTGTCAGTTATGCCCGGTGAAGCGGGGCAGGCTGTGAGCAAGCAGCGAAGCGGATTGCGAATATCCGCCTGACATGGACACGGCTGGAAAATGACTGGAGTGATAAACATGCAATATTGTGCATTAGAGCAGATGCTCATTAATTCAATAAAAGAAGTACAGATAAAATTAGGATATGAAAAAGAACCTATTCGATTCTATTACCCCGAACGTGCTCTGGTGAACATCCTGAAAATCCACGAAGGCTCTCCTCAGGAAACAAGGGCAGCCATGGAAGGCTTTAAGGAATATGTGAAAGAGCGTTTGGGCGATATCAGGATCACAAAAAGTCAGGAACGCTTTTGCTTTGAGATTCCCCAGGAAGGTATAGAATACGTATATTACCATAAAAAAGACAATGGCTTCTTAAAAGAATTCATTGAAACCGTGGAAAAACCCAATACGTCCCTGGAGGATATCCTGAAAGTCTTTCATAAATTTGCTGACGGCAAGGTTATCTGCATAAAATCTCAGGAAGAAGATTTCGATTACATTATATTTTTTGAGGATTCCTCAATGGATAATTACCGTTATTATATTAAATTTCATGGAAATCACGCCACATACCACAGATTCTTATCCGAAGATGCAGCAGATATGGGCATATAAAATCATAATCAGGAGAAAAGAACAATGCAGAGAAAAAGGTGGATCGCAACCCTGTTTACGGGCCTGGTATTTATGGCCGCTAATAGTTTTACTGCCAAAGCAGATATGGCCGCCAATATGGTGATTCCCATCGTGGCTCCGCCGCCCTTTGAGCAGCAGATAGGCCCTGGAGTCGGCGGGGGGAAAGACTTTTCCCAGACAGCGCCGGAAATTTACACAGGTACAGGAGAACAGGTTGTGGCTTTTGCAAAACAGTTTCTTGGAAATCCTTATGTATATGGTGGGACAAGCCTTACATCAGGTGCCGACTGTTCCGGATTTGTGCTGAGCGTTTATAATCAGTTCGGCATAAACCTCCCAAGGACATCCGAGGCCCAGGGAGAAGCGGGTTTTGATGTAGGTGGAATCGAAAATGCCCGGCCAGGCGATGTAGTATATTACATAGGACATACCGGTATTTACATAGGGCAGGACCAGCTGATCCACGCAAGCGGCCCAAAGGATGGGATTAAAATATCCTCTGTGGATTTTATGCCAATTGTTTCAGTCAGAAGAGTATTAGGGAATTAAATAATAATAAGGTTATCTATGAGCTTATTCAGATGCTTCGTCAGAATCATCGGGAATAAGCTCTTTTTTTATGCGGCAGCGTGCCGGAATGCCTTTCAGGAAGTCAAAAGTTTTTCAGTCATAATTTGTCCCACCACACATATATTGAGGTAAGAGGAGGGATGAAAGTGGAGAGGAAAGACGAGCTTATCAATATATTTTCCAGGAGCATAAGAGAAATTTTAAACCGGGTGACAATTAACTTTGACGAGGTTCAGGAGATCAGGCTCCGGGTAGGAGCTCCTCTTTTAATGATATACCGGAATGAGGAGTATTATGTGACTCCCAGGGGTTCCTTAAATAAGGAAGGAAAGGACGCCTATATCGTCTCGAAAAATGAGCTTAAGGAAACCATGGAGTACATGAGTAACTATTCTCTTTATGCTTTTGAAGAAGAGATGAAGCAGGGGTTCATTACCATTCAGGGAGGACACCGGATCGGAATCGCAGGAAAGACCATTTTAGACGAATCCGGAATTAAGGCCATGAAATACATATCCTTTATCAACGTCCGGCTGTCCCATCAGGTGAGGGGCTGCGCCTCTGAGGTTTTGCCCTATCTTTATGAGGAAGGGAGAGAAATCTATCACACTCTGATCATTTCCCCTCCCAGATGCGGGAAGACCACATTGCTGAGAGATTTGATCCGTCAGGTTTCCAACGGTTCTGAGGAGCATGCAGGCCTTACCGTGGGCGTGGTTGATGAGCGTTCTGAGATTGGGGCCTGTTATCAGGGGATCCCTCAGAATGAACTTGGAATCCGTACCGATATTTTGGACTGCTGTCCCAAGGCAAGAGGAATGATGATGCTGATACGGACCATGTCCCCCAGAGTGATCGCCGTGGACGAGATCGGGAGCCGGGAGGATTTAGAAGCAATGGAATACGTGATGAACTGCGGCTGCAAGCTGATTGCCACGGTTCACGGAAACTCGATAGATGATTTAAAGCAGAAGCCGATTCTTAGAAAGTTGGTGGAGGAACGGATCTTTGAGAGGTATGTGGTCTTAAACAACTTAGGAAGGATCGGAAACATCGACCAGATCTATGACTCCAGGGGAACGCAGCTTTACAAGGCACAGGTACATCAGATGGGAATACGGTGGGACAGGCAGGAGTGCATCGCTTATGGATAATACATGGCTGCGGATAATAGGAGCTCTTCTGGTCATTATATCATGCTCTGGCCTTGGATTTTTTATGGCGGCCCAATGGAACGAGCATTTAAGAACGGTAGAAAAGCTTAGAAAAATGATTTTTTTATTGAAAGGCGAGATTGTTTATGCCAATTCCCCGCTGACTGAGGCTTTTGAACGGACCGGCAGAAAGGCTGGGGGCGAGATCGGCATTTTGTTTGAAAGTGTGTCGGAAAGACTTTCCGGACAACAGGGAGAAACCTTCTATACTGTATGGCAGGAAGAGATTGACAAGCTTCCAAGGGAGGTCTGCCTGTCCAAAGAGGACAAACAGAATTTAAAAGGTCTGGGGGAGCATCTTGGCTACCTGGACATGGACATGCAGGAGCGGAATATCCTTTTATATCTGGAACAGCTGGACTTAACAATCGGTTATCTGAGAAAACATAAGCAGGAAAAAAGCCGCCTTTATACCAGCCTGGGTATCATGGGCGGTTTATTCCTAACAATCGTAATGTATTAAGGAGGAACGCATGGGAGTCAATTTGATTTTTAAAATTGCAGCAGTTGGAATCCTGGTTTCCGTCATCTGCCAGGTTTTAAAACACAGCGGACGGGAAGAACAGGCATTCTTAACAAGCCTTGCGGGGCTGATCCTGGTACTGTTCTGGCTGGTGCCTTATATTTATCAGTTGTTTGAATCCATTAAAAATCTGTTTGCATTGTAGGTGATCGTATGACCGTAGTGACCATAGCCATAACAGGAATCGTTGCAGTGCTTTTAGCGGTTTCGTTAAAGGGGATGAAGGGGGAATATGGGACCTATCTGGTCATGGCGGCGGGCTTTTTTATCTTCTTTTACGGCATGGGAAAGCTCACCACCATTCTGGATACGATGAAGGAAATCCAGTCCTATATTAAGATCAACAGCATCTATTTAACCACATTGGTAAAGATGATAGGAATTACCTATATCGCAGAATTTGCCGCAGGGATATGCAAGGATGCCGGATATGGAGCCGTAGGGACTCAGATCGAAATATTTGGAAAGCTGTCTGTTTTGGCGGTCAGCATGCCCATTCTCCTTGCGCTGATCGAGACACTGCAGGTATTTTTATCATGACGGGAGGGATAAGGACTATGAAAAGAACCGCCTTTTTCCTGCTGTGCCTTATTAGTTTAATGCTGCTGTTTTTTTGCAGGGACAGCCTGGGAGCGGAAACATCATCAGGAGAGGAAGCATCCGTCCCGGCGGAAAATTTAGACTTAGATCAGTATGATCTAACGGATATCCAGAATTTTCTGGACCGGTCGAAAGAGAACCAGGGCATGAATCTTTCCTTTAAAAAACTTATGAAAGATCTGATGGATGGAAAATTAGACGAGGTCATGGGACAAGTCGGAAAAGCGTTAAAAGATCTGCTGGTGGGGGAGGTAAGAAACAGCGGGCATATGATGGGACAAATCATGGTGCTGGGAATCATTGGAGCGGTGTTTTCCAACTTTTCCAGCGTATTTACCGGAAGCCAGATTTCAGAAACCGGGTTCTTTGTCACCTATTTGCTTCTGTTTACCTATCTGGCGGCCAGCTTTTTTACAAGCGTGACCATTACGGGAAATGTGGTGGGGCAGATTCTGGATTTTACCAAGGTATTGATGCCTGCCTATTTTCTGGCGGCGGCATTTGCGGGAAGCAGTGCATCGGCGGCGGCTTCCTATGAGTTCACACTGCTTGTGATCGTTGCTGCCCAGTGGCTTTTGGGACAGGTACTTTTAGCACTCATAAGAGTCTATGCTCTTTTGGTCATGGCAGGCCACATTGCTAAGGAAGAAATGCTTTCAAAGCTTACGGAACTGTTGGAACAGGTGGTTTCCTGGAGCTTAAAGACCCTTGTAGGAGTAGTACTTGGGTTTCATCTCATACAGTCCATGGTTCTGCCCTATGTGGATTCCATGAAAACGGGAGCCATTCAGAAGCTGATCGGAGCCATTCCGGGAATCGGCCAGGGCGTCAACTCGGTTGCCCAGATGGTTCTTGGTTCCGGGGTACTTATAAAAAACACCATTGGTGCAGCAGGTATTATCATACTTCTTATCCTTTCCGTGATTCCTCTGATTAAACTGGCAGTGCTGATGGTTTTATACCAGTGCGTTGCCTCCCTTTTGCAGCCGGTCTGTGATAAAAGGATCGTTTCCTGTATTTCAGAAATGGCCAAAGGCCATAAAATGCTGCTGTCCGTAGCGGCTTCTGCAGTGATTCTCTTTGTTGTTACTATAGCGCTTGTGTGCGCTTCTACCAATGTGACCTATTATACCGGGTGAGTGGCATGGAAGAATTGTTTAGCTGGATACGCAATATAACCTATTACCTGATTTTTATAACTGTGGTGGGAAACCTCCTGCCAAATAAAAAATACGAAAAATACATAAAATTATTTGCCGGCATGGTACTGATCCTTCTGGTATTAAAGCCCATTACAGGGGGCTTAAGGCTTGATGATACGCTGGCTTACTATTTTGAGTCAATAAGCCTTAAAAAGGAAGCCGGAGAGCTGACAGGAAAGCTTTCAGATATGGAAGGGAAACGGCTGGAAAGCATGATTGCCAGATATGAAGAGGCGGTTGGAACGGATTTAAAATCCATGGCTGAGACCGAAGGCTTTACCTGCAGGGAATCCAGGGCAGAGATCAACCAGGATCAGGAAAGCAGTACCTTTGGCCATGTCGTGCGGGTGTCCTTGGTTCTGGCGCCGGGAGGAACTGGAAAAGAGGGAACAGATATAGCCGTTTCCGGTAATGAAAATCTGCCGGTAAAAAAGGTACAGGAAGTGGAAGAAGTGAAAATAGCCGGCTCTGAACCGGAAAAGACTGATGATAAGGGACTGGAGGATGTGAGAAAACAGAAGCAGGAAGAAAATTCACGGCTTTCTGGTCTTAGAAGGCGGATTGCGGAATATTATGATTTGGAGGAACAGGATATTGAAATTCAAATGGAAGATGGGAAAGGATAAATGGCTGATCCTGCTGGCGGTTGGAATGATTATCCTGATCCTTACATTTCCCTCCGGTTCGGGTATGGCTGCCAGGGTAGAGAAGACAGCGGAAAGCAAAAACCAGACGGCACTGCAAAAAGGGATTGTGACAGAGCCGGCAGATGGGGAAGCGGCTGTTGCGGCAGGAGCAGACCGGACCTATGAGGAACAACTGGAGGCGAGGGTGAAGAGAATCTTAAAAACCGTGGATGGGGTCGGTCAGGTAGAGGTAATGATCGTACTGAAATCCTCAGAGGAGAAGGTACTCCGAGTCGATAAGGACAGTTCGGATTCATCTACTGAGGAAAAGGACAGCTCCGGGGGAACCAGAAAGATCACCAGCGCAGATCGCAAGGAAAACACCATTCTGACCGGTTCGGGAGAAAATACATCTCCCATTGTGGAGAAAGAGATACGTCCGGAAATAGAAGGAATCATCATCAGTGCACAGGGCGGTGGCAGTCCTACGGTAAAAGCTGAAATTTCCGGTGCCATGGAAGCATTATTTAACCTGCCCCCACATAAAATTAAAGTATTAAAGAGGGTGGAATAAAAAGGAGTGTCATGTATGAGAAGTTGGAAAACAAGCAATGAGCCCAAAGTCCCTAGGACCCCAAAGAAAATGGATATGAAGAAACTGTTCCGAAGAAACCAGATTATTATCACCACCTTAGCCGTTATGATAGCTGCTGCTGGATATTTAAACTATGCAGGAAAGCAGGAGGCCGCTTCCGGGACAGACGTCTATGAAGCTGGAATGACTGATATTTCTGAAGAAGATATTTTAGCGGAAAACCAGTCCCTTACCGGTAGTGATACAAATCAGGAAATCGCAAGCCTTGACCAGGATGCAGAGGATATTGATAAACTGGCGGCAGGAAATACCGATGCGGCTTTGCAAAGCGATGGATCGGTAGACTTAGCGGCAAATGAGACACAGGAGGTAAAAACTGGCCTTGACAATCCTGGAGAAGCGGTGCTTACCAGCGGAATGAACGTATCAGAATACATATCCAGCGTACAGTTGAATCGGGAGCAGGTAAGGGCAAAGAATAAGGAAACCTTAATGAACTTGATCAACAATCCAAACATTGAAGAAGCAGCAAAACAGCAGGCCATTCAGGAAATGATTGATATGACGGCTATTGCTGAAAAAGAAAATGCAGCGGAAACTCTGCTGCTTGCCAAAGGATTTGCAGATCCAGTGGTCAGCATTTCCAGCGGAAAAGTGGATGTTGTTATCAATGCCCCCAGCATTACAGATCCTCAGCGGGCTCAAATTGAGGACATCGTAAAGAGAAAAACAGAAGTGGGAGCGGAAAGCATCGTAATCACTCTTATGAAATTGGAAGAGTAAAAAGCCTTTGCAAACTGCGGACAGTTTTGCTATAATGATTCCAGAACCTAAAGGGTCGGAAGAAAAAAACATCTTTCAACCCCCCGCTTTTGAATCAGGCGGATATGCCTGCATATCCAGTTGATTCATTAGTTTATAAATATTAGTACAGGAGGGAATTGCTGTGGCAGAAATGGAAAGCAGAAATACTCACAAGGTATATGAAAAAGATAAAATTGGCGAAGTACAGATTGCGGACGATGTGGTGGCTATCATCGCAGGTCTTGCGGCAACCGAGGTTGAAGGTGTAGATTCCATGGCTGGCAACATCACCAATGAGCTGGTGTCAAAGCTGGGCATGAAAAATTTATCCAAGGGCGTTAAGGTGGAGCTGACAGAAGAGCATGTATCTGTGGATTTATCCTTAAACATCAAATACGGTTACAGCATACCTGCCGTCAGTGAGAAGGTTCAGGAGAAGGTGCAGAACGCCATTGAGAACATGACAGGCTTAACGGTTCTGGATGTAAACATCCGGATTGCCGGTGTAGCATTGGAAGAGAATAAATAGATGAAAAAGTCTATCGCGGGGGCGAGCCGGGAAAAGGTTCATGCCCCCGCTTTTCTTTGTGTACAAAAGAATAAATGTTGTAAGGATATGACTCGGGATTTAAAAAGGGACAGGTGTTTTCATATATGATGGCTGATAAGGAGAAAGACCGCTACTCGCTGAGGGTGACGACATTGTTTGGTCTGGTGGTATCGGTAATTATAGGGATATTCGCATTAAACATTTATTACTTCAAAGAGGTGGAAAAGAGTCTGATCGAACAGACTTACCAGGATTTAAAAAGGGAGAATGAGGAAGTACTTACCTATCTTCAGGGAATGATCCGGGAAAGGTTTGAAGTGCTTGAGGCATTCTCTGCTTTTGGTGATCTGCCGGAGGGATCGGAAATTGGAGTTTTAGGCGGGCAGGGAATTATGTATTACGGGATCCATGAATCCCAGGGGGTAAAGGGAGGAAACAGCATATCCAGGCTGCCCTCCAAGGGCTTTAAGGGTCAGTCAGGGATGGCTCTGTCCGTTCCGGTGGTTAGGGATGGACAGGCAAGGGGGACGGTCTGTATGGAGTATACCGCTGAAGAACTGGGGAAGTATTTAAACAGTACAGAGTTACGCCCATACAGTGCCAGTCTGGTTTTTACAAGGTCCGGAGAGCTGGTGGCTGCGTGCCCTGGGTATGAAGCTTATACCAATGTTTATGATATGCTAAGAACCACGGAATTTAGAGACGGACAATCTTTGGAGCAGATGAAAAAGACTGCGGAGAGCGGGGACTCCGGATTTGCCGCCTATTATTCCAAGGGCAGCAGGGAGCTTCTTTATTATCAGCCTGCGGGAGTTGAAGACTGGATGGTGGCTTCCATAGTGAAAACAGAAAACTATGAGGGTGCTCTTTACAAGATCAGAAAACTGTCAAAAGTCTTTATTGCAAGCTCAACGGGTATGGTGGCCTGTACAGTTCTTCTTATTATTTGTATTATTTATTTACGGAAAAAGGAAGCGAAGCGGGCACAAAAGGATTATTTAACAGGCGTTTACACCAGAGAAACAGCCAGAAAGCTGGTGGAACAGAGACTGAAAGGCGGAGGGAAAAAGAGGTTTTAT
The DNA here is from genome assembly GCF_032078915.1 of Lacrimispora sp. GTDB lineage: Bacteria > Bacillota > Clostridia > Lachnospirales > Lachnospiraceae > Lacrimispora. The sequence goes on along the minus strand of NZ_DAMAUN010000001.1, from coordinate 37,629 downwards.
GCCTGCATGTTTCTTGATATTGACGATTTTAAGAAAATTAATGACACCTTCGGCCATCATAAAGGAGATCTGGTGTTAACCCAGGCAGGACAGATTTTAAGCGCCTGTACAAGAAAAGAGGATGTGATTGTCCGTTTTGGCGGAGATGAATTCTGCATCTGGCTGTACGGCTTAAGCGGAAGGAAACAGCCGGAGGCCGTTGCGAAACGGATATTAAATGCGTTTCATGCCTCCGGAACCATACATGCAAGCATTGGAATCACCCTGGTAGGAGAGCATGAGACGGAATACGATGCCATATTAAGGCGGGCGGATCAGGCATTATATCTGGCAAAGCGAAAAGGGAAAAATCAGTTTGCATTCCAGCTTTGAGTCTTGGGGGCCTGCACTCCTTGAAAGTCCTTCTGATTTCAGGTATAATGAAGTTTAATGTTTTTAAAATTACTAAAAGGAGAAAAGCATGAATAAGCTTAGACTTGGAATTATTGGAAACGGTTATCTTGGAGAAATTATTGCCGGAGCATGGAACGATGGTTTGCTGCCAGAGTATGAGTTGGTGGGGATCCTTGGGAGGACAAAGGAAAAGACAGATGCCCTGGCAGAGAAAAGTGGCTGCAGCTCCTGCACAGGGATCGATGAACTGCTGGAATTAAAACCGGATTACATCGCCGAGGCGGCATCTGGGGATTCTGTCAGAGACATGGCGGAGAAGATTCTGGCAAATGGCTGTAATCTCATCGTTCTGTCCATTGGCGCCTTTGCGGACAAAGAATTTTATGAGAGAGTGAAGGCCACGGCCGTAAAACATAATACCAGGGTATACATCGCTTCAGGAGCGGTGGGCGGCTTTGACGTGCTTCGTACGGTTTCTCTCATGGGAGAGGCCACAGCCGGGATTGAGACAAGAAAAGGTCCGGGATCCTTAATGTATACACCTCTTTTTGAGGAACATTTAATGACCGATGAGGAAAGCACCATGGTGTTTGACGGCAATGCAAAAGAGGCGATCGGACTTCTTCCTACAAAGGTGAATGTTGCGGTAGCGTCTTCCCTGGCAACTGTGGGGCCGGATAAAACCAGGGTGAATATTCACAGCGTTCCGGGAATGATTGGGGATGACCATAAGATCACTGCGGAAATTGAAGGCGTGAAGGCCGTTGTGGATATTTATTCAAGCACCAGCGCCATTGCCGGCTGGAGTGTAGTGGCTGTCCTGCAGAATATTGTATCACCAATCGTTTTTTAACCGACAGCTGCTATTCGGTTATGCCCGGCAGAGCGGGGCATACTGTGAGCAGGTAAGGCCGTAGATTGTGAATATAGCTTGACAGGAGGATAAGAAGATGTTTGAGAAGTTGGTAGCCATAGAGCCGGTGAGTCTGGTAGAAGAAGCGGAAAAAGAGCTTTTCCGGTATGCGAAGCAGGTGGTGATGTACGAGGATATTCCCTGTGATGACGAAGAGATCATAAGGAGAATCGGTGATGCGGATGGGGTGCTTTTAAGCTACACCTCCAGGATCAGTCAGTATGTCTTTGAACGATGTCCTAAAATCAAATATGTGGGGATGTGCTGCAGCCTTTATTCAAAGGAGAGCGCAAACGTTGACATTGCCTATGCAGAACAGCATGGGATTACAGTTATGGGAATCCGCGATTACGGCGATGTTGGAGTGGTGGAATATGCAATCTGTGAACTGGTGCGCTTTCTTCATGGATATGACAGGCCCATGTGGAAGGATATGCCGGTAGAGATTACCGGATTAAAGATAGGAATTGTTGGAATGGGTGTTTCCGGAGGCATGATCGCCAATGCTTTAAAGTTTCTTGGGGCAGATGTTTCCTATTACAGCAGGAGCAGAAAACCACAGTACGAGGAAAAAGGAATCGGATATCGTCCATTGGGAGAGCTTTTAGAGAGCAGCGAAGTGGTATTTACCTGCTTAAATAAGAACGTGATCCTGCTGCACGAAGAGGAATTCCAGAAGCTGGGGAATGGAAAGATCCTGTTTAATACGTCCATTGGACCTGCCTTTGAACCGGAAGATTTAAAAAACTGGCTGGATGCGGGAGACAACCGGTTTGCCTGCGATACGGCAGGAGCTGCCGGAAACGGGGAACTTTTAAAACACCCCATGGTGTTTTGTGTCAATGCTTCGGCAGGGAGAACCAGGCAGGCCTTTGGAATTTTGAGCGAAAAAGTGCTTGATAATATCCGGAGGTTTTTGGAGAATAGCAAAGTTTCTATTGTATAAAAAACCCTGGTAAGGTATAATAATTCCAAATGTCCAGAAAATCACCAATAGGAGGACCATGGGAAATGACCAGAAGTAAAATGCGCGAACACTGCTTTAAAATGCTCTTTTGTGCGGATTTTTATCCAGCAGAGGAGAAGACCGGGCAGCTTATACAATATTTTGAGGAACCAAAAGAGGATGATTTAAACGCCGAGGGCGTAGAAGAGATCATCCATGATGTGGATATGAGTGAAGAAAATGCTGCTTATTTAAGAGAAAGGGCAGAGTCCGTTATGGTCAGAATCCCTGAACTGGATTCAAAGATCAACGAAGTAGCCGAAGGCTGGAAGACAAAACGTATGGGTAAGGCTGAACTTACTATTCTGCGCATGGCTTTGTATGAGATATTATTTGATGAAGATGTGCCGGAAAAAGTAGCCATCAATGAGGCTGTGGAACTGGCTAAAAAGTACGGCGGGAATGAAGCTCCGGCTTTTATTAACGGAGTCCTGGCAAAGCTGGTGTAAGATATGGCAAGTGTGTATTCCGTTACTTCAGTCAATGCCTATATTAAGAATATGTTTGCCCAGGATTTCGCCCTGACCCGGATATCCGTTAAGGGTGAAGTTTCCAACTGTAAATACCATACCTCCGGCCATATTTACTTTACCTTAAAGGACGGGAAATCGTCTATGGCGGCAGTGATGTTTGCCGGACACAGGAAGGGTCTTGCTTTTAAGCTGGAGGAAGGACAGCAGGTGGTGGTAAAGGGCAGCGTGGAGGTTTATGAGCGGGACGGAAGATACCAGCTCTATGCCCAGGAGATCACAAAAGAAGGAATGGGTGATCTGTTTGAAAGGTTCCAAAAACTGCGTGATGAACTGGAAGAAATGGGGATGTTTTCTCCTGAATATAAGAAACCGATTCCAAAGTACGGGACAACCGTAGGAATCGTGACGGCTCCCACCGGAGCTGCTATCCAGGATATTATAAATATATCGACCAGACGCAATCCTTATGTGCAGCTTTATCTCTACCCGGCTCTTGTCCAGGGGGAGAGTGCAAAGGAAAGCATTGTAAAGGGAATCGAAACCCTGGACCAGATGGGACTTGATGTCCTGATCGTTGGGAGGGGCGGCGGTTCCATTGAGGATTTATGGGCATTTAATGAGGAAGTTGTGGCTAGGGCTGTATTTAACTGCAGCACTCCTGTGATCTCTGCGGTAGGCCATGAAACCGATGTGACGATTACAGATTATGTGGCGGACATGCGTGCCCCCACACCTTCTGCAGCCGCAGAGCTTGCGGTATTTGATCACAGCAAGTTTGAGGAACAGGTTGAAATGTACGGTCATACCCTTTTAAGGACTGTGGAAAGAAAGCTGGAACGCTACCGGTTTCATGGGAACCAGTACGCCTTAAAGCTGAAACTGCATGACCCAAAGCGCAGTATCCATGAATGCCGGCAAAGGCTTGTGGATACCCAGGACAAGCTAAAAAGCCTGATTCTGTCAAAGACTTCCTCATACCGGGCAAAGGCGGAAGAAGAAAAGCTTCACATAAAACAGCTTATAGAAAAGCAGGCGGTCAGGGACAGACACAGGCTGGAGATTTTCATCAGCCGCCTGGAAGCAGAATCCCCTCTTAAGAGGATGGGAGGCGGCTATGGTTTTGTAACTGATGGAAAAGACAGGCGGATTGATTCCGTGAAGCAGGTAAAAGCCGGTGACAGAATTGGGCTGAGGCTTAGGGATGGAAGCATGGAGGCGGTGGTTTCCCGTGTTGCCCCGGCACAACCCGGCTTATTTGGCAGCCAGCGGGAGGGCATTCGTGGAGACAGGTAATAAGGAGAAACGGATTTATGGCGGCAAAAAAAGAAAAAACGATTGAAGAGACATTTGGAGAGCTGGAAGAGCTCATTAAAAAACTGGAAAGCGGAGAATGCTCCCTGGAGGAATCCTTTCAGTATTATGAGACCGGCATGAAGCTGGTAAAGTTCTGCAATGAAAAAATAGATAAAGTGGAAAAAAAGATTATCGTGTTAGAGGAAAATGGTGAGGAACATGAATGATAAAGAAATGTTTTCAGCCCGTACAGAGGAAGTAAGGCTTGTTGTAGAAACTTACCTGCCTCCTGTGGAGGGCCATCAGAGTACGGTGCTGGCGGCAATGGATTACAGCGTTCGTGCCGGAGGAAAGAGGCTTCGTCCCATGCTGATGGAGGAGACATACCGCTTATTCGGCGGTAAGGGGAAAGAGATTGAGCCTTTTATGGCGGCGATTGAGATGATTCACACCTCTTCCCTGATTCACGATGACCTTCCCTGCATGGATAATGATACCCTGCGCCGGGGACTGCCTACAGCCTGGGTTAAATTTGGTTATGACATGGCAGTGCTGGCGGGAGACGGATTGCTGATTTACTCCATGGAGACAGCTGCAAAAGCCCTTTCCATGTCAGATCGGCCGGACCTGGTTGCCAGGTGCATGGGGATTTTAGCAGAAAAAACAGGAATTTATGGAATGATAGGCGGTCAGACCGTTGATGTGGAGCTTGCAGGAAAGCCTGTTCCAAGGGAAAAGCTTGATTTCATTTACCGGTTGAAGACCGGGGCGCTTTTAGAGGCCGCGATGATGATCGGAGCCGTTCTCGGCGGTGGGAATGAAAAACAGCTGGAGCTGGTGGAGAAGATGGCTTCCTGTCTGGGGCTTGCATTTCAGATTCAGGATGATATCCTGGATTTAACCAGCAGTGATGAGGTTCTTGGAAAGTCTGTGCTCAGTGATGAAAAGAACCATAAGACCACCTATGTAACCTTGGAGGGAATTGAAAAGGCGAAGCAGGATGTGGAGAGGATATCAGAAGAAGCGATTTCCTGCCTCCATGAGCTTCCTGGGAAGAATGAATTCCTGGAAGCGCTGATTCGGATACTTGTGAACCGGGAAAAGTAAGCCGTTTAACGATAAGGCTAAAAAGGATCTGATAAGAATATGATGCTGGAATTAATAAACGGGCCTGAGGATATCAAAAAACTGTCAAAGCAGGAGCTTGATATTTTAAGTCAGGAGATCCGTGACTTTTTGGTAGGGAAAATAAGCACGACTGGCGGCCATCTGGCTTCCAATTTAGGTGTGGTGGAGCTGACTATGGCCATCTACCTGGCTTTTGACCTTCCAAAGGATAAGGTTATCTGGGATGTAGGGCATCAGTCTTACACCCATAAAATATTAAGCGGCAGGAGAGAGGATTTTGACGACCTGCGGCAATACGGCGGCATGAGCGGCTTCCCCAAGAGAAAGGAAAGTCCTTGTGATGCCTTTGATACCGGACACAGCTCTACTTCCATTTCAGCCGGACTTGGACTGGCCCAGGCAAGAGATGTGCTGGGAGAGGACCATTTTGTGGTATCTGTAATCGGAGACGGTGCCTTAACAGGCGGCATGGCCTATGAAGCTTTAAATAATGCGGCAAGAATGAACAAGAATTTTATTATCATTCTCAACGATAACAACATGTCCATCTCAGAAAATGTAGGTGGCATGTCTACTTATTTAAACAGCATCCGTACCGGTGAAGGGTATCTGGACTTAAAGAAGCATGTGACCAACGTGCTGTCCCGGATTCCGGTTGTAGGAGATCAGATCATTGATAAGATCAGCAGGACAAAGAACGGCATTAAGCAGCTGCTCATACCTGGAATGCTGTTTGAGAATATGGGGATCACCTATCTTGGTCCGGTGGACGGCCATAATATAAAGGCCCTTTCCAGGGCCCTGCGGGAAGCAAAGAAGCTTCCCCATACCGTGCTGGTCCATGTGATCACCCAGAAAGGCAAGGGATATGCCCTGGCCGAGAGGAATCCTTCCAAGTTCCATGGAGTTGATCCTTTTGATATCATCACCGGGGAGCCGAAGAAAAAGAAGAATAATCCCAGCTATACGGATGTGTTTTCCAAAACCATCTGCCGTCTGGCTGAACAGGATAAACGAATCGTGGCGGTAACGGCAGCCATGCCGGATGGAACAGGCTTAAAGCGGTTTTCCCATCTGTATCCTGACCGCTTTTTTGATGTGGGAATTGCAGAAGAGCATGCGGTGACTTCGGCGGCTGGAATGGCGGCAGGCGGCTTAAAGCCGGTTGTGGCCGTTTATTCGTCTTTTTTACAGCGCGGCTTTGATCAGATTCTCCATGATGTGTGCATTCAGAATCTGCCTGTGGTCTTTGCCATAGACCGGGCAGGGCTTGTGGGAAGTGATGGTGAGACCCATCAGGGGATTTTTGACTTATCCTTTTTAACAGCCATCCCAAATATGAGCGTGTTTGCGCCGAAAAACTTATGGGAGCTTATGGATGGGATGGAGTTTGCCCTGTCCTACGATGGCCCGTTTGCAGTGCGCTATCCAAGAGGAGAGGCTTACCAGGGCTTAAAGAGTTTTCGTGCTCCCATTGAATACGGCAAGGGCGAGATGCTCTATGAGGAAAAGGATATTGCTCTTTTGGCAGTAGGAAGCATGGTGAGCACAGGGGAGCATGTAAGGCAAAAGCTGAAGGCAGAAGGCTGGAACTGTACTCTTGCCAACGGCCGGTTTGTGAAGCCTTTTGACCGGGAGTTGGTGGACCGTCTGGCAAAGAATCACTGGCTTATTGCGGTCATGGAAGAAAATGTCCTTCAGGGAGGCTTTGGTCCCGGGGTCACCGCTTATATCCATGAGCACTATCCGCATGTAAAGGTAATCAATATTGCCCTGCCGGATGCCTATGTGGAGCATGGCAACGTATCCCTGCTCCGGAAGGGGCTGGGGATTGACAGCAATTCTATCATATGGCGGCTCAAAAAGGAATATCTTGATACGGAGCGCCAGAATGCAGAATGGAAAAAATATAAAGATAAAACAAGGGAAATGGAAAAGGCATGAAAGAACGTTTGGATGTGCTTTTAGTAAAACGGGGACTGGCTGAATCCAGGGAAAAGGCCAAGGCTGTCATTATGTCCGGGATCGTCTATGTAGACGGAGATAAGGAAGACAAAGCCGGTACCACATTTGAGGAAACTGCAAACATCGAGGTAAGAGGAAGCACTCTGCGGTATGTGAGCCGGGGCGGTTTAAAGCTTGAAAAAGCCATGACTCACTTTAACGTGACTCTGGAAGGAAAAGTATGCATGGATGTAGGCTCCTCCACAGGCGGTTTTACAGACTGTATGCTTCAAAACGGAGCCGTTAAGGTTTATGCAGTGGATGTGGGCCACGGCCAGCTTGCATGGAAGCTGAGGAACGATGAACGCGTGGTGTGTATGGAAAAGACCAATATCCGTTATGTCACTCCTGGAGATCTGGCCGACCCAATAGAATTTTCCTCTATTGATGTTTCCTTTATTTCCCTGACAAAGGTATTAGGACCTGTAAAAGCCCTTCTTACGGATGAAGGAGAGGTCGTCTGCCTTATAAAGCCCCAGTTCGAAGCAGGCCGGGAAAAAGTGGGGAAAAAGGGCGTGGTAAGGGAAAAATCCGTTCATCTGGAAGTGATCCGGATGGTCATTTCCCATGCAGTAAGCATTGGGTTTGAAGCGCTTCATCTGGAGTATTCCCCCATTAAGGGGCCGGAAGGGAACATTGAGTATCTCCTGCACTTGAAAAATCATCAGTCAGGAGAGACATTCCCGGAATGCGGTCTTGATCCGGAACAGATCGTTAAAGAGGCCCATGGGAATTTAACAGGAAACTAAAAGCGGCCTGTCACAGCAGGCAGCAAAAGCGGATTAAGAGTATCCTTGCAGGTAAGGAGTTATTATATGAAATATTTTTATGTAATCATGAACCCTGACAAAGAAGGGGCCAGAGAGACTGCGAAAGCCATTCGTGACTATCTTACCGGTCATGGGGCGGTCTGCCTGATCGGGGGAGAAGGCCAGGAAAAGCGGCAGGGGAAAAGCCATTATACCGATGCTGCCATGGTGCCGGAAGAAACGGAGTGCCTGATCACCTTAGGCGGCGACGGGACCCTGATACAGGCGGCCAGAGACTTGGCGGGTCGGAATATCCCCATGATCGGGATCAATCGGGGAACCCTTGGGTACCTAACCCAGGTATCCCTCACGGAGGATATCAATGATGCTCTTTCTGCCCTTCTTGCAGGTGATTATAAGCTGGAAGAACGGATGATGCTGGACGGCTGTATTTACCGCAAGGGAACAGAGGTCTGCCAGGATATTGCTTTAAATGAAATCGTCATAACCAGGAGCGAGCAATTAAAGATGCTTCAGTTTAAGGTTTATGTAAACCAGGAATTTTTAAATGAATATCGGGCTGATGGGCTTATTGCGGCAACACCCACCGGTTCCACCGCCTACAATCTTTCTGCAGGAGGCCCCATCATTGTCCCGGATTCCAAAATGGTGGTCCTGACTCCCATCTGTTCCCATGCCCTGGGGACAAGGAGCATCGTCCTTTCCGCAGATGACTGGATCCAGATCGAGATGACGGGGAAGAAGGGCATAAGCCAGGCGGCTGTATTTGACGGAGATACGACCACGGAGCTTTATCCAGGCGATTGTATCGAGATACGCCGGTCGGATATTAAAACCATTCTGATAAAACTGAAAAACATATCATTTTTAGATAACCTGCGCAACAAGATGGCTGGTATATAGGGAGGGACACTATGAAACTGGAACGACACAGCAAAATTGTGGAACTTATTGGAAAACACGAGATTGAAACCCAGGAGGAGCTGGCAGATTATTTGAATCAGGCAGGCTTTGCGGTCACTCAGGCGACGGTTTCCAGAGACATCAGAGAGCTGAAGCTGACTAAGGTTCAGTCTGAGTCAGGAAAGCAGAGGTATGTGGTACTTCAAAACCAGGGTTCTTTCAGTGACAAATACATCCGGATCCTGCGGGATGGCTTTTTAACTATGGACATGGCGCAGAATATTCTGGTTATTAAGACGGTATCCGGCATGGCCATGGCAGTGGCGGCGGCTCTTGATGCCCTTCATTTCGGTGAGATGGTGGGCTGCATTGCAGGAGACGACACCATCATGTGCGCCATTCGAAGCGCCGATGATACCATACTTATGATGGACAAACTAAAGAAACTCATTACGGGATAAAGGAGGCCGCCATGCTTTCAGAATTGCACGTAAAGAACTTAGCCCTGATCGAAAAAGCCGATGTGGAATTTGGACAGGGCTTTAATGTCCTGACCGGTGAAACCGGAGCCGGTAAATCCATTATTATCGGTTCGGTTACCATTGCCCTGGGGGGCAAAACGCCAAAGGATATCATTAGAAAGGGCACAGAATACGCCTATATTGAGCTGATCTTTACGGTCAGTGACCCGGGGAAAGTCCGCCTGTTAAAGGCGTTTGATGTCTATCCGGATGGAGACGGCACGGTGATCATTTCAAAGAAGATCATGCCCTCCAGAAGTTTAAGCAAAATCAATGATGAAACCGTAACCGCAGGAAAGCTGCGGGAAATCACGGGCCTTCTCATCGATATTCATGGACAGCATGAACATCAGTCTTTACTCTACAAATCAAAACATCTTGAGATTCTGGACCGCTACCAGGAGAAAAAGTCCCATAAGCTAAAAGAGAATATTGCAGATACTTATCGGGAATACGTCCGGTTAAAAGACAGGCTTTCCGCCTTCCAGCTTGACGAGGAAGTCAGACTCAGGGAAATGGACTTTATCCGCTATGAGATAGAAGAGATCGAAAATGCCGGGCTAAAGGAAGGGGAAAAGGAAGAACTGACCTCCAGATACCGTCTTTTTTTGAATGCAAAAAAGATATCCGAAAGCCTTTCCATGGCTTTTTCCGCCGTGGATACGGATTTCATCAGCCGTGCATTAAAAGAGGTGGAAACGGTTGCCTCCTATGATGACAGGCTCTCTGCCATAAGGGATCAGTTATTTGATGCCGATTCCATTTTAAGCGATATCAGCCGGGAAATAACCTCATACATGGATGATATGTCCTTTGACGAAGATGAATACAGGCAGATGGAAGAGCGGCTTGATGTTCTACATAATCTTGAAGCAAAATATGGAGGAAGCCTAAGTCAGATATTTGTAAATCTGGAAGAAAAGCAGAAACGCCTGGAAGAGTTGGAGGATTATGACGGGGCCAGAAAAAGGACCGCTGAAGAACTCCAAAAGGTTTCGGACCGTCTGGAGCTTCTTTCCGGTCAATTATCCGAAATGAGAAAGAATACAGCCAAGGAACTGACAAAAAAAATAAAGGAAGGTCTTAAGGACTTAAATTTTATTGATGTGGAATTTTCCATGGAATTTTCACGCCTTGGCCACTATACGGCGAACGGCTTTGACGAGGCTGAATTTTTGATCTCCACGAACCCTGGAGAGCCTTTAAAGCCTTTGGGCATGGTAGCTTCCGGCGGCGAGCTGTCCAGGATCATGCTGGCCATTAAGACTGTGCTTGCGGATACCGATGACATTCCTACTTTGATTTTTGATGAGATCGATACCGGGATCAGCGGACGTACGGCCCAGAAGGTATCGGAAAAGCTGGCCTATATTGCCGGGAACCATCAGGTGATCTGCATCACCCATCTGCCCCAGATCGCTGCCATGGCTGACAGCCATTACGAGATTGCAAAGACGGTGGAAGAGGGCCGTACAGCCACTTCCATACACCCTTTAAGCGGGGAAGAGGTGGTAGAGGAGCTGGCAAGGCTTTTAGGAGGTGCAGAGATAACCGAGGCAGTGAGAGCTAATGCAAGAGAGATGAAGCGGCTGGCAAAAGAAGGCAGACGTCTGGGAGTATGAGAACATGATTGGACTTGGAACACTGATAAATGTGGCGGGGATTGCGGCAGGAGGCTTGGGAGGCCTTCTCTTTGGAAAGAAGATGGAGGAGCGTTACCAGCGCACGCTGATGAGCGGAGCAGGGATATGTGTGCTGTTTCTTGGAATCGAAGGCGTTATGGAAGAAATGCTTGTCATCCGGCAGGGAGAGCTTGCCGGCAGGGGAACAATGATGCTCATCCTATCTTTTTTCATAGGATCACTTCTTGGAGAGTGGCTGAACATTGAATCAGCCATGGAGCGGTTTGGAGAGTGGCTTAAAAGAATAACAAACAGCAGCGGCGATGCAAAATTTGTAGACGGATTTGTAACGGCCTCTCTTACGGTTTGTATCGGAGCCATGGCAGTGGTAGGTGCCATCAAGGATGGCATCTCCGGAGATTATACAATTCTTGCTGCCAAAGCTCTCCTGGATTTGATCATCATTCTGGTCATGACTGTTTCCCTGGGAAAAGGGTGCATCTTTTCGGCTGTTCCGGTTGCCCTGTTTCAGGGAACCATAACCCTTCTGGCAAGACTGATCGAACCCTTTATGACGGCCCAGGCTCTGTCTAATTTGTCCTTAACCGGTTCCGTCCTGATCTTTTGCGTGGGCATGAACCTTATCTGGGGAAAGATGATAAAAGTTGCCAATCTGCTTCCGGCTATCTTTTTGGCAGTGGCTTTTGCTTTTGTTCCTTAGAAATTATCTTATCCATTGATGCATTGAAAGGATTAATCATTGAAGAAATATATTGCGGAATGTATAAACATTCTAGGTGATTTTTGTGGGAAGAGGGATGTTCCTGCATTAACATCAGAGGATCTGAGAAAAAAATATGGAATAGATCAGGCAGACGTCATGGTCCTTTTTGGCGGCAGCATTCTCTGCGGCGGGGATATCCTGGCTCATGCAATGAAAAAGGGGATAGCAAAAAAATACATCATTGCAGGCGGGGCAGGTCATACAACGGAAACCCTGCGCCTGAAGATGCATGAAGAATTCCCTGATATAGAGACGGCCGGTCTGCCGGAAGCAAAGATATTTGAAGCATATATCGAACACCGTTATGGATTAAAGGCAGATTTTCTGGAATGTAATTCTACAAATTGCGGAAACAATATAACATATCTTTTGGAACTGCTGAAGGAAAACAACATCTCCTTCAACAGTATAATACTCGCGCAGGATGCATCTATGCAGCATCGAATGGAAGCAGGGCTCCGGAAATATGTTGCTGAAGATGTGATTATCATTAATTATGCCATTTACCGTGCCCGTGTGATTATAAGGGATTCGGAACTTGTTTTTGAAGAAGAGATATGGGGAATGTGGGATATGGACAGGTATATAACCCTGTTAATGGGCGAGATTCCCCGATTGTCAGACAATGCAGACGGATATGGGCCGAAAGGGAAAGGGTTTATAGCCCATGTGGAGATACTTAAAGAAGTTGAGAATGCTTTTGAGGGGTTGAAAAAAGAATACGCCGATATGGTTCGCACAGCTGATCCCTTGTATGCGTCAGCAAAATGATTTTTTTGGATTTTCTATTCGCCTGCTCATTTACCGCTTTCGAATTTTTCATCATCGTCAGACATGTTATGCCGCAAGCTGCATGAACACTATGTTTTTGCAGGATTGCGGCATTTTTTATTCGCCCCCACTCTTTTCTCTTTTCAGAATGACAGCCTAAATGATTATTTTTTATTGAGATTTTCTAAGATTTCATGATACCGTTTTGTAGCTAATGTGCTTGGCGCTCCCTTTTTGCAGAAAGAAAGTTTAGCCAGTTTAGGGACCACGCGCTCAACGATGATTTGACCGTCAACTGTTTTTGATTTCAAGCATTCAAATGCTTCCAGGAAACGGCTATCATTTTTTGCACGGTCATAAAAAGATAAAATATAGACATATTCAAATAAATTGTAATTGCGAAATGGGTATTCAACCTGCATAAACAGCGTTCCAATACCATAATGACATGGACCGATGGGTTTACGAATGACCCAATGTTCAAGCAGGAAATCTACCGCTTTATCAAGCGCCTGTTCTTTATTTCGGTAATCGCTGAAACGAAAGGCATCAAGCACATTCAGTGTAGGTTTTGGATTGGAATACTCCGTTTCTTCCCCGCGACCATATGAAAACTTATTGCAGCGCCAGCCTCCGTCTTTGTATTGTGTATCCAAAAAGTGGTGAAAGGTTTTTTGAATTCTGCCATCAGAAACATACCCCAAATGACACAATACATTGGCAGCTATTGCCGTTTGACATGGTAAAATACTTCCTTTGGGATATATCTTAAAACGCCCGTCATCCTGCCATACACTGAAAATTAAATCAGCAGCAGCTTTTAAAACAGGATCTTCCGGCGGCATTCCAAGTTCCGATAAATAAAGCACACTGTCAAAAGTCGAAAACGGAGATCCTTTCAAAAGCCGTTTATCGGGAGTTGCCCAAAGATCAGCCCCATTGTCATGCTTATGAGATAATATCGTTTCTACATCTGATAAGTATTGATTTTCCACCGCCATTTAATTGCCCTCCGCAACAGTCATTCCGCTTATTTGTTTTTCAATAACCCAAACGTTAAGTCCTGTAAACTAATTCAAATTCCTCGCATACGACTGGCATATCTTCATGAAATAATTTTCCGGTTTCAGACAGTTCTTTTCTGAAAAACTCAACGTGTACTTTTCTCCAGTATTCCAATGAACCATTGCCTTCGCCTTCTTTCCCGGCATGTTCCTCACTTACCTCCCGAAATGGGACGATGGTAACTTTCGTTGTTTTAATAATACATACCGCTTCATCCTTTGAGTCAAGAATTACGCTATAGTCTCCTGCTTTTGGCAGTGCTTCGTTTTCTGCTTCATATAAGGGATAAGCAGAGGCTGTTCCGGTTTTAATGCCTCTTAATACTAATTCTGCCAGTTCATCGGGTGCGGCACCAAACGCCCATGACTGATGTTCCGTTACTTCAATTTGACTTTTCGATACAAATTTATCCCACATCTGTTCTGCATTCATGATATCTTAATTATCCCATCTTTAAATTATTTATAAAACTATAAAAACAAAATTACTTCGTATCAGTTTCTTATTTATTAGAAAATTATACAATAATTCCTGCAATAATTCTACACAATTTTAAGATGAATCCTTATTTGCAGAAAAGTAATAGGGGTCATGGGATACCTCTTGGGAAAGAAGGGAAAGAAAACAAATAAAATCAGCATAAAACTCTCTAACTAAGCAATTTTCATCAATGTGTTATACAAGCTTATAAATCATTTTTTATTGTTTAATCAATGAAAAAACGGAGATGATAAGAGTAAATAAAGAATATGTATCACATCTTTTTTTTAAAATTATTGAATTTAAGATGATCAGTCAGACGGATGATAAGGCTAATAAAGTTATCCATTTTATTGCAATAGCTGCCACCGAAAGAAAATAGTTACAACTAAAATATGACAGTGTGATTTAATTAATTTCTCACATACTAAGAGAGGAGCAAAAAATTGTCTCCTTTCATTCACCTAAGGAGGTATGCGAGATGGGAAAAAATAAATTTCATAAATTTATAGTAAGAGCGTTCTGGATCAGCCTGATCTTTTGCATCGGATTTTCCTGGTTCTATATGAAACGGGTAATTCCCGACAAGTTAAATATCGTTGCACAAGAAGAAGAGCAGTTTCATTTCTCCATGCCTTTTGATGTGACGCTGTCTTCTGACAGCGAGGAAGTGGTCTTAAATAACGGATCAAATATTCCTTCCGACAAGATCCATCTTCAGGTAAACCAGCCCTTTTCCTTATATTCGGAAAACCAGGGAAGTTATAAGCTGGGGCTAAAGCTGTTTGGATGGATCCAATTAAAGGACATACAGGTGAATGTAGTAGATACCAAGTATGCCATTCCTTGCGGCACACCTATTGGAATCTACTTAAAATCCGACGGTATCATGGTAATCGGTACCGGTGATGTAACAAAAAAGGACGGAATGGTTGTAGAACCGGCTTTTGGGATACTGCAATCAGGGGATTATATTGAAGCCATCAACGGAACACCTCTTAAGGACAAGGAAACTCTGATGAATGAGCTGAGCAAAATAGGCGCCACAGAAGCAATGCTGAAAATCAGACGGAACGGGGAAACCATTGATGTAAAAATGAATCCAACGGAGGCAGAGGACGGAACCTACAAGCTGGGAGTCTGGGTCAGAGATGACACTCAGGGAATTGGTACCATGACTTATGTGGACATGAACGGACAGTTCGGTGCATTGGGTCATGGAATCAGCGACAGTGATACCGGCAATGTGGTTCAGATCACCAATGGAGCCCTTTATGAGACAGCGATTCTTGGAATTGAAAAGGGAACCTTTGGAAAGCCGGGAGTGATGAGCGGGATCATCTATTATGGACCAGGATCCACCCTGGGAACGATTACCGCCAATACAGAAGAAGGAATATTTGGAAACGTAAATGACAGGTTTAAACAGAGTATGGTGCAGGATGCCATTCCCATTGGCTACCGGCAGGATGTGAAGAAGGGAACGGCCTACATCCG
This sequence comes from Lacrimispora sp., assembly GCF_032078915.1. GTDB lineage: Bacteria > Bacillota > Clostridia > Lachnospirales > Lachnospiraceae > Lacrimispora. Next base: position 22,006 of record NZ_DAMAUN010000001.1, on the reverse strand, counting down.
AAGCGATGTTTCCGGAAAGGTGAGGGATTATGAGATTGAGATACAGCGTGTGGATTATTCCACCACTCATAAAAGCAAGGGAATGGTGATTAAGGTCACAGACCCGGATCTTTTGGCTTTGACCGGCGGAATCGTGCAGGGGATGTCAGGAAGCCCGATTATACAGGACGGAAAATTGATCGGAGCCGTAACCCATGTGTTTATCCAGGACTCAACAAGAGGGTATGGGATATTCATCGAAAACATGATCAATCACTGAGTCCAAAGGCCAGGAAAGAAAAGAACAGAATCGTAACTATTTACGGTGCCGTTCTTTTCTTTTCACATTTCAGACAAAACAGTAATAATTACAACGGATTTCAGTCAAAATAGAATATTTTCGGAAGTATTTCACAATAAATGCATTTAAATGTTTTTTCTTAATAGTCGAAATGTAGAAATTAAAGTTACAAAAAATAGCATATTTTATAGAATGTGCTTTTCAAGGTAATTATAATGTGATAATATAAGATTCATGGGATGGAAATTTTCGGAATTTTTTTGCCGACAAGGAGTATCAATTTTCAACACCGGTGGAGAATCAAAGGACCTTCAAGGTTTGGGACCGGGGTAAGCCTTTTCGACCTTCGACGTAACAAAGGAAAAAAATACTTTTAAATTCAACTTAAAAACAAGTTCCTTTTGTCGAATAATGCGATAGAATCCCATTGCGGCATAAGCTAGGGCAAGACTATAATGGCTTTACACTAGTTTTAATCTATATTTGAAGAATCAGAAGGAGAGTATCAATATGTCAGAAATTAGTATTGCGATTGCGGATGATAACCTGCAGACATTGAATCTGCTGAATGATATACTGGAAGGAGAGGAGGATTTTCACGTAGTAGGAAGAGCGGATAATGGCGAAGACGCTTATAACATGATCCTCAAAACAAATCCTGATGTTGTCTTATTGGATGTGATTATGCCGAGAATGGACGGAATAACAGTTATGGAACGGGTGCGCGGAAATGGCGCTGTCACAAAGATACCGTCATTTATTATGGTCACAGCAGCAGGAAGCGAGAATATTACTGAAGATGCTTTCCGAATGGGAGCGAATTACTACATAATGAAGCCGTTTAATAAGGATATTATCGTCGATAAGGTACGAAGGGTAGGACAGAGAAAGTCGAAGACTCCCAGCTTACAGGGGATGAAAAAAGTAAAACCTTATGTCAATAAAACGGAATACATGGAACAGAACTTAGAAAATGATGTAACACAGATGCTTCATGAAATAGGCATTCCTGCGCATATTAAAGGTTACCAGTATTTGAGGGACGCCATTGTTATCTCCGTACAGGATCAGGAAATGCTCACCTCTGTCACAAAGATACTTTATCCCTCCATTGCAAAGAAACATCAGACAACTCCCAGCAGGGTGGAACGTGCGATCCGCCATGCCATAGAGGTGGCCTGGAGCAGAGGGAAAATGGATACCATCAATGATTTGTTCGGATATACGGTAAGCACCGGCAAAGGAAAACCCACGAATTCTGAATTTATTGCTTTAATTGCCGATAAGATAAGACTGGACTATAAAAAACTTTCCTAATTTGTAACTTTTGATACTTCCTTATTTCTTTAAAATGCAGTATACTAAATAAAAATCGACTATACCCCAGCGGGAAAAGGATAAGGGAGGTTTTTGGATGAAGAAGATTTTATTCGTTGCATCAGAGGCAGTACCTTTTATTAAAACAGGTGGTCTCGCAGATGTTGTGGGATCCCTTCCCAAGTGTTTCGATAAAGAGTATTTCGATGTTAGAGTCATGATTCCCAAATACCTATGTATCAAAGAAGAACTGAGGAACCAGATGACCTATATTGACCATTTTTATATGGATTATCTGGGCATAAACAGGTATGTGGGAATTCTTCAGTATGTTCATGAAGGCATTACCTTTTACTTTATTGATAACGAAGAATATTATAATGGTCCCAAGCCCTATGGGGACTGGTATCATGACCTGGAAAAGTTTTCCTTTTTCTCCAGAGCAGCCTTGTCAGCGCTTCCGGTTATCGGATTCCAGCCGGATGTGGTTCACTGTCATGACTGGCAGACCGCCCTTATTCCTGTTTTATTAAAGGACCGGTTTCATGATGGAGATTTTTTCAGGAACATGAAATCCATAATCACGATTCACAATTTAAAGTTCCAGGGCGTATGGGATGTAAAGACGATACAGAAGCTTACCTGCCTGCCGGATTATTACTTTACTCCGGATAAGCTGGAAGCATATAAAGATGGCAATCTGTTAAAGGGCGGTATTGTTTATGCCGATGCCATAACTACGGTCAGCGATACCTATGCGGAAGAAATCAAGATGCCGTTTTACGGAGAAGGGCTGGATGGCCTGATGCGTGCACGGGCAGGCAGCCTCCGGGGAATTGTCAATGGTATTGATTATGAGGAGTTCGATCCGGATACCGATCCGCATATTGAAAAGAATTATAATTTGAAAAATTTCCGTAAGGAAAAGGTGAAGAACAAGCGGGCTTTGCAGCAGGAGCTTGGACTGAATCCGGATGAGAAGAAGTTTGTAATCGGTATTGTTTCCAGACTTACAGACCAAAAGGGACTGGACCTGATCCAGTGCGTGATTGATGAGCTGTGCAGTGATGATATCCAGCTGGTAGTTCTTGGCACCGGAGAAGAACGGTATGAGAATATGTTCCGCCATTATGCGTGGAAGTACCAGGATAAGGTTTCCGCCAATATCTATTATTCAGAGGCAATGTCCCATAAGATTTACGCTGCTTGTGATGCGTTCCTTATGCCGTCCCTGTTTGAACCATGCGGACTGAGCCAGCTTATGGCTCTCCGGTACGGTACCGTACCCATTGTACGGGAAACCGGTGGTTTAAAAGATACGGTTGAGCCGTATAATGAATATGAGAACCGGGGAACCGGTTTCTCATTTTCTAATTATAATGCTCACGAGATGTTAGGGATTATCCGGTACGCGGAGGGGGTCTACTACGATAAGAAGCGTGAGTGGAACAAGATCATAGACCGCGCCATGGCAAAGGACTACTCATGGAAAACTTCAGCCATGAAATATCAAGAACTTTATGATTGGCTGATTGGCGTTTAAGCCGGCCATGGATCAGGAAAGAAGCGTTTGAATAAGGATGGACAGCATGCATTTAACCCGAGAAGAAAAAGAAGAGGCAATTCGATGGGCAGAAGATTCTTCCTGGGTAGAACGGGAAGATTATTGTGAAGATACAGATTATATGGACTGTGTCAGGGACATTATAGATAGTCCGGTATTCCAGTCCATGGATAACTATATGCAGCATGGAGACACAAGCTGCAAGGCTCATTGCATTAAGGTGTCCTATATGGGCTACTGTATTTGCAGGAAGATGGGCTGGGATTATGCTGAGGTCGCAAGAGCAGGCCTCCTACATGATATGTTTTTGTATGATTGGCATACTCATGCAAAGGAAACAGGGGAACGTTTCCATGGTTTTACTCATCCCCGGACTGCACTTAATAATGCAGTAAAACATTTTGATTTAACAGAAAAAGAAAAAGATATGATTTTACGCCATATGTGGCCGCTGACCCCCATCCCCCCAAAGAGCCGGGAGGGAATGGTGATTATTTATTCGGATAAATTTTGCGGACTGATTGAAACAATGGCCAGGTTCAAGCGTTGGATCTTATACGGATTTGGAAAGAAGAGCGCTGCATAATACGGAGGAAACCATGACATTTTGGGAAGATATACTTGGGAATCAGGTTTTGATTACTGCAGTTGCCGGCTGGCTGGTTGCACAGGTTTTAAAAACGATCATTGACCTGGCCCTTAACAAAAACTTTAATCCGGAGAGGCTTGTGGGATCTGGGGGAATGCCCAGTTCCCATTCCTCAACGGTCTGTGCGTTATCGACCGCCGCCATTTACCGCTATGGCGTCGGTTCTTTTGAGTTTGCAGTCTGCTTTGTCCTATCCATGATTGTCATGTATGATGCCATGGGAGTACGCAGGGAAACAGGAAAACAGGCCAAGCTGTTAAACAGCATCCTGTTGGAAAATCCATTTGAGCTTAGCGGAGAGATATTACAGGAACGATTAAAGGAATATGTAGGACATACTCCGCTTCAGGTGGCGGCAGGTGCAATTTTAGGAATCTCGCTGGCGCTGTTTATCTCTCAGTTCTATTAGTCAAATACCTTGCATCTATGGGAATAAAGAAGAAAATTTTCTGGGAATCGTAAGAAAATAGTCCTTGATTTCTTAAGATATCCATTATATACTTTAACAAGTTCAAAAATTGTTAAAATTGGAGGTAAAATGGATATGTCAATTTATCATAGGATAAACTGTTTTTTCCTGTTCAGTTTTCTTGGATACCTTCTTGAATGTTCCGTACTCAGTTATGAGAATAAAAGGCCTGTGCTGAATCGGGGATTTGGACATGGACCGTTCTGTATCATTTATGGATTTGGTGCCACGGGAGCGATGATCCTGCTTAAGCCTCTTGCAGGCAATCCGGTTCATCTTTATTTCGCCTCTATGGCTATGGCAACCTTTATGGAGCTTTTAACCGCTCACATGATGATAAGGCTGTTCGGTTCCTTCTGGTGGGATTATAGCCGGAAGCTGTTTAATTACAAAGGGATCATCTGTCTGGAGAGCAGCATTGCATGGGGGTTTTTGGGAATTTTTTATTTCCGCTTCCTAAACGGATTTGTCAATCAGATGGCAGGGATGATACCGGAGGATTTTGAACGATTGGTGGCAATGGGCCTTTTGATTTTTTATATGGCAGATTTTATATACACCATGAGGATCCAGCTTCGGGATGACTATGACGATGATGATACGTCCATGATCGGACGATTGAAAGTTTATTGATGATTGGCGGGATTCGATAAGGGTCCCGCTTATTTGCTATTTCATACCATAAAAGCAATGAGCCAAATTCGCTTTTGCGTCATTTGGCGAATGCAGTACAAGAATAGACGCTTACGTCTATTCTATTATAAAATCAGAAAGAGTAACATGGAGGTTAGGGATGAATAAGATAGAAAGGCTTGTATTGGCTTCCGCTTCGCCAAGAAGGAAAGAGCTTCTGGCTCAGATCGGAATAACGCCGGAAATCGTGCCCAGCACCATAGAGGAGAAGATTACCACCAATGTGCCCGAAGAGGCGGTGATGGAGCTGTCCTGCCAGAAGGCAAAAGACGTGGCCAGCCGCAGGCAGCTGGGGACTTATGTCATCGGAGCGGACACTGTAGTTGCAGCAGGCGGTGAGATTCTGGGCAAGCCGGTCAGCCACGAGGACGCTTACCGGATGATCTCCCTGATGGAAGGAAGGACCCATCAGGTATATACAGGGGTCACCCTGGTGTATTGTGGAGGTTCTGGAAATAAAGTCAGGACATTTGTGGAAAAGACCGATGTTCATCTCTATCCCATGTCTGATGAGGAGATAAGAGCCTATACAGACAGTGAAGAGCCTATGGATAAAGCCGGGGCCTATGGGATACAGGGAAAATTCGCAGCTTTTATTAAAGGGATTGACGGCGATTATAATAATGTAGTAGGATTGCCTGTAGGACGTGTGTACCAGGAAATAAAGCAGATGTTTGAACGGGAGGATAAGGTATGATTAAACTGATTGCATCGGATATTGACGGGACTCTTGTGACGGATGGAGGCAACGAGCTGAATCCTGAGCTTTATGATGTGATTTTAAAGCTGCGGGCAAAGGGGATCCAGTTTGCCGCGGCCAGCGGACGCCAGTGGCTCAGCATTGAATCCATATTTGAACCCATCAAGGAAAAGGTATTCTATCTTTCGGATAACGGCGCTTATGTGGGCTGTCATGGCAGAAGCCTGTACGTCAACCCCATTGAGCGTAAGACGGTTATGGATATGGTACTGGATGTGAGGAATATGGCTGGACTTGATGTCATGATCTGCGGACCCGATGTGATTTATACAGAGACAGACAACCAGGAATTCCTGGACTGGATGATAAACGGCTACAAGTTCCATGTGAAGCAGGTAGAGGATTTAACTAAGGTGGAATCCGAATTCATCAAGGTCTCCGTGTACCGCAAGACCGATGTGGAGGCCCATACCAGAACCTTGCGGCAAGAATATGCGGACCGCCTAAAGATGACCATAGCAGGAGATATGTGGCTGGACTGTATGAGACCGGGAATTAACAAAGGGCAGGCGGTGAAGCTTCTTCAGGAGAGTCTTGGGATCAAGCCGGAGGAGACTATGGCATTTGGCGATCAGTTAAATGACATTGAGATGTTAAAGCAGGCATATTACAGCTTTGCCGTAGGAAACGCCAGGGAAGAGGTAAAGGCGGCAGCCAGATTTCGGACGGACACGAACGTCAACGACGGGGTCCTGAAAATATTGAAGCTGCTTTAAGCGGCGTGAAAAGAGGGATGCTCATGAAAGGACAATTTAAGATTATGGGAAAAGTCCTTCTGGCTGCTGCAGCGGCAATTGTTCTGCTGTCCGGATGCAGGGCTAATATCCCCCTTGTTTCTGAATCTTTGGAGACAAAGGCGTATACGCTGTCCCAATCCATGGTGATCGTGGCTACGGAGAGGAACCGGTATCAGCAGATTTATACCAATCAGATCTGGGGAGTGGACTTACCAGGCGGTCAGACCTTTGAAACCTATCTGGTGGATCAGGTAAAGGAATTTCTTCAGGAAATGAAAATGATGAATCTCCTGGCTAAGAATAAGGGAGTCACTCTGACCAGTGCGGAAAAGGAAGAAGTCCGTAAAGCATCGGAAGAATACTTTTCTTCCCTGACAAAGGAAGATATTTCCTATATGGGATCCTCCGAAACGGATGTGCGGACGATGTATGAGGAATATTACCTGTCCAATAAGGTAGTGGATGAACTGACAAAGGATATGAATCTGGAGATCAGTGACAGCGAAGCCAAAGTGATCCAGGTGGATCAGATCGTTATGTCTGATGTGGATGCAGCTTCGACTGTGCTTTTACAGGCAGAAGCCGAGGGGGCTGATTTTTCTGTACTTGCCAGGGAATATTCAGAGAATCCTGTTACCACATACAAAATCGGCAGAGGGGAGAATCCAGGCCCCTATGAGGAGGCTGCCTTTTCTCTTTCTGCAGGTCAGATCAGTCAGGTGGTGGAGGATAATGGCAAATACTATATTATCCGGTGCGTAAATGATTATGATCAGGACGCCACCCAGGAGAGGAAAGCCGGGCTGTACCGCAAACGGAAAAAGGAAGCCTTTGATCAGATCTATTCCCAGTTTAAGAAAGATAATCCGATCACTTTCAGCAATGAGATATGGAAAGATGTAAAATTCTCAAAAGATGATAAGACAACTACCACGAACTTTTTTGAGATCTATAAGAAGTATTTTTCTGACTAACCATAGGGGAAGGATGGGGAAAACTGCAGATGAAACCGGAAGAATATGATAGGATGAGAGGACGCAGCCGCAGCCGCAGGCGCAGAAGAAACCGGGGAAGGGAGATCCTTATAGGAGTTCTCCGCATTCTGCTTGCTTTGTTTCTGCTGGTCTGCCTGACGATTGGGGGCGTATTTGGTTACCGGTACTGGGAGGGAAGTAAGACCTCTGATTCTCCTTTGGAAACCAGCCGGGCAGTGGCGCCGGAAACCATGGGGGAAACGCATTAGAGGGAAGGGGAAATCAGGGAGATGATTTCCCCTTTTTTGAACTGTAAGGGGAGGAAAAAGTATACTTAAGTTATATAAATATGTATCATTTTTCTCGGGAAAGCTACCAGAGGATCTTCTGTTTCGATATAGGTGGGTTGATTATGATATACATTAAATCTGTTTATTTTAATAAGAAAAAGACATATAATGATTCTAAATATGAGTTTAATATACCTGCAATAAAACAACTAACTGAACAAAAGGAATTGAAATTTTCTACAGATGTTACTTTTTTTGTGGGTGAGAATGGAGTAGGTAAGTCGACTCTTTTAGAAAGCCTGGCCATTGCATCTGGATTTAATCCGGAAGGTGGAACAAGGAACTTTAATTTCTCGACGAAGGATACACATTCTCAATTATCAGATTATTTAGTTTTATCAAAAAGCCATGTTAAAGCAAGAGATGGTTTCTTTTACCGGGCAGAGAGCTTTTATAATGTATCTACAAATATTGATGAGCTTGACAGCGATGTTCGATTATTAGATAGTTATGGAGGAATATCTTTGCATAAACAGTCCCATGGAGAAGGTTTTCTTTCGCTAATTAAGAATCGATTTGGCGGTAATGGACTTTATATTTTGGATGAACCGGAAGCGGCACTTTCACCTTCCAGACAGATGAGCTTGATTTGCCTGATCGATCAATTGGTTGAGAGAAATTCACAATTTATCATTGCAACACATTCTCCTATTTTAATGGCATTTCCTAATGCAACGATATACCAAATTGATGATAAAGGGTTTAAAACTGTTAAACTGGAAGAAACGGAGCATTACATTATTACGAAAGCTTTTACTAATAACTATAAAAAAATGATTTCTGAGTTGCTTGAATAACATGAGAATCAAAGGAATACGGCAGGAAAGCAAATTAATCTCTTTTCTGATAGTTTGATATTGATTCCCCACAATTAATTTTGGTACGAGTAAGCGCGAAATAATTAAGAACGATAAGGTGATTATTAATGATTTAAGCTGAGTTAAGTTACTTGGGGCCTGTTGTATGATTGGTCCCGATAAAAGGTTTAGGAGCCGGGCTTTGAAAAGCCGGCTCCCATTTTATTGGTTCAGTTCTGTAAAATTCGATTTTAATTTCTGATACAATTCCCCCTGAACAAAATTCTCAAAGCAACCTTCATCCTGTGGAAGAATTACATCTGCGTACTCCATCACTGCCTCAGCGGTAGGTTTAACGCGGGAAGAAGTGCTGCTTTGAATCATAACAAAGAGAGCAGGTTCCGCCACCAGTCGTACGCTGTTGGATTCACATAGAACAAGGGCGTCCTTTGGAACCAGTTTCAGCGCTTCCTCTAAAGCCTCTCTTAAATTTTCCTTATAGGCCCGGATGAGATAAACCTGATTTGCTCCGGCCCTTTTTAAAAGCATGGTATCTTTTGCTCCGGTACCGGTCTCCGGCGTGATGTCAAAGGAACCTTTCAGTCCCTGGCAGATCCCGCAGCCCTGTCCTCCTCTTGGGCATATATCCCCATGGTTCCTTATGGTTATCAGCTTGAATGCAACAACCGGTAATGTATCCTTAAAGGCATGAATAATCTGAAGTGCCAGGGTTGTTTTTCCGCTGTTCCGTCCTGTCGCCCCGATTAGTACCATATGTCTGGCTTGCAGAAATGTTTTGTTTTCTGTACTCATATATGCTCCGTTTTCATAAATTGCTGCCTTTTTTTGGTAAAACCAATATCATTCTGTGCAACATTATTTTTATTATAACACGTTCCTAACATGGGTACAACATGGAAAACACGGGGAAAATCGGCGAAAATTCGTGATATATTTAACAAAATAACTTTTCGATGTTAAGGACAGCATCGCTTCCGCTGCCGCGTGTGCAGAATACTTTCTCTTAATTTTTTTTGTTGAACCAGTAAAAAGTCAGGCATTCTGTGTTTCAATGGCACAATTATAAATATTGCCTGAAAAAAGCAAGGAATACGACGAGAAGAAATTGAGAAAAACATAACAAGAAAAAAATAAAATAATACACATTTATATATTATAAACAAAATAATATACAACCGTTATACTTATTTGTACATATTGACATATGCTCAATGGAGTGTTAATATAAAAAACAACCTAAAAATATTTTATTACCTAAAAAAATTTTTTAGATATTAATGTCCGGTGAGTTTCATAAAAAGAGAAAAACAGGAGGTGATTTCTTTCAAAAGTGCAGATAAAAAAATTGAAAATGTAACGGCCGCTATTTTATGCGGAGGCAAAAGCCGGAGAATGGGTTTTGACAAGGCATTTTTGATGGATGACGAGCAGTATTTGCTGCTGCAGACAGCGGGGAAGCTGCAAAGCCTGTTTGAACAGGTGGTTCTGGTCAGCAATACAAAAGCCAAGTTTGTCGGCCAGCCAGATTTTACAGAGTTTCGCATATTAGAGGATCGTTATATGGAAAAGGGTCCCATGGGCGGGATAAGTACTGCTTTAGAGCAGGTTCAGACGGAATATGTTTTTATTATGGCCTGCGATATGCCTTTACCGGATATTGGGCTGATCGGCCGGATGTACCGGAAGCTGGAAGAGGAACAGGTTTTGGTTTGCAGTCATCAGGGGAAATTAGAGCCTTTGCTTGCCTTTTACCATAAGTCCTGCCTTCCTGTTTTTAAAAAGCAAATGGAGATAGGAGAGCTCAAGCCTCGCAGTGCTTTTCCGGCCCTGAATGTGGGGCTGTATTGCTTAAGCGATTCGGAAATGAACGCTACCGTAAATTTAAACACACCGGAAGATGTACAAAATTGGAACCAGAAAACAGCAAAAAAAATGAATGAAGTTACATAGGGGGGGGGAACATGGGTTTTTTTAGTCCGGCAGAAGTTTTGGATATTTTGGGAGATAAGGCCCAAATAAAAAAGAAGTTGTCTTTTATGAAATTGTTTTTACTTTCCATTCTTGGCGGTTCCTTTATCGCAGAAGGCTTTTTAGCCTGCATACGTGTACAGGGAACGATGCCTGCCCAGTGGGGGAGCTTTGCAACATTTCTCGGAGGCTGCCTTTTCCCCATGGGGCTCATGGCGATTGTGCTGGTTGGAGGAGAATTAGCCACCGGAAATATGATGACCATGGCCATCGGTTTGTTCCAGAAGAAGATCTCTATTTGGGATTTAACTTATAACTGGGCGGTGGTCATGGCTGGGAATATGGTTGGAAGTATGATCGTCGCCTACTCGTTCGGTCATTTTGTGGGACTGACGGAAGGAGCCTTTTTGGCAAAAACCATGGCGGTAGCTAACTCTAAGATCAGCGATCCGCCTATGGTGGCACTGGTTTCTGCTATCGGCTGCAACATTTTTGTCTGCATGGCTGTATGGTTTGCGACCAGCGCCAAGGGTTTTACCGCAAAGATGGTGGGAATGTGGTTCCCTATCATGATTTTTGTGGTCTTGGGATTTCAGCATGTGGTGGCAAACGCTTTTGTCATTCCGGCAGCAATCTTTTCCGGTGAGTCTTCGATCACGTGGCTTAATTACCTGCAGAATACGGTGTTTGTCTTTATCGGCAACGCCATTGGCGGAGCACTGTTTTTTGCCCTTCCCTGCTTCTGTATGTATGGGCAGAAAGAGAATGTCAAAACGGAATATGAAGTAAAATTAAAATGAAAGAAAGGGTCATTGCAATGGATACAAGAGTAAGGGAAGAAAAGCTGAGGATCATCCGGCAGGATGGAGCAAAGCAGGAAAACATTTTGGAAATTTTAATTGATCTTCAATTTGCTTCGGAAGAAGGTTATATTGACAAAGAAACTGCGGCCATGGTGGCAGAAGAGCTGCATATGACCGAAACCAGGGTATATGAAATTGTAAGCTATTACGCCATGTTAAAAGATAAACCTCAGGCTAAATATGTCTTAAAGATCTGCAACAGCTCGCCCTGTCATTTCTCCCGCTCGGAAGAGGTGTGTTTATCCTTGGAGAAAAAGCTTGGCGTACCCATGGGTAAGATGACAGATGACGGTCTTTTTGCCTACCACTATATTCCATGTGTGGGCGCCTGCGACATTGGTCCGGTCATTAAGATCAAGGATACGGTATTTGGAAATCTCAGCGACGAAAAAATATCTGCTTTGATTGATGACCTGCGCAGAGGCAAAATAGCCGTATAGGCTGAAAGGGGGAAACACAATGGCAATGAAAGAACCGGTCCTTTTAAAACGAGTGGGAAAAATGACGGATTCCACTTCCGTTGATGAATATATAAAATACGGCGGTTTTGCAGCACTGCAAAAAGCCGTAACAATGGACAGGGAGGATATTTTAGGAGAACTGGATACCGCTTTGCTTCGCGGAAGAGGCGGAGCAGCCTATCCCTTAGGCCGTAAATGGCGCCACCTATACGGCAGCACCGATACACCCAAATACATCGTCTGCAATGCTGACGAGGGGGAACCCGGCACCTTTAAGGATAAGCTGCTGTTAGAAAAGGATCCTCTCAGCATTATTGAAGGCATGCTGATCGCCGGATATGTCTTCGGTTCCAACGACGGTTACATTTATATCAGGGGGGAATACCGCCACATCCAGGCAGTGTTCCATCAGGCGGTAAGCAACGCTATGGCAGCCGGATATCTGGGAAATAAGATCATGGGGATTGACGGGTTTGACTTTCATCTCCACATTGTTTCCGGCGGCGGCGCTTATGTCTGCGGTGAGAACTCGGCGCTTCTTAATTCGGTGGAGGGAAAAACCGGGCGTCCAAGGGTGAAACCTCCCCATCTGGCTGATGTGGGACTTTACCGAAAGCCAACGCTGGTCAACAATGTGGAATCCTTCGCCTGTGTTCCGGCTGTTATCAATATGGGAGGAGAAGCATTTTTACAGCTTGGCACAAAGGATGGGGGCGGTACCAAGCTCATCTGTTTATCCGGGCATATTAAAAACAGAGGAATTTATGAGATTCAGCTTGGTACGCCCCTTGATGAGATACTTTACAGTGAGGAATACGGAGGCGGCACCTCTACAGGGAGGCCCATTAAATTCTGCCATTTTGGAGGTCAATCCGGTGCCATCGGAACCAGCGGGCAGATCAGGGGCTGTCTGTATGATTACGGAGATTTCTGGTCCCATAAGCTGTCCGTGGGATCCGGCGCCATCGTGGTGATGGATGACAGCGTAAGCGTTGTGGACTATATCACAAGTGTTATGGAATTTTTTGTCCATGAGTCCTGCGGCAAATGTACGCCCTGCCGGCTGGGAACCACGCGGCTTTTAGAACTGCTCCAGAATTTTCAGCGTCATAAGGGCAGGCCGGGGGATCTTGAAAGACTTGAAAAGATGCTGGAACATATTACTTATTTGTCCGCATGCGGACTTGGCCAATCGGTATCAGTTTCTGTGAATTCTGCCTTAGCCGGCTACAGAGATGAATTCGAAGCCTGTATCAGTTAATGGAGAAGGAGGAGAATACTGTGTTAGAAACAGAGAAAAACAACTCTATGATTGAACTGGAAATCGACGGGCACACCATTGCCGTACAAAAGGGAACCACCATTCTGGAAGCCTGTGAAACACTGGATATTGAGATTCCAACTCTTTGTCATATGAAAGAACTGGCACCGGATGGTTCCTGCCGGATGTGCGTGGTGGAAATCGAGGGCGGGCGAAAGGGAGGGCTGGTCCCTTCCTGCTCCGAGCACTGTGTTCCTGGAATGAAAGTATCCACCAGATCGGAACGGGTGGTAAAATCCCGGCGCTTTATCCTGGACCTCCTTTTGAGCAATCATGTGCTCAGCTGCTTTGACTGCGCATCCAACGGGGAATGCAGGCTCCAGGATTACTGTCTGGAATACGGTGTGGAAAAAACCAGCTTCCCCTATGGAAAGAGAGTAGGGACGTATGAAACGGACAGCAGCAATCCTTTCTTTTCCTTCCATCCAGAAAAATGTATTATGTGCCGGCGCTGCACCAGAGTATGTCAGCAGCTGCAGGGGCGTGATGTCATCAGCGTTTCCAACCGCGGCTTTGATACCCGCATGAGCCCCAGCTATCAGCTTCCGTGGAGAGAGTCCATTTGTGAATCATGCGGAAATTGTGTGTCAAACTGTCCCACAGGGGCTCTTTCCTCTAAAGATCAACAGAGGCATTACAGAGCCTTCGAGGTTAAAAAGATACGGACTACCTGTCCCCATTGCGCTACAGGATGCCAAATGGATCTTTTGGTGAAGAATAACCGGATCGTAGGGGTTGATCCTGCTGACGGACCGTCAAACAGAGGACTTTTGTGCGTAAAAGGCAAATTCGGCTCCTATAAGTTCATTCATTCCGGAGACCGTCTCACTCATCCTCTTATCAAACGCGACGGAAAATTTGAGAAGGCCAGCTGGGACGAAGCCCTGGACTTAATCGCCAGCCGGTTTATAGAAATAAGAAAGAATTATGGAGCGGATGCCAATGCCGGCTTTTCCTGCTCCCGGGCTCCCAATGAGGACAATTATGTTTTCCAGAAAATGATGAGGGCCGCTTTTGGAACCAACAATGTAGATAACTGCGCAAGAGTCTGTCACTCAGCCTCCGTCCATGGCCTTGCTGCGACCCTGGGTTCGGGAGCCATGACAAATCCCATCCGGGACATTACGGAGGATGTTGACCTTATTTTACTCATAGGCTCCAATCCTACTGAAGCTCACCCTGTGGTCGGCACACAGATCCGGCAGGCAATCAGGAGGGGCACGCAGATTATTGTGGTGGACCCGCGTAAGATCGATTTAGTTAAGGATGCAGTCATTCATATGCCCATCAAAGCAGGGACCAATATCGCTTTTGCCAATGCAATGATCCATGTTATCATAGGGGAAGGCCTTGCGGACATGGACTATATTAGGGAACGGACCGAAGGATTTGAAGAACTGGCTGAAATCGTGAAAGATTATACGCCGGAAAAGGTTGCAGAGATCTGCCATATTGATGCAGAGGATATCCGCAAAGCCGCAAGGATGTACGCCAAGGCGAAAAAAGCTCCTATCATTTACTGCCTGGGCGTCACAGAGCATTCCACAGGAACAGAAGGTGTTATGAGCCTATCCAATCTGGCCATGGTGGTCGGGAAAATAGGAAAATCAGGCTGCGGCATCAACCCTCTCAGAGGACAAAACAATGTACAGGGCGCCTGTGACATGGGTTGTATGCCCTATGATTTCCCGGGATATCAAAAGGTGGCAAACAAAGAGGTCCGGGAAAAATTCGAAAGAGCATGGGGAGTCCCTTTAAGTGAAACCACCGGACTCATGTCCACCCAGGTGCTGCCGGAAGCAATAGAAGGGAAGATCAAAGGGCTCTATATTTTCGGAGAAGACCCCATGGTCACGGATCCGGATACTGGCCACGTTGCCAAGTCCCTGGAAAGCCTGGACTTTCTTGTGGTGCAGGAGCTGTTTATGACAGAAACGGCCCAGTATGCTGATGTGATACTGCCTGGAACCAGCTATGGGGAAAAGGAGGGAACCTTCAGCAATACGGAACGCCGGGTGCAGAGGGTACGCAAAGCGGTGACTCTGGAAGGAGAAATGCGCCTGGACACGGATATCTTTTATGATGTGATGAACCGCATGGGATATCCCTGCGGGAAAAAAACAGCGGCTGAGATCATGGATGAAATCGCCAGTGTAACTCCGGCCTTTGGAGGCATCAGCTTTGAGAGGCTGGACCGGGGGGAAACACTTCAGTGGCCCTGCCTGGACAAAGAGAGCAAAGGAACTTATATCATGCACGTTGGTAAATTTTCACGGGGCCTTGGATATTTTTATCCGGCAAAGTACCGGCCGTCCAAGGAACTGCCTGATAACGATTATCCGTTTATGATGGTCACGGGCCGCATGCTCTACCATTACAACACCAGAGCCATGACAGGCAGAACCGAAGGCTTAAATGAAATCTGCGGAGATTCCTATATTGAGATCAACCAGGGGGATGCAGCCATGCTGGGAATTAAGGACGGAGACAAAGTCAAAGTATCCTCCCGCCGGGGTGAAATTGAATCCAGGGCGGTGGTAGGAGATAAGATGATGCCTTCCGAAGTATTTATGACCTTTCATTTCGCAGACGGAAATGTTAATAAAATCACGAATTTTGTGATCGATGATATCGCCCGCATTCCGGAATACAAGGTCTGCGCGGTGTCTGTAAAACGAGCTTAATCCTGTGATTAAGAAAAGGGGCTGCAAAATATGCTATTTCGCAGCAGCCCCTTTATCCTTTATATCGTTATATTAGGAGGGAGGAGCCTGATTGATTGAATTAGAAGAAGCCGTTAACCTATTGGTGAACAGCGTTAAAATAGAAACAAAAACAGAAAAGCTGGACATTTTATCTGCCTATGGAAGAATTTGCGCAGAGGATGTGACAGCGCCTTTCCCTGTCCCCCATTTCCCCAAATCAGGAATGGATGGGTATGCGGTCAGAAGCCAGGATACAAAAGGTGCTTCAAGGGAAACGCCAATCCAATTTAAAGTGGCTGGAGAAATATGTGCAGGGGATTATCTTTCCATCCAGGCAGAACCTTGTACGGCGGTTCGGGTGATGACCGGTGCCGTGGTGCCGGAGGGCTATGACTGTGTGATACGCCAGGAAGATACGGACTATGGCCAGGAACAGGCAGAGATCTATGTGGAGGGAAGACCCTGGCAGAACTATTGCAGGATCGGAGAGGACTTCCAGGAAGGAACGTGCATGATCCCCCGCCGGATCCGTTTGAGCGCAGGGCATATCGGCGTTTTAGCCAGTATGGGAATCCGGGAAATTACGGTGCTTAAAGAGCCGGAGGTGGGCATAATCTCAACGGGAAATGAGCTTGTACCGCTCACCAGTCCCTTAGGAAAGGTGGGGGTGTATCCCAGCAGTGCCTATGCCATCGCTGCCCAGCTGAAAGCTCAGGGAGTCCAGGTTCCTTTTATGGAAATCTGCCCTGACGATGCCAGGGGTTTTTCCCGCATGTTGGATGAGAGAATCGGCCAGGCAGATGTGATTATCACAACCGGCGCTCTTTCCGTGGGCAAGAAGGACTTTCTTCCGGAGGCACTGGAAAAAATGGGGGCCGAACGGCTTTTTCATGGAGTGAATATGCGGCCCGGTACGCCTGTCATGGCTAACCGGTACAAGGAGAAGCTTATCCTCAGCTTATCCGGCTATCCCTTTGCAGCCATGGTCAATTTCCGGCTGTTCTTCTGGCCTGTCATGGCCAGGATGGTTGGCGATGATTCTCTTTCCTGGAAAAAAATAAGACGTATGGTGGTAGAGGGAAATGCCAATGCGGCAAAAAGGAGGCGGTTTGTCCAGGCATTCAGCGATGAGATGGGCGTCCATATCTTTGACAGAAACCACCATTCCTCCGTTTTATCCGAAATGCTCCGTTCAAACTGCATCATTGACCAGAAACAGGGATCGGTTATTTCGCCGGGGGATATGGTGGATATTCTCTATTGGAAGCAGGATCGGTAAAATTATGCCTGGAAAAAGGCCTCTG
Organism: Lacrimispora sp.; assembly: GCF_032078915.1. GTDB lineage: Bacteria > Bacillota > Clostridia > Lachnospirales > Lachnospiraceae > Lacrimispora. The sequence goes on along the minus strand of NZ_DAMAUN010000001.1, from coordinate 4,773 downwards.
CCAGATGTACAAGGGCTTCCTGGTCTTTCGTGCCCATGACTTCCCTTGCGGAGTGCATGGCCAGTATGGGCACGCCTGCATCTACCGTCCGCATGGTAAGAAGGGCGGAAGAAATGCTTCCCAAAGTGGAACCGCCTTTCACATCGGAGCGGTTGGAGAACTTTTTATAAGGAATATTATTTGTTCGGCAGATTCCTTCAATGACTCCGGTGCTGGAAGCGTCGGTGGCGTAGGCCTGACTGGATGCCAGCTTAATGGCGACTCCGTCTCCCATGAGAATCTGGTTCTTAATATCGCATTTTTCCCCGTGGTTGGGGTGAATGGCATGAGCCACGTCCAGGGACAGCAAAAAGCCGCTAAGCAGAACATTTAGGAACGTTTCCCTGGTATAACCCAGAGATAAGCAGATCTTTTCAAGAATGCGTTCCATCAGGGCGGAAGCAGCTCCCTGCTTGGTATGGCTTCCGATTTCCTCATTGTCGTACAGGGCGATGGCATGAATGCCGTTTTTGCATGGTCCGGCCATGATCCCGCTTAAGCAGGCCTGTACGGATGTTAAGTTATCCAGGCGGGGAGAAGAGTAGAATTCATTCTGTAAGCCTAAGAGAGTCCCCTGCTCCCAGTTATAGATACAGATCTCATAATCCAGAATATCTTCCTTTTTAACACCTGCCTCTTTTGCCAGAGCTTCTAAGAAAAAGTCTTCCTTACTTAACTCATCCGTGATCCGGGTTATGAGGGGAAGCATGTCTATCTGTGCATTGATGGCAACTCCATCGTTGGCATCCCGGTTCATGTGGATTGCCAGGTTGGGAACCGTAAGGAGGGGACGTGAAAAGTCCACAAAGATGGTCTCAGGCTTCATGGGAGATGCTCCGGCTACGCAGACCTTGCCCGCCATGGATAGGGGACGGTCAAACCAGGTTCCCAGCAGAGGACCACCGTATACCTCCACGTTAAGCTTACCGTATCCCAGAGAAGTGATCTCAGGGGAGGGTTTTACCTTCAGGCATGGCCAGTCCGTATGGGACGCTGCCAGCTTAAGGGCCGGTATTTCACCCAGCTCTTCCCCTACGGTAAATGCGACCAGGGTGGAATCAAAGACATTTATGTAGTATGACCCGCCCTGTTGTAACTTCCAGGGTTCAGCCAGGGACAGTTCCTTAAATCCTGCGGACAATAGCTGGTCCGCTGCCGCCATAATGCAGTGGTATGGAGAAACGGATGCGGCGATCAGTGTCTCTAACTGCTTGATATGATTCATATGGTTTCCTCTTTTCTGCCCATGCTTTTTGGGCATAATGGTATGGCCGAAGGGCGCTTCCTCTTTTCTGCCCATGCTTTTTGGGGCGTGGTGCTGTTAGGGTAAGTCCACAGTGCAAGCCAGGGAATCCTGTTTTGCACTGCTCATTGCTTACGTGAATAAGTATACCACAGAAAAAAACTGTTTGGAATAGCGAAGATCGTGGGAATTCCTGCGTTGACAGTCTGGGAGGATCCGGTGTATAGTAAACGGATAGAGATTATAAAATGGGGAGAAGTTGCCATGATCGCACTGAAAATTGAGGACCTAAAGCTCTTTACCTCCAAGCTGTTCGTAGGAGAAGTGTTTGACCAGTTCCTTGCTAAGGAAGCTGTTATTGTTACCTTTAATACATTTACCATCGATGGAACTATCCGTTCCGCTTATTACTCCAAAGAGGAACTGGAGGAAATGAATACGGGACAGCTTTCTACCTGGGCTATGATGAAGCCTTTTTGTTTTTCATTAATTAAAGGAAAAAGACTTCCTGTCAGTTTCCGGATCATTCTGCAGATGTCAAAGGAAGGTACAGAGCGCTTTCTTGCCTCCCGCCAGATTGCCTTTACGCCTGATCAGGTGAAGGGACTGTATCTAAATATCCGCTATGAGGAAGATAAGCTTTCCTGCGTGACAGGAACCTCGGTTTCTGTCTTTACCCTTGATAAGACTCTGGATGAGGAATGGGATCAGGCGTTTAAAGGATTTTTAAAACAAAATGAGATTCCGTTTCTGGAGGAATAGAATTATTAGCACTCAGTTTAATTGAGTGCTGATTTTCTATTGACATTTCCATAACAGCGTATTAAAATATTCTTTGCAGGTATGATCCATACGTTTACAATTTGTGAAAATTCCATGGAAACATGGAACTGAAATAGAAAAAAGAGTAAGGAGTGTTCTAATATGGCAAAGACAGGAAGTTTAACAATTAACAGCGAGAATATTTTCCCGATTATCAAGAAATGGCTGTATTCCGACCATGATATTTTCTACCGGGAGCTTGTTTCCAATGGCTGCGATGCGATTACAAAGCTTAAGAAGCTGGAAATCATGGGAGAATGGCAGAAACCGGAGGATCTGGATTTTAAGATCGAGATCATTACAGATTCCAATGAAAAGTCCATTACCTTTAAGGACAATGGCCTTGGAATGACCATGGAGGAAGTCGATGAGTACATCAACCAGATCGCTTTCTCAGGCGCCCAGGATTTCCTTGAGAAGTATAAGGACAAGGCCAATGAAGATCAGATCATCGGTCACTTCGGACTTGGTTTTTATTCCGCATTCATGGTAGCTGACAGGGTTACGATTGATACCTTATCCTATAAGGAAGGCGCTTTAGCGGTTCACTGGGAGTCTGACGGCGGTACGGAATATGAGATGGAAGAAGGGGACAAGACAGAGTCTGGTACCACCATTAAGCTGTACCTCAACGAAGAAAGCCTGGAATTCTGCAATGAGTACCGCGCAAAAGAGGTTCTTGATAAATACTGTTCCTTTATGCCGGTGGCGATCTATTTATCCAGTTCATCTTCAGAGCCTCAGTATGAGACCATTGAAAAGGATGAGCTGACCGATAAGGATACTGTTATCGAAACCATCCTCGAGGAAGCAAAGACCGAGGAAAAAGAGAACGAAAATGGTGAGAAGGAAGTCGTAGAGGTATCTCCTGCCAAAGAAAAATATAAGATTAACAAGCGTCCGGTACCTGTCAATGATATCAATCCCCTGTGGAACAAGCATCCCAACGACTGCACAGAGGAGGAGTACAAGTCCTTCTACCGCAAGGTATTCAATGACTACAAGGAACCCTTATTCTGGATTCACTTAAATATGGATTATACTTTTAACTTAAAAGGAATCCTTTACTTCCCCAAGCTGAATTTAAATTATGACAGCCTGGAGGGAACCATTAAGCTGTATAACAGCCAGGTATTTATTGCTGATAATATTAAGGAAGTTATTCCGGAATTCCTGATGCTGTTAAAGGGTGTGATCGATTGCCCGGATCTGCCGCTTAACGTATCCAGAAGCGCCCTTCAGAACGATGGTTTTGTGAAGAAGATTTCTGACTACATCACAAAGAAGGTAGCGGATAAATTAACCGGTATGTTTAAAACAGACCGTGAAAATTATGAAAAATACTGGGATGACATCAATCCATTTATTAAATTCGGCTGCTTGAAAGACGAAAAGTTCGCGGAAAAGATCAATGATTCCCTCCTGTTTAAGAACCTGGACGGCAAGTATTTAACTCTTTCCGATTGTCTGGAGGAGAATAAGGAGAAGCATGAGAACAGCGTATTCTATATCTCCGATGAAAAAGAGCAGAGCCAGTACATCAACATGTTTAAAGAGGCAGGCATAGATGCGGTTTATTTAACCCATAATATTGACAGTCCCTTTGTAGGCTATCTGGAACAGAAGAATGAGAATGTTAAGTTCTTATGCATTAATTCTGATTTATCCGACATCTTCAAGGAAGAAGTAAAGGAAGAAGATAAGGAAGCCATGAAGGCAGATGCAGAGGCTTTGACTGAACTGTTCCGCAAAGCATTAAATAAAGAACATCTGGAAGTAAAGGTGGAGAAGTTAAAGAACGGAAATGTATCTTCCATGATTACCGTATCTGAGGAATCCCGCCGCATGCAGGAAATGATGAAGATGTATACGATGCCGGGAATGGATCCTTCCATGTTTGGTGCAGGCGGTGAGACCCTGGTTCTTAACTACAACAATAAGCTGGTGCAATATATACTGGGACACAAAGACGGAGCCCACACAAACTCCATCTGTGAACAGCTTTATGATCTGGCAGCTCTCAGCCATGGTTCCCTGACACCGGAGCGTATGACGAAATTTATTACCAGAAGCAATGAATTGATGCTTGTGATGGCAGAGGAATAGAACGCGGATCCTTGGATTTAGGGATATCTTTTTTCGCCCGATTGTGCTATATTAGATACAGCGATTTAAAATTGGCAGGGGAAAATACCTTAGGGGGGAACCTGCCCCCGCTGTATTGGGCAAGTATCTATTACCCAGATGGCACGGGCATGGAAAGGAGAAACTTTAATGAAGGAAAAGACTATGAAGGTGAGGAAGGCGATGCTGCGTCTGATGATTGCTCTCATGCTGGGAATATTCGCAGGAGCTGTACCTGGAGCCGCATTGGTGTCTCACGCCGAGACAGTTGCTGCTTCAGAGGCCAACCTACCGGCAGAGGGAACATCTGAGGACTTTGGAGTGACTTTTTTAATATGGTTTTTCGGGGGACTTACACTTCTGATCCTGTTTGTTGTCGTAGTGGTCGTTTGTTCCAGCATAAGCGCAGTAGGAGTATTTGATGCGCAGGGAGAGGAATAATATCTGATGGTAAGATAAGGACTTGTACCTTGGAAGGTTCCCGGTATAAGTCCTTTTTTATGAAAAATTTTATTTTTGCATCATTAAGATTCATTCCCATAGCA